>JBBRVP010000016.1:0-69285 GCA_038246785.1 Jiangellales bacterium
GGAAGAAGCTCGTGTCGACGACGTAGAGGTTGTCCACCTCGTGCGCCTTGCAGTCCGTGTCGAGGACCGAGGTCGCCGGGTCGCTGCCGAAGCGCACCGTCCCGGCCTGGTGGGCGCAGCCCGCGACGGGGATGTCGTTCTTCATGTAGACGTCGCGGGGGATCAGGTGGTGCGGGTGCATCCCCAGGTGGCTCAGGTGCTTCTTCACCCGGTGGTACAGCTGCTCGAGCGGCTCCCGGTTGTTCGGTGTGTAGCTCAAGACGATGTTGCCATCGCCACCCAAGGTGACTCGGTTCGCCGGGTCGGGTAGGTCCTCGACCGAGAGCCAGAAGTCCACGGCACGCTCGGCCACGTCGTCGAGGGCGAACGTCGGCGCCAACGTCGTCTCGAGGGGCTTCTCCCCCCGGTACATCGGCGCCGAGGACTTGCCCACCATCTGCAGGTTGCCCATCGGGTAGTCGAATTCGCTGTCGCCGAAGTAGTAGTCGTTGAGGCCCAGCGTCTTCTGGAACCGGGTGTCGTTCTTCTCCAGCGAGACCGCCAGGAACGCGCGGCTGTTGTGGAACACGTAGTTGCGCCCGACCTGGTCCGAGCCGTTCGCCAGTCCGTGCGGGTGCTTGTCGTTGGCGCTGGCCAGCAGCAGCTTCGCGGAGTTGGCTGCGCCGGCGGAGACCACGACGACCGATCCGGTGAAGCGCTGCTCGGTGCCGTCGATCTCGGCGACCACCGAGGTGACCGACCGCCCCGACGGGTCGGTCTCGAGCCTGCGTACGTTGGCGTTGCGCACCAGGGTCACGTTGTCGTGCCGCAGCGACGGACGCACGGCGATCACGTCGGCGTCGGACTTGGCATGCACCAGGCAGGGGAAGCCGTCACAGGTCGCGCACCTGATGCAGGTGCTCAGCGCGGGGTTCTCCTCGTCGAGCATGATCCCGCAGGGGGCGTGGAAGGGATGCAGACCGACGTTGGTGAGGTCGTCGAACAGGCGCTGGATGCGCGGCTCGTGGGAGACCGGGGGAAACGGGTACGGCGCGCCGGCCGGCGGCTCGGACGGGTCCTCCCCCCGGACGCCGTGCACCTGGTAGAGCTGCTCGGCTTGCGTGTAGTAGGGCTCGAAGACGTCGTAGCCGACCGGCCAGGCGGGCGAGATCCCGCCGTGGTGCTTGAGCTCGCCGAAGTCCCGCTCGCGCAGCCGGTACAGCGCGGCACCGTAGAACTTCGTCGCCCCGCCCACGAAGTAGTGGATCTGCGGCTGGAACGCCTTTCCCTTGTCGTCATACCAGGTGTCGGCGGAGACGTACCGGTTGTCGACGAAGACTGCCGTCGCGTCCCAGTTCTCGATCTCGCGGGGAAGCCAGTCGCCTCGCTCCAGGATCAGGACCCGCTTGCCGGAGGGGGCCAGCCGGTGCGCCAGGGTGCCGCCACCGGCACCGGACCCTACGATGATCACGTCATACTCGTCGGCCATCGGTGTCTCCTCAGGGGGTGGTCGGGCCGGCGCCCGCGGGTTCGGGCCGGTCCAGCGAGATGTGGGGCGCGTCCTCGTCCTCCGCGGCCCAGGCGATCCGCCGAGGTGCCGTCGACGCCTCGACGGTCGCCGCGTGATCGCGGTCGAAGTAGTCCCAGGCCCAGGTGATGAAGGCGTCGGTCTTGCTGTGCACCCCGCTGAGCAGCATCGCATGCACGCCGAGCCAGGCCGCGAAGGCCAGCGGGCCCTCGACCTGGTGGCGATGCTTCCCGACTTCTGCGACGGCGGCGTTGCGGCCGATCATCGCCATGATGCCCTTGTCCTTGTACTTGAAGGGCTTTGCGGGCTCGTCCCGGAGCTCACGCAGGATGTTCTCGGCCGCCCACCGGCCCGCCTGCTGCGCCACGGACCCCAGCTGCGGCAAGACCGGGGCCGCGTCGTCACCGGACGGGATGTTCGCGACGTCGCCGACGGCATAGACGCCGGGGTAGCCCTCGACGGCCAGGTCGGGACGGACGTCGAGGCGTCCGCCGCGGCCGGGTGTGGGGCCGGAGGTCGCCGCGACGGCCGAGGCCGACTCGCCGCCTCCCCACACCACGGTCCGGGCCAAGATGGTGTCGCCGTTGTCGAACTCGACCCGATCGGGGTGGACCCCGGTGACACCGACCCCGAGCTTGACGACCGCGCCGTCTCTGGTCAGCTTCTCGAGGGCATAGCCGTGGGCCCTCCTCTCGAACTGCCCGAGCAGAGCCGGTCCGCGGTCGACCAGAGTGATCTGACCAACCTGGTCGAGCCGTCCGCTGCCCCGAAGGGCGGCCATCAGCTCGGCCAGGGCACCGGTGGTCTCCACGCCGGTCGGGCCGCCGCCGACTACCACCACGTCCAGCGCGCCCGCGCCGACGGCGTCATGACCAGCCATCGCCTGCTGGAGCAGGTCCTGGAGGTGAACTCGCAGCCGTTCGGCGTCGGCCACCGAGTAGAGCGGGAACGCGTGCTCGGCGGCACCGGGCACCCCGAAGAAGTTCGGCCGGGCTCCCGCCGCCATGACCACGTGCGACCCGGTGAGCGTCCGCCCGTCGGACAGAAGCAGGGTGCGCTCGGACAGGTTGGCCGCCGCCACGTCCGCGGTCACGACCGTCACCGACGGGTGCTCCTTGAAGATCGTGCGATGCGGGCGCGCGACGTCTTCGGCGGGCAGCTGCGAGCTGGCGACCTGGTACAGCAAGGGCTGGAACTGGTGGTAGTCGTTGCGATCGACGAGCGTGACGTCGACATCCTCGTCGGCCAGCCGAAGTGCGGCGGCAACCCCAGCGAGGCCACCACCCAGCACGAGCACATGTTCAGCCATCCGTCACCGCCTCACAGCGACAGTTCCGCGAGGCGCTCGGTGAGGACGATCCGGCCCGCGGCCTCGATGAGCGCCAGGTGGGAGAAGGCCTGCGGGAAGTTGCCGAGGTGACGCGCGCGTTCGGTCTCGTACTCCTCGGCGTACAGACCGAGCGGCGAGGAGATCCGCAGCAGGCGTTCCATGAGGTCGGTCGCCTGCCGCATCTCCCCCACGATGGCCAGCGCCGAGACCAGCCAGAACGAGCAGATCAGGAACGTCCCCTCCTTGCCCGACATCCCGTCGTCGGTCTCGCCGGTGACGTAGCGCAGCACGAAGCCGTGCTCGGTGAGCTCGGTCGAGATCGCGTCGACTGTGTCCCTCATCCGTTCGTCGCTACCCGGCAGGAAGCCGAAGATGGCCGCGAGCAAGGTCGAGGCGTCGAGCGCGTCGGTGTCGTAGTGCTGACGCAGGACACCCCGGTCGCTGACGCCGTGCTCGAGGATGTCCGCCCGGATCTCGTCGGCGGTCTCGCCCCACGCCTGCTCGAGCTTGGGGTCGTCGCGGATCGCGGCCAGCTTGGCCGCACGGTCGAGGGCGACCCACCCCATCAACTTGGACGACACGTAGTGCTGCGGTGCCCCCCGGGCCTCCCAGATGCCTTGGTCCGGCTCGCGCCAGGACGCGACGGCGCATTCCGCCTGGGACTGGACCAGCGGCCACAGCCGTCGGGGCAGGTGCTTGCTGCGGCGGGTGTGCAGCAGGAGCGAGTCGAGGACGGCTCCGTAGACGTCGTTCTGGCGCTGGTCGAACGCGCCGTTGCCGATCCGGACCGGGTGAGCACCCTCGTAGCCGGACAGCTCGTCGCGGGTCGACTCGCTCAGGTCGCGTCGGCCATCGATCCCGTACATGATCTGCAAGCCGCCGTCCTTGTTCGGCTCGAGATCGGCGACGAACTGCATGAACTCGTCGGCCTCCCAGTCCAGGTTGAGGTAGTGCAGCGCCTGCAGGGTGAACGTCGAGTCGCGCATCCAGGTGTACCGGTAGTCCCAGTTGCGCTCTCCGCCCGGTGTCTCCGGCAGCGAGGTCGTCAACGCGGCCACGGTGGCGCCCGTGGGCATGTAGGTCAGGCCCTTGATGGTGAGAGCGGACCGCTCGAGCGGATGCCGCAGGGGGTGGTCGGGGATGCGGGCTCGGGCCAACCAGTTGCGCCAGTACCGGACGGTCGCGTCGATGCGTGCTTCCGCGTCCTCGACATCTGCAGGTGAGGCGAGGCCGTCGGCCCACGACAGCGCGCAGAAGGCACGCTCGCCCTTCGAGAGCACATGCCGGGCGCGGGCGGAACTGCCCTCGAGGCCGATCGACAGGTCGGTGCTCAGCCGGAAGGCCTGCCCGGTCCAAGAGGCGTCGGCGGTGTGGCCGTCCGCGTCGGCCAGCGTCCACTGGGCGTGCTCGCTGCCGTAGTCGAACACCGGCTCGCAGACCAGCTCGATCTCGACGGCACCGTCGAGGCACTCGACGGTGCGTACGAGCAGGTGCTCGGCGTCGTCGTCAGCCGGCGGCCGGGTGTGGGGTGTCACGACGTCCGGCCCCCGACGCGGCCCCATCGTCAACGCGTCGCGCACGACGACCCAGCTACCGGCTGTGTGCCAGGTGGTCGTCATGACGTTGGTGCCGGGGACGTACGCGCGGGCGGTCGGGGTGTTGATCCCGAACGGGCCGAAGCGGAAGTAGCCGGCTCCCCGGTCGAGCAGGTTGCCGAACACGCTCGGCGAGTCGAACGCGGGCACGCAGAGCCAGTCCACCGAACCGTCGGGAGCGACCAGGGCGCCGGTGTGACAGTCGGAGAGGAAGGCGTAGTCGGCGATGGGTGGGAACGGCGAGCTGGCCGTGTCCATGTCCAGCCCCCTACAGCCCGGGGCGATCGGGCATGGTCCCGCCGCCTGCGCAGTTCGCGGCACCGGCGGCGTACGTCGGGTGCAGGCTCATCCACGTGCTCCTTGCCTCGGTCGACTCGTCCGGCCAGGCCACAGCGTGTGCTGGCCGGACTCCCTTGGGCGCTCACCCTCCGCGACTCCCCGGCTCGCGGCATCACCCCTGCTAGATGACCCGGCTCGTGGGCGCTGCGCCCGCGGTCGGTGACCATTCCCTTGGCCTGCGCGCGGGGCACCGGGCCGGTGCCGGCATCCAGGTGTCACCGGGTGGGAGCGAGGCTCTCCTTCAGCTCTCGACCGTGAACGGCGAGGGCGTAGATGACGATGACGTCCAGCGCGATGGTCACGACGGACCACGCCGGGTAGGCGGCGAGGAAGGCGATGCTGGTGACGGCGCTGACCAACGCCAGCACGATGCCGACGATGCGCGCCCAGAGCTGCCCGACCATCATGCCGACGCCTGCGGCGATGGCCAGCACGCCGATCACCAGGTGCAGCCATCCCCAAGCCGAGTAGTTCGTGGTGACGAGCAACCGCTCCCTCCCGGCGTCCAGCATGTGGTGACCGAGCAGAGCCGCGAACCCTTGCAGGATGTGGAACGTGCCCGTCAGCGCGAGGATCGTGCCGGCGAAGAAGATCCACCCCACCCAGCCGGTGGCCACGCGACCCGGCTGTCCCCCGGGCGTGACGGGCTCTCGGGGGCTACCCGTGTCGTCGGCTGTCGGGCCCACCTCGCTCACCGCCGCCTCCCGATCACCGGCCCGCCCAACCCGGCGAGCCCTCGTACGCCAGCCTCCTGCCGGCTGACACGCGCACGCCTCCCCCGGCCCGGATGAGCAGCCGCGCGCGAAGCCCGACCCCGATCGTCGCGTCGCGTCGCGTCATCCGCGTCGGACGATGCCGTCGGCCCGGCCGGCTGCCACCGTGGCGACCACCGGCGGCGCTGCCCGCCGCCCGAGCGCGACGGAGAGGACCACATGGCCGCGACCGATATCGACGAGATGGGCCCGGTCGACTATCTCGTCGTCGAGTTCCCCGCCGGCTCCCAGCAGTTCACCGGAGCGATGGCCGAGCAGCTCGCCAGGCTCGTGGAGGCGGGAACGATCCGCGTGCTGGACATGCTTGTCCTCACCAAGGACGACCGCGGCGACGTGGAGGCGTTCGAGATGGACGACCTGGAGGGACTGGACGAGCTGCGCCAGGTCGAAGCCGAGCTCGCGGACATCCTCGCGGCCGACGACGTCGCGCACCTCGCCGCTGCCATGGAGCCGGGCAGCGCCGCCGGCGTGCTCGTCTGGGAGAACGTGTGGGCGGCTCCGTTCGCGGTCGCTGCCCGCCGGTCCGGCGGCCAGCTCGTGGCCAGTGGCCGCATCCCCATCCAAGCGCTCGTCGCCTCCCTGGAGGCCGACGAGTCCCTCACCGAGGACGGAGCCTGAGATGCCACTGCGACGAGCTCGAGTCGCCCGCCGCGGCGTCATCGGCGCCCCTGTAGCGCGCACCGCCGCGGTCGTCGGGACAGCCGCCGTCGTCTCGCACGGCGTGAACCGCCGGCAGGACCGCCGCGGAGACCGCCGCGACCGGCGCAGGTTGTAGTCCACGCCCGCGCTCCCGCCCCGCACGATCTGCCCGCTGGCTACCGACTGGATCACCCCGGCGTCGTGAGGACGCCGCCGGCCACCCACTCCTAGCCTGTGGGTGCCACTCACCCCCGATCCCCAGGAGACACGGATGTCCGAGCTCATCGTCATCGGCTACGACGACCACGCCACCGCCACCCAGGCCTACAACCGGGTGCTCGACCTGCAGAAGGACATGATCGTCCAGCTCCAGGGCCTCGCCACCGTTACCGTCGACGCCGAGGGCAAGAGCCACGTGGAGACGCCACAGAAGATCGTCGGCGTCTCGGCGGCCTCGGGCGCGCTGTGGGGCATGCTCATCGGCCTGCTGTTCTTCGTGCCCTTCGTGGGCCTCGCCCTCGGGGGAGCCATGGGGGCGCTCATGGGCAAGATGGGCAAGACCGGCGTCAACGCCGAGTTCCAATCCCAGGTGCAGTCGCTGCTTACCCCCGGTCATGCGGCCGTCGTGGTCATGGCGTCGAAGATCACCGAGGACAAGTTCGCCGACGCGATGCGGCCGTACGGCGGCACGCTGCTGAAGACCTCGCTGTCCGAGGCCGACGAGCGGGAGCTCGCGCACGAGCTCGGACCCCAAGGCTGAGACTGGCCGGTCCGCACCGCTTGACCGTCACTGGCCGTGGCCCGCTCGCGGGCATTGGGCCGGTGGCGTCCATACATCGGTCGTCCTCAGTCGCGGTGCACGCCCTCGGCCGCGCCGAAGGTCTCGCCCTCAACCCCGCGCCGAACGGGCCGGCGAAGGTCCCGCCGATGACCGAGGTGCTCCAGCCAGCCGACGAGCTGCCGGTGCACGGCATCCGCCCCGACGATCCGCTCCGGAGGCGGGGGCAGGGCGACCGGCCACACGAGCAGCGCCCGGTCCTGCCAGCCGCCCAGACCGCCGTGGCAGCCCACGAGGCCCTCGAACGCGGCCACCTCCCCGGTGGCGGGCTCGAGCAGGCTGTTGACGGCGATGTCAGGGCTCTCCGGCATCGATGCGGCACGCAGGACGAAAGCGGAGGCGTCCGCGCCGAACGGCTCCAGGGGGTCGCGCCCGGTGACTACCCCGTTCCGTAGCCCGTGCCGGCCGTCCTTGCCGATCACCACGGGGCCGTCCGGGCCGGCGACGACCACGAAGGAGATGCCCTCGTGGGCGACGAGGCCGGGTACGAGCGCGGGGAAGCGGTCATCCAGCTCCGCGAGCGTCCAGCGGTGGCGCTCGCCTGCCACGTAGACCAGACCTAGGTTGCCAGAGCCGAAGACGAGCAGCGGTGCGACCGACGCCGAGGAGGCATCGCCCGTGGCCGCCTGGGCCGCGGCCTCCTGGGTGCGCGCTGCCTTCCGGGTGGCTGAGGAGCCCGAGAGCAGTACCTTGCCGGCGACCATCTGGTCCTCGTCGCCCTGGCCCACCATCGCATCGACGCGGGCAGCCCCCTCGGTGTTGACCTGCGCCGCCGCAACCCCGACGCCGGCCAGCCGGCTCACCACCTGCGGCAGGTCCTCGCCGAAACGGTCGGCGAACACCTCCCCCTGCGACTGCCCGTGGTCGGAGAGCACGACGATCTGGTAGCGCCGCGGGGCAAGGCTCGCCACCTGCTCGAGCTGTGCCAGCACGCCATCGAGCCCCACGAGGGCAGCCAGCGACTCCGGACGCATGATGCCCGCGTGGTGCGCCACCGCGTCGTAGTCGACGTAGTCGACGTAGATGCTGCGGGTGCCGCGCAGCATCTCCTCGGCGACCGTGACGGTGTTGAAGTCCCGCATGACGCCGTTGAGAGCGGCCCGCTCGACAGCGAAGCTCCAGCCACGATGCACCCGCGGCCGCATGTCCTGCCGGACCTGCCGACGCGCCTGGAACCGTTCGCGGACGATCTCGCTGATCGTCCGCGAGATCCCGCGGGCGAACCCTTCCGGGCTGGCCAGGAAGCGGTTGAAGGCGCGCCGTCCCCCGGCCGCCTTGGCGGCCGCCCCGGCCGAGCTCATCGTGGCGAAGGCGACCGGGGCGTCCCCGCTGAACAGATTGCTGACCGAGACCCCGCCGTCGACCAGCAGTCCCAGGCCGTCGGAGTGGGCCGCCTCGATGTCGGCGGCGTCCTTCGGGCGGTTGGCGACGAACACCCGTCCGGTGGAGCGGTCCACCCACCGGAAGGCCGGTATGCCCTCGATCGTCCCGTGCAGGATGCCCATCTGGCTGGCCGGCGTGGTCGCCGGCAGCATCGGGGTCCACTCCTGCATCCGGTACTCGCCGCTGCGGATCCACCGCGAGAGCGTGGGCAGCGTCCCGCCCATGACGCCCCACTGCAGGACGGGATAGGGGACCCCGTCCAGCTGCACGAAGACGATCCCGGTCACCTCCGGGTCCGCGACGGTGGCATGGCCACGGCGAGCCCGGCGAACGAGCTCGGCGACGAGCGCACCGTCGGTTCCGGCAGTCAGGGCCCACCCGACGAGCGTGGCCACGGCGGCCACGATCCAGCTCGCCCAGAAGGCCGCCCAGAAGGAGCTGATCGCGACGTCGGGGACCACTCGGAACGCGACGTAGATGACGAGTGCCTGGCCGAACAGAGCCAGCAGCACCGCGCCCGGCCAGCCGAGCAGTGTGGCCAGCGCGACCAGGGCGGGGCGCAGCAGCGCGCCCACGATTGCCACGGCAACGGCCACGAGGAGCAGCGCTCCCCAGCCGCCGACGGTGATGCCCGGCAGCAGCCAGTCGGCTAGGGCCGTGCCGCAGACGGCGGCGACGAAGGCCACCAACGCCCGCCCGAGGTCGCTGCGATGTGGACGGGCCAGGACCCGGGCTAGTGCCGTCCTGCCCCCGCCTCGCCCCGTCACCGGCCCACCCGACCCGTCGACCGCGGCCTGCGAGGTCCGGCGAGGATCTCCTGCAGGCTCATGGACGACCGGTCCCTTCGATGGGCGAACACTGAAGTCGGACCGACGATGCCACGTCCGCTGAGATCAGCATCACCCCATGGGGGGCATCGCGGGGCCCTCCCTCGCCGTACTCCCCCTTCCCGACCCCTGCAGGGCGCGGCAAGGGGGTGTTGATCACGTTAACGTGATCAACAAGCGCCCAACCGGCTGGCTCATCCGGGCGGAGGGATGCGCGCGGACGCGAACGGGCATGTCCTGGCGGCGTGACGAAGACCCGTGCGCCTGCGATCCGCGCGCTCCCCACCGTCAAAGAGCGCCGGGCCAGGGGCGCGGCGGCGCGGGTCCGGGTGCCGCGCGAGGAGCACGCCGCGTACTCCCCCGCCGCGGGGCGCGCGGATCCCGTCGCAATCCTGGAGAGTCAGGCGAGGTCCCGGGTGCCGGAGCTGGTGCCCATCCGCTACGGCCGGATGCTGGTGTCGCCGTTCGCGTTCTACCGCGGTGCGGCCGCCGTCATGACGGCTGACCTCGCGCCAACACCGGTGTCCGGGATCACGACTCAGATCTGTGGTGACGCGCACCTGATGAACTTCGGTCTGTTCGGGTCACCCGAGCGATCGATGCTCTTCGACATCAACGACTTCGACGAGACCTACCCCGGACCCTGGGAGTGGGACGTCAAGCGGCTCGCTGCGAGCCTGGTCGTCGCCGCTCGCGGACGAGGCTTCGCGGCCAAGCAGACGCGCTCGACCGTCGCCGGCGCCGTGCGCCGGTACCGTGAGGCGATGATCGAGTTCGCCGCGATGGGCAACCTCGACGTCTGGTACGCCCGGGCCGACGTCGACCGGCTGCGCGACATGCTCGCCGACCAGCTCAGCAAGGTCCAGCGCAACCGGCTGAAGCGAGCCACGGACAAGGCCCACGCGCGCGACAGCGTGCATGCGCTGGCGAAGCTGACGACCTCGGTGGACGGCGGCTGGCGGATCAACGCGGATCCCCCCTTCATCATGCCGGTCTCCGCGCTGCTGCCACGGGCCGCCGGGCAGCGGTTCACCACGCAGGTCGCCGAGCTGACCGCCCGCTACCGCGCGACCCTCGACCACGACCGTGGCGTGCTCCTGGACCAGTACGAGTTCGTCGACCTCGCCCGCAAGGTCGTCGGCGTCGGCAGCGTCGGCACGCGGTCCTGGATCCTGTTGCTGCGGGGGCGAGACACCAACGACCCGTTGTTCCTCCAGGTCAAGGAGGCGCAGCGCTCCGTCCTCGCCGACTACCTGGAGGAGCCGACCCGGCCCTGCGCCAACGAGGGCGAACGGGTGGTCTTCGGCCAGCGGCTCATGCAGGCCGCCAGCGACATCTTCCTCGGCTGGGTGCCTGTCGAAGCCACCATCGACGGTCAGCCGCGAGACTTCTACGTCCGCCAGCTCCGGGACTGGAAGGGGTCCGCCGATATCGACCAGATGGTGCCGGCCGGCCTCGACGCGTACGCGGGAGTGTGCGCATGGACCCTCGCGCGGGCCCACGCGCGATCCGGTGACCGCATCGCGATCGCCGCGTATCTCGGCAAGTCGCGCGCGTTCGACGTGGCGGTCGCCGACTTCGCCGAGCGCTACGCCGACCAGAACGAGCGCGACCACTCCGCGCTGGCCGCGGCGGCTCAGGCCGGTCGCATCAGCACCGCCACACGCCTGGAGTGATTCGACCGAAGCGTCCCGTCGCCCCTCGAGCTCACTCCGGAGTGCGTACGGGTGCGCCGATGCGGCGCAGGCTGACTAGTTCCACATCGTGCGCCCCCAGAATGGCGAGCAGGCAGGCGAGGTCCTGCGGGCCGGCTGGGCGGAAGCACCAGACGTTCGAGTCCGCCGCGGCGGCACTGGCCACGTCGGCAAGGGCGCTCCGGAGCACCGGACCCAGGAACCCGCGGATCGACACCTCGTAGTCCGTCGGCCGACTCGCACCCGGGCCGGCATGGGCAGCGGTCTGGGCCGAGCTCGAGGCTTGGTCCCCACCAACGCGGCGCACCTCGACGAGCTCGAGTCCGTACGCCCCCAGCCGGTCGAGCAGCCCGTGCAGGGCCTGCTGGTCGACCGCGCCCGTGGTGAGGACCGTCTGCGCGGGCTCCTCGACTGCGGTAGCGAGCAGCTCGTCGAGCAGCTCGTCGGGGACGGGTCCATCCACCCGCACCTCGTACGCCTGAGTACCCATCAGCCCCATCCGATTGTTCCGCCACCCGGCGCATGGCCCCACCTTCGCGGAGCGACTAGACTCCCGCGTCGTCCGCCGAGGATGACCGACCACCCCGTCACCTCGGCTTTCACCCAACCTGGTCGATGACGCGCCGTCCCGTGGCGACGAGAGTCGGGTCGAGGCACCGGGCTCCACACCGAGCGGACACACCGCAGCAGCAGGGAGAGGCGTGAGCGGCACCGGAACGGCCAGCACGGTCCGGCGAAGCGGCGAGCCGGCCACGCTGCCACTGCTCGCAACGAAGTTGCTCCCGCCGCAACCCCCGGTCCAGCTCGTCCCGCGACAGCGGTTGATCGAGCTGGTGAAGCGCGGAGTCGGCCGCACGCCGCTCACCCTGCTCAGCGCGCCCGCCGGATCGGGCAAGACGATCCTCGCCGCCGCCTGGGCGGCCGACCCGGACGAGACGTCGCCCGTTGCGTGGCTGACGCTGGACGACGGGGACAACCAGCCGGGAGTCTTCTGGTCCTATGTGCTGGAGGCGCTGACCCGCCACGGCGTCATCCCCGCCAGCACTGTCCGCCCCACCCACGCCGAGGCGGTCGACCTGGCGTTCGTCACCCATCTGGGCGTCGCGCTGCAGGCGCGCGAGGAGCCGGTCGTCCTCGTGCTCGACGACGTCGAGCGCTTGAAGGGGCAGCAGGTCCTGCGCGAGCTCGACCTGCTGCTGCGCTGCGCGGGACCGGCCTTGCGGCTCGTGCTGGTCACCCGCACCGATCCCCTGCTCCCCCTGCACCGCTACCGGCTCGGCGGCACGATCACCGAGATCCGGCTCAGAGACCTCGCCTTCACTGCCCCGGAGGTGACGGCGATGCTCGAGGCGCATGGCGTCCGGTCCCCGGAGCTCGCGACGCAGCTCCTTCTCGACCGCACCGAGGGGTGGGCGGCCGGCGTGCGGCTGGCCGCGATGGCCCTGCAGGACATCGATGCCTCGTCCTCCGTCGCGGACGAACTGGCGGCCTGCCTGGGGCCGCGGGACTCCATCCTGGCGGAGTACCTCGTCGCGGAGGTGCTGCAGGCGATGCCTACCGACGTGCGCCAGTTCCTCCTCCGGACCAGCGTCGCCGCCGAGCTGACGCCGGGACTCGCCGATGCACTCACCGGGCGCACAGACGCGGACCTGCTGCTGCTGGCGCTGGCCCGCAGCAATGCGTTCGTCCAGAGAGTGCAGGGGGCGCCTGCCTGCTATCGGGTGCACCCCCTCTTCCGCGCTTTCCTGGTCGCTCTGCTGGGACACGAGTCGCCCGAGGACGTGCCCGTCCTGCACCGTCGCGCATCGCAGTGGTTCGCGACTGTGGGCGAGGTCGACGAGGCGGTCCACCACGCCGTCACGGCCGGAGAGTGGACCGAGGCAGCCCGGCTCGTCGTGGACCAGCTGGCGATCGGCCGGCTCGTCCTGCTCGCCCCCGCCGGCTCGACACTGTTGCAACGCCTGGCTCGAATGCCCGACGGCGTGGTCACACCGGAGGCTGTCGTAGTCCGCGCCGGCCTCGAGCTGGCCGCTGCGGGGACCGGCGACTGCGCGGACGCCCTGACCGGGCTCGGCTCCGGGTCGACTGCCTGGGGACCCGCCCTGCGGGCCAGCGTCGAGGTCACCCGGACCGCCTGCTGCGCCGCGAACGGCGACGCTCGGGAAACGCTCGCCGCAGCCCGCCGTGGGTTGCAGGCACTTGACGCTCTTCCCGCCGGCCAAGCCGCCGCCCACCCCGAGCTGCGGGTCCTGGTCCAGCACGCCGCGGGTTGCGCCCACCTGCGCGCAGGAGACTTCGACAGCGCCTGTGGCAGCCTGGTCGACGCGCTCGTCCCCGCGGCAGCCACCGGTTGCGAGGCCGCCCGCCTGCGCTGCCTCGCCATGCTGGCGCTGGCCGAGGCGTGCCGAGGACGGCTGTCACGTGCCGAGGAGATCGCCTCGACCGCACGGCGGTTCGCCGAGGAGTCGGGCGTGATGGCCGGACGGCGGCCGGCGGCTATCCCGCTCGCCCTCGCCTGGGTGGCCCTGGAGCGCCAGGACCTCGCCACTGCTCGTCAGGAGTTGCAGCTGGCCGGAGACGTCACCGAGACCGGAACCGACGAGCTGCTGGCATCGCTGGCACGCCTCCTGCAGGTGCGGCTGCGCCGCGACCGCGGCGACCGCGACGCCGCGCGCAGGCTGCTCGCGGAGGACCCGGTCCCCACAGCGTGGTTGCGCCCGCTGCTGACCGCCGAGGGCCACGCGCTCGACCCGTCGGTAGCCGGCGCCCAGCCCACCGCCCCGACTTCGGACGACGACCCGGACCACCCGCTGGGCTCGCGCGTCGGCATCGAGCTGGCACGGGCGCACTGGCACCTCGCGCACGCCGATCCGCGCGCCGGTCGTGCTGCCCTGCTCCGCGCGCTGCGGCTGTCCGAGCCGCAGGCGATGCGCCGCCCGTTCGCGCACGCCGCCCCTCCGGTGCGTCGGCTGATGAGGACCGACGCGTCGGTTTCCTCCCGGACCGGGTGGATTACCGACAACTCGCAGTCGGGCGCTCACCCGACCGCTGGCTCCGGGGACGCTGCCCCGCTCGTCGTGCAGCCGCTGTCCCCCAAGGAGACCGAGGTCCTCAGCCTGCTGTCGGCACTGCTGACCACCGAGGAGATCGCAAACCGCATGTTCATCTCGGTGAACACCGTCAAGACGCACGTACGGAGCATCCTGCGCAAGCTGTCCGCGTCACGCCGCAACGAAGCGATCCGGCGCGCTCGTCAGCTCCACCTGATCTGAGCCGCACCGGGCGTCAGGATCCGAGGACGCGCGCCTTCTGCGCCTCGAACTCGGCGTCGGTCAACACCCCTTGTTCCTTGAGTGCGGCCAGCTCCTTCAGCTGGGAGACGACGTCGCCCATCCCGGATCCGGCCGGTGCGGCAGGCGGCGGCGGGGCCGCGTACACCACCTGCTGCGGAGGCGGCTCCTGCACCTGCTCCTGTTGTGCCCAACGACCGGCCTGCCGGCGCGACACCCGGTTGGAGACGGCGGTCGCGGTCCCGGCCACGACGGCGGTGCGGGCGACCCCGCGGATCAGACCCATGACTCGTTCCTCTCGTCAGGCGGTTGCGTGGCAGCGGCGGCTAGGTGTCAGGCGGGGGTCTCGGCGGCTTCGAGCGCTGCGAGCACCGCCTGGACCGGGATGCGCCCGCTGGCAACGAGCTGTCCGCCCGAGCGGCGCAGGGCTGCGGCGAACGGTGCCGCCCACACGTTCTCGTACACCACCACCCCCGCCGAGCTTCCCGGCTCGATCACACCGGCAGCGTCGCGGATGTCGTCGTCGTCGAGCAGGCCCGACGACGCGCCGGCGAACACCGTGAGGTCGAGGTCACCTCCGCCGTCCTCCGAGATGGTCATGACCTCGACCGAGCCATCGACGTCCTTGCGCACGAAGACGAGGTCGAGGATCCGGATGATTCCCCGCTCGACCAGGTCGACCAGCAGCGGCAGCGCCTCGCCGGTCATCCGATTGCCTGGGAACTCGACCACGAGGTAGTCGATGGGCCCCGTTTCGGCCAAGTCGTCGCTCATGTCCACCCCTTCGTCGAGCCGCGCAGCGGCATCCCGGCCGTTGCCACCGCTACGCTCACAGCGCCACAGATCCGTCGCGTCATCCATGGCGGATGAGCGACGCCGGTAGACCACGCCGGTCGGCGCCGACCTGTGCCGACGATGCGGGACCGAAGGTCCCGCTTCCGAACTCGAACAGAAGGGGCGGCCGACGGTGGACGACGCGGTGCTGGGTTACGCGTCGCCGCGGCGGCCAGCGCCCCGTCAGCTCCGCTTGGTGGAGCTCGTCCCGGTCGAGGCCAAGCTGCGCATCCCTGTGCAGCGGCCGGGCCTGGTGGGTCGGCCGGCAGTCATGGACCGGCTGGCGCGATACGCGGACGCACCGGTCGTGGTCGTCAGCGCCCCGGCCGGCTACGGCAAGACGACGCTGCTGTCACAGCTCGCCGCGGCCGAGCACCGCCCGGTCTCCTGGCTCAGTCTCGAGATGACCGACGACGACCCGGTGGAGCTCATCAGCTATGTGTTGCTCGCGCTGCAGCGCGTCGAGTCAATCGACGCCGACGTCGGCTCGGCACTGCGCGGAGACGAGACGACGATCTTGACCGTCGCCCTCCCCCGGCTCGGCCGGATGCTGCTCGAGCGGCGCCGCCCGTTCGTCCTGGTCCTCGACGACGCGGACGTCATCACGAGCGACATCTGCCTGCAGGTGCTCACCACCGTCATCCAGCACCTTCCGGCCGGCTCGCAGCTCGTGATCGGCTCGCGCAGCGACCTGCGGCTGCCGTGGGGCCGTTTGGAGTCGCGAGGATCCGCGGTCCGCATCGGCCCTGAGCAGCTCAGGATGTCGGTCCGGGAAGGTGGTGCTCTGCTGGCCGAGGCGGGGCTGCAGCTGGCCAGCGACGACGTGCTCGCCCTCGTCGAGCGCACCGAGGGCTGGCCTGCCGGGCTCTATCTCGCCGCTCTCACGGTCGCCGAGGACGGCGGCGACGAGAAGGCCGTCCAGCGATTCACCGGCGACGAGCGCCTGCTCATGGACTACCTGCGCGACGAGCTGCTGACCCGGGCCTCCCCCGACGAGGTGCATTTCCTGACCAGGACATCGATCCTCAGCAAGCTGAGTGCCGGGTTGTGCGACGAGGTCCTGGGCCGCGACGACTCGGGGAAGATCCTTCGCGATCTCGCCGCCGCCAACCTTTTCCTGGCGCCGCTGGACGGCCACGTCACGTGGTACCGCTTCCACGACCTGTTCGCCCGGATGCTGCGCGCCGAGCTGGCGAGCCGGGAGCCGCGACTCGAGCCCGAGCTGCACCGTCGCGCCGGAGCCTGGTGGGAAGCCCGCGGCGACATCGAGGAAGCCATCCGGCACGCCCGCGCGGTGGGCGACGTGTCGCGAGCGGCCAGGCTCCTGTGGTCGTTAGTGCCGTGGTACATCACGAGCGGACGGCGCGCGCGACTGGAGCGGCTGCTCGACGATTTCCATCCGGCCGAGGTCTATGGCGAGCCGTGGGTGTCCCTGAGCACGGCCTGGTGGGCGCTGCCGACCGGTCGCCCACTGGATGACTTGTTGGCGGCCGCCGAGCGCGCAACGCGGGCGGGCGGGAGGACGGACCCCGACCCGGACCTGGTCGCAGCAGTCGCGCTGCTGCGCGCTCTGCTCGGCCACGAGGGGATCGCGCGGATGCGCGCGGACGCCGAGGTCGCTGAGCACCACCAGCAGGCCGGCGACCCGTGGCGGGTGATGTGCCAGTTCCTCATCGCGATGGCCGCGCAGCTGACGGGAGACCGGCCTGGCGCATGGCGGTTGCACGAGCAGAACGATCGGCTAGCGGCTGGACTGGCCCTCCCCCAACTGCAGGCCCTGAGCGGCGCGGAGATGGCCCTGCTCGCGGTCGAGCAGGGCGACTGGGCGACCGCCTCGACCCTCACCGCCAACGCGCTGGACATCCTGGAGGCCAGCCATCTCGACAAGCTGCCGACGATGGGTCCGGTCTTCTGCGTCGCGGCCCTCGTGCTCGCGCAACGGGGCGAGCTGGCCGCTGCGCGCCGCGAGGCGCGGCGGGGACGGCTGAAGATGGCCTCGACCGACCACTTCGCACCGTGGTGGGCGGTCCAGGCGCGACTGGTGCTGGCCCGCGCCCAGCTCCTGCTCGGTGACACCGTCGCGGCCCGCGTGCTGCTGACGGAGGCCAGGCCGCTGATCGCGCAGGTGGCGGACGCGCCTGTCCTCTTCGAGTGGCTCGGTGAGCTCGAGGGGCAAGTGGATCCGCTCGAGGGATCGATCCCGCAGAGCCCGTCGGCCCTAACGACCGCCGAGATCCGAGTGCTTCGCCTGCTGCCCACGCACCTGTCGCTGGAGGAGATCAGCAAGCGGCTCCACGTCTCGCGCAACACCGTCAAGACGCAGGCCCGCGCGATCCGCGTCAAGCTCGGGGTGAGCTCGCGGGCAGGGGTCGTCGAGCGCGCGCGGAGCCTGGGCCTGCTGGACGCTGCACACGACGGCGCGGCGCTGACCCGCCGGACCGGCGCAGGCTCCTGACATCGGCGTGGACGAGCAGTTCTGGAGCACCGTCTTCAACAACGCGGTCACCGTCACGATCGTCGTCACCGTCGTGTCACTCGGTCTGAGCCTCACCGTCTCGGACCTCGGCGCGGCACTGCGCCGCGGCCGGTTGCTGACCGCGCTGGGCGCGGTCAACCTGCTGGTCCTTCCCGCGCTGGCCTGGGGCGTCGCCAACCTCCTTCCCATCGCGTCCCGGGACGTCACCGGCCTCGTGCTTGTCGCGGTCGGGGCGGGGGGGGCCGCCGGTCTCAAAGCGGTGCAGCTGTCCCGGCGGGGGGACCTCGCCCTTGCCGTGTCCCTCGTCGTCCTGCTCCAGGTCGCCGACATCCTGGTCGTCCCGTTCTGGGTGAGGCAGGTCGCCGCGGAGGCGTCGGTGAGCGCCGGCGGCATCATCGCCAGCCTGGCGGCTCTGGTCCTCGGCCCGCTCGCGATCGGGCTGCTGCTGCGGGCCCGCACGCCCGCCGCGGCCGCCGCCTGGGTTCCGCGGCTGACCAGCCTGTCCACCATCACGCTGGTCATCGCGCTGGCCGCCGGGGTGGTCGCCAACGCGGCGCCGCTGCGCGCCCTGCTGCTCACCTGGGTGCCGGTCGCGGCGGCGACGACCACGTGCGCGGCGCTCGCCCTCGGCTGGGCTGTCGGCGGTCGCGACCGCGCGGTCCGGGCCTCCAGTGCGCTCGTCACCGGCAGCAGGTTCGGGACGCTGGGCCTGGTGATCATCGTCGGCCAGCTGGACAGCGACCCACGGCTGCTGGGGCCGGCGGTCGTGGGTGCGCTGGTCAACCTCGTCCTGCTGCTCGGCACCGGGGCGGTGGTCGGGCGCTCGAAGGGCCCACGGCGACGGGATCGGGACTCGGCCCGCTCCCGGCCCACGTCGCACTGACCCCTCACCCAGGCGGGGTGACGTGCTCCCGCGAGCCGGTTGGTTGGCTGGGGCGCGAGCCGGCCGGGAGCAACCGTCGCCGGAACACGTCGGAAAGGGCAACCATGGCGGTCTGGCGGTCGTCGGAGCAGGCCCGTCGCACGGAGGGCGAGATGGCGCCGGTCTTCACGCGCGAGGGCATGCGCGCCGTACCCAAGCGACACCTTCCCGACGAGGGCATGCTGCCGCAGACCGCGTACGAGGTCGTCCGCGACGAGGTCATGCTCGACGGCAACGCGCGGTTCAACCTCGCAACATTCGTCACCACGTGGATGGACGATGAGGCCGACAAGCTCTACCTGGCCACCGTCGACAAGAACATGATCGACAAGGACGAGTACCCGCAGACGGCGGAGCTGGAGTCCCGTTGCGTGCATATGCTCGCCGAGTTGTGGCATGCCGCGGACGGCGCGCACGCCGTCGGCACCTCCACCACCGGCAGCTCGGAGGGCTGCATGCTCGGCGGCATGGCCCTCAAGCGCCGGTGGGCCCAGCGGCGCCGAGACGCTGGCCTGCCGACCGACCGGCCCAACCTGGTCATGGGCTCGAACGTGCAGGTGGTGTGGGAGAAGTTCGCGAACTACTGGGAGGTGGAGCCGCGATACGTCCCGGTCGAGGGCGAGGTCTACCACCTGACGCCGGAACGCATGATGCCCTTCGTGGACGAGAACACGATCGGGGTCGTCGCGATCCTCGGCTCGACGATGGACGGCAGCTACGAGCCCGTGGCCGAGATCTGCGCCGCGCTGGACGCCTACGAGGCGCAGACCGGGGTGTCCGTACCGGTGCACGTGGACGCCGCCTCGGGCGGGTTCGTCGCGCCGTTCCTGCAACCGCAGCTGCAGTGGGACTTCCGGCTCGACCGGGTGGTGTCGATCCAGGCCTCCGGGCACAAGTACGGGCTGGTCTACCCCGGCGTTGGTTGGGTGCTGTGGCGGCACACCGAGTTCCTGCCCGAGGAGCTGGTGTTCCACGTGAACTACCTCGGCGGGGACATGCCGACGTTCGCGCTCAACTTCTCCCGGCCGGGCTCGCAGGTCGTGCTGCAGTACTACCAGTTCCTGCGGCTGGGCGTGGCGGGGTTCCGCGCCGTGCAGCAGACCTGTCAGGACGTCGCCGTGCGGCTGTCCGACGCCATCGCGGCGATGCCGCAGTTCAGGCTGCTCACTGATGGCCGGGATCTGCCGGTGTTCGCCTTCGCGCTCTCCGACGAGGTGGACAAGTACACCGCGTACGACGTCTCCCGCAAGCTCCGCGAGCGCGGTTGGCTCGTGCCGGCGTACACGATGCCACCCAACCGCGAGGACCTGGTGGTGCTGCGCATCGTCGTGCGCAACGGCTTCAGCCACGACATGGCCGAGCTCTTCCTGCGCGACCTCGCACAGGCGGTCGAGTGGCTCGACGACCTGGAGAGCCCCATGCCCGCGGAGAAGTCGCCGGAGACGTTCGCGCACTGAAGGCGGGGCGCGAACGGTACCCAATCATCCCTGCCCGGAGCCGGGCTCCTCGCTCGGCCGGCGGCCACGGCGGCCGTAGTCCGACACGATCTTCCCGACCGCGGTGACGAGGAACAGCTGTCCCAGGATCGCCTCGACGACGGCCAGGGACTGACCGGGGTTGGCCGCGGGCACGAGGTTGCCGTAGCCCGTCGTCGTCAGCGTCACGAAGCTGAAGAACAGGTCGTCGGACATCGTTCCCGACCCGTCGCTGCCGAAGAAGAGCGGGGCAGTCTGCACCGTTCCCAGCGCCCGGTAGGCGAAGGCGAACATCATGCCGAGCAGCAGATAGCTCGCGACGGCGCCGGCGAGGGTCTGCACGTCGATCACCGGTCGCCGGATCAGGTGTCGCAGGATGACCACGGGGGCGACTAGGTAGAGCAAAGCGCTGATCGCGAAGAATGTCGCGTCGAGGCCGTCCGCGCCGGCCTCGGGCGGGGGCGACCCACCCACGACCAGGCCGACCAGTGCGACACCGGCGACCGCGACGATGGCGCCGCCCGCCACGCGCTGCGCGCGACGCGACTCCGAGACGCTGAAGGCCAGCCACACCGTCACGAGCTGGACGAGGATCACCACCGACGTGAAGGGCCGCTTGCTCGCCGCGGCCGACACGGCGTAGGTGAGAACGATGAGCAGGATCACCAGCCCGTAGCGGTTGGTGGCGTCGAAGGTCCGGAGGCGCCGGTGCCCGGTCATGCCGCGGTGTCCGGAGCGGCGGTGGACATCAACACCGCGGCAGCGGCGCCGACCACGTCGTCCGGCTGCGGCTGCGCAGGTAGTAGTCGCTGACGTAGGTGCCGTCGGGCAGGCGGTCCCACACCCGGCTGCTGCCGACGGCTGCGCCGGAGGTCTGGCACCCGGCGTACGCCAGCTGTCCACCGTAGAGCCGGCCCTTCGCCGCCGCGGCAGTCGTCGGACCGGCGCGGGTGTTGAGCACCGACGCGATGACCTGGAAGGGCGTCGTGCAGCGCGGGAGCGGCCACGTCCAGCCCGGCGTGGAGCGGGTGTCGAGGCCGGAGTCGGAGACGTATCGCCCGGTCGAGAGCCGGTCCCACACCCGGCTGCCCAGCGCGAGCGAGCCCGAGGTCTGGCACACGACGTCCACCGTCGTGCCCGTCGCCAGCCCGGAGGTCCGTGGGTAGGACGCCCCCGGTCCGCTGCGCACGTTGAGCCCGCCGCGCGCGGTGACGTGCTGGGCGTACGGCACGCTCGCGGTGATCACCGAGGCCACGTTGCTGTCGATGCGCAGCGAGACGCCGCCCCAGCTCTCCCAGTGGTCGCCACGGTACTGCTTCATCCGCTGCGTGCCGTGCCACAGTGCGTCACCGAACGAGGGGTCCCCCCACACCGACGCGAGCCCGTTCCAGCGGGCGAACCACACCGCATCCGGGCGGGACTGCCGCGGATCGTTGTAGGCGACGGCCAGCGCGTGGATGCCCGAGATCGCGTTGGAGTAGACCCCCGCCAGCATCCCGCGCACGTGGAGGCGGTCGACCCAGCCGTCGACGTAGGCCAGCACGGCCGCCTTGCAGCCGGAGTCGGCGGTGGAGAAGTTCTCGATGTCGGCGAAGATCGCGGTGCCGGACACCATTCCGAGCCGGCGGACCGCCGCCACGGCCTCCTCGGCCCCCGCGGCCCCCTGGCTCGCCGCCGTCGCGAGCGTGCGAGAGATCCGGTATCGCGTCCAGCTCACGCACGGCGCCTGCCGGCCCACGTGGATCGGCGCGAGGTGCCAGCCGCTGCGGGCCGCTCCGCGTACCCACGCCGTGCCCAGGTTGGGTTGGCTCTTGCAGGCCCGGTTGATGCCACTGGTGTAGATGCCGACGGCGCGGTACGCCGAGGCCCTCCATGCGCCGAGCGTGGCGAGCCGGGGCGCCGTGCACAGATCCAGGGCGCGACCGCCGTACGTCGTGGCCGTGGAGCCTGCGCCATAGGCAGGCGCCACGTCGGCGGTGGCGTGGGGCGCGCTCAGCACGACGCCGACGGCCGCGGTGGCGACCGCCGCGGCGGCGACCGACGCGGCCGGCACCGACGCGAGCCGGCGCAGCACCGGGCGGCTCGGCATCGTGAGCACGGCAGGGTCTCCGTCCGGAGGCAGCGGGTGCCGGCCAGTGTGCACCTTCCGCCACAGGAGCACCACGGGTCGCGGGATCTGCGCCGGCTGTGCGGGCACGACTCGGCTGCGGCCTTCCCGCGCCGTACTCCCCCTTCCCGACCCCTGCAGGACGCGGGAAGGGGGTGTTGATCACGTTAACGTGATCAACTCCCCCGCTGGCAGACTCCGGCAGGTGGGCGCACCCGGGCTGGCGGCGGACGTGCTGGCGGCGATCGACGCCGACGCCCTGCGCCGTGACCTCGCCGAGCTCGTCGCCATCCCGAGCGTCGGGGGCGCCGAGGCCGAGTTGGACGCCCAGCGCTGGTGCGCCGCGCGGATGGCCGAGGTCGGCCTCGCGGTCGACGTGTGGCCGCTCGACCTCGCCGCCCTCCGCGGCGATCCCGACTACCCCGGCGAGGAGGTCGAGCGCGGCGCCGCGCTCGGCGTCGTCGGCCGCCTCGGCCCGCCGGGGAAGCCGGCGCTGGTCGTCGGCGGCCACGTGGACGTGGTGCCCCCCGGTGACCTCGGCGGCTGGCCGGACGGCGACCCATGGACGCTGCGGGATCTCGCCGGACGCTTGCACGGGCGGGGCGCCTGCGACATGAAGGCCGGTGTGGTCGCGTCGCTGGCCGCCGCCGCCGCCCTGACCGCGAACGGCGTCCGGCTGGACCGGCCGCTCGCCGTGCACACGGTCATCGGGGAGGAGGACGGTGGCCTGGGCACGTTCGCCACCCTGCGTCGCGGCCACACGGGCGACGCCTGCGTCCTCGCCGAGCCGACCGACCGCGCGGTCATCACCGCGAACGCCGGGTCGCTGACGTTCCGACTCGAGGTGCCCGGCCGGGCGGCCCACGGTGCCACGCGGACGCTCGGGGTCAGCGCGCTCGACGCCGCGCTGCCGGTGCTGGCCGCGCTGCGCGAGCTGGAGGAGCAGCGCAACCGCAGCCCGGACAGCGCGTTCGCCCACCTCGACCTCGCGGCACCGCTGTCGGTGGGGGTCGTGCGAGCCGGCGACTGGGCGAGCAGCGTCCCCGGCCTGCTCGTCGCCGAGGGCCGTTACGGCGTGCTGCCCGGCGAAGAGGTGGCGGCGGCGCGGGCTGCCTTCGAGGCCTGCGTGGCGGCGGCGTCCACAGCCGACCCCTGGCTCGCCGAACACCCGGTACGGGTCAGCTGGCCGGGCGGCGTGTTCGCCCCGGGCGCCCTGCCGCCGGGCCACGAGCTCGTCGCCCAGGTCGGCCGGGCCGTGGTCGACGCCGGGGGCGGCCCGCTGGCCGCGCACGGGGCGCCGTACGGCTCGGACCTGCGGCTCTACGCCGCCGCCGGGGTCCCGACGGTGCAGTACGGGCCGGGTCAGGTTCGCCACGCGCACTCCGGCGACGAGCAGGTGAGCCTCGGCGAGGTAGTGGTCGCCGCTCGCGCCTATGCGCTGCTGGCACTACGCCGATGCGTCATCGACTGACACCCTGGGTGTCATGACCGTTGCCACCTATGAGCAGGCGCTCGACGGGCTGCGGGCGGCGTACGGCGAGACCGTACGGCTCGTGCGGTCACTGCCCGGCGAGGACTTCTCGGCGCCCACACGCTGCGCCGGCTGGTCGGTCGCGGACCTGCTCTTCCACGGCATGCTCGACGCCCAGCGCGCGCTGGTCGCGCTCACGACGCGGGCCGACGATGCGCCGGACCGGGACGCCGTGTCGTACTGGCGCGACTACCCACCGGGCGCCGAGGCCAGCGCCGGTCCGCACGCGCAGTTCGTCCGCCGCTCGGCCGCGGCCTACGCGACGCCCGAGTCGTTGGTCGGGCACGCCACGTCGCTGTTCGAGGCCGCGGTCCGGGCGGCATCGGCGGCAGAGTCCACGGGCCGCATCCGGACCCAGGGCCACGTCCTGACGGTCCCTGACTTCCTCGCGACCCTCGTGCTCGAGGCGGTGGTGCACCGCCTCGACATGCCGACGCCGGTCACTACGTCGACGGCGGCAATGGCGGTCACCGAGCCCGTGCTGGCCGCGCTGGCCAGAACCACCCGCCCGCACGGGATGTCACCCGACCTGTTCGCGTTGCTCGCGACCGGGCGTGATCGACCTGACGAGGACGACCGTGCACTGCTCGGACCGGCCGCCGCTCGGATGCCCGTGCTGGGATGATCGTGCGATGACGACGAGCGGCCCGGGTCAGCTTCTCGAGCGCTGGCGCGCCCTCGTGGGCGCCTCGCCCACGGCCGACGCGGCCGGCCGGGCCCTGCTCGAGCGGTGGACCGAGCCGCACCGCCGCTACCACGCACTGCCGCACCTGGCCGCGGTGCTGGACGCGCTCGACCTGCTGGCTCCCGCGGCGCCCGAGGTCGTCGACCTCGACGCGGTCGAGCTCGCGGCGTGGTTCCACGACGCGGTGTACGACGGCCAGCCCGGCGCAGACGAGGAGGCGAGCGCCACGCTGGCGGCCACCGTCCTCGGCGACCTCGGGGAGCCGGCGGCCCGGACGGGCGAGGTCGTCCGGCTCATCAGGCTCACGATCGGGCACGCCGCGGCGCCGGGCGACGTGGCCGGCGGCCTGCTCTGCGACGCCGACCTCGCGGTGCTCGGCGCGGACCCCGCGGCGTACGCCGCCTACGCCGCCGCCATCCGGGAGGAGTACGCCGACGTACCCGAGGACGCCTTCGACAGCGGCCGGGCAGCCGTGCTGGAGGCGTTGCTGTCTCGTACGCCGTTGTTCAGCACCCCGGCCGCCCAGCAGCAGTGGGAGGCGGCCGCGCGGCGCAACATGGCCGCTGAGCTGGCCCGGCTCACGGGCTGAGCCGGCGTTTGGGCCGGCGCAGTCCGGCCGCCCGCAACCGCCGGGCGATCTCTCTGCTCCGCGCGGGGACGGCACCAGCCGCCACGACCACCTCGTACAGCGCGTCCGGGACGTCGTAGTGGTCGCGGTCGAAGGCGCGCTCGGACAGCCCGACCGAGCGCGCGAACTCGTGCAGCTCGGCGTAGGAGGCGTCGGAGACCAGGTGGGACCACAGCCGTCCGTAGCGCGACCAGGCCGGCGGGTCGACGAAAATCACTGACCGCTCACCCGGCCGCCTGCACGGCGTCGTCGAGCAGCGTGCGCCAGGACCGGACGTGACCGGCGTCGACGTAGGCTTTCCAGGACGCGCCGGGACGGGCCCGCCGACCCACGGAGTAGGACCGCACCCCGGCCCGCGCGAGCCACGGGACGTGCCCGGGGGCCAGGCCGCCGCCGACGACGGTGAGCCGGGCGACCTCGGAGTCGGTAGCTGCCCGTCGGCACACGTCGTCGAGGCCGTCGTCCAGTCCCCGGGCTGAGCCGGCGGTGTGCACGCCCAGCAGCCCCGGCAGCGACCGGACGAGGCGCCACGACCGGTCGTGGTCGAGGGTCATGTCGAACGCCCGCGAGAACGTCCAGGGCAGGCCCTGCACGTGCTCGACCACCGCGCCGACCGCCGCCAGGTCGACCTCGAGCGTCGGTCCGCAGAAGCCGACCACGAAGCCGTCGGCGCCAGCGGCTGCCAGCTCGTAGGCCGCGCCCTGCAGCCGGGACAGCTCAGAGCCGGTCGTCGACCAGTCGTCGTTTCCACGCAGGGCGGCGTGCAGCGGCAGGTGAGTCTCCGCCCGCAAGGCCCTGAGCGAGGTCGGCGGCGGGGTCAGCCCACCGCGGGCCGGATCGGCGCAGACCCGGAGCCGGTCGGCGCCGCCCTGCTGCGCCCCCGCGGCGTCCCCCGGGTGGGTGGCGATCACCTCGAGGAGCGGGCGCACGAGGGCAGCGTAGGACGAGACTGCTGCCGTGACCGACAGCCTGCTCGAGGCGCGCGCCCGGGTCGTCCACGACCTGATCGCCCGCGGGCTGGATTCCGCCGCGGCCGTCGACGTCGTCGAGGAGGTGGTCAGCGAGCGGCGCTGGTGGGTCGAGCAGTGGCCCGACGGCGCCGTCTTCGTCGCCGGTCAGGTGGCCCAAGACGTCCAGGACCGGCTGCTTGACCGGCACGGTCGCCGGTGGCCGCTGTGCAGGTCGTGCGACTCCCTCGACGAGCACGCGCTGCGGGTGGTGCCGGAGCTGGGTGCGGAAGCCCACTGGGTCTGCGAGAGCGCCGGGCTCCTGGTCGCAGACCTGGGCCGGCTCGGCGGCTGAGCAGCCCCCGGACGTCCCGGCCCGCGGACGTCCCGGCCCGCGGACGTCCCGGCCCGCGGACGTCCCGGCCCGCGGACGTCCCGGCCCGCGGACGTCACTGTTCTGGTGGCGGTCTATGAGCCGATGACACCCAGGTTTTCGACCACCAGGACAGTGGCGTCGCCAGGGATCGACCTCGGGTTGTCATACGCGCCACGTTTCGGCCACCTCCCCCGCTGTTAGGGCTCCCTCCGGATGTCGGGTGGCTCCCACTCCGGGGAGAGCGGGTCGACCACCGGCACCCGTTGCGTCTCGTCGTCGGGATCGGCGGGTGCCGTGGCTGCCGGGGGTGGCCCGGGCGCCGTAGCCGGCTCCGGCGCAGCCTCGGCGGCGGCTGCCAGCGCGGAGTCCGGTGTCGGGACGGTGGCGGCCGCCGCCGGGGCCGGCTCAGCAGGGGGCTCCGGCGGCGCGGGCGCGACGGCCCGCGCGTGCTCGGCCTCGATCTCCGCGTGGCGGCGGGCAGCGGCGCGCTCGCGGGCCGCCTCCGCTGCGAGGGACTCCGCGGACTCCAGCCAGCGCTCCCAGCGTCGCTGCATCGGCCGGATCAGGCCGCCCCCGACGCCGACCACGAGGATTCCGCCGATCGTCGCCAGCACGGCGATGAGCACGGTGCTGGTCACGACGACGGCGATGCCCAGCTGGGTGAGCGCGGCGATGGCCCCCAGCGCGAGGATCGCAATCTGGGCCGCCACCGCGAGCCAGCGCCCCAGCCGGGTCCCACCGAGCGCGCCGACGACGAGGTCCTTGACGACCGCGGCGATGGCCGCCGCCACCACGATGATCACGATCGCCACGAAGACCAGGGGCAGGTAGGCCACGATCGAGGCGATGAGGTCGCTGATCGGGTTGGGCCCGAACACCCCGAACGCCAGCTGCAGGGCGAGCAGCAGCAGTGCGTAGTAGACGATGCGGCTCAGCAGATCGCTCGGTGTCGACGTCAGCGTCTTGAACGCGCCGTGCAGTCGGCCGCGTTCCACCGCCCTGTCGAAGCCGAGCCGGTCGAGCAACTTGTGCAGCAGGCTCGCGACGACGCGGGCGATCACCCAGCCGACGATCAGGATGAGCAGGAACAACAGCACCTGGGGGACAACCGCCACGGCGGTGTCCCAGGCGTTGCGGAAACTGGTCTGCAGGTCGTTCTGCGCGGCCAAGGCCGTCACGGGACCTCCACGGGGAGCCAGGCAGGGACCTCCCCTGCGACTGCGGAAGGGTCCCACAGTCTGCCCGGCGCACCTGATCGACGCCGGCTCAGGCGCTGCGCCGCTCGTCCGCGCGGACCGGATCCGCGAGCGCCACCACCTCGCGCACGAGCCCGCCGATCGCCGCGCGCTCGACGAGGAAGCCGTCGTGGCCGTGGTCGGAGTGCACGACACGTACGCCGGCGACCGCTGTGGGCACCAGCTCGGCGAGCTCCTGCTGCTGGACCAGCGGGTAGAGCCGGTCGTTGTCGATGCCGGCGACGACGACCGGCGCACACACCCCGGCCAGTGCAGAAGCGGCGCCGCCGCGTCCGCGCCCGACGTCCCACGTGGTCATCGCGTCGGTCAGCGTCACATAGCTGCCGGCGTCGAAGCGCCGCACCAGCTTGTCGGCGTGGTGGTCGAGGTAAGACTGCACGGTGTAGCGCCCGTGGCCGAGCGGGTCCTCGCCAGGCTGCGGATCCCGGCCGAAACGGGCCTCCAGCTCGAAGGCCGACCGGTACGTCAGGTGCGCGATCCGCCGCGCCAGCCCGAGCCCCGCATGTGGTCCGCCGCCCGCCGGCTGCCCGTGGTAGTCGCCGCCGTGCCAGCCCGGGTCGGCGACGATCGCCGCAACCTGGGTGGTCTGCGTGCCGATCTGGTCGGCGCTGGCGGTGGCACCCACCGCCACCAGAAGCCCGGCCCGTACGCGGTCTGGGTGGGCGACGAGCCACTCCAGCGCCCGCATGGCGCCCATCGAGCCGCCGAGCACCGCCGCCCACTGCCGTACGCCGAGTACGTCGGCGAGCAGCGCCTCGGCTCGCACCTGGTCGCCGACCGTGATCCGCGGGAAGCGCGATCCCCACGGCCGCCCGTCAGGAGCCAGGGAGGACGGCCCGGTGCTGCCCTGGCACCCGCCGAGCACGTTGGCCGCGACGACGTACCACCGGTCGGGGTCCAACGGCGCACCGGGCCCGATGATCCCCTGCCACCAGCCGGGGGTGCGCTGCCCGAGGCCAGCCGGACCAACGACGTGGGCATCACCGGTGAGCGCGTGCAGCACGAGGACGGCGTTCGAGCCGTCGGCGGCGAGCTCGCCCCACGTCTCGTACGCCAGGCGCACCGCCGGCAGCGAGCCGCCGAGCTCCAGCTCGATCCCACCCAGGTCGGCGAAGCGGCGCCAGCCCGCCGGGTCCCCCTCCCGCCATCCCCCGGTCGCCGGAGGGGGACCCGCACCTGCGGCCGGCGCCACGGTCAGGCCGTCTTGGCGGCGCGGAACCCCGCCTCCAGGTCGGCGAGGATGTCGTCGATCCCCTCCAGGCCGACGGCGAGCCGCACCAGGCCAGGCGTGACGCCGGCGGTCAGCTGCTCGTCCGGGCTCAGTTGCGAGTGCGTAGTCGAGGCCGGGTGGATGACGAGCGAGCGCACGTCCCCGATGTTGGCCACGTGGCTGTGCAGCTCGAGCGCGTCGACGAAGCGCTTGCCCGCCTCCAGGCCGCCCACGATCTCGAAGGCCAGCACGGCCCCGGCGCCGCGCGGGGCGTAGTTGCGGGCACGCTCGTACCACGGCGAGCTGGGCAGCCCGGCGTACGCCACCGACGCCACCTCGTCGCGCGCCTCGAGCCACTCGGCGACCCGCTGGGCGTTGGCTACGTGGCGCTCGACGCGCAGCGACAGCGTCTCCAGGCCCTGCGCGATGAGGAACGCGTTGAACGGGGCGACGGCCGGGCCGAGGTCGCGCAGCAGCTGGACGCGGGCCTTGGCGATGTAGGCGGCCGCGCCGAGAGCCTCGGTGTAGACGACGCCGTGGTAGCTGGGGTCGGGGGTGCTGAGCCCGGGGAACCGCTCGGCGTGCGCCGCCCAGTCGAAGCGGCCGCCGTCGACGACCACGCCGGCGATGGCGGTGCCGTGGCCGCCGAGGTACTTCGTCGCCGAGTGCACGACGATGTCGGCGCCCCACTCGAAGGGCCGTATGAGGTACGGCGTGGCCACCGTGTTGTCCACGATGAACGGCACCCCGGCCTCGTGCGCGACGCCGGCGATGCCTTCCAGGTCGGGCACGTCGGACTTGGGGTTGGGGATCGACTCGGCGAAGAACGCCTTGGTGTTCGGCCGCACCGCCGCCCGCCACGACGCGAGGTCGTCGGGGTCGCTGACGAAGGAGACCTCTATGCCGAGCTTGGGCAGCGTGTAGTGGAAGAGGTTGTACGTGCCGCCGTACAGGCTCGGGCTCGACACCAGATGGTCCCCGGCACCGGCGATGTTGAGGATCGCCAGCGTCGTTGCGGCCTGCCCGCTGCTGACCAGCAGTGCGCCGACGCCGCCTTCCAGCGCCGCGATCCGCTCCTCGACGACTGCCTGCGTCGGGTTCATGATCCGCGTGTAGATGTTGCCCGGCTCGCTCAGCCCGAACAGCGCGGCGGCGTGGTCGGTGTCACGGAAGGTGTAGGAGGTGGTCTGGTAGATCGGCAGCGCGCGGGCGCGCGCCGCCTCGTCGGCCACCTGGCCGGCGTGGATCTGCTTGGTCTCGAAGCTCCAGGCGTCGTTCATGGCTGCCTCTTCCGATGAGGGCGTACGGGGATCCCGCGGCGGGGGTGCGACAGCGTCAGGCGAGCGGGGATGCGCCGGCCGGCACCTGCGCCGGCGGACAGCTGCCGTCGAAGGCGTGCATTCGGCGACCGGGCCAGAAGGCCTCGAGAACGGTCGCCACACCCATGGTGGCGAGGATGACGGCGACACCGGTTGGTCGGCAACCGCCGTCCGCATGACGAGACGCGGTGTCCACTGGGCAAGCCGAGGTCCATTGGGCACTGGTCTGCGGATGGTCCGCGGACGACCGTGGTGGTCATGAGCGCGACCCTCCACCGATCCCCCGTCAGCGTCGGCCTCGTCGACGGCTTACCCAGAACCCGGCGGCCGTACCGGCTCTCGGCCGCCCTGGCGGCGGTCGCTGCCATCGCTGGTGCGGCGACCGTCCTCGTCCCCGATGTGCTCAGCGGCCCGCCGGCGATGCGCGGGTCGGCCAGGGGTACGGCGCTCGTCGTGCTCGTCGTCGCGGTGCCGGCCCTGTTCGTGGGAGCGCGGCTCACCGCGCGGGGCTCGGCGCGCGGGCTGCTGGTGTGGCTCGGAGCGGCGGGCTACCTGCTCTACAACGCCGTCATGCTGCTGTTCGGGACGCCGTTCAATCGGTGGTTCCTGCTCTACGCCGCGATGCTGTCCCTGTCGATCTGGACCGTGCTCGCCCTGCTCGCCGATGTCGACGTCGACCGACTCGCCGACCGCTTCGACGCCCGGCTGCCGGCGCGCGCGCTCGCGGTGTACGTCTGGGTCGTCGCGGGCCTCAACGCGCTGGTGTGGCTGCGCCGCGTCGTGCCGGCGGTGCTGGGCTCGAACCCGGCGTCGGTGCTCGAGGGCACCGGGTTGACCACGTCCCCACCTACGTGCAGGACCTGGCTTTCTCGCTGCCGCTGATGGCGGTGGCAGCGTGGTGGCTCTGGCGGCGCCGGCCGTGGGGCTTGCTCCTGGTGGGAGGCTTGTTGACGATGTGGGTCGTGGAGAGCCTCGGCGTCGCCGCCGACCAGCTGCTCGGCGCGGCCGCCGACCCGTCGTCCTCGGTGGTGTCGGCGGCGGCGGGGGTCGGCTTCGCGGCGTACGCCGTGCTCAGCCTCGTGCCGGCGTGGCTCTTCCTGCGCGACGTCGACCGCTTCGGCCGCGCATGACGACGTACGTCGCGCTGTTGCGCGGCATCAACGTCGGCAAGGCCAAGCGGGTGTCGATGCGCGACCTCGTGGCGCTGCTGGACGGGCTGGGGTACGCCGACGTGCGCACCGTCCTGCAGAGCGGCAACGCTGTCTTCACCACCGGCGGGCGACGCTCTCCCGCGCGGATCGCCGACGACGTCCGCCGCGCCGTCGATGCCAAGCTGGGGCTCGACGTCGCAGTCCTCGTGCGCACGGGCCCCGAGCTCGCCACCGCCGTCTCCGAGTGCCGGCTGGCCGCGCCTGACCGCGATCCCAGCCGGCTGCTCGTGGCCTTCCTGTCCGCGCGGCCGGACGCGACGGCCCTGGCCGGGCTCAAGGAGGTCGTCGATGCCGGCGTCGGCGAGGAGGAGCTGCAGCTGGGGGACCGCGTCGCGTACCTGTGGTGCCCGGCCGGGATCCTCAAGTCGCGCTTGCCCGGGCTCGTCGACGGGGGCCTCGGCGTCCAGGTCACAGCCCGCAACTGGCGGACTGTCACCCGGCTCGCCAAGCTGGCCGCGGCCCCGGAGCCCCCTGCTGCGTGAGTGCTCCGCCGGACGGGTACCCCACGTTCATGGACGACCCCGACCCGACCGACCCGACCGAGCAGGCCGTCGAGTCGAGGGCGGCAGAGCTGACGCCCGAGGAGCTCGCTGCCGGCAGCGCGGACCCGCACGAGCAGGCGCGGGCGATCCTCGAGGAGTCGCTGGAGCGGACCGAGGAGCCCGGGTCGACGCCCGACAGCTTCCTCGAGCGGCGCCGCTCCGAGGACACCCTCTAGCGCCGTCGCCCCGGCACCCCGCCCTCGCCACCCGCGCCGCTGGCCGCCGTCGCCACCCGCGCCGCAGGCCGCCCTCGCCACCCGCGCCGCTGGCCGCCCTCGCCGCGCTCGCCGCAGGCCGCCCTCGCCGCTGGCCGCCGCGGCCCCGCTGCCGCAGGCCTGCCCACGTCTGCCCAAACGTGATCATGAGACGTTGCTGCCCTCATCGGCGCGGTTCCGCCTTAAGATCGCGCGGACACTCGGGATCTTGAGGCGTTCCTGGCGCCATTGGCTCGGCACGGTCTCAAGATCGTCCGGAGATGCGGGCGGCCGGGGATGCGGGCGGCCGGGGGATGCGGGGGCAGGGGGCAGGGGGATGCGGGCGGCACGGCGAGGCGGATCGTGGTCCCCAAGTCGTTGCGGGACCGACTCGGACCGCGCGGCGGTGAGGTCCTGGACATCTGCGAGCGGGATGGCCGGATCGAGATGGAGCCGGCGCCGATCCCCATGCGGCCGGTCGGGAAGGGGGCGGCGGTGGCGGTGCCCGAGACCCCGCTGGCTCCGCTGTCCGACCAGATGGTCCGGGGCTGCCTTCCGCGTGATCGCCTGAGCCTGAGCAGACCACATGCGCGGCGGTCCGCCTTCACTCCGCTGGGATGTCGAACTGATCGCGACGACGCCGCGGATGACCCGGCGTACGTTCCGCCTCGTCTCACTGACGGCAGAGCAGTGGACGGCCGCGAGAGCCCGCGCCGGCGACGCCTGTGAATACGGACGAGGGCCGCACCGGCCTGTCGGCCGGTGGGCCCCCGTCCGTGACTGGCGGGACTGCTGGCTAACTCCTCAGAAGTCCATGCCGCCCATGTCGCCGCCGCCACCCGGAGCCGCGGGGGCGGCCTTCTCCGGCTTGTCGGCGATGACGGCCTCGGTGGTGAGGAACAGCCCGGCGATCGACGCGGCGTTCTGCAGCGCCGAGCGGGTCACCTTGGCCGGGTCGATGATGCCGGCCTTGATCAGGTCGGTGTACTCCCCGGTCTGGGCGTCCAGGCCCTGACCCACCTGCAGGCCGCGCACCTTCTCGGCCACGACGCCGCCCTCGAGACCGGCGTTGATCGCGATCTGCTTGAGCGGGGCCTCGAGCGCCACCTTGACGATGTTGGCGCCGGTGGCCTCGTCGCCCTCGACGTCCAGCTTCTCGAACGCGACGGCACCGGCCTGCATGAGGGCCACCCCGCCACCGGCGACAATGCCCTCCTCGACAGCCGCCTTGGCGTTGCGGACCGCGTCCTCGATGCGGTGCTTGCGCTCCTTGAGCTCGACCTCGGTGGCCGCCCCCGCCTTGATGACGGCCACGCCGCCGGCGAGCTTGGCGAGGCGCTCCTGGAGCTTCTCGCGGTCGTAATCGGAGTCGGTGTTGTCGATCTCGTTCTTGATCTGCTGGATCCGACCCTGGATGTCCTTGTCGTCACCGGCACCCTCGACGATGGTGGTCTCGTCCTTGGTCACCACGACCTTGCGGGCCGAACCGAGCAGGTCCAGCGTGGTGCTGTCGAGCTTGAGCCCGACCTCCTCGGAGATGACCTGGCCACCGGTGAGGATGGCGAGGTCCTGCAGCATCGCCTTGCGGCGGTCACCGAAGCCGGGGGCCTTGATGGCCACGGACTTGAACGTGCCCCGGATCTTGTTGACGACCAGCGTGGCCAGGGCCTCGCCCTCGACGTCCTCGGCGATGATGACCAGCGGCTTGCCGGCCTGCATGACCTTCTCGAGCACGGCCAGCATGTCCTTGACGGCCGAGATCTTGGAGGAGACCAGGAGGATGTAGGGATCCTCCAGCTCGACCTCCATGCGATCGGGGTCGGTCACGAAGTAGGGGGAGATGTAGCCCTTGTCGAAGCGCATGCCCTCGACCAGCTCCATGTCCATGCCGAAGGTCTGGGACTCCTCGACGGTGATGACGCCGTCCTTGCCCACCTTGTCGATGGCGTCGGCGATCATCTTGCCGATCTCCTCGTCGGCGGCGGAGATGGACGCGACCTGGGCGACCTGGCCCTTGTCGTCCACCTCGACCGAGAGGTCCTTGATCGTGGCCACGGCGGACTCGACAGCCGCCTCGATGCCCTTCTTGAGGCTCATCGGGTTGGCGCCGGCGGCCACGTTGCGGAGGCCCTCTCGGACCATGGCCCAGGCCAGGACCGTGGCCGTCGTCGTACCGTCACCGGCGACGTCGTCGGTCTTCTTGGCGACCTCCTTGACCAGCGCCTGAGCCAGCACCGTGGCGGTGGTGGTGCCATCACCAGCGATGTCGTTGGTCTTGGTGGCCACCTCCTTGACGAGCTGGGCACCCATGTTCTCGAAGGGATCCTCGAGCTCGATCTCCCGAGCGATGGAGACACCGTCGTTGGTGATCGTGGGGGCGCCGAACTTCTTGTCGAGGACGACGTTGCGGCCCTTCGGGCCGAGCGTGACCTTGACGGCGTCGGCGAGCTGGTTCATGCCGCGCTCGAGGCCGCGACGAGCTTCCTCGTCGAACGCGATGATCTTGGGCATGTGTTTCCGGTCCTCCCGGTACGACTTTGGGGTACGGGCGGGTGGACCTGGCGCGACGCCCGCGACGGACGGCCACGGTCCGCCCGGCTCCTGTCGCCGAGGGGCCCCGGCCTCGTCGGCCCGGTCCTTGCCTGTCACTCTCCGGTCGAGAGTGCTAGTCGATTGTTTAGCACTCGCTACCGGAGAGTGCAAGCCAGCCCGCACAGGGACCGGCCTCGCCCGCCCGGTGCCGGCCCAGGAGAGCGCAGACTGTTCCGGTGGGATACGGCGCGCTCGCCGATGTCGTCGCGATCATCCACCTCCTGGCGATCGTGACGATGCTGTTCGGCGGCTTCCTCGCCTGGCGCTGGCCGCGGGTGATCGCGGTGCACGCGCCCGTGGCGGCCGTGATCGGCGGCGTCTTCCTGCTCGGGGTCGACTGCCCACTCACCGCGCTGGAGCAGCACCTGCGGACGGCGGCGGGCGAGGCTTCCTACTCCGGCGGCTACCTCGACCACTACCTGGTGGGACCGCTCACCGGGCACGGCGCCACGCCGGCGCTGCGCACGCTGGAGCTCGGGGTCGCGGTCGGCTTCAACCTGCTGGCGTACGGCGTCCTCGCCGTTCGCTGGGCAGCGCCCACCCTGATCACGCGGCGGCGGGCGGCACCTGCGGCCGGCACCGACGATCAGGACCGCCCGCAGTGGAGGGGGGACCCGCCCGCAACCGCGGGGATGACGGTCACCGTCGAGCCGGCGGGCACGGGGGTCGACAGGCCGTCGGCGAAGCGTACGTCGTCGTCGTCGACGTAGACGTTGACGAAGCGCCGCACGGCGCCGGCGTCGTCGAGGATGCGGGCCCGGATGCCCGGCCACGACACCTCGAGCAGGTCGATGACCTCGGCGAGAGTGGACGCGCCCCCGGCCTCGACGGCGACAGTGGCGGCGCCGCGGGTATAGGTCCGCAGGATCGTCGGCACCCTGACCGTCACGGCCGTCGTTGCCGTGCTCATGCCAACCCTGCCGCCTCGAAGGCGGCCGCGTCGGGCGTGATGGTCGCCGCCGGCCCCACGACCGAGGCGACGGCGTCCAGCGTCTTGAGCCCGTCGCCGCTGTTGATGACGACGGTCTCGGCGTCCGGGTCCAGCTGCCCCGAAGCGACGAGCTTGCGCAGGGTCGCGACCACGACCCCTCCCGCCGTCTCGGCGAAGATCCCCTCGGTGCGGGCGAGCAGCCGGATGCCTTCGACGATCTCCTCGTCGGTCACCGCCTCGACGGCCCCGCCGGTGCGGCGGGCGACGTCGAGCACGTATGGGCCGTCGGCCGGGTTGCCGATGGCGAGCGACTTGGCAATGGTCGCCGGCCGCACCGGGCGCGGCCGGTCGTGCCCGTCGTGGAACGCCCGCGCGATCGGGGAGCAGCCGGCGGCCTGGGCGCCATAGACCCGGTACGGGGTCCCCTCGACCAGTCCGAGGCCGACCAGCTCCCGGAACGCCTTGTCGACCTTCGTGAGCTGCGACCCGGACGCGACCGGCACGACCACTTGCTCCGGCAGCCGCCAGCCCAGCTGCTCGGCGATCTCGAAGCCGAGCGTCTTCGAGCCCTCCGCGTAGTACGGCCGGACGTTGACGTTGACGAAGGCCCAGTCCTCGTGCTCGGCGGCCAGCTCGACCGCGAGCCGGTTGACATCGTCGTACGTCCCGCGGACTGCCACCAGCGTCGTGCCGTAGACGGCGCTGGCCACGATCTTGGCGCGCTCCAGGTCGTGTGGGATGAACACGTACGACCGGATCCCGGCACGGGCGGCCGCGGCGGCGACCGCATTGGCGAGGTTGCCGGTCGAGGGGCAGGCCAGCACAGCGAACCCGAGCTCGCGGGCCGCGGCGAGCGCCACCGCGACCACGCGGTCCTTGAACGAGTGGGTCGGGTTGCCGGAGTCGTCCTTCACCCACAGCCGGCGCAGGCCGAGCTCGCCCGCGAGGTTGTCGGCGCGGACCAGCCGCGTCCAGCCCGGGTCGGTGCTCGGGGTCGTCTCCACATCGCGGGGAACGGGGAGCAGGTCGCGGTAGCGCCAGATCGATGCCGGTCCGGACGCGATCGACTCCCGGGTCACGCGGGGGAAGTCGTAGCCGACCTCGAGCGGGCCGAAGCACTCTCGGCAGGCGTAGCACGGGCCGAGCTCCTGCTCGGCGTCGCACTCCCGGCAGACGAGGCCGCGGGCGGGGCCGAGGTCGACGGCCCGGCCGTGGGCGGCGGGTGGGATCGGCGGCGCCGGCTGCGGCGCGACAGGGGAGGTGACGGTCATGGTGGCGAGGCTCCTTCGCTCATCTGCCCCGTCGGTCCTCGTGGACCGCGGGTCGGAGTTGGCACCGTCTTCGCGCCGGGCCTCGCCATGTCATGAAGTCGGCACAGGGCTGCGCGAAGGGTTGCCGGGGCTTCATCGGGCCGTTCCCTCTGCCCCTCGGGATGAGACGTGCTGTTCAGTTGTGGATCAGACGGTACGCCGCCAGGGGTGGCCGGCCAGCCCCTGTCCAACATCCGAGATGGTCGTCCAGTTAGTGGATGCTGCGACGATGTGCCGCGTGCCCGAGCGCACGCACCGCCTCGCCCACGCGGTCATCGCCGCCAACGCCGTCAACGGCTCGACCGCCCTCGGTCTGCTGGTCGCCCGGCTGGGCGGCACACACGCAACCGCGGGTCCGCACGGTCTGCTCCTCGCCGTGCACTACCGGTTCTCGCTGCCCCGCGCGGACGCTTTCACGCTCGGCAGCGTCGTCCTCACCCGCCGGGGCCGGGCGTGGCTGCTCGCCCGTCCCGACCTGCTCTACCACGAGGCGCGGCACGCCGCGCAGTACGCCTGGTGCGGGGGCCCCGCGCTGCTCCCGCTCTACGCCGCCGCGGCCGTCTGGTCGTGGCTGCGTACCGGCGATCCTTCCTCGCGCAACGCCTTCGAGCGCCGTGCCGGGTTGGCCGCGGGGGGCTACCAGGAGCGCCCGCGCAGGTCCCGGCCGCTCTGGACCCGGCCGCGCGGGCCTCGCCGGCTCAGATCCCGAGCGAGTCGGCGAGGGCGGCGAGCCAGTCCATGAGGCCGTCGGGGCCGTCGACGACGAGGTCTGCGGCGTCACGCAGCTCGGCCGGGGACTCCGCGGAGTCGACGCAGACCACCAGCCCCAGCACGCCCGACTCGGCGAGCGAGCGCACCATCCGGAGGGCAGGGAGGTCGCCCACGTCGTCGCCGGCGACGACGACGACGCGCGCGCCGCGGTCCTCGACCAGCTCGCGCAGCGCGCCGCCCTTGTCAGTGCCACGGGGGCGCAACTCGACGACGTGACGTCCTGGCACCGCTTCTAGCCCCGACTCGGCGGCGAGCCGGTCGAGCTCGGGCCGCAGGGCGTCGAGCGTGCCGGCCGGGTCGGCCGCCCGTCGGGTGTGCACCGCCAGCGAGTGGCCCTTGTCCTCCAGCGCCGTCCCAGGCGGCGCGGCCGCAACCAGGGCTCCAAGCGGCTCGCGGAGCCGGCCAACGGCGGCGTCCTCGGCCGGCGAGTCCAGCTCACCGTCCGCCCAGCGCTGCAGGCCGTAGTGCCCGCGCACCTCGACACCCGAGACGGCCTCGAGCCCGCCCAGTCGCACCACGTCGGCGGCCGGTCGTCCGGTGACGATGGCCACGGCCCCGACCCGCTGGGTGAGCCGGCGCAGCACCACCCCTGCACGCGGATGGGCGCGGGCATCCTCCGGACGCTCGACGATCGGGGCCAGGGTGCCGTCGAAGTCCAGGGCGATGAGTGTCGCCCCCGGCTCGGCGAGCAGCGCGGCGAGGGCGGCCCGGCCGCCCTCGGTGGCCGGCTCGGGCACGTCGTCGCTCATCGCCAGTCCTTCGTGAGGATCAGGGTGAGCCGACCGGCGGGTAGGCCCACGAACGCCTCCTTGGTGCGGGTCGTGATCTGCGGGAACTGCCCGGTGAGCGCCCTCGCCTGGGCTGCCAGGCCCGGCGCGAAGTAGACGGTGTTGCTCGGGACCGTACCGGAGAAGTCGCCGATGTCGGTGACCCGCCACCCGCCGGCCTCGAGCGTCTTCTCGGTGCGGCCGGCCAGGCCCTTTACCCCGGTCTGGTTGAGCACCACCACGGGCGCGCGCAGCTCGCTCGGCGCGGTCGTCGGGCTGGCGCCGCTGCCACTGGTACCCGATGGCGAGCTCGTGGCGGACGGAGCGGTCGTGGAGGCGATCGCGGGCGTGGGGCGCTGCGTCGTCACCGCCGAGCCCGGGCTGGACCCGTCCTGGCCGAACAGCGCAAGGAAGACGAGCACGACGACGACGGTGCCGACGACCGCGAGCACCGTCGAGAGCCAGCGGTTGACCACGGCACCCACCCGGCGAAGGGTACGGCTCAGGGCTCGAAACCCAGTCGACGGGCCGAGCGCGCTCGCTGCCTCGTCGAGCGCAGGCGCCGCAGTCGCTTGACCAGCATGGGGTCGTGGGCGAGCGCGTCTGGACGGTCCAGGAGCGCGTTGAGCACCTGGTAGTAGCGGGTGGCCGACATGTCAAACAGCTCGCGGATCGCCTGCTCCTTGGCGCCTGCGTACCGCCACCACTGCCGTTCGAAGTCGAGCACCTCGCGGTCGCGCTGCGAGAGCGACGCCGCAGCCTGCGGGGCGACCGGATCCGTACCCAGGGCGTGCCGCGAGCGCGGCGCTGCGTCCATCAAGGGTCCCCTTCCGAGCCGGCCACGCCGGCGAGGGCCGCGCGGCTGCGCCCATGCTAGACGTTCGAATCCCACCGTTGTCATTCGAGCGCGTGTCGTACTGCAGCTTCCTTCCGGGGTAGGAAGGGACCGTGGAGCCAAGCAGCCTGGTCGTGGTCGCCAACCGTCTACCGGTGGACCGCATCGAGCAGCCCGACGGATCCGTCGGCTGGCGCCGCAGCCCCGGCGGCCTGGTCACCGCACTCGCCCCTGTCATGCGGACACGCGAGGGGGCCTGGGTCGGCTGGTCGGGCGCAGCCGGCGAGGCGCCGGAACCCTTCGTCGACGACGGCATGGAGCTCGTGCCGATCGGGATGACCGCCCACGAGATGGGTGACTTCTACGAGGGGTTCTCCAACGCCACCCTGTGGCCGCTCTACCACGACGTGATCGTCTCCCCGGAGTATCACCGGGAGTGGTGGGAGGCCTACGTGGCGATCAATCGGCGCTTCGCCGACGCGGCCGCCGCCGTCGCTGCCGAGGCCGCCACCGTGTGGGTGCACGACTACCAGCTCCAGCTGGTGCCGGCGATGCTGCGGTTGGCCCGGCCGGACCTGCGGATCGGGTTCTTCCTTCACATCCCCTTCCCGCCCAAGGAGCTGTTCGCCCAGCTGCCGTGGCGGCGCCAGATCCTCGAGGGGTTGCTCGGTGCCGACCTGGTCGGTTTCCAGCGCGAGGGCGCCGCCACCAACTTCGTGGCGCTCGCCGGGCGGATGCTCGGTCTGCCCTGCGAGGGCGAGGTCGTGAAGACCCTCGACGGCCGGCAGGTGCGGGCGGCGGCGTTCCCGATCTCGATCGACGCCCACGCGCTGGACGAGCGGGCGCGCAGACCGGAGACCGAGGCCGAGGCGGCCCGGATGCGCTACCAGCTCGGCAATCCGCGCCACGTGCTGCTCGGCGTCGACCGGCTCGACTACACGAAAGGGATCGGCCACCGGATCAAGGCGTTCGGCGAGCTCGTCGCCGAGGGCCGGCTCGACGCGACCGAGGCAGTTTTCGTCCAGGTGGCGACCCCGAGCCGGGAGCGCGTCGACCAGTACCGCATCCTCCGCGACGACCTCGAGCTGCAGATCGGCCGACTCAACGGCGAGCACGGCGCACTCGGGCACCCGCCCATCCACTACCTGCACACGTCGTACTCGCGCGACGACCTGGTGGCGCTGTTCCGCGCCGCGGACGTCATGGTGGTCACGCCCTTGCGCGACGGCATGAACCTGGTCGCCAAGGAGTACGTTGCGTGCCGCTACGACGACGGCGGGGTGCTGCTGCTCAGCGAGTTCGCAGGTGCTGCCGACGAGCTCGACACCGCGGTGCTGGTCAACCCGCACGACGTCGAAGGGCTCAAGCAGGCCATCTGCGACGCCCTCGACATGCCGGAGGAGGAGCAGCGGCGGCGGATGCGTGCGATGCGCGAGGTCGTGTTCGATCACGACGTACGGCGCTGGGCCGACGACTTCCTCGCCGAGCTGGGCGTCCGCTAGGCCGCCGGCCGCCGGTTAGCCCGTCGACACCTGCTCGACAATCGCGTCGACGAAGGCCGGGATGTCGTCCGGCTTGCGGCTGGTGACGAGCGGCCCCGCGCCCTCGGTGTCCACCACGACTTCTTCGTCGGCCCAGGTGGCGCCGGCGTTGGTGAGGTCGGTGCGCAGGCTCGGCCAGGAGGTCACCCGCCGCCCGCGCACCGCGTCGGCCTCGACGAGCATCCACGGTGCGTGGCAGATGGCGGCGGTGGGGATCCCGGCGTCCAGCGCGCGGCGCACGAAGGACACCGCGGCCTCGTCCTGGCGCAGCGCGTCCGGGTTGGCCACTCCCCCAGGCAACACCACGGCCGCGTAGTCGGAGGGGTCGGCGGTGCTCACGTCCGCGTCGGCCTCGAAGACCTCACCCTTGTCCCGGTGGTTGAAGGCCTGGACCTTCTCACCCCTGGGGCTGAGCAGCACCGGCGTTCCGCCGGCCTTCTCCACGCCCTCCCACGGGCCGGTCAGCTCGACCTGCTCGACCCCCTCGGTGGCGGTCACGAAAGCGATCTTCTTGTCCTGCAGCGTCATGCGCTGGAGATACCCGGGTCGAGCGCGACGACACCCGCGCGGCCGGTGCCCGGATGGCCGATTCGCCAAGCCTGCCGTGCAGCGACGGCAGCGCGGACCACACCACGGCCGGGTGTTCGAGCGCGGTCGAGTACCGTTGGGACGACGACTAGCCGCTGGTCGGGGTGAGGCGACCGACACCGACCCGGGTGAGCGGGTGACGACGATTCGACGCGATCCCGGCGGCTGCGTGCTCAAGTCCGTCGGACCCCACCGGTGTCACGACCCTCGAGTGGGACCTTCCAGGCGAAGCCGACGAGTTGCCCGGTTGACCGTCGCCTGACTGACGAGACGATCTCGATGCGGGTTCGGTGCTCGTCGAGCTAGGGACGACGACCGCGCGTGTCGCGGAGTTCGCCGGACGCCGGCGCGGCCGAAACCACATTAGCCCGAACGGCACGTGCTCCTATCGTCACCACGAGTTCCGACACTGTTGCCGATGGATCATCGCCGCGACGCTACAACGAGCGCATGGTCGGCGCGTGCTCGTTGCCGACGAACGTGATCGGCTCGGCGGTCCACCACGGGCTCGGTGCCCGCGCGCCGGGCGGTGGGACGACCGGTCAACGACGCACCAGGTGGTAGCAGCGTCGGAATCTCGTGGCGGCAGGACGGGCACGTGCCGTTCGGGTTGTTGTGGTGCATCGTGCCGCCGGTCGAACCGGCGAGCCTGACACCGCGGCGACACAGTGCCCCGTAGCGACCCACGTCGCCGGTCACAGCTCGATCCAGTCGACCAGCGTGGGACGCTCCCGTGTCTCAGCGAACTGCTCGGCGCACGCCGTCGCCGTCGCCACGTCGACGAGCACCGAACCCGGCATCGAAATCGTGTCGCCAAGCGCGCTGTGCGGGAACTCCACCTCGTCGGGAGGATCGGCGACGTTGCAGGCCGCCTGGTCGCCGGCGACGCCCTCACGGGGGAAGTAGTGGACCACCGCGTACGGATCCCGCACCATGAGATCAAGCATCGGGAAATTCGCGTCCGGCGCCGCGATCTGAAAGTGGTTGCCACCGTCGATCCGCAGGCCGATCAGCTCGGCCAGCTCGCCCGGCGTCGACACGGTGCGCGGCTCGTCAAGAGCGATCACCTCGAGCTCGTGCATGTCCTACCTCGGCTGACGCGGTTTCGGGTCGGTGGTGCTGCCGACGTGGGTGTGAGGTTGGTCTGGCTGAACCTGTCCCGCGCGACCGGTCTGCCAGCGGGACGGTCTCCAGGTCGCTTCATCCGGCAGCAATGACCCCGTCATGTCGTGACAGCAGGGCAGGTGCCGTCCGGATTGTTGTAGCACACGGTCCTTCCGGACCATCCCGCCTCTGTGATCGTTGGCCTGGCGCTCTCGTGCGCCAGCAGACACGCGGGGGAGGTTCGAACCCACTCCAGGGTTGGTGCAGGCAGCGCCGCGGAAGTGCCCGATCGAGCTACGGAGGCGGGCGATCCGTCTGCTCGCCGAAGTTCGCGCGAGCAGGAACCTGACCTGTCGTTGACGGATGCGGTGAAGCGTAGTTCAAAGCGTTGGAGCGGGAGAGCCGCGACCGGAGCGGGCGAACGGGATCCTGCTCGCGGCCTCCGCGTTCCTCGCGCGGGAGCCGCCCGACGAGATGACCACGACCCGTGTGCCACCTGGCGCCGGCGGTCGCGCCGGGAGGCTCCCGCGGCTGATTCACCCGCGCCTAGGCTGCGCGCATGACGACCAGCCCCCCTGAGCGGCCGTCCGGCGACGATCCCGACCGGGCCGTCCTGGAGGAGGCTGCGGGCATCCTCGAGGCCGCGGCCGGCCCCGCCGGCGAGGCGGCGATCGAGACGCTGGACGCGCGGCGCCGCCTGCTGCTCGTGCACGCGCATCCCGACGACGAGACGACGGCCACCGGGGTGACGATGGCACGCTACGCGGCCGAGGGCGCGCACGTCGCCCTCGTCACCTGCACGCGTGGCGAGGAGGGCGAGGTGGTGCACCCCGACCTCGAGCACTTGCACGCGAAGGCCGAGGACCGCCTCGGCGCCCACCGGGTCGACGAGCTGGCCGTGGCGCTAGAGGCGCTCGGCGTCCGCGACAGCCGGTTCCTGGCCGAGCCGGGCCACTACCGCGACTCGGGCATGGTGGGCACCCCCACCACCGAGCACCCGGAGGCCTTCTGCACCGCCGACGTCAACGAGGCCGCGGCGCGGCTGGTCACGGTGCTGCGTGAGGTGCGACCGCAGGTCGTCGTCACCTACGACGAGCGCGGCGGCTACGGGCATCCCGACCACGTGCAGGCCCACCGGGTGACGATGCGCGCGGTCGAGCTGGCCGCCGACGGGCGGCTCGGACGCGGCGAGCCGTGGCAGGTCAGCAAGGTTTACTGGTCGGTGTTCCCCGAGAGTCGGATGCGCGCCTGGGCCGAGCACATGCGCGAGTCGGGTGCCGACACCGACGCCTTCGACGAGGGCGACATCGGCGACTTCTCCACCCCCGACGAGCTGGTCACGACCGTTGTCGACGGGCGCGACCACTACGACGCCAAGGTCGCGGCCTGGCGGGCGCATGCCTCGCAGGTCGGCGACACCGGGTTCTTCACCGAGATGTCGCCCGAGGTGGCCCGCGAGGCGTTCGGCCTGGAGTTCTACCGCTGCGTACGCGGTCAGGTCGTCCCGGACCCCGACGATGCGGACGGCCGCGAGAGCGACCTGTTCGCCGGGCTGTAGCCGCTTCCGCTACCCCTCGGCGACGTTGGGCGGAGGTGGTTCGGCGAGCGCCCGAGCCAACTCGTCCTCGGCCCCGCCCCCCTCGGCCCCGCCCCCCTCGGACCCGCCACCCTCGGAGTTGTCCACGTCGACCGCGTCGCCAGCCATCCCCGGCTTAGCGAGCTCGTCCGCGGCGGCGAGCGCCCCGACCAGCTCCTGCTGGGCGAGCGCGATGACGTCGCGCAGCCCGTCGGCGCCGAAGCGGTCACGGATGTCGCGCACGGCGTCGCGGACGAGGGGATCCACCTCCTGCTCCATGGCGCGCATCTTGCCGCCCCGGGCTGCCCGGGCGGGCGCCGGGTCGACACGGCGTCGCGCGTAGGGCAGCGTCGGCGCCGATGTGGGACCTCGTCGTCGTCGGAGCCGGCCCGGCCGGGTCGGCGACCGCCCTCGGCGTGCTGCAGGCACGCCCGGGCAGCCGGGTCCTGCTGCTGGACCGCGCCGAGTTCCCGCGTGACAAGCCCTGCGGTGACGGCGTTGCACCGCATGTGCTCGACGTCCTGGCCGCGGTCGGGGCCGGCGGACTGCTCACCGACCGGGTGCCCGTCGAGTGGCTCACGATCGGCCACGCCGCCGGCGGCCCGATCGCGCAACGCCGGATGCGGCGGCCGGCGTACGTCGTCCCGCGCACCGTGCTCGACGCGCGCCTGCTCGCCGCGGCCGTCGCGGCCGGCGCGGTCGTGCAGCGCCGCCGGGTGCGGTCGGTGGCAGTGCGGCCGAGGTCAGCCGTCGTGGACGGCGACGTCGAGGCACGCATCGTCGTCGGCGCAGACGGGGCGCACTCCGGCGTGCGGTCCGCGGTCGGGCTGCCGGCCTCGCGGCGGCGGGCGTTCGCGCTGCGCGGCTACGCCCCGGTGCTGCCGGCGCTAGCCGGGCGGCAGGCCATCGTCTTCGCGGCCGGCCGGACCCCGGCGTACGCCTGGTCGTTCGACCGGGGCGACGGCCTGGCCAATGTCGGCTACGGCGAGTTGCTCGGCAACGGCCCGGGACCCGGCCGTGCGGAGGCGCTCGACGCGCTGGACCGGCTGCTGCCCGGCGTTGCCGACGGCGTAGCGGCCTGGCGTGGGCACCACCTGCCGTTGTCGCCGGCGCGGCTGCCGGTGCCCGACGGGCGCGTGCTGCTGGCCGGCGACGCGGCCGGACTGGTCAACCCGCTCACCGGCGAGGGGCTCTACTACGCCGTCGCCTCCGGGGTGCTGGCCGGACGGGCGGCGGCGGCGTCGCTGGACGGCGACGACCCGGGCGGCGCCGGCGCCCGCCACCGGGCGGCCCTTCACCGGCTGCTGGGCCGCCACCTGCGCCACACCGCCGCCGCCGCGAGGCTGATCGGCGCTCCGGCCGTCGCGCGCGGAGGCATCGCCGCCGCCGCGGGCGACCAGCGGACGTTCGACGAGCTGGTCGAGCTCGGCCTGGGCGGCGGGTTGCTTCGCCCAGCGGCCGTGGCGCGCACGGCCCGGGCCACGGTGTCGGTGCTGCGGGAGGCCCGCCGATCCGCTGCCGGCGCGTGAGGTCCGCTCGCCGTGTAAGACCCGAGAGAACCGCAGTGCCAGGCCCTTGCGCACCGAGGGTAGTCAGGCGTTGACTGCCTGCCCTGACAGCCCATCGGGAGGCGTGATGAAGCGCACGATCACGGTGGCGGCGATCGCCGCTCTCATCGCCGGCATGGCGGCCACCGCCGGAGGTCCGGCGGCGGCCACCCCACCAGGCTCGTCGGTTGCCGCCAGCCAGCCAACGCCGGTGGACCCGGCCAGCACCGCCCTGGTCCGGCTCGAGCTGAGCCGGGCCGAGTTCGACCGGCTCGCCGCCTCCGGCGCCGACATCGCAGCCGGCCCGCGGGCCAGCGGCACTCGCGTCGTCGCCGATCTGGTGCTCCGCGGCGACGAGGTCCAGCGGCTGGAGGCGCGCGGCGGCAAGCTGCTCCAGGTGATCGAGCAGGAGGGCGACGGCAGCCGGCGCTACGCCGCCAGCCAGCGCGCCGCGCAGGCGAAGGCGGCCAAGGGCTTGTCACCGGTCAGCCCCCGGCAAGCCGCGGTGGAGGCTGCGGGCGAGGACACCCTGCACGTGGAGCAGGCCTACTGGTGGACCTCTGGCGACCGGATCTTCCTGCAGGTGGCGGCGGCGACCACGGCGACCGACGACCCCGATGTCGAGCTGACCGTGACCTGGACCGCGGCGGACGGCAGCACCGGCAGCTTCCCGCTGCTGCGATTCGAGGACGCCGGTGAGTACCAATACCACGTGGCCGATCCGGTCCTCGTCCCCGCGCAGCCGACACTGATCACGGTGACGAGCAGCCTCGGCGGCACGACGTCCGCGACGCCGCGGCGCTGGCCCGGGGCCGGGGTGCCTCCGCAGCCCGCCGGCTACCAGAGTGACTTCATCGACGCGTACATGAGCCCGCTGCAGGTCCGGGCGCGCATCCACCGGCTCGCCCGCCAGTATCCGGACCTGGTCGACGTCATCGACCTGCCCAACCGTACGCAGGGCTACCGCCGCACGGCGGCCGCCTACGTCGGCGACCGCACAGTGGCCGCCATCGTCGTGGAGTCCGTGCGCTTCGGCAGCCAGGGATGGAATGGCGTGCTCGTGCAGACGGTCGATCCCGGCCGGGCGAACCGGCCGCTGTCGGCCCGCTACCGCGACCGGGTGCTCACGATCAGCCTGGCCACCGGCCCGGACGGCGCGATCATCAGCACGACCGACGAGGTGGCGGCGTTCGTCTCGGCGAAGTGGCCCAACCGATTCAACGCGTTCGTCGAGAACGGATCGTCGGGCCAGCTCATGCCGGTGGCCTCGGCCCGGCTCGACGATGGGCTGTCCGGCGAAGGATCCGTGCCGACCAGGCCGTGGACCGTGCAGGCACTACGGATCGGGATGCACCGCGACGGGTCGCGGATCGGCGTGCTGGCGTACTCCCAGGAACACGCCCGGGAGTGGGCTACCCCGCTGGTGACGCTGGAGTTCGCGGAGCAGCTGCTGCGCAACGCGAGCACCGATCCCGGGACACAGCAGCTGCTGGAGGACGTCGACGTCTTCGTCATCCCGACGGTCAATCCGGACGGCGCCAACTACTCGTTCAACGACTTCAACTTCCAGCGCAAGAACATGACGAACTACTGCGCGGGCAGCCTGCGCGACCCGGCATACCGCAACTCCTGGGGCGTCGACCTCAACCGCAACCACAGCGTGGGCTCGGTCTTCGACGGCTACGCCGGGGCCAGCGCCACCAACTGCCTGTCCGGCGTCTTCGCCGGCCCCGCCGAGCTGTCCGAGCCGGAGGCCGACAACATCGTCGACCTGGCGGCCGCCCACCCAAACATCCGCTTCGCCATGAACGTGCACAGCTACGGCGGCTACTTCATGTGGCCACCGGGTGCCTACAAGGCGGAGGGCCGGATCACCCTGCCGCGGCCGTCGATCGACGAGGCGCACGAGTTCCTCACCGCGGCTCGGCGCATCGTCGCCGCGATCGCCTCCGTGCGCGGGACGGTCACCTGGTCGTCGAAGGTCGGGCCGGTGGTTGACGTGCTGTACTCCGCGGCCGGCAACAGCGCGGACCAGCTCTACTACGTCAACGGCATCTACGCGTGGGACTTCGAGGTCGGCAACGACGTCTGGAACCCCGACACCGCGCAGTGGGAGGGCGTCGGCTTCCAGCCGCCGTACGCGGAGGCTCACGGTGAGGCGCTGGAGTACGCCGCCGGGCTGGTCGAGCTCGTCCGGGTCGCCCGCGACGCCGCGGCCTCCGGCGAACTCGCCCAGGCCGGTTGACCACCGGTTCCCTCGCCTGAATCGCTGGCGGCGACCGCGTCGTCGAGCGTCCTCCCCCCATGCACCTCCCCCACCCCTCTCCCCCTCCCCCTCCCCCCTCCCCCTCCCCTCTCCCCCTCCTCTCCCCCTCCCCCTCCCCTCTCGTCGTCCTATGTTGATCAAGGAGAAGACCACGTTCTCAGCGACTCAGAACGTGGTCTTCTCCTTGATCAACGGGGCGGGGGGGCCGGATTGCCGTGCACTTCGACCGGCGGGCTGCTCATCCGGAGACCGGCAGCCGCAGCTCCACGACGGCACCGGCACCGACGTCGTTGCCGGCGGACACGCTGCCGCCATGCGCCTCCACCACGGCGCGCACGATGGCCAGTCCGAGCCCGTTGCCCGAGGATCCGTCCAGCCCCGTAGCCCGCGAACGCGGCGCCTCGCCGCGGACGAACCGGTCGAACGCCCTCGACAGGACCTCCGTGGGGAAGCCGGGGCCGTCGTCGCAGAACCGCACCAGGGTGTACCCGGCCCCGCGCTCCACCCGGACGTCGAGGCGGGAGGCGCCGGCCACAGCGGCGTTCCGGACCAGGTTGCTGACGACCCGGGAGAACGCCGCCGGCTCGACGCAGGCTCGGACCTCGTCGTCGCCGGACACGGTGACAGCGGGCCCTCCGGGCGCCCCCGGCCCACAGAGGGTCTCGCGCAGCCAGCGAAGGAGAACCACCACCGTGCGGGGACGACCTGTGCCGCCGGTCTCCCGAGCCAGCACGAGTAGGTCCTCTGCGAGGGTAGCGAGACGCTCGGTCGCGTCGAGGGCCCGCTCGACGCCCCGCCGCTGCCGTTGGGGGTCGGGCTCGTCGAGGGCCAGTTCGAGCTCGCCGCGCAGCACGGTGAGCGGCGTCCGCAACTCGTGGCTCGCGTCGTCGACGAGGGCGCGCTCGCGACGGAGCGATGCGGCCAGGCCGGCGAGCAGGCGGTTGAGGGTGCGAGCCAGGCGCGACAGCTCGTCTCCTCCGGGTGGCACCGGCAAGGGCTCGGCCCAGGAGGCGTCGGCGGCCATCGAGTCGGCCACGGCGGTCATCCGCCCAACCGGGCGCAGGGCAGCACCCACGAGCACCCACGTCCCCGCCGTAAGCAGGAGGAGGAGCCCGACCAGCAGGGCGCCCAGCAACGACAGGAGCCGGTCACGCGCGGCGTCCAGCGCAGCCCGCGGCGCGGCGACCACGATCACCACGCCGCTCAGCTGCCTGGCCACCAGCCTGGTCGGTCCGAGCTGCTCCGGCACCCAGGTGTCCAGCCGTAGCCCCGAGGCCCGGGCGTGGGCCAGCTCGTCCTGCGTGAGCAGCGAACCCTTCGGGGTACCCGCAGAGCGTGCCAGCACGCGGCCGCGCCCACCCAGCACCTGCGCGAACGGGTCGGCCAGCGGCGTCCGTGCCCCCGAGTGCCAGGCGCCTGCGACGTCGGAGGCGCGAGCGTTCAGCCCTTCGTCCAGGGCGCCGTCCAGCTGGCGCTGGACCGTGACGACCAGGCCAGCGCCCGCGGCGAGCAGGAGCACCACCCCGACCATCGCCACCAGCAAGGTGAGGCGTGCGCGCAACGACCGTGGGAGCGGGGCTCTCATCCGACTCTCAGCCGCCGGCGACGACGCTGACCGGCATGCCGAGCGCACCTCCCGACTGGGTCCACGGCGCGCCTACCCTGGCTGGCATGAGGGTGCTCGTCGTCGAGGACGACCTGCGCCTCGCCGACCTGCTCCGGCGGGCCCTCTCCCGGGAAGGCTACGCCGTGGACGTCGCCACCACCGGCCCGGAAGCGCTGTGGAGCGGCCTGGAGAACGACTACGACGCCGTGGTGCTCGACGTCATGATCCCCGCGCCGGACGGGTTCACGGTGGTGCGCCGGCTGCGTGAGGAGGACCGCTGGATGCCGGTGCTGCTCCTCACCGCCCGCGACGCGGTTACCGACCGGGTCGCCGGGCTGGATGCCGGCGCCGACGACTACCTCACGAAGCCGTTCGCCGTGGTCGAGCTCACGGCTCGGCTGCGGGCCATCACCCGACGCGGTCCGCAGGAGCGCCCCGTCGTCCTCCAGGTCGGTGACCTCACCCTCGATCCGGTGACCCACCGGGTGCACCGCGGCTGGCGGGAAGTGCGGTTGAGCCCCAAGGAGTTCGCCTTGCTGCAGGAGCTCATGCGCCACCCCGACGAACCGCTGTCGCGCACGCACCTCATCGAGCACGTCTGGGACTTCGCCTACGACGGCACGTCCAACGTCGTCGACGTGTACGTCCGCTACCTGCGCGACAAGGTGGACCGGCCGTACGGGCGGCACAGCATCCGCACCGTCCGCGGCGCGGGCTACTGCGTCACCGACGACTCCTGACCTGACTCTCATCCCGTTCTCATCGCGTGCGTCGCATCGTGAGCTCGCGGGCCTCGGACCGGCCCGCGCAGGCCGCCGAGCGAAAGGGAGCACACGATGCGAGACAGGCGGAAGATCGGCGCGGCGGCGGGTGCCTGCGGGCTCACGCTCGTCCTGGCCGCATGCGGAGGGTCGTCATCCGGCAGTGCTGCGGGCAGTGCCTCCGCGTCCGGTGGGGCCGGGGCGCCGACGCACGGCGGCACGCTCAAACTTCTCGGCAGCGGCGACGTCGACCACCTCGACCCGGCGAGCGCGTACTACACCGTCTCCTACACGCTGGAGCGGGCCTTCACCCGGCAGCTCGTCAGCTATCCGGCGTCGAGTGACATCGAGACAGCCACCACCGTGGCCCCCGACCTCGCCACCGAGGTGCCCAGCACCTCCAACGGGGGGATCAGCAAGGACGGCCTGACCTACACGTTCCACCTCCGCACCGACGCGATGTGGAACACCCAGCCCGCCCGCGCGGTCACTGCTCAGGACGTCGTGCGAGGCCTCCAGCGCATCTGCAACCCGGCCAGCCCCGCCGGCGGCATCGGCTACTACGAGAGCACGATCAAGGGATTCGCGGACTTCTGCGCGGGCTTCGCGAAGGTCAACGCTGCAGATCCCGCCGCGATGGCCTCGTACATGAACAAGACCCAGATCTCCGGGGTGACGACGCCCGACGAGCACACCGTGGTGATCACGTTGACCAAGCCCGCCGGCGACTTCCTCAACATCGTGGCGTTGCCGTTCGCCTCGGCGGCCCCGAAGGAGTACCTCGGCTACGTCCCGGACAGCTCGCAGTTCCGTGCACACACGCTCTCCGACGGCCCGTACGCGATCACGTCCTACGAAGCCGGGCGCTCGATCCAGCTGGCCAAGAACCCAGCCTGGACGCAGAGCTCGGACCCGCTGCGCCACCAGTACGTCAACGCCATCTCGATCACCGAGGGGCAGGGTTCCGACCAGGCGGTGCAGCAACAGCTGCAGGCCGGCACCGCCGATCTCTCGTGGGACCTCCCGGTGCCGACGGCGGACCTGCCGGCGCTGCAGGCCGCGAAGGACCCGAACTTCGCCATCTACCCCAGCGCCAGCAACAACCCGTACCTCGTCTTCAACCTGCTGAGCCCCAAGAACGGCGGTGCGCTGAGCAAGGTCCCCGTGCGCCAGGCCCTCGAGTACGCGATCGACAAGACCGCGCTCGGCCGCATCTACGGTGGCCCGGCTCTCAACCAGCCGCTCGACCAGGTGATCCCGCCGGGGCAGAACGGCTACCAGCAGTTCGACCTCTACCCGACTCCCGGGCACAAGGGTGACCCGGCGAAGTGCAAGTCGCTGCTCTCCGCCGCCGGCTACCCGCACGGGCTTACCCTGACCGACGTCGCGCGCAACTCCGGCAACCACCCGGCGGTCGCGCAGTCCGTGCAGGCCGACTTCGCCAAGTGTGGCGTCACCACCAAGATCGTGCCGGTCAGCCAGGGCGACTACTACGGCAAGTACCTCAACTCGCCGGCGGCCACGAAGGCCGGCACCTGGGACATCTCCGAGCCCGGCTGGGTGGCCGACTGGTACGGCAACAACGGTCGCTCGTTCATCGCTGTGCTCTTCGACGGGCGGACCTACGGCCCCAACACGGTCGACTACGGCGACTACAACAGCCCGACGGTCAACAGCCTCATCGACAAGGCCCTGGTCGCGCCGACCGCGGACGCGGCGGCGCCGTTGTGGCACCAGGCCGACATGGCGATCATGAAGGACGCCGCGTTCATCCCGTTCCAGACGCAGAAAGTGCCGGCCTACCACTCCAGCCGGGTCAAGAACGCCATGTGGTCGCCGTTCGCCCAGTCCTACGACGTCACGAACCTCTGGCTGTCCCCGACGAGCTGACGGACGCGCACGATGGCCCTGCTCGAGGTCGACGACCTGCACGTCACCTTCCCTACCAGCGACGGTGACGTGCAGGCCGTGCGTGGGGTCAGCTTCACGGTCGAAGCCGGCCAGACCCTCGGCATCGTGGGCGAGTCCGGCTCGGGCAAGAGCGTGTGCTGCCAGACCCTGCTCGGCCTGACACCGGGCGCGGACGTGGAGGGGCACGCGGTCTTCCACGGCGACGACCTCATCTCCATGGACGAGGGCGGGCTGCGAGCGGTGCGCGGCGCGGGCATCGCGATGGTCTTCCAGGACCCGCTCTCGAGCCTGCACCCCTACTACCGGGTTGGCTGGCAGATCGAGGAGATGATCCGCGAGCACGAGGACGTTCCGCGCCGCGAAGCCCGTGAGCGCGCGGTGGAGCTGCTGGCCATGGTGGGGATCCCGCAGCCCGACCGCCGTGTCGACGACTACCCGCACCAGTTCTCCGGCGGCATGCGTCAGCGTGCCCTCATCGCCATGGCGCTGGCGCTGCACCCGGACCTCGTCATCGCCGACGAGCCGACGACGGCCCTGGACGCGACGGTGCAGGCACAGATCCTCGATCTGCTGGCGCGTCTGCAGCAGGAGCTCGGCATGGCCCTCGTCCTCGTCACGCACGACCTCGGGGTCGTCGCGGGGGTTGCTGACGACGTCGCGGTCATGTACGCCGGCACGGTGGTGGAGCGGGCCGACCGGCGCACCCTGTTCTACCGGCAGCACCACCCCTACACCCGCGGCCTGCTCGGCTCGATCCCTGCCGTGCAGGCCGAGGGCGAGGGTCACCGGCTCGAGCCCATCCCCGGGCAACCGCCGAGTCTGATCTCCCCGCCTCGGGGCTGTGCGTTCCACCCGCGGTGCCGCTTCGTCATGGACCGTTGCTCCGTCGACGTCCCGCCGCTGCGACCGGTCGGAGGCGGCGCCGGGCACGTCTCGGCGTGCTTCCTCAGCCAACGCCTGCTGGGCCTGGCGGCCGACACCGCCCGGCTGGCAGAGGCAGAGCAGCACCGGACCAGGCCGGTCACAGCAGGTGGTGCCGCATGAGCGTTCCTCTGCTGGAGGTCCGTGACGTCGTCAAGCACTTCCCGGTCCGCTCGGGCACGCTGATAAGGCGCCAGGTCGGCAGCGTGCATGCCGTCGACAGGGTGAGCCTGTCCGTACAGCGCGGGGAGACGTTCGGCCTCGTCGGCGAGACCGGCTGCGGCAAGTCCACCCTCGCCCGGTGTGTGACGGGGCTGCACCCCGTGACGTCCGGACACGTCCTCATCGACGGCGAGGAGATCACCGGTCTGGGGCGCCGCGCCATGCGGCCCTACCGCCGCCAGCTGCAGATGGTGTTCCAGGACCCGTACGGGTCGCTCAACCCGCGCCGCCACGTCGGCGCCATCATCGGTGACCCGTTCGCCATCAACCGGGTCGCCGGTGGGGCGGACCGGCGTCGGCAGGTCCAGGAGCTCATGGAGCTCGTAGGTCTCAACCCCGAGCACTACAACCGTTTCCCCGCCGAGTTCTCGGGCGGTCAGCGGCAGCGGATCGGGGTCGCCCGGGCACTCGCCCTGCACCCGTCCCTCGTGATCTGCGACGAACCGGTGTCGGCGCTCGATGTCTCGGTACAGGCTCAGATCATCAACCTGCTGGAGGACCTGCAGGCCGAGTTCGGACTGACCAGCGTGTTCATCGCGCACGACCTGTCGGTGGTGCGGCACGTGAGCGACCGGGTCGGCGTCATGTACCTCGGCAAGCTGGTCGAGACCGCCGACACCCACGAGCTGTACGCCGGGCCGCGGCACCCCTACACGGCGGCCCTCCTGTCCGCCGCCACGCCACCGGACCCGGATCTCGCCGACAGGAGTGAGCGGGTCATCCTCGCCGGCGACGTACCCTCCCCCATCGACCCCCCGTCGGGTTGTCGGTTCCACCCACGGTGCCCCAGGGCGCAGGCCGTGTGCGCCGTCGACGAGCCGGTGCTGACCGGCGCCCCCGACGCCCCGCCGTCGCACCAGTGGGCCTGCCACTTCCCGCTCGCTCCCGGGGAGCGCCTGACATGACCCTCACGGACCTCCAGGAGGTTGCGCGCGATCCCGACGTCCCCGCCGCGATCGAGGGGCGCAGCACACTGGCGCTGGTCTGGAGCCGGCTGCGCAGCGACCGGGTCGCCATGGCCTCGGCCTTCGTCATCCTGGCGATCATCGCCGTCGCCGTCGCGGCGCCGCTGATCGCCCATGCCGCGGGCTGGGGGCCGACCGACCAGGACCGAGTCGCCGGGGTCACCCCGCAGGGCCTGCCGGTGGGGCCGAGCGCCCGGCACTGGCTGGGCACCGACAACCTCGGTCGAGACATCCTCGTGCGGACGGTGTACGGCGCGCGGATCTCCCTGATCGTCGGTGTCGCCGCCACCGCGATTGCAACGTTCTTCGGCATGGTCGCCGGTCTGGTGAGCGGCTACTACGGCGGGGCGGTGGACACCCTGCTCGCTCGCTTCATGGACGTGGTCCTGTCCTTCCCGTTCCTGCTCTTCGCGATCGCGCTCGTGTCCATCGTCGGGCCCAGTCTCAAGATCTCGGTGATCGTCATCGCGTTCTTCTCCTGGGCCGGCATCGGCCGGGTGATCCGCGGCCAGACCCTGTCGCTGCGGGAGAAGGAGTTCGTCGAGGCTGCGCGGTCGCTCGGCGCCAGCGACCTGCGGATCATGGTCGTCGACGTGCTGCCCAACCTCGTGGCGCCCCTGCTGGTGCTGGGCACGCTGCTGGTGCCGACGGCCATCGTGTTCGAGGCCACGCTGTCCTTCCTCGGGCTCGGGGTTGTCCCGCCGACCGCCTCCTGGGGGAACATGATCAGCGACGCCCTGCCGTTCTACAGCGTGGCGTGGTGGTTCGTGGCTGTGCCCGGTGCCGCGCTGCTCACCATCACCCTCGCGTTCAACCTGCTGGGCGACGGCGTCCGTGACGCGCTGGACCCGGGCGCCGAGCGGGTATTCGCGTCACGACGCCGCCGCAGGGCCCACCAGGACACGACATGACACGCTTCCTGCTCAGACGCGTGCTGTTCGGGGTCCTGGTGCTGTGGCTCATCAGCGTGGCGACGTTCGTGCTCTTCTTCGTCGCGCCGCACGACCCGGCGCGGGCCATCGCCGGGCGGCTGGCCACGCCGGAGACGGTCGCGCTGGTGCGGCACCGGCTGGGTCTCGACGAGCCGGTGCTCGTGCAGTACTGGCACTTCCTCACGGGCCTCGTCCACGGCGACCTCGGCTACTCCTTCTACAGCTCGGCGTCAGTGGACTCGCTGCTCGTGTCGCGGCTGCCGGTCACGATCTCGCTGACCCTCGGTGCGGCCGTGATCTGGGTCGTGTCCGGTGTGTTGATCGGCGTCCTCAGCGCCAGTCGGCCGCGCAGCCCGGTCGACCGGTCGGCCACGGTGTTCGTGCTCACCGGGTTGTCGATGCCGACGTTCCTGCTGGGCCTGCTGCTCATCTACTTCTTCTTCTTCCGAGCGCACCTCAACGGCTTCGACTGGTTCCCGGCCGGCGGGTACGTGCCGTTCACCCAGTCGCCGTACGGCTGGTTCCAGCACCTGCTGCTGCCGTGGATCACCCTCGCGCTCGTCAGCGCGGCGGTGTACTCCCGCCTCACCCGTGGATCCCTGCTGGAGACCCTCGGCGAGGACTACATCCGGACCGCGCGTTCCAAGGGGCTGTCGGAGCGGCGGGTGCTCTTCCGCCACGGGCTGCGCAGCGCGTTGACGCCGGTGGTCACCCAGTTCGGCATCGACGTCGGGACGCTGCTGGGGGGCGCCATCGTCACCGAGACGGTCTTCGGGCTGCCGGGGCTGGGCCAACTCGCCGTGCAGTCGGTCACCAACCAGGACCTGCCCGTCATCATCGGGATCGTCCTCATGGCCGCCGCATTCATCGTCCTGGCCAACATCGTCGTGGACCTCGCCTACGCCGTGCTGGACCCGCGAGTGCGTCTGGCCTGACCCGGTCCGAGCGCCGCTGCCTCCCCTGACCTGACTGTCGGCACCGATCGCAGCGGGCGCTGCAGCACGATCTCGTCATGCAGTCCGATGCCGTGCGCACCGACGGGCGGGATCTCCGGCTTGAGCCGGCGCCGGCTCTCATCGACCGCCCCGGCGTGCAGCGCGACCAATCGGAACCCGCGTCGCTGGTAGAACCGCAACGCGTCCACGTTGTCGTTCGTGGTGACCAGCCACAGCCGGGAGCAGCCCCGGTCGCGGGCCGCGTCCGCGGCGGCCTCGACGAGGGCGCTGCCCACGCCGCGCCAAGGCGCCGCCGCATGCAGGGTGAGCACCTCCGCGTCGCTGCCGTCGACCCGCAGCGTCAGCACGCCGGCCAAGCCGCCGGCGACCTCGGTCAGGAGGTGTTCGTGGACGGTCGTCTCCAGCAGCCGACCGAGTCGGGCGACGCGGAGAGAACCATGCTCCTCGAGGAATGCGCGTACGGCGGAGGCGTCTCCCGCCTCGCCCCGGCGCACCTGCATGGGCCGATGCTGCCACCGGGGCCGTCGGCGGTGGCCGGCCGACGCTGCCCCCGATAGCGTGTCGGCCACCCCGCGAACGAAAGCCGAGCCATGACAAGCAAGGACGCATTCACCGACGAGGAGTGGGTTCGCGTCCGGCGGGCGCCGTTCGTAGCCGGCATCGCCATCTCGCTGGCCGATCCGGGTGGCCCGATCGAGATGGCCAAGGAGACGATGGCGTCGCTGCGCTCCGCGACGAATCCACCGACCCGCGAGCAGCTGCTCGCCGACGTGGCGCTCGACCTGCAAGGCCTCGCCCAGCAGCGGGAGAACCCGCTTGCCGGCTTCAAGCCGGACAAGGGCGCGGCTGCCGGCCCTCAGGTGCTGGCGGAGATCGCGGCCGTCGACGAGATCGTGGCCGCCAAGGCGACACCGGACGAGCTGGCGGCGTTCCGCCAGTGGTTGCTGGCGACCGCCCAGGCCGCCGCCGACGCGGCCAAGGAGGGCGGGTTCATGGGTTTCGGCGCCGTGCAGGTCAGCACGGGCGAGCAGGCGATGCTCGACCAGCTGCGGACCGCGCTCAGCCTCGGCTGAGAACGGCTGCGGCGCGCCCACGCACCCGCCTCGTACGCCTCCCGCAGTTTTCACCCGCCTCGTACGCCTCCCGCAGTTCGCACCCGCCTCGTACGCCTCCCGCAGTTGATCAAGGAGAAGACCACGTCCCGAGAGGCGTGGGAGGTCAACTTCTCCTTGATCGACGCGGCCTGCCGGCCGGACCGGTGTCGGGCTCCGGGGCGGGCTCCCGGCAGCTGTCGGCGAGCAGGGCGGCGAGGGCCAGCAGGGCTGCGGTGACGAGCAGCGCGCGCAGCACGCCCACCTGGTCGCCGAGGAAACCGACGAGTGGAGGCCCGGCGAGGAACGCCGTGTAGCCGATCGAGGCCACGACGCTGACCCGCGCGGCGGCGTGGCGCGGGTCGTCGGCGGCGGCGCTCATGCCGACCGGGAACCCCAGCGCCGCACCCAGCCCCCACAGTGCGGCCCCGGCCATGGCCGCCGGCAGGGTGGGCGAGACAACGACGACGAGCAGCCCGCCGAGGGCGACCAGCGCAGATCCGCGCAGCACGGGCACCCGTCCGTGGCGGTCGATCAGCCCGGGGCCGAACCAGCGGCCGGTCGTCATGGCGGCCAGGAAGACGGCGAACGTCAGCGATCCGAGCGCCGGTGCGGCTCCGTAGCCGTCGATGACCGCGACGGCGAGCCAGTCGTTGCCGGTGCCCTCGGTGAAGGCCATGCACAGGACGAAGAGGCCGACGATCACCGTACGGCGCTCGGTCCAGGCCCGGAGCGGGTGCCGTCGAGGCCCGTCCTCGGCGCGCGTGGGCGTCTGGGGTGTGGCCGGCGGCAGGAACGCCCGGCACGACCAGGGGACCGCCAGCGCGACCACCACCGCCACGACGAGCAGGTGCCATGTCACCGACACCCCCAGCGCCACCATCGCCGCGCCGACCACGGCGCCCGCCACCGTGCCGATACTCCACCCGGCGTGGAATCTCGGCATGATCGCCCGGCCGAGATGCTGCTCGACGGCGGCGCCCTCGACGTTCATGGCGACGTCCCAGGTGCCGTTGCCGAAGCCGACGAGGAACAGCCCGCCGACGACGGGCGCAGCGCCGTACGTGTATCCGATCGCGACCGTCGCCAGTCCGGCGGAGAGCACCAGCGACATCACCGCGACGGTAGGCGCGGGACCGAGCCGGGTGACCACGATGCCGGCGAGCGGTAGGGCGATGACCGAGCCGACCGCCGCGGCCAGCAGGATCAGCCCTAGCTGTCCGGGTGTGGCGTCCAGCCGGTCGCGCACCTGCGGGATGCGGGACGCGAAGCTGGCGAAGGCGAAGCCGCTGCCGATGAAGACCGCGTAGACGGCCACCGTTGCCCGGCGCACCTGCGTGACCGCAGTCCTCGCATCGACCACCGGGAGCACTGTACGGAACCCGCCGGTGACCGGTCGGGCCGGCCTGGGCCGCGTCGGCTCGAGCGCCAGGCGACGCGAGCCATCGGAGCGGGTCAGCTCAGAGCCGTCGCCCGAGCACAACTCAGCCGACGTGGGCGTGGTTGGCGCAACCGCGGTTCACGCGGTGCGTGCCGTCACGGCTGGCGCGGACGCGGGACCCAGGGCTGGTCCGCGGGCTGGGCATCAGGCTCGGCGCCGGGCTCGGCGACCACGAGCCGTGGCCGCTCCCCCAGGAACCAGTGCCGGCGCACGCAGGCGACCCGCACGACACTGACCGGCCCGCCGGTCGAGGCCGATGTGCCGAGGTCGTCCACCTCGGCCGGCGCCCCGCACTGCGGGCACGCCGTGAGCTCCAACTGCATCTGCACGGCGACCACCTCCCCCGATGTCACTCCGAGTGAGGAGGCCCACCGGGGGACGGTGATACCGGGCGGATCAGGCCTGCGGTGGCCGGTATCCCGTCGGATCGGGGCCGAGGTCGACTATCGCCGCCACCGTGCCACCCCCGTCTGGACCCTGATGCGCAGCCGACACCGAGACGAACGCCGCGGGGTCGCCGGTGACCGACGCCGTGATACCCCCGACACAGGACTTGATCTGGCGGTGCCAGTGGACGTCGGAGTCGTCGAGCATCGCGTTGCGGCGTCCACGCACCTGGCCGTCCTGGCTGGCTTCGCACTTGAGGAACACGTTGACCAGCCGGCCGTCGAGGTCGCTCCAGTGCGGGCGCACGGGCAGCTCGAGGCCGGCGTCGCGCATCGCCTCCCAGACCCCGTCGGCGTCGAGCGCGTCGCGCATGACGGAGTGACCGATCCGGTAGCGGCCACCGACGCCGCGCGCATTGCCGACGACGACGATCTGAGCCTGGTCGAGCTCGACGCCGCTGGAGCATGAGGCGACCGAGGAGTAGAGGCTGCGGTCATGCATGACCTGCTCGTCGGTCGGCATGTCGATCTCGCCGAGCGCGACGGCGACGCCGAGCGCGGTGCACCCGTTGGACAGGTCCATCGACTCGTGGGTGTGCTCGGTCCACACCGTCTTACCGCGGCTCTTCGCGTCGCGGATGGTGGAGATGGTCAGCAGCGGCGTCTTGGTCTGCACGTAGTGCACGTCGGCCGGGTCGGTGATGCCGGCCCGCTCCATCGCCACCCGCACGGCGGCCGCCACCTTCTCGACCATCGCAGTACGCCCGATGTCCTCGGGCAGCAGGTGCTCGCTCATGGCGAAGCCCACGGTGAGCCGGGGCTCATCGGTCTGCTCCACGCGGTCGGCCGCGACGGTGGCGAACACGGTCGCGTGCGGGCTCAGCACGCCGTCCGTACCGCCGGACCAGACGATCGGGACCTGCCGTACCTCCTCCACCGTCCGCGAGCCCTTGGCGACGAGCACCTCGCGGAACGCCCGGTCGGCGATGATCCGGGTGTAGTCGTTGACGCCGCCGTTGCCCTCGGTCTTGCCGATGACCGCGACGACGCGGTCGGCGTCGAGGACGCCACCGTCGATGAGCCGCTCGAGCTCCGAGGCGTCGGAGACGCTGTGCAGAGGGACCTTGCGGACCTCGATGGCGTCGGGCACGGGGCGGCTCCTTCGGGCTCAGGGGATGTGTGGGACGACGACCGTGCCGACCTTGCCGGCCACCGCGTCGGCGATGCGGTCGAGGGACGTGATCACCGTACGGGCTCCGCCACGCTCGACGAAGCGGGCCGCCGCCTCCACCTTGGGGCCCATGCTGCCGCTGGCGAAGTGCCCCTCCGCGGCGAGCCGGCGCAGCTCAGCGACATCCACCCGGCCGAGGGGTCGCGCGTCCGGCGTACCCCAGCCGACGACGGCGGCCTCGACGTCGGTGGCGATGACGAGGACCTCGGCGTCGACTGCCCGGGCGAGCAGCGCGGCACCGAGGTCCTTGTCGATGACCGCCTCGACCCCGCGCAGCGAGCCGTCGGGCTCGCGCACCACCGGGATGCCGCCGCCACCGTTGGCCACGACCAGGAATCCGGCGGCCACGAGGGACTTCACCGCAGCGGCGTCGAGGATCTCCAGGGGCTCCGGCGAGGCCACGACCCGCCGCCAGCCGCGCTCCCCCCGGTCCTCCCACGTCTGGCCGTGGCCGATCAGCAGCTTCGCCTCGTCCGCGGGAAGGTAGCGGCCGACCGGCTTGGTGGGGCGGGTGAAACCGGGGTCGTCGCCGTCGACGAGCGCCCGCGTGACGAGCGCTGCCGTCCGCCGGTCGAGCCCACGTCGGGCGAGCGCGGCGTCGAGAGCGTCGAGCAGGATGAGCCCGAGGGTGCCTTGGGTCTGCGCTCCGCACCAGTCCAGCGGCACCGGTGGGACGATGGCGGCAGCGAGCTCGTTCTTAACGAGCAGGTTGCCCACCTGCGGCCCGTTGCCGTGGGTGACGACGACGTCGAAGCCGGCCGCGGCGAGCTCGCCGACCCGCTCCGCCGCCACGGCGGCCGCCGCGATCTGGTCCTCCGCCCGGGCCCTGCCGTCCGGGCCGGTCATGGCGTTGCCGCCGAGGGCGAGGAGGAGACGCACGAGCAGAACCTAGAGGACCACGCTCCGGGTGCGTGGAGCGGGAGGTCAGCCGGCGGCGTCCAGCTCGTCCAGCCACGCCCGCACGCCGGCGTCGTGCTCGCCGAGCCCCGGCGGCGGTCTGTGCTCGCGAACCGTCACCTCCGTGTCGGCGTCGCTGAAGAAGCGCAGCGGCGGCCCGGGGAGCTCCAGCCGGCCCAGCGTGGGGTGCTCCACGTCGACGACGAGCCCCTGCGAACGCGTCTGCTCCCAGCCGTAGACCTCGTCGAGGGATCGCACCTGACCTGCGGGCACACCGAGGTCGGCTAGACGAGGCAGCAGCTCGGCCAGGTCGTGCGCGGCGAAGGCCATCTCGACCGCGGCGATGACCGCGGAGCGGTTGCGCACCCGGTCGGCGTTGCTGGCCATGCCCGCGGCGTCCGGATCGAGGTCGAAGCCGGCGCAGAACCGCCGCCACAGGGGCTCGCTGCCCACCGCGATCTGCAGCGCCCCGTCGCGGCAGTGGAACAGTCCGTAGGGGCAGATCGAGGGGTGATGGTTGCCCTGCGCGCGGGGAACCTCGTGGGCGACCGTCCACCGGGCGCCCTGGAAGGCGTGCACGCCGACGATCGCGGCCAGCAGCGACGTCCGCACCACCTGGCCGCGGCCGGTGTGCTCGCGTTCGAAGAGCGCAGCCAGGACGCCGTACGCGCCGTACATTCCCGCCAGCAGGTCGGCGATCGGGACACCGACCCGTTGTGGGTCGTCCGGCCCGGGCCCGGTGAGCGACATCAGGCCGCCCTCACCCTGCGCGATCTGGTCGTAGCCGGCCCGGTCGCCCTCCGGCCCGCCGTGGCCGAAGCCGCTGATCGACAGCACCACAAGGCGCGGGTTGAGCTCGTGCAGCCGACCGATGTCGAAGCCGAGCCGGTCGAGGACGCCGGGCCGGAAGTTCTCCAGCAGGACATCGGCCCGGCGGACCAACCGGGTGAGCACGTCGTGACCGTCTTCGCTCTTGAGGTCGAGAGTGATCGACTCCTTGTTGCGGTTGCACGACAGGTAGTAGGTCGACACGAGACCGTCGGCGGGGCCGACGAACGGCGGCCCCCAGCCCCTAGTGTCGTCACCGCCGCCGGGACTCTCGACCTTGATGACGCGCGCCCCGAGGTCGCCCAGCATCATCCCCGCGTGCGGGCCGGCGAGCGCCCGGGTGAGGTCGACGACGACGGTGCCGTCGAGGGGGCCGGCCGGCGGGCCGGCGTCACTAGCCACGGCGGTAGGCCGGGACGTCGGCGCGGCGCCGCCACCCGCCGCCGTAGGAGCCCAGGTCGACGAGGAAAGCCAGGGCGACGAAGAACCAGTCGATGCCTGCGACGTCGCCGGTGCCCCACGAGAGCAGGACGAACACCAGCGTCGTGTACGGCAGGAGCAGCCAACCGAGAAAGGCGAGCAGCAGGCGCCCGTCGAACGCCCGGCTGATCTCGTTGTTGAACAACGCCATCAGGGCGAGAGCGATCCGGGGCACGAACGCGCCCAGCAGCAGGACGAAGCAACCGCACACGCTCTTCTTCTCCTCAGTCCGCGAGATGGGCTGGCAGGACGGTAGCGCGTACGTCGTCACGTCGCGGTAGACCGGGCCAGGACGCGGGGTGACCGCCTTCGCGGACGGGGTCGGGTGCCACGGCGGACTCGGCGGGTGGCAGGATCGCGCGATGCTCGTCTGGCCCGCCCACTGGCCGGCACCCGCAGGGCGGGTGGTCGGCGCCGACGCGCTGCACCGCGTGCTCGTTGGCCGGCCGGAGCGGCTCGGCCACCGCGCCGGCCCGCCTTCTCGTCCTGAGCCTTCCCTACCGACAGGATGACCCCCGTGACAGTCCGCCGCAGGCTGCTCCTCGGCAGCTTCCTCATGCTCTTCCTCGAGCTGGCGCTCATCCGCTGGACCGGCGCCAACGTCATCCACCTCGGCTACCTCGCCAACTTCGTGCTGCTCGGCTCGTTCCTCGGCGTCGGCCTCGGGTTCCTGCGTGCGCGGGCCGCCCGCGACCTGACGAAGTGGTCGCCACTCGTGCTCGGCGTCCTCGTCGCGTTCGTCGGGTTGTTTCCGATCACGGTCGACCGGGGCAGCGCCGACGTCCTGTACTTCACCTCGGTCAGTGCTGGTGGGCCGCCACCGTGGCTGGCTCTGCCGCTGATCTTCCTGGCCGTGGCGGCGGTCATGGCCGGTCCCGGTGAGATGGTCGGACGCTGCTTCCGGGAGATGGCCGGCCTCGACGCCTACCGGCTCGATTTGATCGGGAGCCTGGCCGGGATCGGCGCCTTCACGCTGCTGGCCTTCCTGCGTGCCCCGTCGGTCGTGTGGGGCGCCGTCGTGGCCGTCTGCTACATCGTCTTGTTGCGCCGCCGGCTGCCGCTGGCGTCCTGGGCGGCGCTCGCCGCCGTCGTGGGCGTGCTCGCCGCGGAGAGCCTGGCCAGCGGGGTGAGCTGGTCGCCGTACTACAAGGTGCGCACACAGGAGGTCACCACCGCCGGCAAGGAGTCGCTCAACATCTCGGTCAACGGCATCCCGCACCAGAACACCAAGCCGGTTTCGCGGCTCCTGAAAGACGAGCGGTACGTGCTGCCGTACGAGCGGCTGACCGGCATCGATCTCGACCGGGTGCTCGTCATCGGCGCTGGCAACGGCAACGACGTGGCAATGGCCCTGTACCAGGGAGCCCGTCATGTCGACGCAGTCGAGATCGACCCGCGCCTGCTGGAGATCGGCCGCGAGCGTCACCCCGACCACCCCTACGACGACCCCCGGGTGACCACCCACATCGACGACGGCCGCGCGTTCCTCGAACGCAGCAACGAGCGCTACGACCTCGTCGTGTTCGCACTGCCTGACTCGCTGACGCTGCTGACCGGGGCCGCCTCGATCAGGCTGGAGAGCTACCTGTTCACCGAGGAGGCCCTGCGCACCGTTGCCAAGCACGTCGCACCCGACGGCGGCTTCGCGATGTACAACAACTACCGTGAGCAGTGGCTGGTCGACCGGTTCGCCGGCACGGTGGCACAGGCGTTCGGACACCAGCCGTGCGTCGACGCCTATGGCTCCAGCGGCCGGCTCGCGGTCATCGCGGTCGCCGCCAACCCGGCCCAGCAGGCGTGCGGCGAGGCGAGTGCGGCGTCCACGTCGGCGGTGCCTGCCCCGGCAACGGACGACCACCCCTTCCCGTACCTGCGCTCACCGGGCATCCCCGCCCTCTACCTGTGGGTAGTGGCCGGCGTGCTGCTCGTGTCGCTGCTCAGCGTGCGGGCCGTCGCCGGGCCGGTGCGTGGCATGCGCTCCTACGCCGACCTGTTCCTCATGGGTGCTGCGTTCCTGCTCCTGGAGACCAAGTACGTCACCGGCTTCGCGCTTCTGTTCGGGACGACCTGGACGGTCAACGCGATCGTCTTCGCCGGGGTGCTGGCCGCGGTGCTGGCGGCCGTGGAGGTGACCCGACGCTTCCCGACGCCCCGGCTGGCGGTGCTGTTCGCGGTGCTGTTCGCGATGCTCCTGCTCGCTTGGCTGATCCCCGCGTCCTCGCTGCTGCAGCTCCCGGTGGGGCCGCGGCTGCTGGCGGCGGTGGCGCTGGCGTTCGGGCCGGTGTTCGTCGCCAACGTCGCGTTCTCGAAGCGGCTCGCGGTTGCCGACGACTCGTCCACCGGCATGGGCGCCAACCTGCTCGGCGCCATGGTGGGCGGGGTGCTGGAGTACTCCGCGCTGGTCGTCGGCTACAACGCGCTATTGCTGCTCGCCGGCCTGCTGTACGCCGGGGCGTTCGTGGCCTACCGAGTCATCACGCGCCGGGGTCCGGCGACCCCGGTGCCCGGTCCGCTGCAACGGGCGTGAGGGGGCGCCGCACGAGATCGACGAGCCTGCGCAGCACGACGGGGTAGGCCGGGTCCTTGTCGTAGTCGCTGTGCCCGCGCACCGGCGCGTAGGCCGAGCGGGCCGGGTCCATGGTGAGCCGCACCGGATCACGCAGCTGCAGGTCGCCTGGCGTCTTGGCCGCCGTCGCCACTGCCGGCAGGAGCGGCACCAGCGTCGAGCCGATCGGGTCGGTGGGGCGCCACAGGCTGGTCCAGCGCAGCGGCGGTCCGAGGACCGGCATCCGGTTGGGTGGCTCGGTGAGCACCCGCCGTCCGAGCACTCTGGGGAAGATGGGCGCGTAGAGGCGCATCAGCGGTGAGCCGAACGTCAGCAGCGCGACGTGGTCGACGGTGTCGTCGGCGGGCGCGGTGGGCAGTTGGGCGAGCGCAGCCACCGAGAGCACCGATCCCTGGCTGTGGCCCGCCAGCACGACCGAGCCGGGCCGCTCGGCGCCGCGGCCGGACAAGTACTGCAGCCGGCAAGCAAGCTGAGGCACGGCTCGCTCGGCGTAGCAGGGCGGCGCGAGGGGGTGCGCCGCGCGCGGCCAGAAGGACAGGACGTCCCACAGGATGCCGACCAGGCGGCGCGCCTGCTCGTTGCGCCAGGCCAGCACGCCGAGGCCGATGAGGACGGTGGCGAAGCCGACGACGGCCCAGGTGCCGAGCGTCTGCAACGGGCCGGCGCGATCGGCGATCCAGCGCGGAGGACCGCCCTGGCCCAGCGCCGACCCGAGTGCGAGCCACCCGGACCACAGCCCGCTGCCGATGCCGATAAGGCAGGCGGCGAGGAAGGGCCAGCGGAAACGGTCGAGGCTCACCAGCTCGGCGAGCACCCGCGGGCGCACGGCGCGCTGGACCCGCTCGTCCGCGTCGTCGATGTCCGCGGCGTCGAGCCGGTAGTCGCGGCGTACGTCGGCCACGATCGCCGGGAGGCGGCCGCGCTGCTGGATCCAGATGCCGACCAGCAGGAACGGCACCACCACCGCGAACAGCCCGGTGCCGATCGCAGCGACGTAGAACGCCGGTGCCGGGCGCAAGTCGACCACCCACAGGACGCACTGCTCGCACGCGCTGCCGAGATCGGTGCCGCTGGCGAACCCGGCCACCCGGTAGACCGCCGCGGCGGAGTAGGCGAAGCCGAGGATCACACCCAGCGCGGCCACGAACCACCCGGCGAACCCCTGCAGCGACACCTCCTCCGGTGCGGCTTCCGGCGGAGCGTCGCCGACCGCCGGCCGACCGAGCAGCCGTCGCCCGGCGGCGACGACGCCGAGCAGCACGACGAGCAGCCCGATCTGGCCGAGCACGATGACCTGGCCCGACACGATGATGCCCGGCACGTGCAGGCCGCTCCCCCCGTCGGGCGGAAGGCCGAGCAGCGACACGAGCGCGAGCGCGTACGCGACCGCGGCCCCGGCGACGGCCACTGTGCCGATCCAGGCCGGCCCGGTCCGCTCCTCGGTCCAGCGCAGCCACAGCGACGCCGACACCAGGACGAAGCACCCGAGGACCGTCACCACGGCCAGGACTACGGCGAGCCAGGCCGCTGCCCTTGCCGGGCCGTCGGCGGCGTCGACGGCCGGCCCGGCAGCGATCGCCCCGGCGGTCGCGAACCCCACGGCGAGGTGGAGCGTGCGCAGCCGGGCGACCATCACGTCGCCACGCCACATCCGCCGGCTGAACAGGTGCGGGTCCGCGACCCCGTCACCCGGGCCGAGCAGCCCGGGAAAGGCTTCGTAGCGCAGGGACGACCGCTTCGACAGCACGGCGAGCACGAGCGTCAGCACGCCGGGCAGCGCGGCCGCGAGGCAGAGAACGGCCCAGTTCGGCCAGCCCTGCGCCCAGGACAGCCAGCCGTCGACCCGCACGCAGGCGGCGCGGTCGCGCACCATGCACTGCCAGCCAAGCAGGTCCAGCGACACCGCGGCGACGGTGAACACGATGGTCATGGTGAGGCTGAGTCCGAGCGCACGGAGCAGCCAGCGATAGGCGCCGGCCAGGCGCCCCTCTGCGTTCCACGCGCGCGCCCAGTAGCCGAGGTTGACCACCGCGAACGGCAGCAGCAGCAGCCAGGTCGCCTGCACCACCGACCCAGACGTGAGCCGACCCCAGCTCATCCCCTCCAGCGTGCCGTCGCCGTCCACCGGCCGCACGAAGCGCACGAAGTCGTCGCCGGCAACGGGGTCGCCGACTTCCTTGATCCCGAGCAGTGCCTCCGGCGTGGTTCCCGACACGCCGTGAACCCTGAGCTCGACGTAGTCGGCCATCGGCGCCACCCCCTGGTGCGTGATCACCGTAGCCGTGGCGGGCTCCGCCGTCTCCCCTCGGACCCACTGGCCGCCGGACTCCTCTGCCAGGATGGCCAGAATCTGCCTGCGCGCGTCCCCAGCCGACGACCCACCCGCGGAGGACGACCGACGATGACCCTGCCGCGTGCGGCCGGCCATGGCGACTGACGCGAGCCGCCCGGAGGGACCGGCGGCGCTCGCCCGGCGGCTGGGTCCGCGCGACGCGGTCGTGATCGGGCTCGGCTCGATGATGGGCGCCGGGGTCTTCTCGGTGTGGGCGCCGGCCGCGCGGGCAGCCGGCGTCGGGCTGCTCATCGGCTTGGGCCTCGCCGCGGGCGTCGCGTACTGCAACGCCGTGGCCTCGGCGCAGCTGGCAGCGGTCTACCCGGTGTCCGGCGGGACGTACGTCTACGGTCGCGAGCGGCTGGGCCCCTGGTGGGGCTTCACCGCCGGATGGGCCTTCGTCGTCGGCAAGACGGCTTCGTGCGCGGCGATGGCGCTGACGTTCGCCGCGTACGCCGTCAGCGGACCGGTGTGGGTGCAGCGGCTCGTCGCGCTGGCTGTCGTCGCCGCCGTCGCGGCACTGAACTACCGGGGCGTCACGCGCACGGCGCAGGCGACCCGGGTGCTCGTGGCGTTCACCCTGCTGTCGCTGGCCGTCGTGGTCGTCGGCGCCCTGCTCGCGCCGGCCACCGGCGCGGCGCAGCTGTCGGGGTGGGGGTCGCTGAGCCCGTACGGCGTCCTGCAGTCGGCCGGCCTGCTCTTCTTCGCCTTCGCGGGGTACGCCCGCATCGCCACGATGGGAGAGGAGGTCCGCGACCCGAGCACGACCATCCCGCGGGCGATCCCGGTGGCGCTCGGCATCACGGCAGCGGCGTACGCCGTTGTCGGCGCCACAGCGCTGGCCGCCGTGGGAGCAGCCCGGCTCGCGGCCTCGGCCTCTCCGCTGGCGCTGGTGGCCTCGGCGACCCAGCCCGGGGTGGAACCGGTCGTCCGGGTCGGGGCCGCCCTCGCCTCGCTGGGGGCCCTGCTGGCGTTGATGACCGGCATCGGGCGGACGTCGTTGGCGATGGCGCGTGAGGGCGACCTGCCGCGGTGGCTTTCAGTCGTGCACCCGCGTCACCGGGTGCCGTACCGCGCCGAGCTCGGGCTGGCGCTCGTCGTCGGCGTCCTCGTCCTCACCACCGATCTGCGCGGCGCGCTCGGCTTCTCCTCCTTCGGCGTCCTCGTCTACTACGCCATCGCCAACGCCGCCGCCTCGACGCAGCCGCCCGAGGACCGGCGGTGGCCGCGAGCCCTCAACGCGCTCGGCCTCACCGGCTGCCTGGTGCTCGCCGCGTCGCTGCCGCTCGCCGCCGTCGCGACCGGCGTCGCAGTCATCGCTGCCGGGCTCGCCGGGCGCCGCCTGCTCCGCAGACCACGTTCAGCCGCGCGCTGACCCGGCCGGGGTCCAGTCGGGGTCGCACCAGCGAGACCGAGCGCCTGGTCGAAGGCGGGAGCGTCGGCGGCCACCGCCACCACCGGCCGAACAGTCCGGCACGAGCGCATGGTGTGCTCCGGCTGCGCCATCGCGATCGTGAAGGCCGTCACCGCGGCCGTGCTTGCCGGCTCGCAGCGGAACGGCTGGCCGGTCGCGCGGGCGAGGTCTCAGCCGTGGAGCACGAGCTCGTCCAGCCGAGCGCATCACGAGATGGCTTCCGTCCTTGACCGGGCAATTCGGTCTGGCGGGTGGCTGATGTAGTTGGCCCGTGACCTCGGTGATCGTGACTGTGTCGAAGCAGCACTGACCATTCGAAATGAGGTCGACGCGCTGGGGGGCGGGTAGAGCAGGCCCCACAAGCCTCTCGCCGATTTCGCCTGCACGCGTCGCTGAGGATGGTGCCCCCAGCTGAGTACGAGCAGGCTCACTACGCTGCCCTCATCCCGCAGGGGCTCGGCAAAGTCGGCTGACGAGGGCTTGACCTGCAGGTTTGTGGTGCGACACGCGCTGTGACGTGTGTGACGGGTGTGGTCTGTGGGGCTTGGATGGCGGCGTCTACTCCTCCATCGAGCCTCAGGACCACACC
>JBBRVP010000017.1:0-66973 GCA_038246785.1 Jiangellales bacterium
CCGAAGGTCACCGTCGACGACCCGTGGGGCTGGGGCGGCTCGCTGGAGTGGGCCACCTCCTGCCCGCCGCCACGGCACAACTTCACCTCGCTGCCCCGCATCCGCTCCGAGCGCCCGGCCTTCGACCTCAAGCACCCGGAGGTCACCGCGGCAGAGTTCCCGCTGGACAACGACCAGGTGGGTGCCGGCGTGCTCGGTGGGCCTGACATGGGTGACCGTCCGTGAGGACCGAGGCCAGGATCTTCATCATTCTGGTGATCTTCTTCGGGCTCGTCACGCCGATCTACTGGTTCCTGTCCCACGACCCGACGGGGACCACAGCCCTCGCCGTCACCCTGTGCCTGTCGCTGCTGCTGGCGTTCTACTTCTGGTTCATCTCCACGCGCATCCCGCCGCGGGCGGAGGACCGCGGAGATGCCGAGATCTACGAGGGCGCCGGCGAGATCGGCTTCTTCAGCCCCCACTCCTGGTGGCCGCTCGTCGTGGCCGCCTCGGGCGCCATGCTGTTCCTCGGCCTGGCCATCGGCTGGTGGCTGGTCATCATCGCGGTGCCGCTGGTGGCCATCGGCGTCATCGGCTGGGTGTTCGAGTACTACCGCGGCGACTTCGCCCACTGAGCCAGCGTCCCGAGCCTGACCGGCGCGGCCACCGGCCGCTGCGGCAGTCCCGGCTCGGGCTCGGTGCCGTTCCAGGCCGCCATCAGGCAGGCGGTGGGGTAGCCGCACACGCGCCCTTGGCACCAGCCCATGCCGGCGCGCGTCATGAGCTTTGCCGAGCGGGCGTCCTGCGCGCCGAGGTCGTCACGGGCCGTGCGAAGACGCCCGACGGTGACCTCCTCGCAGCGGCAGACGACGGTGTCGTCGGTGAGCCGGTCGGTCCAGCCCGGCGGCACCGGGTACACGGCGTGCATGGCCACGGCGAACCTGCGCAGAGCCGTACGCCGCTGCCGCAGCCGCCGGTCAGCGCCCGAGTGTCCAGCGCCCGAGGGTCCGGCGCCCGAGTGCCCGGCGCCCGAGTGCCCGGCGGCCGCTGCGCCGGCGAGCCGTCCCTCGACCACGGCCAGCGCGGCTCCGCCGACCCCGCAGGCCTCGCCCGCCACGTACACGTCCGGCACCGAGCTGCGCTGCTCGGCGTCGACCACGCAGACCAGCGACCCGTCCACGTCGACCCTCGTCGCGCACCCGAGCGCGAGTGGCAGCTCGAGCTGCGGCGTGAAGCCCCAGCCGACCGCGAGGACGTCGCTCGCCACGGTGCGCGCGCTGCCCGGCACGAGCGCGCCGTGCCGGTCGATGTGGGCGGTGGTGACGCTCTCCACCTGGCCGGCGCCCTCCGCGCGCAGCACCACCGACCGGCTGTGCAGCCGGACCCGGTGGCGGGTCAACGTCGCGACGTAGCCGGCAGCCTCGCCGAGCTTGGCCGCGTTGCCGAGCACGGCGACGGGGTGGGCGCCCCATGCCCGCAGCGACGCCGCCTCGTGCACACCGAGGACCCGGGTGCCCCCCGCGGCGAGCCCGGCCGCCACCGGGAGCAGGAACGGGCCGGTGCCGGCCACCACCGCCCGCGCGCCGGCGGCGACGCCGTGACCCTTGAGCAGTGCCTGCGCCCCGCCCGCGGTCAGCACGCCCGGCAGGTCCCAGCCGGGGAAGGGCAGCTGGCGGTCGTACGCGCCCGGTGCCAGCACTAGCCGACGGCCGCGGATGTCCACCGGCCGCTCGGCGGGTCGGCCGGTCCCGGCCGGCTGCGAGCGGTCCACGGCGTGCACGACGAACCCGTCGTCAGCACGGGCGATCGTCCACACGTGGTGCCCCGCGAACCGACCGCCGGTGGCGTCCACCGCGGCCAGCCCGTCGATCAGCCGGCGGAAGCTGCCCGGGCCGTGGGGCCGCTGCGCCGCGACCTCCTGGCCGGCGGGGTGGCGCCAGTACTGCCCTCCCGGATGCGCGGCGGCGTCGACCAGCGCGACGGTGGCACCGAGCTCGGCGGCTCGCGCGGCAGCCGCGAGCCCGGCCGGGCCGGCGCCGACCACGACGACGTCGAAGCGCTCGGCCGACCCCGGACCCGGCGCGGCGGCGACCGGGTCGCCCGGCCGTTGCGGGCCAGCCAGGTCGCCATGACCGGTGCCCTCCTGGGTCTGGACCCGCATCCCCGGCCTCGCCGGCGTCAGGCAGGCCCGCTCGTTGGGGGAGCCGTCGACGACGACCAGGCAGTCGAAGCACACCCCGATCCCACAGAACAGGCCGCGTGGCCATCGCTGCACCCGGGTCGTCCGCAACGCCCGGATCCCCGCCGCGGTCAAGGCGGCGCCGATGCTCTGACCCTCCCGGAAGGTGATTGGACGCCCGTCGAAGTCGAAGCTGCGCTCCCTCACTGCGGTGCCCCCGCTGCGAAGCCGGCGAAGCGCGCCGGGTCGAACGCCGCCGCCGTCGCGGGCGGCGGGTCATCGGTCAGCAGCCGCGCGATGAGGTGGCCCGTCCCGGGGGCGAGACCGATCCCGGCCCCTTCGTGGCCGCAGGCGTGGAAGAGCCCGGGCACCCGCGGGTCCGGGCCGATCATCGGCAGGTGGTCGGGGCAGTACGGCCGGAACCCGCCGTACACGCGCAGCAGCCGGATGCCGGCCAGGAACGGGAAGATCCGGACGGCCTGCGCCGCCAGTCGGCGCACCACGTCGACCGACAGGGTCGGGTCGAACCCGACCCGCTCCCGACTGGCGCCGATCAGCACCGTGCCGGCCCGGGTGCCCTCGATGACCAGCGAGGTCTCCAGCCGGGCCTGGTCGGAGGCCACGTTGGCCACGTAGTCCGCGGAGTACACCTTGCGCCGCACCACCGGCGGGAGCGGCTCGGTGACCAGAACGAACCCGCGGCGCGGCAGCACCGGCACCGGCCCACCGAGCCGGGCCCCGACGGTGCCCGCGCAGGTGCCTGCGGCGTTGACCACCGCAGCGGCCGGGTAGCTGCCTCGCGAGGTGTGGACGCCGGCCAGCCGGCCGTCAGCTCCCCGGACTGCTCCGGTGACCTCGACACCGGCGTGCACCGTCGCACCGCGGTCGCGGGCGGCCGCGAGCAAGCAGGCCGCGGCGAGCACCGGCTGCACCTGCATGTCCTGGGGATACAGCACGCCGCCGGCAAGGTCGCTCGCCAGGTGCGGCTCGTGCTCGTGCAGGTCGCCGGCCTGCACCGGTACGGCGTCCACACCGCGCTCTCGCTGGCCGGCCGCCAGCTCGCTGAGCGCTCGGTGGCCGTCGCCGGTCGTGGCGACGACCAGCCCGCCCTTGGCCTCGAGCTCGATGCGGTCTGGCCCGAGGTCGTCACCGAGCTCGCGCCACAGCGCGCGCGAGCTGAGTGCGAGGTCGAGCTCGGGGCCGGGGGCCTTGTCGGAGACGAGCAGGTTGCCCTCGCCGCGGCTGGTCGTGCCGCCGCCCGGCGGCCCGCTGTCGAGCACGGTCACGCGCATCCCGGCGCGTGCGCTGTAGTAGGCGACCGACGCGCCGATGATGCCGGCGCCGATCACGACGACGTCAGACATGCGGACGCGGCGCCGGCCCGGCGCCCCCTTGGCGGGCCGTCCACCGCTGGTAGGCCAGCTCGGCGAGGACCAGGTCCTGCCATCCCATCCCGACGCTCTTGAACACGCTCCGGCCGGCCGGGGGTGCCATCCGGACCGCCCCCGCGAGACCCATCAGATCGGCGGCGGAGATCGCGCCGGCCTCCAGGGCGACGATCACGTCGCCGGCCTCGCGCAGCGCCACCGCCGGTGTCTCCACCACGATGCGGGCGGCGCCGGCCAGGGTCCGCGCATCCAGCTCGCGGGCCGCCGGTTCGTGGGAGCCGACCGCCACCACGCAAGCGTGCTCGGGCAGCAGGGCGCCGTCGAACACCGGCTGCCGGGCGGTGGTCGCGCACACCACGACGTCGGCCGCGGCGACTGCCTGCGGGTCGCCCACCGCGGCGTCCAGGCCGGACCGGCCCACCCGGTCGGCCAGCGCCCGCGCCCGTCCCGCGTCCCGGCCGACCACGGTGACCGACCGCAGCGGGCGGATCGTGCGGATCGCCTCCACGTGCCCCCACGCCTGCGGACCGGACCCGAAGACCACCAGCGCGCTCGCCTCCGGGGCGGCAAGGTGGGCGACCGCGAGCGCGGAGACCGCCGGCGTACGCAGCGTGGTCAGCGCCGTACCGTCGATCAAAGCGGTCGGGGCGAGGGTGACCCGGTCGTAGAGCACGTAGAGCGCCTGGATCCGGGGGGCGCCCCGCTCCGGGTTGCCCGGCGCGACGGTGCCGAGCTTGACGCCGAACGCGGTGGCGGTTTCGGCGGGCATCACCAGCAGCTGCCCGTGGCTGAGTTCGTGGCTCGAGCGCTGCAGCGCCGCCTCGGGGTCGAGCCCGCCGAGCAGGGCATGCTCGAGCGCGGACACCGCATCGGTCCAGGGCAGCAGGGCGCGCAGGCCGGCTTCGTCGAGCCAGCGCAGGTCCTCCCTCATCGAGCCTCACTCATCGAGCCTCCGGGTCGACCACGGCCGGCTCGGCCGTGTCGGCGCGCAGGGTGAGCGTCGCCGGCCCTGCCGCGGGGCCGGCCCACACCGCGGCCGGCGTGTCGCTGGCCAGCGAGGCAAGGTCGGCCGGCGCGAGCTCGACGACCGGCAGCAGGCGGGCGTACATCTCAGCGGCCACCAAGGCTCCCACGACGAGGATCGTGTCGCACTCGGCGAGCAGGATCGCCGCAGGCGCACGCCCGGTGCGGACGAGCTCGGCGAGCACGGCGCTGGACGAGCTCGACCCGCGACCGGAGGCCATGGCGACGACCCGCCCGGACAGGCGGGCTCCGCGTTGGGGATGGTGCGGGTCGACCAAGACCCCCGCGGCGTCCACCCCGCCGAAGATCGAGAGCGGCTCGGCGAGGCAGAGCAGGTCGCCGCTGCCGGTGCCGGCGTGCAGCGAGCGGCCGCTGAGCGTACGGCCCTCAGCGCCAGAGCCGGTCATCGCGCACCACCCTCCCGGCCCGCGCGGACGCGACGCACTCGGCCAGGCTGCCCAGGACGGTGTCGACCCCGAGGTTGGCCGGGGCATACCAGGCCCACTTCCCGGAGTTGGTCATGACCGTGCGCACCCGCGGGTGCAGTACCGGCGTGACGTACGTGCAGGTGTCGGTGAGGACCCGCCCCCCGGCGGCCACGACAGCCTCGACGTACCCGAGCCGCCGCGCCTCGGCGAGCACGTCACGGCCGGTGGAGACGTAGACGTCGACCGCGTCGGCGAACGGCTGCCCGCCGGCGAGCGCGGCGGACAGCGCGGCGAACTCGGCCACCGAGAAGTGCGGGGTGCCCAGACTCACCGCGTCGAGCCGGTCGCCGCTGGCTGTGCTCAACGAGTCGCGGGCTGCGCGCAGGTCTGCGCCGTGCATCCGTACGACGTGTGCTCTCGCGTCCGAGCTGAGTACGGCGGCCAGCGTCGGCGCCTCCGGGGTCACCCCGACCACGTGGTACAGGGCGACCCCGCCGGCCGACGCCGCGGTCGCACCCAGCGCCTTGAGCCGGTCCTCGGTCCGGCCACCGTCGGCGAGGTCACCGGGCAGACCGGTCAGCGCGGCGACCCGGGTGCCGGCCAGCTCGCCGAGCAGCACGCCGATCGCCGGCCACGCCGCGTCGACCTCCAGCAGCTCCCGCGACACCGCGGAGAAGTCCAGCACGAGCACTGCCGCGCGTGCCTCGTCGCGGTGCAGGCCCGCGTCGGGCACCCGGCCGGACACCGCCGCGGCGATGTCGAGGAAGTCGCCGTAGCGGTCGGTGCGGGCGCCGAGCACGGAGTTGACGAACGCGATCGCGTTGGACTCTGCCCACGCGACGTGGCTGCCGGCCGCCGGCCGGTGGCCCGGGTGCCGCCCGGCCTGGTACGGCGCGCACGACCAGGTCGGTTCGCAGCCAAGCGCGACATGGGCGTCCATCAGCCGGCGGCCGTTGCTGGCGAGCTCGTCGTCCGGGTGGACCAGATCCGGGTGCAGGAGGTCCAGGGAGCCCACGTTCAGCGTGGTGCGCACCCGCACCGCCCCGCCGAGCTCGACGAGCCGCTCGGTGAACTCCAGCCCGGCAATCCCGTGGTAGAGGCAGCCGTCGGCGTGCGCGGACTCGATCGGCAGCAGCCGCTGAGCGCCGGCTGCGCGCGCGACCCCGACCACCACACGCATCGCCATCGCGACCGCCGGGCCGTGCTCGCCGTCGAGCATCGCCTGCTCGTCGGCGCGGAGCCGCAGCGGTCCAGCCGTCATCAGGTGCCGGAGAAGGAACGTGGGCCCGCACCGGGGGCAAGCGTCACCGTGTGTGTCGAGGTGTAGAAGTCCTGCGCCGCCTTGCCCTGCTCCCGGCTGCCGTGGCTGGAGTCCTTCACCCCGCCGAAGGGCAGGTAGAAGTCGACGCCGGTGGTCGGCGCGTTGACCTTGACCAGCCCAGCCTGCAGCGCGTCGGAGGCGGCCAGGGCCACGGACAGGTCGCGCGTGTAGACCCCGGCGACCAGCCCCTGGTCCACGGCGTTGGCCAGTCGCAGGGCCTCGTCGAGAGACGACGCGCTCGCCAGCACCGCGATCGGGCCGAAGACCTCCTCGCAGACCAGCCGGTGGTCGGCGGGCACGGAGTCCAGCAGTGTCGGGCCGACGTACCAGCCGGCGCGCTCGAGCGCCCTGCCACCGGTGAGCAGGCGGGCTCCCGTGGCCACCGCGTCGCCGGCCGCGCCGGTCACCGCGTCCCGGGCGGACTCGGAGATCACCGGGCCGACCGCCGTGCCCTGCTCGGTGGGGTCGCCGAGCCCCAGCCCCTCCAGCGCGCTGACCAGGGCGTCGCGGAAGGGTGCGACCTCGCCCACCACGATCACCCGCTTGGTCGCCGTGCACTTCTGACCGGCGAAGCCGGCAATCGCCGAGGCGACCTGGGCCGCGGTCGACTCGAGGTCGGCGTCGGGCAGCACGAGGGCAGGGTTCTGCCCGCCCATCTCGGCCTGGGCCGGGATGCCGCGGCCGGCGGCGGCAGTGGCCACCGAGCGGCCCACGGTGGTGGAGCCGGTGAACGAGACCACATCGGCACCGGCAAGGACAGCCTCCCCAGTCTCGGCGTCACCGGGGACGACGGTGAAGACGTCCTGCGGCAGCACCCCGGCGAGCAGCTCGGCGAGCCGCAAAGCCACGCCGGTCGCCGCGGGTGCCGGCTTGAGGACGACGGCGTTGCCGAAGGCCAGCGCCGGCGCAGACTTCCACAGCGGGATCGCCAGCGGGAAGTTCCACGGCGTGATCATGCCGGCTACGCCGAGCGGGCGGCGACGGGTGTAGAGCAGCCCGGACAGCGACGGCTCGTGCACGGCGCCGATCGGGTCGAAGACCTGTTGGGCGTAGTAGCGCAGGATCGCCACGCCGCGAGCGACCTCGCCGGCGGACTCGCCGCGCGGCTTGCCGGTTTCGCGGACCATGAGGTCGGTCAGCTCGCCCGAGGCGCCGGCCACGGTCTCCGCAGCGTCCACCAGCGCCGCGGCGCGGACCGCCGCCGGACCCCAGCCGCGCTGCGCGGCGCGCGCCCGGTCGAAGACTTTTCCCACCTCGTCTGGGCTGCTGCTGGGAGCCTCGACGACGAGGTCGGCCGGGTCCTGCGGGGAGTAGCTGCGAATCACGGTCGATCTCTTCTCGAGGAGTCCGCGGGTCGGGGTCTGTCCATCAGAGCAGGAAGCCCGCCGGGAACGGGTCGTCGGGGTCGAGGAGGTACTGCGCGGTGCCGGTCACCCAGGCCCGGCCGGTGATCGTCGGCAGCACGGCTGGCACGCCGCCGGCGAGCTGGGTCTGCCCCAGCAGCCGACCGATGAAGCGCGTGCCGATGAAGGACTCGTTGACGAAGTCGGTGTCCATGCCGAGCTCGCCACGCGCGTGCAACTGCGCCATCCGGGCGCTGGTGCCGGTGCCGCACGGGCTGCGGTCGAACCAGCCGGGATGGATCACCATGGCGTGCCGGGAGTGCTTCGCGTCCGAGCCGGGCGCGATCAGCGCCACATGGTGGCAGCCCGTGATAGCCGGGGTCTCCACGTGCACCGGCGATGCCTGCTCGTTGATCGCAGCCATGATCGCAAGGCCCGCGCCCAGCAGGTGCTCCTTCGCGGCCCGCTCGAAGGGCAGGCCCAGCCGGTCCAGGTCGACCATCGCGTAGAAGTTCCCGCCGTAGGCGAGGTCGTAGCAGACCTCGCCGAGTCCTGGGACGTCGGCGACCGCGTCGAGCTGGTGGCTGTACGAGGCGACGTTGCGGATCGACACCGACCGCGCCGCCCCGTCCTCGACGGCGACCTCGGCCACCACGAGGCCGGCCGGGGTGTCCAGTCGGACCGTGGTCACCGGCTCGCTGACTGCGACCATGCCGGTCTCCACGAGCACGGTGGCCACCCCCATCGCGCCGTGGCCGCACATCGGCAGCAGGCCGGAGACCTCGATGAACAGCACCCCCCAGTCGGCGTCGGGCCGTGTCGGCGGCTGCAGGATCGCCCCGGACATCGACGCGTGCCCGCGCGGCTCGTACATCAGCAGCGTGCGCAGGTCGTCGCTGTGCTCGGCGAACCAGCGCCGACGCTCCATCATGGAGGCCCCCGGCAGCGCACCGACCCCGCCCGTGATCACCCGGGTCGGCATGCCTTCGGTGTGGGAGTCCACGGCGGACAGGACTCGGCGGGCACGCACCCGATCAGGCTAGCCGGGCACCGAGGGCGCCCGGGGCCACCGGTCGTCGGTTGCCGGCTCCGGAGCGAGCAGCTGCCGCGGCGCGTCGGTCTCGATCTCGTCGCAAGCCTCGCGCGGTGCTTCCGCCGGGCGATCGACCCGTGCCATAGTGCGCCCCGGCGCACGAGCTTCGATGTCGAGGAAAGCAGGTAGTCATGGGCAGGTCGGCTCTGCGGATCTCCATGCTCGGCGGCGGGCTCGCCGCGACGGTGCTGCTGGCCGGCTGCGGCGGCGGACTGCTGTCCTCCGGCGACGCCAAGAGCTCGTCGGATCAGGGACCGGTCAAGCTCGGCATGCTCACGCCGCTGTCCGGCAGCAGCGCCGCGATCGGCCCGTACATGAAGAACGGCGCCCAGCTCGCGGTCGACGAGATCAACGCCAAGGGTGGGGTCGACGGCCGCAAGCTCACGCTCCAGGTCGAGGACGAGGCGTGCGACGCGAAGGCCGCCACAGCGGCCGCGAACAAGCTGGTCACCGCCGGCATCGACGTCTCGGTCGGCGGCTACTGCTCCGGCGCGACGCTGCCGACCCTGCCGATCTTCGCCAAGGCCGGGGTGCCAATGATTATCCCCGCCGCCAACTCCAACGAGCTGGTGGAGCAGAAGAAGCCCAATGTCTTCATGATCAACGGCACCGGCACCCAGCAGGGTGACGCGGCGATGCAGTGGATGAAGGAGCAGAAGGCGACCGAGGTCGGGTTGATGGACGACAACACCAGCTACTCGGTCGACATCGCGAACGTCACCGCGGGCCTGCTGAAGCAAAGCGGCCCGCCCGACATGTCGGGCCATGAGTCGGTGACCGCCGGTGAGAGCGACTACAGCGCCAACGTCAACGCCATCCTCAAGGGCAACCCGGACTTCATCTACTGGACCGGCTACTACCAGGAGGGCGGTCTGATCATCCGGCAGCTCCGCCAGTCCGGCTACGACGGCGACATCATGGTGGCCGACGGTTCGGTGGACAACAAGCTGATCTCGATCGCGGGGGCGCAGAACGCCCAGGGCGTCTACGCGACGATGACCCAAACCCCGGACACCATCCCGGGGGCGCAGAAGTGGATCGCCGACTACAAGAAGAAGTTCAACGCTGCGCCGGGCCCCTACTCGACGCAGTCCTACGACGCGGTCCGGCTGGCTGCGGAGGCGGTGCGCAAGGCCGGCTCCACCGACGGCAACAAGGTGATCTCCGCCCTGGAGGGCATCGACGGCTTCGAGCTGTTCTCCGGACCGCTGACGTTCACGCCGGAGCACACGCTGTCCAAGGGCGGCTTCCAGATCTTGGTGGTCAAGGGCGACAGTTTCAAGCTCGAGGACCCGCTGCAATAGGTCGCGGGGCACCCCGATGACTCAGCTGCTCTGGAACGGCCTGTTCGTCGGTTCCTTCTACGCGCTCGTCGCGCTCGGCTACAGCATGGTCTACGGCATCATCAAGCTGCTGAACTTCGCACACGGCGACATCTACATGGTCGGCGCTTTCATCGGCTTCGGCCTGCTCACCATGGCCGGCAGCCTGGCCACCTCCGCCGGCTTCGTCTCCCTGCTCGTCGTCCTGGTCATCGTGATGCTGGCCACCGGCACCACCGGTCTGTTGCTGGAGCGCGTGGCCTACCGTCCGTTGCGGGGCGCCCCGCGGCTGTCGGTGCTGATCACCGCCGTCGGGGCATCCTTCGCGCTGGAGTACGGCATGCGCCTGATTGCCGGCCCCAACCCGGAGGTCTACCCCGTCCGGCTGTCCGGTCACACCCTTCACGTGCTCGGCGCCCGGATCACGCTCGAGCAGATCGGGCTGGTCGGCATCGCCGTGCTGTTGATGGTCGGACTGCAGTGGCTGGTCATGGGCACCGGGACCGGCCGGGCGATGCGCGCGATCTCCCAGGACCCCAAGGCGTCGCTCTACATGGGCATCAACGTCAATGCCGTCATCGCCCGCACGTTCTTCATCGGCTCCGCGCTGGCCGGGGCGGCGGGTGTCATGGCCGGTGCCTACTACGGCAAGATCGACTTCCTCATGGGCTTCATCATGGGACTCAAGGCCTTCACCGCCGCGGTCATCGGCGGGATCGGCAACATCCGGGGCGCCATGCTCGGCGGTCTCACCCTCGGCATGCTGGAGTCCTTCGGGACCGCCTGGCTCGGCGGTGAGTGGCGCGACGTCTTCGCCTTCGGTTTCCTGATCTTGTTCCTCACGCTGCGACCCACCGGCATCCTCGGCGAGCGCGTCACGGAGCGCGTGTGATGACCGCGACCGAGAAGCTGCCCCCGGTTGCCAGCACCCGGGGCCCGTGGTGGAACCGGCTCTTGGAGAGCCGCTACCTCGGCTGGGTCGCGCTGGCGGTGGCGCTGCTGGCCCCTTTCGTCACCGCCACCAACTACGCCTTGTCGGTGATGACGTCGGCGGCGCTGTTCGTGATGCTCGCCGTCGGGCTCAACATGGTGGTCGGCTACTGCGGCCTGCTCGACCTCGGATACGCCGCCTTCTTCGCGATCGGCGCCTACACCAGCGGCATCCTGGCCACGAGGTACGGCTGGCCGCTGCTCGGCACCGTACCGGTCGTGATCCTGGCCGCAGTGATCGCCGGGATCGTGATCGGCGGCCCCACGCTGCGCCTGCGCAGCGACTACCTGGCGATCGTCACGCTCGGCTTCGGCGAGATCGTGCGCATCACGGCCAACAACCTCTCGATCACCGGCGGCCCGTCCGGGATCTACGGAATTCCGGGGATCACCCTGTTCGGCCTCGACCTGAGCAGCCCGGCCGCCTTCTACTACACGTGCGTGGTGGTGGTCTCGCTGGCCGTGCTCGGAGCGGGCCGGCTCGGCCGGAGCCGGCTGGGCCGGGCCTGGCGCTTCGTCCGAGAGGACGAGGATGCCGCGGAGGCGATGGGCATCAACACCTACCAGGTGAAGCTCGCCGCCTACATCGGCGGCGCGATCTGGGGCGGGCTGGCCGGCGTCCTGTTCGGTGCCCAGCTCTCCGCGATCTCCCCACCGAGCTTCACGTTTCTGTGGTCGGCGCTGATCCTCATGGCGGTCGTGCTGGGCGGGATGGGTTCTACACCGGGTGTGGTGATCGGCGCCATCCTGGTCAGCGTGGTGCCCGAGGTGTTGCGCGGGGCAGCGGACTACCGGTTCTTCGCCTTCGGTGTGCTGCTCATCGTGCTCATGATCTTCCGGCCACAGGGGATCTGGCCCGCGCATGCCACGGAGCGGCAGTCGCGGCGAGCCGGCGACGTGGAGCCCGGGACGGGACTCGATCCGGGCGCGGGTCCGCGGTCCGGCGGCGGGGAGACGATCCGGTGAGCAGCCCGGGGAACGGCTCGCCCGCCGATCACGCGGACGCGCCCCTGCTCGAGGTTCGTCAGCTCAGTGTCGCCTTCGGCGGCGTCAAGGCGGTGGACCAGCTCAGCTTCGCGGCGCACAGCGGCGACATCCTCTCGGTGATCGGACCGAACGGCGCCGGCAAGACCAGCGCGTTCAACGCCATCACCGGCTTCTACAAGCCCACCGGCGGCAGTGTCCGACTGGCCGGGGAGGACATCACCGGGCTGCGTCCGTCTGCCGTCGCCGGCCGCGGCGTCTCCCGTACCTTCCAGAACCTACGGTTGTTCGGCGAGCTCACCGTGCTGGACAACGTACGTGCGGGCATGCACGTGCGACTCAAGCAGAACGCCCTCGATGCCTTGCTCCACACGCCGCGCTACCGGCGCTCGGAGGCGGCGGCCACCGACGAGGCGAACCGGTGGCTGGATTTCGTGGGCCTGCGCGGTGACCGAGCCGCGGCTGCGCGGAACCTTCCCTACGGTGAGCAGCGACGGGTCGAGATCGCCCGCGCACTGGCTCGCAGGCCGCAGCTGCTGCTGCTCGACGAGCCTGGTGCGGGGCTCAACCACGGCGAGAAGCAGGACCTGCTCGACCTGTTGCACCGGATCGGGGACCTCGGTGTCGCTCTGGTGCTCATCGAGCACGACATGGGCCTGGTGATGCAGGTGTCCCGGCGGATCGTGGTCCTCAACTTCGGCCGGGAGATCGCCGACGGCACGCCCGACGAGGTGCGTCGCAACCCGGCGGTCATCGAGGCCTACCTCGGCGCCGACGAGGGCGATGCCGGTCACGGGGCTGGGACCGAGGAGCCCGAGATGCGGCATGGCTGAGCAGTCCCCGCAAGCGCGGACGGCGGGGGTCCGCACTGACGACGCCCTGGTCGTGGACGACCTCGACGTCCGCTACGGCAGGGTGCACGCTCTGCGCGGGCTGTCCCTGCGCGTCGGCAGCGGCGAGATCGTCGCCGTTCTCGGCAACAACGGCGCCGGCAAGACGACGACACTGGCCACCGTGTCCGGCGTGGTCCGCGCGCAGGGCGGCACGGTGCGCGCGTTCGGAGAGATCGTGACCAACGCCAACCCGTGGGACATCGTCGGCGCCGGCATCGTCCATGTCCCCGAGGGCAGGCGGATATTCTCCCGGCTGACCCTCCACGAGAACCTCCAGCTCGGCGGCTACCTGGTCAAGGACGCTCGACTCGTCGACGAGCGGATCGAGGAGGTCTACTCCCTGTTGCCCCGCCTGGCCGAACGACGTTCCCAGCAGGGCGGCACGCTGTCCGGCGGGGAGCAGCAGATGCTCGCGGTGGGGCGCGCCCTCGTCGCCGGACCGAGGCTGCTGATGCTCGACGAGCCGTCGATGGGGCTGGCGCCGCTGGTCGTCGCGCAGATCATGGAACTGATCGCCGGCATCAACGCCAAGGGGACCTCGGTGCTCCTGGTCGAGCAGAACGCCCGGGCCGCCCTGCGCATCGCGAACCGGGCCTACGTCGTGGAGAACGGGGCGATCACGCTGGAGGGCCCGGCCGGCGAGCTGGCCCGCGACTCCCGCATCATCGACGCCTATCTGGGCGCGTGATACGGCGCCGGTGACGGTTGCCGACGGATCTTTAATCGGGGGTGCCGGTGAGCTGGTCGCTGTCCTCGGCTGCCTCCAGCTCGGCGGCGTGGGAGTGCGACTGCGCCACCTCCGCCTTCGTCGGCTTCTGGATGGCGTCCTGGTAGTACCAGTGGGACAGCCGCGCACGGATGCGGTCCTTGCGCCGACCGGGTGCCGGCACTCCGTTGTCGTCCTCGGCCGGCCCGAGCTCCAGCGGCACCTGGCGGTCGTGGGCGGTGAGCTCCCACGCCTCCAGCGGCGTGATGGGCTCGTGCACCTCGATGAACTCGCCGTTGGGCAGCCGCTTGATGATGCCGGTCTCCCGGCCGTGCAGGATGCGGTCGCGGTCGCGCCGCTGCAGACCGATGCACACGCGCTTGGTGAGGACGAACATCAGCGGCGGCACGAGGATGACTGCGAAGCGCAGGAACCACGTGATCGTGTTGATCGGGATCTGGAACAAGGTGGCGACGAAGTCGTTGCCACCCCCGAGCCAGACCAGGCCGTAGAAGGACAGGCCCATGGCGCCGAGGCCGGTCCGCGTCGGTTGGTTGCGCGGCCGTTCGAGCAGATGGTGCTCGCGCTTGTCACCGGTGATGAACTGCTCGATGAAGGGGTAGAGGATCCACGGCATGGTGATCAGGCCCGGCACGACGAGGGCGGGCACGAGGATGTTCCAGCTGATGGTGTAGCTGCCGATGGTGGTCTCGAGCGCCGGCATCAGCCGCATCATCCCGTCGAGCCAGCCGATGTACCAGTCCGGTTGGGACCCTGCGCTCACCTGTGACGGGTTGTAGGGGCCGTACAGCCAGATCGGGTTGATCTGGATGAAGGCGCTCATGAGCGCGCAGACACCGAAGACCATGAAGAAGAAGCCGCCGGCCTTGGCCGTGTAGACGGGGAAGAGCGGGTAGCCGACCACGTTGCGGTTGGTCCGGCCGGGGCCGGGCCACTGGGTGTGCTTCTGGTACCAGATGAGCATGAGGTGCGCGGTGACCAGGGCGAGGATGATCGCCGGGATCAGTAGGACGTGCACGGTGTAGAGCCGCGAGATGAAGATGTCACCCGGGAACGCGCCGCCGAAGAGGAAGTAGGACAGGTAGGAGCCGACGACGGGGATCGCCAGCACGATGCCCTGCGCGATGCGCAGCCCGGTGCCGGAGAGCAGGTCGTCGGGCAGTGAGTATCCGGCGAACCCCTCCAGCAACCCGATGAGGAGCAGGGTCGCCCCGATGATCCAGTTGAGCTCACGCGGCTTGCGGAAGGCGCCGGTGAAGAAGACCCGCATCATGTGCACGCTCATCGCAGCCACGAACAGCAGCGCCGACCAGTGGTGGATCTGCCGCATCAGCAGGCCGCCGCGGACGTCGAAGCTGAGGTTGAGCGTGGAGGCGTAGGCCTCCGACATGGGGATGCCCTTGAGCGGGGCGAAGGAGCCGTTGTAGACGACCTCGGTCATCGACGGCTTGAACCACAGGGTGAGGAACGTGCCGGACAGCAGCAGGACGATGAAGCTGTAGAGCGCGATCTCGCCCAACATGAACGACCAGTGGTCCGGGAAGACCTTGCGCAGGTTGCGGCGCAGCCAGTTGGACGCCGTGATGCGGTCGTCGACGAACTCGACCGGCACCGTCGCCGCCTTGACCACAGCGCTCACGACCGTCCACCTCGCTCGAAGAAGGAGGGGCCCACCGGCTCCTGGAAGCCGTGCGGGAGCTTCGCCACCAAGTATCCGTCCGCATCCGTCGCGATCGCCAGTTGTGGCAGCGGACGGGCCGCCGGGCCGAAGATCACCCGGCCGCCCTCGTTGAGCTGGAACGTCGACTGGTGGCACGGGCACAGCAGGTGGTGCGTCGTGCGTTCGTACAGGCTGATCGGGCAGCCGGCATGGGTGCAGATCTTGCTGTACGCGAGGATGCCCGCGACGCCCCAGTCGGCTTGCTTCGGTGGGGGCTGGAGCTCGTCGACGGCGATGCGCACGACGATGATCGCGTCTCGCGCGCGGGCGACCTGGCGCTGGGTGCCCTCGGCCTCGGGGATCTCGGCGAAACTGGCCGGCAAGCCGTTGACCAGCTGGCCGATCTCCAGCTCGGTTGCCTTGATCGGTCGCAACGTCGGGTCGGTGAGCAGGCGCATGCCCTGCTGCCAGTTGGTCCGGGTCAGGTCGTCTCCGGGCAGCGGACCGAGGTCGCGCAGCAGCACGATGGCCGGCAGCGGCAGCAGCGCGAGCGCCCCGATCATCGAGCGGCGGATGAGCGAGCGTCGCCCGAAGCCGCTCTCGTCGGTGCCGACCTCGAACTGCGCCAGCGCGTCTGCCTTGGCCTCCGCGGAGGAGGCCAGCGGGTGCCGCTCGTGGACGATCTCGACGTCCGGCATGAGCTTCTTGGCCCAGTGGATGGCGGCGAAGCCGATGCCCAGCATGGCGACGCCGAGCGAGAGACCCAGGAAGAAGTTGGAGGCGCTGGTGGTCGTGAACCCGATGTTGATCGTGTCCAGCGGCGAGAATGCGACGAACGCGACGATCAGCCCGATCGTGCCGAGTGCCGAGAGCCCGAACAGCGCCGCCACCTGGCGCTCCGCGCGCTTGGCCGCCTTGGGGTCGGTGTCGGTCAGCCGGTAGGCGTGCGGCGCCAGGCCCGGGTCCTCGTAGGGCTCCAGCGTGCTCGTGTCGGCCGGCTCGATCTCGCGGCCTTCGTCGGCGGGGGAGTCGCTCATCGCTGGGTCAGGCCCTTCCTTCGCGAGGCGTGGCAGTGAGCAGCCATCAGGTGGAGGACTTCGCGCCGATCCACACCGCCACGCCGACCAGCGCGCCGATGCCGACGAGCCAGGCCCACAGGCCCTCGCTCACCGGTCCGATGCGCCCGACGCCGAGGCCGCCGGGGTTGGGCTCTTCCTCGACGGTCTTGAGGTAGGCGATGATGTCGCGCTTGTTCTCGGGGGTGAGGACCTGGTCGCTGAACACGGGCATCGACTGGGGGCCGGTGATCATCGCCTCGTACATGTGCCGGGGGATGACGTTCATGAGGTTGGGTGCGTACTTGCCGTACGTCAGCGCGCCGCCTTGGCCGGCGAAGTTGTGGCAGGCGGCGCAGTTGGTGCGGAAGATCTCCCCGCCGTTGACCGGGTCGCCCTGGGTGTAGTCGTAACGGTCCGAGCCGGGGATCGCGGGGCCGCCGCCGATCGACTCGACGTAGGCGGCCAGCTGGCGGATCTGCTCGTCGGTGTAGATCACGTCCTTCTGCGGCACCTGCGCACCCGGGGCCGCCATCGGCATGCGACCGGTGCCGACTTGGAAGTCGACCGCTGCCGCGCCGACCCCCACCAGCGAGGGGCCGAGGATCTGGCCGGTCTCGTCGCGAACTCCGCTGCCACCCAGGCCGTGGCAGGTGGCGCAGCCGACGCTGAACAGCTTCTTGCCGGCCTCGACGTCGCTCGCGGAGTCGGTCTGGGCGCGCGACGTCGGCGCGAACGCGGCGTAGAGCCCCCCGATGACGACGAGACCGAGGACGAGGACGACGACACCGGCGAGCGGGTGTCGGCGCCTGACGGAGAGGGAGGTCACGAGTCACCACGTCCTGGGGCAGGGGGCTCGGTCACGGGCGGGCTCACTTGAGGATGTAGATCGACAAGTAGAGGGCGATCCAGACGATGTCGACGAAGTGCCAGTAGTAGGAGGTGACGATCGCGCTGGTGGCCTGCTCGTGGGTGAAGCGGCGCGCGACGAAGGTGCGGCCGAGGACGAGCAGGAACGCCATGAGGCCGCCGGTGACGTGCAGCGCGTGGAAGCCGGTGGCGATGAAGAAGCCCGAGCCGTAGACGTTGGCCGAGATGGTGAGGCCCTCGTGGACGAGCTCGGCGTACTCGTAGACCTGGCCGCCGATGAAGAAGGCCCCCATGCAGAAGGTGAGGACGTACCACTCGCGCAAGCCCCACTTGCCGACCTGGAAGCGGCTGCCGGTGCGCCCGACCTGACCGCGCTCGGCGGCGAACACGCCCAGCTGGCACGTGACGCTGGACAGCACGAGCACGGTGGTGTTGGTCAAGGAGAACGGGATGTTGAGCAGCTGCGTCTCTTTGGCCCACAGGTCCGGCGAGACCGAGCGGACCGTGAAGTAGACCGCGAACAGCGCGGCGAAGAACATGAGCTCGCTGGACAGCCACACGATGGTGCCGACCGAGACGAGGTTGGGCCGGTCGGCAGCGCTGTGCGGAGCGGCAGCGTGGATCGCGCTGGTGGTCGCCACGCGGTCATTATGGCTGCCGCGCCCCGCGCCGACACCCCCACCTCCGGCCTCGGCGTTTCCCCGGGTCGGTAGCATCGCGCCGACGCGCTCACCGGCCACGCCGGTCCGGCGCGGTCGACGTGCCGGAAGCCCCCCAGCCGCCCCCGAGGACACCCGATGAGCACCGATTCCGCCGCCCCGGAGCGGGTGGCCCGGGTGCTCGTCTACAGCGACGACAGGCTGACCCGGGAGCAGGTGCGGCTGGCCATCGGTCGCCGCCCGGCCCCCGACCTGCCCAGGGTCGAGGTCGTCGAGTGCGCGACCGAGCCGGTGGTCATCGCGACCATGGACGCCGGCGGGATCGACCTGGCGATTCTCGACGGCGAGGCCGTGCCCGCGGGCGGGATGGGGATCGCCCGCCAGCTCAAGGACGAGGTCTACCGCTGCCCGCCGCTCATGGTCCTGCTCGGGCGCGCCGACGACCGCTGGCTGGCGGCCTGGTCGCGCGCGGACGGGGCGGTGTCCCACCCGCTCGACCCGATGGTGGTGGTCCAGGAGGTGGCTCGCCTGCTCCGCGAGCGGCTGGCCTCGCCGCCCGTGCCACGCTGAGACGCGGCCCCGTTGAGCCGCGCACCGTCGAGTCGCACCCGTTGAGTTGGACCCGTTGAGTCAGACCGTGGCCTCGCACAGCTGGCCGTCGGTCCTGTCCACCCTCATGGCCGGGGAGGACCTGGCCACCGACGCCGCCGCCTGGGCGATGCGCGAGGTGATGTCCGGCGAGGCGAGTCCGGCGCAGGTGGCCGGGTTCGCCGTCGCGCTGCGCGCGAAGGGCGAGACGGTGGAGGAGGTCGAGGGGCTCGTCCGCACCATGTACGAGCACGCGCTGACCTTCGAGAGCCCCTCCCGCGCGGTCGACGTCGTCGGGACCGGCGGGGACCGGGCACGCACCGTCAACATCTCCACGATGGCGGCCATCGTCGTGGCCGGTGCGGGCGTGCCGGTGGTCAAGCACGGCAATCGGTCCGCCTCCTCCTCGTGCGGGGCCGCCGACCTGCTCGAGACACTGGGTGTCCGGCTCGACCTCCCCGTCGACGCGGTGTCCCGCATGGTGCATGACGTGGGCATCACCTTCTGCTTCGCGCCGATGTTCCACCCGGCGCTGCGGCATGCCGCCGTGCCGCGGCGAGAGCTCGGCGTGCCGACGACGTTCAACATCCTCGGCCCGCTCGCCAACCCGGGCCGCCCGTCGGCGGCCGCCGTCGGCGTCGCCGACCGGCGGATGGCACCGGTCGTGGCCGGCGTCCTGGCCCGGCGCGGCACGTCGGCGCTGGTCTTCCGTGGCGACGACGGGCTCGACGAGCTGACGACGACGACGACGACGAGGGTCTGGGATAGCCGCTCGGGATCGGTGGTCGAGAAGTCGGTGGACCCCGCCGCGCTGGGCATCGCCGTCGCGCCCGCGGAGGCGCTGCGTGGCGGCGACGCTGCCTACAACGCCGGCGCCGCCCGGCGGCTGCTGGCCGGGGAGCCGGGACCGGTCCGCGACGCGGTGCTGCTCAACGCCGCCGCTGCGGTCGCGGCGTACGAGGGGGAGTCCGCCGTCGGCGTCCAGGAAGCGATAGGCGCTGCGCTGCCGCGGGTCGCCGAGTCCGTCGACTCGGGCGCGGCCGCCGCGCTGCTCGCGCGTTGGGTCGCGGCCGCTCGGTGAGCCCGTCTCAGCCGTTCGGCTCCGGCTCGCCGAGGCCGAGAGAGAACGCCGCCTCGAGGTCGTGCTGGGAGTAGGTGCGGAAGGCGATGTGGGTCTCGGTGCGGGTGACCCCCGCGACCTTGTTGAGCCGATCGGCGACGACGACGGCGACGTCCTCGTGACGACGGACGCGCACCATCGCGATCAGGTCGATCTCACCGGTGACGGAGTAGACCTCGCTGACCCCGTCGAGTCCGGCGATCTGCTCGGCCACCTCGGGGATGCGGGCCACGTCGGCCTGCACGAACACGATCGCGGTGATCACAGTCGGCCCTCCTCGCGCCGGGGGCCGAGCCTAGGCGCAGCCTAGGCGAGCCACGCATGGCACCCAACTGATCGCCGATGGTGGAGCACCGTCAGCACCCACCGCTGCCCACCGGACGCAGTGCGCGTCGATCGGCGAAGGGAGCGACCGCTCGTCGGTCGGATCGTCCGGCATCCAGCACGGACCGCATGCCGGCCGCCCCGTCGCTGGGGCACGACCACACGCCGTCGAGCTCGACGAGTCGTGCGCCGGACTGCTCCAACCAGTGCAGCACGCACTCCGCCTCCTCGGTGGACGCGGCTGGAAGCGGGGGCGGCGCCGGCTGCACGGTCTCGGCCGCGGCGACGAGGGCCTCGACGTAGGGCTGGGGGTGCGCCCCCGCAGGGACGGTCGCCGCGCCGGCGAGCCGACCGAACCGCACGACGTGCAGCTCCCACCCTCCACCGTCTCGCGGCCGGGCCGCCACCAGCTGCCTGACCCGCGACAGTGCTGCCATGCGCTGCACCCGGTCCGTCGCGCGCAGCAGGGCGGCCGCCCGGTCGCGTTGCGCCGCGGCGTCCTCGTAGCGCTGCTGCCGGGACAGCCGGTCGATCCGCTCCAGCAGCCGCGACAGCAGGGGACGCGTCGAGTGCGTCACCGCAGTGCGCAGAGCTTCGACCTGGTCGGCGTAGCCGGTGACGTCGACGGCGCCGGTGCACGGAGCGAGGCAGCGGCCCGGCCCAGCTCGGCGAGGACGCAGGCCGAGGTCGTGCGACGCGGGGTGATGCGTGTCGTGCACTGGCGCAGCGGAAGAACTTCGTGGATCGCGGCCACCGCCGCCTCCGCCCGGCGGCGGTGCGCGAACGGCCCCAGGTAGACGGTGTGGTCGTCGCGGACCTCGCGCACCAGGGACAGCCGGGGGAAGGGCTCGACGGTGAGCTTGACCCACACGCTGCGCTCGGGGAACTTCGAGCGACGGTTGTAGCGCGGCTTGTGCTCGGCGATGAGCCGCAGCTCGCGGACCTCGGCCTCCAGCGGCGTGGCGCACACGAGCGACGTCACCGACTCGGCCACGGCCACCATCTCGCGCATGCGGCGACGGGTCTCGCTGGCGGTGAAGTAGGAGCGCACCCGCGTGCGCAGGTCCTTGCTCTTGCCGACGTAGAGGACCTGTCCGCCGGCGTCCTTGAACAGGTAGACGCCTGGAGCGTGCGGCGCCGTCTCGGCCAGCCGCCGCTTGCGCCGCTGCGCCGGCGTGACCGCGCTCTGCCAGAGCGCCAGCTCCTCGACCGTGCGCACACCCTGGTTGCCCAGGCGCTCGATCAGGCCGTGGAGCACGTCCACTGTCGCCCGCGCGTCGGACAGCGCCCGGTGGTTGGGCGTTGTCGCGGAGCGGAAGACACGGGCCAGCGACGCCAGCCGGCAGTCGGGGCTCTCGTCGCGGGTGACGACCCGGCGGGCCAGCCGGGCGGTGTCGACGACGTCGAAGCCGGGCCACGCGAGCCCCAACGACAGGGCCGCGGCCCGCAGGAAGCCGACGTCGAACGGCGCGTTGTGCGCCACGAGCACCGCGCCGTTCGCGAACTCCAGGAACGTCGGTAGCACGCTGTCGATCCGGGGTGCCCGGGCCACCATCGCATCGGTGATCCCGGTGAGCACGGCGATGAACGGCGGGATGGGCCCGTCTGGGCGGACCAGCGTCTGGAACTCGCCCATCACGTCACCGGCGCGCACCTTCACCGCACCCACCTCGGTGATCGAGCAGTCCGCGGGCGACCCACCGGTGGTCTCGAGGTCGACGACGACGAACGTCGCCTCCGCCAGCGGGAGACCCAGCTCGTCGAAGACCCCCTGGACGCCCAGCACGCCTGTCGCTGGCACGAGGTCGAGCGCCGGCGAGGTCACGTCCGCGACGCTAGGGCGGGGGTGGGACACGCGGTCGGCGACGCGCCGCGGCCACGGCTGCCGGCGAGGGGACGATCACGTCGCGATCGTCGGGCCGTCAGAGGCGGGTGACCGCTCGTGGTCGGGGGCGCGCCGCTGGTCCGGCCGGACGGGTTGCCCAGCCGCCCCGGCATCGAGCCAGCGTGGCGTCAGGCGCGGCACGGCCGCGAGCAGGGCGAGCGAGGACAGTCCGGCGATGGGGCTGCTGAGCAGGAGAGCCGGACCGACCACCCAGGGCTGACGCCGGGCGCAGAGCAGGGCCAGGGCGCCTGCGACGAGCAGCCGGGCCGCGTAGACCCTGACCTCCCAGCCCTGCGGCACGAGCAGCTGCGTACGCGGGTGCGTGTCACCGGAGAGCAGGTAGCTCGCCCACTGCCCCCACAGGCCAGGGCCGAGCGCCGCGGAGACGCCCGCGATGGCAAGCGTCGCGACCGCCGGTCGCCAAGCACCCGACCAGCCCCGTTGCCGCACCGAGGCCAGCACGCCCACCACGGCGAGCGGTGGCTTGGTCAGCGCGGCCGCGGCCCACCACTCCGGTCGCCGGTAGGCGAGCACCGCGCATGCCGCGAGCAGGGTCGAGATGTTGCCCTCGTAGAGACTGGTTCCGCACAGGATGACGAGCAGAAGCGGCCGTAGCGCGAGCGGAACGGGGCGCAGCAGCCACCAACCGACGGCCGCGCCTGCGACTGCAAGGACCGCCCAGAACACCATGGAGGGCAGCGCGGTGGCGGGCCAGAGAGCCTCGGCGAACGCCGGGGAGTAGAGGTAGCGCCCGGCCAGCCTGCCGGCCGTGGGTGCGTAGAGCGCGTCGCCGCGCCACGCGTGCCAGTACGCGTAGCTGTCGAACCCGGGTCCACCACGTGTCGCGAGAGCGCCGGCCGCCAACCCGAGGGCAGCCGACCACCCGGCGACGATCGACACGTCCCGACGCACGTTGCGTGCCCGCCCAGGCGCCGACCCCACGTGGTGCACGGTAACGGCGACCCGGCGAGGGCGTCCGGACAACGGCCGACGTGGCGGGCCTTCACGCGGCCCTTGGTGCGACGGACCGCCTACGCTGCTGGTCGTCCGACGTCGGGAGGGCCGGTGACCGCTTCGGTGCCCGCGGGCAGTCGGTGGCGTGCACGCGCTGCGGCAATCTCACCCGTTTCGACGTCGAGCGGACGCAACGCATCCGCGAGTACGTCCACCTCGATCTCGCCGGTGATCCGACCGTCGAGGAGCGGGAGGTGCTCTCCGAGACGCTGCATGCGGTCAGCTGCCGGTGGTGCCAGGGCGATGACACCGTGCGGCTCGTCCCCCGCCCCGGCGCCGGAGGCCGCCCGCAGTGAGCCCGGAGCCGCCGATGAGCCCGGAGCCGCCGATGAGCCCGGAGCCGCCGATGAGCCCGGAGGACGCCGGTGAAGGCCGAGTGAGCGTGGAGGACGCTGAACCGGCGGAGCGGCTCACCGGACTGCTTGCCCGGCCGGTCCGAGAGCGGCTGCTGGCACTGGTCGCCGCGGCGCTCGGGGACCTTCCGCCGGAGCAGGTGCCGGCCCCGCTCGAGCGGGTGGCCCGCTTCGCCCCCGCCAAGCGCGCCCGGCTTGCGGCCGCACCCCTCGCGGCTGCCCTGGAGTCCGACGCGGTGTTCCGCGGCCGCATGAGCGAGCTGGTCGCCACTGCGTTGCCGGGTCTGGTGGAGGGGGTGCGCGAGGGAAGCCCGCCCCCGGCCGCTGACCCGCTCGACGTCGCCGCGCTGGCCTACCTCGATCGTCCCGCCGGCTGGACCGAGGTGGTCCAGCGCTGCTCAGAGCAGTTGGCCGTCGGTGATCAGGGCAGCGCCGCCGACCAGCACCGGGCAGAGCGTCTCGAGTCGTTGCTGCTCGCCGAGCGCGCGTCCGCGCGGACTGACCGCGACCGGCTGAAGACCGACCTGTCGGCGCTCAAGGACGAGAACGCCACGCTCCGCCGGCGGATCCACGAGCTGCGGCCACGGCTGCGGGCAGCCGAGGCCGACGCCGAGGCGGCCCGTGCCGCGGCTGCGCTGGTCGAGCAGCGAGGCGAGGCTGCACTGGCGTCCGCGGAGGTCGACGCGCGGCGCCTGAGGTCCCGCCTGGGCGAGCTCGAGGGCCAGCTCGACACGGTGCGCCGGGCTGGGCGATCGGACCGGGCCGTGGCGTCGTCGGTGCAACGGATCCTGCTCGACACGGTCCTCGACGCGGCTGCCGGGCTCCGGCGCGAGCTGGCCCTGCCGCCGGTCACGGTGCGGCCGGCCGACGACGTCGCCGGCTACGCGCCGGCCGAGGAGACCGCTGCCGCCCGGGCGCTGGACGAGGAGGACCCCGCGACCGTCGACGCCGTGCTGACGCTGCCGGGCCTGCACCTGGTGATCGACGGCTACAACGTGACGCGTCTGCTCTGGGACGCCCAGCCACTGGAGGTGCAGCGGAGGCGGCTGGTGGGTGAGCTCGGCTCCCTGGTCGCACGCACGCGAGCGGAGGTGACGGTCGTCTTCGACGGCGCCGAGCTGGCAGCCCCTCCGCAACTGGGGGCGCCCCGCGGCGTACGCGTGATGTTCTCCCCGGAGGGAACGACGGCCGACGAGGTGGTCCGGCGGCTGGTGGCCGCCGAGCCGCAGGGCCGGCCGGTGCTGGTCGTGTCCACCGATCGCGAGGTGGTCGCCGGCGTGCGACGCTCCGGCGCCCGCACGCTGAGCTCAGCCGGTTTCCTGCGGCGGCTGTCCCTGCGCTGAGGGTCGGCCGGCCGGCGGAGCCGTGTCGTGCGCGCTGTCGTACGTCACGTGGAACAGCGGCCGACGCTGGGACTCCTCGAAGATCCGCCCGACGTACTCGCCGAGCAGCCCGATGCAGATCAGCTGGACCGACCCGAGGAAGAACATCGGGACGACGATGCTGGTCCACCCGGGGACGACGTGGCCCAGCAGCCAGGTACCCACGGCCCACAGGCCGAGGATCGCGCTCAGCAGCCCGGTCAGCACACCGGTTGCAGTCGCCAGCCGCAACGGGCTGGTCGTAAAGGCGCTCAGGCTGGTGAAGGCGAGCGCGACCATCTTCGTCAGCCGGTACTTCGAGCTGCCCGCCGCCCGGCGTTCGCGTGCGTAGCCCACGGTGGTGCTCGGGTAACCCAGCCACGGGATCAGCAACCGGTAGACCCGGTGCTTCTCTGGCAGCGCGTCGAGGACGTCGACGACACGGCGGCTGAGCAGCCGGAAGTCGCCCACGTCCGGCGGGAGGTCGACCTGGCCGAAGCGCCGCAAGAGCCGGTAGTAGACGCCCGCCGAACGCCGCTTGAACGCCGTGTCGGACGAGCGGTCGGAGCGCTGCGCGTAGACCACGTCGACGCCCTGCTCGCGCGCGGCCGCCAGCAGCTGCGGGATGAGCTCGGGCGGGTCCTGCAGATCTGCGTCGAGGGTGAGCACCCAGTCGCCCACCGACGCGGCGAGGCCGGCCGCGAGAGCCGCCTGATGACCGCTGTTGCGGCCGAGGCGCAGGACGCGGACCTCCGCCCAGCGGCTGCGCACGGCCTCGAGCACGGCCAGGGTCGCGTCCGGCGACCCGTCGTCGACGAAGATCGCCTCGTACGGCTCGTCGAGGCCGTCCAGCACCGGGCGCAGGCGCGCCTCCAACCGGGTCAGCACCTCCTGCTCGCGGTAACAGGGGACGACGACGGACAGCACCGGGGCCTCCCCTCTCGTGCCGGCTGAGCCCAGCGTGCCAGCCGACGTTCGAGTCCGGGAGCGCAACGGCTCGACACGCTCGCTGCCGCGACCCGTGTCCTACCCCCCGCCTAGCGTGCGGTGCACCGGTGGACCGGCCGCCACCGCCCCTGCAGGAGGAGGACGTTCATGATCGTCGACTGTGACCGCTGCGCGGTCCGCGGACCTGGTGCCTGTGGTGACTGCGTCGTCACGGTTCTGCTCGGCACACCGCCGGGTGGGGTGGAGCTCGACGCGTCCGAGCAGCGGGCGCTGGAGGCTTTGGCGGGAGCCGGGATGGTCCCGCCGCTGCGGCTGGTGACCGGCGCGCCCGAGGCCGGATCGCCTCCCCGCGGCGATGTCGGCAACACCACACCGAGGCAACGGGCGCGCCGCGCCGCGGGATTTGATTGATTACGAAACGGTCACTAGGGTCCGTCCCCAGGCCGCGGCTCACGGGTCGTCCTTCCGGACGGCAGCAGCGACCTCCGCCGAGTCCGGTCCATGACCGGAGCCGGGGACCCACGGTTCCTGGGGTGAATCGGTCGCCCGTTACGGGTGGTCGTAGGGCTCGCTTCCCGGCCCGAACCCGTCAGCTCACCTGGTAGGCGGTCGAGGAAGGAAGGACCTGCCGCTCGTGTCGAACGGCCGGACACGCCGTCATGCCCGCATCGCCGGCGTCGTCGTTCTCGCTCTCATCGCCATCCTCCTTCCCCGCACCGGCCAGGCCGATCCGAAGCCGACGCTCGACCAGGTCCGCGCCCAGGTCGACGCGCTGCAGACGCAGGCCGAGATCGCCGCCGAGCGCTACAACGACGCGCGCGACAAGCTCGGCGCGGCCCGGCGGGCCCTGTCCACCGCCGACAAGAGCGTCGCCCGCCAGCAGGCGAAGTACGTCTCCACCACACGGTCCATGGGCGGCTATGCCGCCGAGCTCTACCGGCAGGGCGGCCTCGACCCGAGCGTGCAGGCGCTGCTCGCGTCGAGCCCCGAGGACTTCCTGGCCGGCACGGCGTTGGCCCAGACCTACACCGCGCAACAGGTGGCAGCGCTGCGTGCGGTCGCCCGTGAGCGTGCGGTCCTCGAGGAGCGCAAGGCCGACGCATCCGTCGAGCTGCAGCGCACCACCGCGCTGGAGTCGGCCGTCGAGACCCAGAAGCAGGCGATCGACGACAAGGTCGCGGAGAGCAAGCGGCTGCTCGACTCCCTCGAGGCGCAGGAGCGGGCCAGGCTCGAGCGCGCGCGTCGGCTCGCGGCTGCCCGCCAGGCCGCGCTGGAGGCCGCCCGGCAGCAGCAGGCCTCGCGCAGCGAGCGACGCGCCGCCGCGCCTCCGACCACGACCCGCGACACCGCGACCCGCGACACCGGTGGTGGCGCCGCGACGCCCACGCCGCCACCGCCGCCACCGAGCGGGCCGGTCTCCGGACGGGCCGGCACCGCCGTGTCCTTCGCGCTGGCCCAGGTGGGCAAGGCCTACACCTACGGCGGCTCGGGCCCCGGCGCCTACGACTGTTCCGGGCTCACGATGGCAGCCTGGGCGGCCGCCGGTGTCTCCCTCCCGCACACCGTGCGTGGGCAGCTCGCGTCCGGGCGGTCGGTGTCCATCAGCCAGCTGCAGCCCGGCGACCTGGTGGCCTACTACAACCCCACCCACCACATCTCGATCTACATCGGCGGGGGCCGGATCGTGCACGCGGCCAACCCGCGCAGCGGTGTCCTCACCGCGTCGCTGACCTCGATGCCGATCTACGCGGCGGTCCGCATCGGCTGATCCTCAGCCGCCCGGCATTCGCTACGCAATCTGGTGTCGACCAGCGTGTCCGCGCACCCAATCGCTTCTTGCTACGTCTCGAGGAACGGCTTGCCCGAGTCAGTGACGCTGCGCAGTGGCTGAACGACCACCGGTGCTCGCCATGGGCGTCGCCGTAGGTCTGCTCGGCGGGCTGCTCCTGGCCATGCTGGCGGTCCTCATCCCGTGGCGTCCGTTGGATGCGCCGGTTCGCGAGCAGGTGGCGATCGCACCAACGCGCGACTTCACCCCAGGTGAGCGGGCTCGCGAGGACGGCTATCACGCCGCCCTGCGAACCCCGGCCTACGGGGCGCTCGTGGTCTCGCTGGGCGTCGCGCTCGTTCTGGGCCTTACCCCGCTGGGCGCGCGGATCGTCACGTCGTCCGGACGCCTGCTCGGCGGCGGATGGGTGGCGCAGGTCGTCGTCGGCGGTGTCGTCGTGCTGCTCATCGGGCGAGTCGCGGCGCTTCCGCTGTCGACCTGGGCGCAGTCGGTCCGCCTCGACTACGGTCTGGCGACGCAGTCCTGGGTCGCCTGGCTGGTCGACGTCGCGAAGTCCTTCGAGGTGTCCAGCGCGGTGACGGTCCTGGCTCTGTTCGCGGTCGTGGGTCTCGCCCGGTCCCTGCCTCGCTGGTGGTGGCTCGCGGCCGCGGTGGGCGGCGCTGCGCTCGCCGTGGTCCTCTCGTTCGGCTATCCGCTGCTTGTCGAGCCGCTGTTCAACACCTTCACCCCGATGCCGGCGTCCGCGCTGCGCACCGATCTGCTCGAGTTGGCGCAGCGGGACGGCGTACTCGTGCAGGACGTGCTGGTGGCCGACGCGTCGCGACGGACGACGACCCTGAACGCGTACGTCTCCGGGTTCGGCGCCACGCGGCGCATCGTCGTCTACGACACGCTGCTGGACTCGGCGCCGGACGCCGAGGTCGAAATGGTCGTGGCCCACGAGCTCGGCCACGTCAAGCGCCACGACGTGCTGGTCGGCACGGCCATCGGCGCCGTCGCGGTGGCTCTGGGCGCCTGCGCGCTCGGGCTCCTCCTGTCGCACACCGGGCTCCTGCGTCGGGCCGCGGTCAGCGGGGCCGCCGACCCCCGGGTCATCGCGCTCGTGCTCGCGATCGCCGCGGCGGGCAGCGTCCTCGTCGCGCCGGCGTCCGCGCTCGTCTCCCGGCGCATCGAGGCCAGGGCCGACGTCCACGCGCTCGACCTGACCAGGGACCCGACGACGTTCGCGCAGATGCAGCGACGGCTGGCCCTTCGCGGGTTGTCGGATCTCGATCCCACCTGGTTCGACTACGCCTTCTTCGCGACCCATCCGACGGCGCCGCAGCGGCTCGCGCTGGCGCGCACCTGGGCCACGCTGCACAATGTTCCGCCGCCGGCCGATCTGGTGCCGCGCTCCGGGTAAGGGGCGGCCGCTCGAGCCCGGCCAGGTCCGGCTCAGGGGGCCTGGAGCAGGACGTAGTCGCCGTCGGTGAGGATCGTCCGCCAGCCGAGCACGTCGCGCAGGCCGGTGCTGAGCGGTTCGTTCCTGGCCACGAGCGCCAGCCGCGCCCCGGTGCGCCTCACCAGTCCGCGCCAGTCGCCTCGCAGGCTCAGGGCCTGCATGTAGGCCGCGAGCAGGTCGGGCGGGAAGATCTCGATCCGCTGGTCGACCACGGGTCGCGCGTGCGGCGCCGCCCAGAGCAGGTAGCCCCCAACCCGGTAGGCGTTGAGGACCACGGTCCCCGCGGGCTGGTCCTGCAGGTAGGCAGCAGCCCGGGCGGGATAGCCGTCGTCGGCGGCACCGAGGCCCGGCGCTGCCACCACGGCGGCCAGCGTGAGGCTCAGTGCCGCACCGATCACGCTGGCTGCCGACACGATGCGGGCCACCGGCACCGGCCCCCGCGTGAGATCGGCGCCGAGGCGGCAGGCCAGCGTGGCGAGCAGGATGGTCGCCGGCGCGGTCGTGCGGCTCCACGTCACGCCGAGCACGACGGCCACCGAGACGTCGGCGAGCACCCACCACGGCAAGCGCCGTCCCGACCGAACGAGCAGGGCGAGCACGACGAGGAGCATCGTCAGGAAGCCGACCCCGTGCGCCGTGCGGACGTTCAGCGGGCTCCACTCACTGACGTAGCGGGAGGTATCGCCGACAGCGACCACGGCTCGCAGGAGGTCGACGCCGGCGGGGGTCAGCGCGAGGACCGCGGCGAGCGAGGCACCCCCGACAAGCGCCAGGCGGCCAAACAGCCGCAGGTCCCTGCGCTCTGCGGCAGCGACCAGGCCGGTGACGGCGAGCAGCAGCAGCGGCAGGAACCACAGCCCGTGGACCATCGACCACAACCAGGTCAGGGGCACCAGCCACCAGCCACGCACCTCGCCCGCCACCGCCCGTCGCACGTAGCCGCTCGCGGGGACGAGGAGCAGGAACGAGAGCAGCTGCGGCCGTTCGCCCCAGCCGGCCGAGGTCCCCAGCACCGTGGCAGCGGTGACCAGCACCGCGAGCCACGGGGGCAGCCGTCGGGTCGCGAGCCAGCCGATGCTCCCCACCAAGAGCACCACGAGCAGGCAGCGAGCCACTGCGACGCCGGCGAACCCGCCCACGCTGTACGCCGCGGTGAAGAACAGCTCGCCCAGCCACTCGTGCGGCACCCAGGGCAGCGAGGGGCCGGTGGCCGACCAGCTGTCGTGGCTGGGCAGCCGATGGGTGTCGAGGATGAGCTCGCCGGTCCGCAAGTGCCAGAAGATGTCGGGATCGCCGACGGGGCGTAGCGCCGAGACACCGGCGGCGGCAACCAGCAGGACAGTGCTGAGCCGGGCGGCAGCCGCGGAGAGCGACCAGCCGCGCGGGAGCACGGGTGCGGAATCCACGCTCCCTTGGACCACCGCAGTCACCGGCTCAGCCTGCCGTCCCGGGGTCAGTGGCGCGAACGAGTCGTGCGCACCCGACCTCCTCAACGGCGCCAGACACGCCTCACGACGGCCGGATCACCGACACCCAGCGTCGTGCGGGACCAGTCGCCCGGACTCTGGCGAGCCCCGCCCGCCGCCTCGTGGACGGCATAGCCCGCTCGGTCCTGAATGACCTGTCAGCACGTCGTATTGGAGGCGCTCGCGTCGTTGACGCAGTTGGCGCTGTTGTCGAGCTTGTTGTTGATCGCGGTGCCGAGCGCGAACGCCCCAGCGATCATGATCAGGGCGATGGCGACGACGAGGAGCGCGTACTCGATAGCCGACGCGCCGGTTTCCTTCTTGGTCAGCGTCCGCAGGTGCTGGTACATCTGGCCCCCTTCAAGGGTGTCTCCGAGCGACCGCCCGCGGTGGACCGTTGTCCGACGCGGTGAAGGCTCGGTGTCGGGTGGTGCGGTGGTGCGGTGGTGCCCGGTGGCCGGACTGGGTTGGACCGGCCCGCTCGACGATCGCTGCCGTCAGGGACGAGTCTTGCGCACGAGGCAACCGGCGCGGATCGGTTTAGCGGTTGTGACCCATCGTCCGAACGGATGATTTCACTTGTCCGGTCAAGGAGTCGGGGCCTCGGACGTGATGAGCCCGGCGCGCAGGGCCGCCATGATGGCTTGGGCGCGGTTGGCTGCCCCGAGCTTCTCGTACAGCTTCGAGATGTGGGTCTTGGTGGTGGATTCGCTGATGTAGAGCCGGCGGGAGATGGCGGCCACCCCGTGTCCGTCGGCGAGCAGCTGGAGGACCTGTTGCTCCCGCGGTGACAGCTGCGGCCCGGTCGGTTCCAGGCGTCGTTTCATGGCGTCGGCGAGGTCGTTCGCGGCGAAGGCACGCGGGGACGCCGCGGCGTGGCGGGCCGCCGCGACCACCTCGTCGGCGGGGGCGTCCTTGGGGACGAACGCGGAGGCGCCGGCCTCCAGAGCGGCGAACAGCTGCTCGTCGCCGGCGTACATCGTCAGCACGACGATGCCCAGCTGCGGGTGCTGGGTGCGCAGCTGGCGGGCCGCGTCCAGGCCGTTGCCGTCTGGGAGCCGCACGTCGCACACCACGACGTCCGGGCGGTGGGCGTTGACCGTCTCGACCCCGCTGCGCACCGTGCCGGCCTCGGCGACCACCTCGAAGTCGCCGCTGCGCTCGAAGGCCCGCTTGAGCCCGTGCCGGATCAGCTCGTGGTCGTCGATGAGCACCACTCGCAGGTTCATGCGTCCACCTCGTTCATCGCAGGGCTCCTGCCGGTCACGTCATGCGTGCCGAGCCGGACCGTGACTCTGGTGCCGCCGCCGGTGCGGGGCTCGACGACGAGCTGGGCGCCGATCCGCGCGGAGCGCTCGCGCATGACCTGCAGACCGAAGCTGTCGATGCGACCTTCGCCCATCCCGACACCGTCGTCCTCGATGCTGAGGAACGCGTCGGGGGGAGCGACCCGGCAGGTCACCCACAGGTTGTCGGCAGCGGAGTGCTTGCGCGCATTGGTGATGGCCTCCTGGGCGATCCGCAGGAGTTCGACCTCGGTGTCGAGCCGGAGCCGTTGCGGGGACTCGTCGAGCACCAGGTGGATGGTCGGCCCGCGCGCGGCTGCTCCCATCTGCTGCACGTAGTCGCTCAGCGCGGCACCCAGACCCGATCCGGTGGAGATGTCGCTGCGCAAGTCGAAGATCGACAGACGCAGCTCGCCGATCACCCGGGTGATCTCGTGGCGGAGCGCGTGCAGCTCGTTCTTCATCGTGCGGTCGTGGGCCCGGTCGACGAGGTCGTCGACGGAGTACCCGAGAGAGGTGAGCTCCTGGGCGATCCCGTCGTGGATCTCGCGGGCCAGCCGGCGCCGCTCCTCCGAGCTGGCGATCGAGCGTACGTCGGCGAACAGCAGCGCTGTCTCGAGACGAAGGGCGGACTCCGCGGCGTCGTGCATGGCGTCGCGCAGCACCGTGCCTTCGACGAGGTGCTGGGTCTCGAGTGCGATCACGCCGAATGTCCGCACGCCCATGCGCAGCGGGAACGCCGACCGGTAGAGATCGCTCTGCCCGCCGAAGCCGGCGGGCTCCTGCACCGGGTGGTCCGCCGCCCATGCCGCGCCGAGCAGCGACTCACCGCGCGTGCTGGTGTCCCAGTCGACGCCCACGACGCCGTCGATGCCGTCGATGCCGTCGACGGCGAGCGGCACGAGGAAGCCGCCGGGGGAGCGGACGAAGACCGCGGCGCGCACGAAACCGACGTCGTCGCGGACGTGCTGCAGCATGGTGTGCGCGAGCGTGACCGGGTCGAGCCCGGCCGAGAGCTGGCGCGCCACGAGCCAGAGCTCGGTGAGCAGGCGGTGCGCCGAGACGTAGGCCGAGTCCTGCTCGAGGTGGCGCTCCTCGAGCCCGCGGATGTAGGCACCGAGCGCCGCAACGGTGCACGCGACGGCGGCCCAGCCGAGGATGACCTGCATGTTGTCCCGGGCCTGCGCCGGCACCAGCAACGCGACCGTGCCATAGGTCAGGACGGCGGCGGCCACCGTCGCGGCAGCCCAGCGGGCGCCACCGCGCAGCCCACCCACCAGGCAGGGGACGAGCACGTAGGGCAGGAAGCTCAGGCCGGTGTTGATGTCGACGGTGGACACGGCGACGGCCGAGGCGCTGGCTACCAGGGCCTCGACGACAGGGGCGCCGCGCCCGAGCCGGTCGCCCATCCGGCTGGTCGAGGCGATCGTGGCGATCACCGCCAGGACGACGATCTGGCTCCACACCTGCGGGCTGCCGGCATAGCCGCCGACCGCGGCGACGATCGCGGCGAAGAGCACGAGCGCGGCACGGACCGCGACCAGCACGCGCCGCGGCTCCTCCGCGGCAGCGGGACTCGGCGACGCGAGGAGGGCCACGCCGCCACGCTGCCACATCGAGCGTCTGGTCACGAGCATGACGGCCCCGCCGACGCCCGGTCTGTCAGGGTCTCGCGTCGCTCCAACGACGCGGGAGGCTGACACGTCGGGGGGGAGAGGGGGACCGGGATGCGGCCGACTGTCACCCGGCTGCGCGGCGGATGGTGCAATGACACCCGTGACGAACGAGCTGTGGTCCCTCGCCGACGTCATCACCAGCGCCGATGAACAACTCCGTGGCGGACGGGCCGCGGCGGGGCGGGTCTGGCCCAGCGGTTTCCCGCCGCTCGACGTCTACCTCACCGGGGGTCTGCGCTCTGGTGAGCTCATCCTGCTCGGTGGGCCGCAGGGGATGGGCAAGACCACGTTCGTCTTGCAGGTGTTGCGCAACGTCGTGCAGGCCGGTGGCTCGGGAATCTACTTCTCCTTCGAGCACGACCTCCAGACGATCCTCGAGAAGCTCATCGCCGTCGAGGCGGGAGATGCGCTCGGCGTGGAGGCCTTGCCGCTGCGGCGCATCCGCGAGGTCCTGGAGGCTTCCGACGGGCGGGCCGGCAGTCTGGCCGACCGGCTGAGCGGCGCCCCGGGTGGGCCGCAGGCCGTGCGGGCCGTCACGGACTACGCCGACCGGCTGATCGTCCATCGCAGCAGCGGCGCGCTGACCGACGTCCAGGCCATCAGGGAGGTGACCAGCGAGGCGCGGCAGCGCACCGGCCAGCTGCCGGTCATCGTCATCGACTACCTGCAGAAGGTGGCCGTCCCCGACGGTCCCGGCATCGAGGACGAGCGCATCACGATCGTGGTCGAGGGCCTCAAGGACCTGGCGCTCGAGCTCGGGGTGCCGGTCCTGGCCGTCGTGGCCGCCGACAAGGCCGGGCTCGTCGCCGGCAAGCGGCTGCGCGTGAACGACCTGAGGGGCTCCTCAGCACTGGCGTACGAGGCCGACATCGTGCTGATCATGAACGAGAAGTACGACGTGGTGGCCCGCCACCACCTGGTCTACAACCTCAGCAACGCCGAGGCGTTCCGCAACTGGGCCGTCGTCACGATCGAGAAGAACCGCAGTGGCCTCGACAAGATCGACCTGGAGTTTCGCAAACGATTCGAGCAAGGTCGCTTCGAGACCGACGGCCGGCCGGTGTCCGAGCAGCTCGTCGACGACCGGGTCTTCACCGAATAGCGGCTGACGAGATCGCGGAGCACCACCACTGCTGCCGCAGGCCGTGACGTCCGCGGAGTGGGAGGTCAACCGCCCCGGGCGTCACGGAGCCGGTCCATGCGCCGGGCGAGCTCTCGCAGCTCGCACGCCGCGCGCAGCGGCGGCTCAGACTCGATCGCGAGCTGGTCCAGCCGTTGTAGGTCCGACTCGTCGAACGGGGTGTCGCCGTCCCGGGCGAGGACGAGCAAGGCGTCGACGCCTGGTACGGGAGCGGCCAACAGGTGCCGCCAGCTGGCCAGCGGGACGCCGCGGAGCCGCTCGCGCGCGATGTCACTGTCCTCGACGATCACACCCTTGCGCGGTGACACGAGCTGCCCGACGAGCCAGTGCTCGTCGTCGATCTCGTAGCGCCGCTCCAGCGGTCGCAGTCCCACCTCCCCCGACACCCGCCACGTGTCGCCGTCCGGGACGAGGATGGCGCCCGCCGTCGAGCCGGTGCGCTCGATCGCGTGGGCGACGACGACCGTGGCCGTCTCCGGCACGGAGTAGAGCTCGGGCACCCGCGCGGCGAGCAGCTGGACGAGCTCGCTGACGTCGAGCGCCGGCGCCTCGTCGGGCGCGGTCGTGGGCGGCGCCCCCTGCGCGGACTCGGGCTCGGCGGCGGCTTCGACAAGCGCGGCCGGCTCGGCGGCGGCCCCGACGAGCGGGGCCGGCTCGGCGGCGGCCTGGACGGGCGGGGCCTGTTCGCCGGCCGCCTCGACCGGCGCAACTGGCGCGGGCGGATCGAGGGCCCGGATCGCCGTCGGCTCCGGCAGCGGAGGCGGGACGACCTCCGGTGCGGACACCTTGAGCGTGCTCGCCGGCTGCTCGGGGACTGGCACCGGTGCCGAGAGCTCACGCAGCTGCTCGTGGCGGCCGACTGCTGAGTCGAGCAGGCACGGGTCGTCCGGCCTCTCGTCCGCCACCGCGGCCCGCAGCGCTGCGAGAGCGCCGGATGCTGCGGGCTCTCGGGGGGAAGCGGGTGGCGACGCCGCCTCGGCGACGGGCTGGCCGCCGATGGAAGCCACGGATGCCGGGGACGAGGCCGCGACGACCGGGGTCTGCGCGCTCTCCTCCAGTGCGCTCAGCAGCCGCGGAACGGTCAGCGGCATCGGGAGCAGGTGGAGGCCGGGGGTGGAGGCGGCGAGGTCGTCCCATCCGGGTCCCGAGCTCGTCACGCAGACCACGGGCGCGGCGATGCCGCGTTCCAGCAGCACCACCACGCCGCGTGCAGCCGCAGCGGGGTTCCCGGCGTCGAGGACGACGACCGCGACCGACTCAGCGTCTCCCGTCCACTGCTCGAGCTCCGGTGCGCGCACGTCATCCACGTCGTGGCCCGCGGCGGTGAGGCTCATCGGGATCGCCGGGTTGGCCGTGACGACGAGCACTGTCCCCATCAGCCGAAGAAGTCCAACAGCTGGAGGATCGCCGGCCCGAGGATGACGACGAACAGGGACGGCATGACGAAGAAGATCAGTGGAAAGAGGATCTTGACGGGCACCTTCTGGGCTGTCTCCTCCGCCCACTGGCGACGCTTGACCCGCATCTCCTTGGACTGGACGCGCAGGACGTTGGCGATCGGGATGCCGAACGAGTCGGCCTGCACCATCGCGGAGACGAACGTCTTGAGCTCGGGGAGCTGGGTCCGCTCGGCCAGGGCCCGCATCGCCTCGGAACGCCCCATCCCGATCTGCATCTCTTGCAGCACCCGGAACAGCTCGCCGGCCAGCGGCCCGTCCGTGTTGCGGGCCACCTGTGACACGCCGGCGTCGAACGCGAGGCCGGCTTCGATCGAGATGGTGAGCAGGTCGATCGCATTCGGCAGCTCGCGCTTCATCTGTTGCGTGCGGTTGTGGGCCACCTGGTAGAGGACCAGGTTCGGCGCAAAAAAGCCGAGGAGCGCCAGCCCGGCGCCGGCGACAACCCAGATCAGGACGCTCGCGCCGAGCGCGAGTGGCACGAGGAAGCCGACGAAGGCGCCGGCGATGAGGCCGAGGCTCTTGAAGGCCAGCACCCGGTCGACGTCCCAGCCGGCCGGGTTTCCGGCGTACTCCAGCTTCGTGCGGAGGCGCTCGGCGGTGTCCTGGCCGCTGATCCGGCGGGCGCCTCGGGTCAGCCCCTCGAGCAGCGGCAGAACCGCCCGCTCCCCGAACGGCCGGTCCATCTCCTTGCGCATCGACGACGGTGCCGACTGGATCGCCTCGATGGCGGCGAGGGACCGGCCCACCTGCTGCCGCTCACTGGTCAACGAGCCGAACGCCACGAGCGCGATGACGACACCGGAGAACAGGGCGCCCAGCCCCAGCAGCAGGTACATTGCCGGCGCCCCTCAGACCTCGACCTGGACGATCTTGCGCATCCACAGCACTCCCACGACGAGCAGGACCGCGCCCATGACGACCATCGCGATCCCCAGCGGATCGGTGAACAGCGGCGAGATGTAGGCGGGCCGCAGGAACAGCAACGCGAGGGCGAAGACCGGTGGAAGGCAGCCGAGGATCCAGGCGCTCAGCCGGCCCTCGGCCGACAGCGCCTTGACGTGGCGGCGCAGGAACTCGCGCTCGCGCAGCGTGTCGGCGACGGTACGCAGCAGCTCCGCGAGGTTGCCGCCGACCTCGCGCTGGATGCGGATCGCCATGACGACCCACTCGAAGTCCTTGCTCTGCAGGCGCGCGGCCACGCCCTCCAGCGCGTCCTCGACGGGGATCCCGAGCCGCGCCTCGACCAGCGCGCGGTTGAACTCGCCGGCGACCGGGTCCTGCCCCTCGCGGACCACCGAGTCGACCGCCTGTGGGAGGGAGTAGCCGGCCGCAAGGCTGCCGGCCATGAGCTGCAGCACGTCCGGCATCTGAGCGAGGAACGCGCGGCGCCGCCGGTCCTCCTTGAGCGAGAGGTACACCCACGGAGCCACCGCCCCGACCGCGAGGCCAACGACGGCGAGCAGCAGGTTGCCGGTCCCGACGAGCAGGAACAGCAACCCGGTACCCAGCATCAGGCCCGCGTGGATGAGCAGCCACTCCGCCGGCTTGAGCGGGATGCCCGCTGCCTCGAGCTTCGCCCCGAGCACCGTGTCGAGGTCGCGGCTGCGGACCACCCTTCCCGCGAGGTCGACGGCCGACCTCGCGACGGCGCTCGTCCCGAGCATGGTCGTGGTCTCGTGCTGCTTGACCGGCGTACGCCCGGTAAGGGTGTAGACGGACAGCCGCCGCCGGAGGTTGCCGCCGCCTGCCGTCGCCTCGCGGACGGACGTCGCGCCGACGATCAAGATCACGGCGAACGAACCGAACAGCGCGAGCAGACCCAGCCCGACCACGCCCTTGCTGAGCACCAGCCCGCTCGGCGCCGCGACGGTGCCGGGTGGCGCGGCGGGGGGCGCCTCGAGCTGTGTGGCGGCGTGGTCGGAAACCGGCTGACCACCGGCGACCCCGGTCACGGCAACGTCGACACTCCTGCCGGCCAGGCTCTCCGGCACCGGCGCGGTAAGGACCACCTCGTTGGACAGGGTCTCGGCGGCCGAGGCGAACAGGCGGGACAGCTCGACGGCGTCGCCCGCATTGAGCACCTGTCCGCCGCCGGCAGCCGCGATGGCTCGCAGTGCCGTGATGTTGGACGTGGTCGCGTCACCGACAGCCACGACGGTGACCGCGATGTCACGGGTGCTCACGGCGTTCGTGGCGTCAGCAAGTGTGGCCACGCTGCCGACGTCCGCGCCGTCACTCATCAGCACCATGCTCCGCGACCCCGTGTCGCCGAGGGCGTCCGCGGACCGCAGGACCGCGTCGTAGAGGGCAGTTCCTCGGGTCAGTTCGAGCCCCTCGATGGCTCGTCTCAACTCGGCCCGGTCCCGCGTCGGCGCCACCACCTCTCTTGCTCGGCTCGCGAACGTCACCAGGCCGACCCGCACCGTGCCGGGCACGAGTTCGAGGTACGCCAGGGCAGCCTTCTTGGCGGCGGCAAGCCCCGCCGCCTGAAGGCTGTCGCTCGTGTCGATCGTGAGGACCGCCGATCGCTCGGTGGGGAGATCCGCGACGGGCTTGGCGGTCACGTCGACCGCCTGACCGTCGAGGGTCATCGTCACCGAGCCGGGGTCGATCTTCGTGCCCGGCACCAGATCGGTCGCGCTGAAGCGAACAGTGATCGAGCCGTCGCTGGGGAGGATCTTGACGATCGTGCCCTTGGGCTCGGCCGCCGCGGTGAGCGCGGTCGAGCCGGCGACCAGTGCTGCGAGGAGCAGCCCGGCCGCCCACCGCGCACCGTTCCTCATCGGCCGAACTTCTCGAACGCGAAGATCATCGGGTCGAACTGCACGCCGTGGCTCTCCAGCTTGTCCAGGAACCTCGGGCGCAGGCCGGTGGACCTCATCGCGCCGAGCGAGCGACCGTTGTCGTCGAAGCCCATGCCGTGGTCGAAGAGGAAGATGTCCTGGAGTGTGATGACGTCGCCCTCCATGCCCACCACCTCGGTGATGTGCGTGATGTGGCGTGAGCCGTCCTTGAACCGGGTCTGCTGCACGATGAGGTCGATCGCGCTGGACACCTGCTCGCGGATGGCGCGGATCGGCAGCTCCATGCCGGCCATGAGGACCATCGTCTCGAGTCGGGCGAGCGAGTCCCGCGGCGAGTTGGAGTGCACCGTGCTGATCGAGCCGTCGTGGCCGGTGTTCATCGCCTGGAGCATGTCCAGCGCGGCGGCGTCGCGGATCTCACCGACGACGATGCGGTCGGGGCGCATCCGCAGCGAGTTGCGCACCAGGTCGCGGATCGTCACCTCTCCGCGGCCCTCGATGTTGGGCGGGCGCGACTCCAGGCGCAGTACGTGGTCCTGGTGCAGCTGGAGCTCGGCGGCGTCCTCGATGGTGACGATGCGCTCGTCGCCGGGGATGAAGGAGGACAAGACGTTGAGCGTCGTCGTCTTGCCGACGCCGGTGCCGCCTGACACGAGGATGTTGAGCCGGCCGCGGACACACGCGTCGAGGAACTGGGTCGCGACCCGGCTGAGCGTGCCGAAGCCGATGAGGTCGTCGACGGTGTACGGGTCCGCGGAGAACTTGCGGATGGTCAGCATCGATCCGTCGATGGCCAGCGGCGGCACGATGGCGTTGACGCGGCTCCCGTCGGGCAGCCGGGCGTCGACCATCGGGCTCGCCTCGTCGACCCGGCGGCCGACCCGGCCCACGATCTTGTCGATCACCCGGCGGAGGTGGCTCTCGTCCGCGAACCGGCCGTCGGTCCGGTAGATCCGCCCAGAACGCTCGATGTAGATGGTGTCGAAGGTGTTGACCATGACTTCGGTGATGTCCGGGTCGCGCAGGTACGGCTCCAGGGGGCCGTAGCCGAGGATGTCGTCGGCGATGTCCTGGGCGATCTGGGCACGGTCGGCGACCGTCAGGGGGGTGTCCTCCTGGGCGAGGACCTCCTGCAGCGTCTGCCGGACCTTCTGCTCCAGCTCCGACTGCGTCATCCGGGCGTCGTAGAGCTTGGGGCCCAGGTTCTCCAGCAGCGACTGGTGGACCTTGCGCTTGAGGTCGGCGAACGGGTCGTGGTTGAGGCGGACCCGCGTGCGGGGACCCAGCGTCAGCGGACCGCCGTCGACCTCGGCGGGTGCGCCGCGGTCACGCTTGGCCGCGGCGAGACGGTCGGCGAGGCTCACGTGACCCTCCTCCGGAAGATCCCACTCCTGCGTTCGGGAACGGCCTCGGCCGGCCCGGCGCCGTCCGGGCCGGCCGCCTCGGGCGCCCGCCCGCCAGAGACCATGTCGGCGATGGCCCGGATCGAGGTCGAGACGGGGTGCTTCGGGTCGTCGAGCACGATCGGCACCCCCCGGTTGATCGATGCTGGTACGTCGCGCGAAGACGGGATCTGCGAGGTGATGGGCAGGTGGAGGGTCCGCTCCACCTCGCCGACCGCCAGACCGACCTTGGCGTCGGCCCGGTTGAGCACGACGCGCCAGATATCGCGGGGGTAGTTGAGCAGCGCGAGCGTCTCGAGCGTGAGCTTGAGGTTCTTCAGCGCCGGGATGTCCAGGGTCGCCAGCAGGAGCAGCGAGTCGGCGCGGTCGAATGCCTGCAGCACGTGGTCGTCGAAGGTCGGCGGTGTGTCGACGACGACGAAGTCGAAGCGAGCCTTGAGCAGGTCGAGCACCCGCCCGACAAGCTCGGGGGAGATCATGTCCTTGACGTCGGGCTGCACCGGCGCGACGAGCGCCGTGAGCCCGTTGGAGTGCCCGGTGAGCAGTGCTTCCAGGCCGGGACCGTCGAGGTGATTCTGCATCGGCACGGCGTCGGCGATCGTGTGGGCCGGGAACAGCTGGAGCACGATGGCCACGTCGCCGAATGCGAGGTCGAGGTCGACCAGGCACACGCTGCGCCGCCCACCGCCGGCCAACGCCGCGGCGAGGTTGGTCGCCAGCGTCGTCTTTCCGCAGCCGCCCTTGGCGGAGAACACCGCGACGAGCTTGCCTCGGGCGGCCACGTCCGCCGCCGTCGGGCTGACCCCGGCCTGCGAGCGCAGCGCGTCGGAGACGTCGAGCGCGCGCTTGACCGCTGCGGTCAGTCCGGCGAGGTCGCGGTCGCCGAGGACCTCGCGGACACCCGCGCGGAGGGCCTCGGTGAGCACCGCGGTGTCGACCCGGCGGCGGACCAGGATGAAGCCGAGCGTCGGTCTGCTGAAGCGCATCTGCTCGGCGATGGCCAGGGCGTTGGTCTGGTCGACCGACGGTCCGACGACCACAACCTCTGTCTCCGGGTGCTGGTCGAGGTGGCGCCGGAGGGAGTCGAGGTTGACCAGCACCTGCGAGTCCGGCCCGAGCACCGACCGCAGCGTCTCCGCGGCGGTGCTGTCCGGATCGACGACGACATTCATCGCGGGTAGAGGTTCTTGTCCGACACGGGCCCCCCGGGCTCGGCCACTGGTGAGTCGGCGCCGAGCAGGCCGAAGTAGAGGTCGCCCTGCTTCTGCGCGTAGACGATCTTCTTCGTCTGCACCACGTCCAGTGCCAGCGTGATCGTCCGAGACTGGTCGGAGCTCTGCTGGTCGCTTGTCGTCGAAGCGACGCTGGTGCTCCCGCCCACGGCGATGACCTGGGCCTTCGGGAGCAGCACGGTGGCGTCGGAGTCCTTGGCCAGGAACACCATGACCTCCGAGCCCGGCTGGACGAAACCGGCGACCCGGGCCGGGTCGCTCACCTGGACCGAGACGGCCAGCTTGCCCTCGGGGATGGGCAGCGCCCCGGTGCCCGGCGTCCCGAACTTGCTGGTCAAGATCTGCTCGCCCGGGTAGATGGGCGCGAGAGCGACCTTGTCGGCGATCTGGTCCGCGCTCGACACCGCTCCCGGGGCCACGTCGCGCTTGGGCACGTCCTTGAGGTCGAAGAGCGCCTGCTCCTGGGCGTCGGCGCCCGTGGTGTTTTCCGCGATCATCCCCGCAGCGACGAGGATCCGCTGGGCGTCCTGGCCCCGGAGGTACTTGTCCTCCAGCCCGTTCACGTAGAGGAACACCATCGTGGTCCCGAGCGCCGCCACGAGGAAGGCAGCGATGAGGAGCAAGGTGCGACGTCCCATGGTCATGTCCCCGAGTCGTGTCGGCCGCGTTCGTGTGTCTGGAGTACCGGTGGGGTCGCCACGTGAGTCCAACCGGTGCGGCCACCCCGTCCCCGGGGAACGGTAGTCCCCTCGGCAAACGTCGCGCCGTGCTTTGAGTCGAACACCGAGCGGTGATCCACGGTCACGAAGCGTCACCCATAGGCCACGGCCGTGACAACGCGGGCGCGTACGGCCGGGTCCGACCACCTGCGCGCGGTGCCGGACAGCGACGCCGCGGTCAGGAGGGCGACTGGGATGAAGCCGATCAGGGGGCCGTACCAGACACCGCCCAGCAGCGTCACGGTGAACCACAGGGCGGTGAGGATCCCGCGACCGGCGAGGTCGAGCGAGTAGAGCGCCATCGCACCCGGAGGGGCGGGGGTGTCCCGTGGCCCCAGCAGGTCGGCCTTGTAGGGCCGGGTCACCGAGAGCCGGAGCCCGCGCGCGACGCTAACGAGCACGCCCGCGGCGGCGGCGCCCAGCACGGCGGTCAGCTCGACGGCGGTGGGCGCGGCGGCGATGGCGAACGCGCCCACGGCGACCGCGAGCAGCGCCGGCCCGGCGGTGACGAGGGTGAGGCTCAGTGCCTTGGCCCACAGCACGCGCCGCGGGTCGACCGGCAGCGTCGCCAGCCACACGGTGCCACCCGCGTCGAGGCAGAAGGCATTGATCCCGTAGAGCAGCACGGCACCGGCCGCGACCAGGGCTGGCACGAGGACGAGGCCGACCCACGACACGTCGGAGAATGCCGCGAGAACCACCGGCAGCAGCGTCAGGGTGATCGCCCCGCGCCGCAGCGGAGCCGTGCGCCAGGCAGCCAGGCAGTCCTTGCGGACCAGCGACCAGGTGGTGGGTGCTGCGGCAAGCCGACGGTGCACGTGGGAGCCGCCGGCAGCGTCCCGAACCCGCGACATCGCCCACCGCGTGCACCGCGGCAGCACCGCCAGCGCGACCACCAGGGTGAGGGCGACGAGGACGACGAGCTCGGCCCACTGCCGCCCCGGAACGAGGATCATCCGAGCCGCAACCCGGGTCGTCGGCAGGGAGTCCAGGAAGGGCACGACCGCGTTGGCCAGGGCCAGCCCCAACGTCGCGCCGGCGACCGCGGCGCCGACCAGCCAGGTGGCGATGCGCCCGACCCGTCGCTGGCGGACGCCGACGACGAGCCAGGCGAGCGCCGAGCCGAGCACCGTCCACAACGCGAGCCACAGCAGCAGGCTGGGCAGGATCGACAGCTCCCGCCCGGTGCCGGCGACGGCGTAGCCGGTGGCGCCGACGATGGCGACGACCTGCATGATCCACGTGATGTTCAGCGGAGTGAGCAGCAGCGCCATCCAGGCGAAGGTGTCGCTACGCACGGGGAAGGCGACGAGGTCCTCCGGTGGGAAGAGCGCGGCCCCGCCGCCGGCGATCAGCGGCGTGGCGAAGGAGAAGATCGCGAACGCGGCGAGCAGCGTGGGCAGCAGCACTCGCACCTCGATGCCGCCCTGCCCGGCGGACAGCGTCGCCGCGCACACGTACACGGCCGCGACCAGGCCGGGCAGGCACATCAGAGTCACCGCGAAGGTCCGCCGACGGCCGGGGCTGCGGACCAGCGTCCAGCGCAGGCGCAGCAGCGCCCACAGCTGCCCGGTGTCGATCACGAGAGCAGCGCCTTGTAGCGCTCCGCGCCGTCGTCGCCGGCCAGCTCCGCGGCGGGTGCGGCAGCGACGACCCGGCCGTGGCGGAGCACCACGGCCTCGTCGCAGGCCTTGACCGCGAGGGCGAGCAGGTGTGTCGAGAGCAGCACGGCCGTGCCGGTCGCGCGCAAGTCGCGCACCAGGTCCAAGGTGGCGTCCACGCCGAGCGGGTCGACCCCGTCGAACGGCTCGTCGAGCAGCAGCACCGCCGGCTCGTGGAAGGCGGCCAGCACGACGGACAACCGCCGCCCCATGCCGTGCGAGAACCCGGCGGTCACCCGGTCGGCGGCACCGGTGAGGTCGAACCGGTCGAGCAGATCAGCGGCCCGCGACTGCCAGCCGGGCGCCAGCCCGCGCAGTGTGGCGGCCAGCTGCAGGTGCTCCCACGGCGTGGCGCGGGGGATCAGTCCTCCCATGTCGGGGCAGTAACCCACGCGCGCCTGCACGCCGGCCTGGTCGGAAGCGGCGTCGATCCCGGCGACCACGACGGTCCCCGCGGTCGGTGGGATCACCCCCGCCAGCACGCGCAGGGTGGACGACTTGCCGGCTCCGTTGCGGCCGACGAGGGCGACTGCCGCTCCGGCCGGTAGGGACAGGTCGAAGCCGGCCACGGCGGTCACGGCGCCGAATGTGACCGTCAGGTCACGCACCTCCACTGCGGGGAACACGTGCCCAGTCTGCCGTCACCGCCGGTGCGCCGCGTCCGCTGCGGCAGATCGGGCGCTCGAGACATGACGCAGGCGTGGGTACGGTCGCCCGGTGCCCACCGTGGACATTGCGGACGACACCTTCGTGGTGGCGCCGCCGGACGTGCTCGTTCGGTGGCTGGCCCAGCCCGGCCGCTGGCGGGACTGGTGGCCCGACCTCGCAGTGTCCGTAGCCGAGGACCGCGGGCCGAAGGGGCTGCGCTGGAGCGTCGGGGGACCTTTCGTCGGCACCGCGGAGGTCTGGTTGCAGCCCTGGGCCGATGGCACGCTCGTGCACTACTACCTGCGCCTCGACCCGCCGCAGCCAGTCACTGCGCGGGTCGGGGCTACCCTGCGGCGTCGCTATGGCCGGGCATGGAGGGCGAGCGTGCGGGAGGCGAAGGACGCCCTGGAACGGGACCGGCTGCCGGGGCTGCCGTCGCCGCCGGGCGCTGCGCCAGACCGCTAGAGTCGAGTCGAGCCGCGGGCGCCGGAGGATCCCTTGCCTGACCAGACGACCTCGTCGATCCACATCTCCGCCACGCCCCACGAGGTGATGGCGGTGATCGCCGACTTCGAGGCCTACCCGGAGTGGACGGGTGCGGTGAAGGAGGCCGAGGTCCTGACCGTCTATGAGGAGGACGGGTTGCCGGCAGAGGTGCGCTACAAGCTCGACAGCGGGCCGATCAAGGACGAGTACGTCCTCGGCTACGTCTGGGAGGGCGACCACCAGCTGCACTGGAGCCTCGCCCACGCCAACCTGCTCAGGGTCATGGACGGCACCTACACGCTCGACCCCGATGGTGCGGGCGGCACCCAGGTGACCTACCAGCTGGCCGTCGAGCTGCCGATCCCGATGCTCGGGATGGTGAAGCGCAAGGCGGAGAAGGTCATCATCGACACCGCACTCAAGGAGTTGAAGAAACGGGTCGAGGGTTGACGCCATCGGCGGGGGAGGACCCGCCCGGGCTCGCCGACGAGGCGGCCCGGCTCGCCGAGGCGGCCGAGAGCTGGGCGGCCCGGCGCGGTGTCACCCTCGACGGCGTTGTCGAGACCGCCGACCTGGCGATGACCGACATCGTGGCCTCGGTCATGGCGGCCTGGCGTGATCTCACCGGACCGGACCGGGGGTCGGACGGATGACGCTCACCATCGGCGTCGACGTCGGAGGTACCAAGATCGCCGCCGGCCTGGTCGACGAGTCCGGTCGGGTCCTGGCCCGCGCCCGCATGGTCACCCCGGCCACGGAGACCGACGCCATCGCCGACACCATCGCCGACTGCGTGCACGAGCTGGGGGCGGGGCAGCCGGTCGTCGCGGTCGGCATCGGCGCCGCGGGGCTGGTGGACGCCAGGCGGCGCACGGTGCTCTTCGCCCCCAACCTCGCCTGGCGTGACGCGCCGCTCGCGGCGTCGGTGGAGGCGCGGACCGGCATCGCGGCGCTCGTGGAGAACGACGCCAACGCTGCCGCTTGGGGCGAGTTCCGGTACGGCGGGGGGCACGACGTCGAGGACATGGTGCTCGTCACCGTCGGGACGGGAGTCGGCGGCGGCATCGTGCTCGGCGGCCAGCTCCTCCGCGGCGCCTTCGGTGTCGCGGCCGAGATCGGGCATTTCCGGGTGGTGCCCGGGGGTCACCGCTGCGGGTGCGGCAACCGCGGCTGCTGGGAGCAGTACGCCAGCGGCAACGCGCTCGTCCGCGAGGCCCGCGAGTTGGTCAAGTCGAGCTCGCCGATGGCCGAGCACCTGCGGATACTGTGCAACGGCGATCCCGCGTTGCTGACCGGGCCGATGGTCACCAAGGCGGCGGCTGACGGCGACCCCGCCGCGACCGAGATGATCGAGGAGCTGGGCGGCTGGCTGGGTGAGGGCATCGCGTCGCTGGTCGCCGTGCTCGACCCCGCCGTGGTCGTGATCGGAGGCGGTGTCTCGGCCGCCGGGGAGCTGCTCGTCGGCCCGACCCGCGACGCCTTCCGCCGCCAGCTGACCGCTCGCGGCTACCGGCCGGAGGCCGCCCTGCGAGTGGCGGTGCTCGGCAACGATGCGGGGCTGGTCGGTGCGGCCGATCTCGCCCGGCGCTGATCGACCCGGCGCAGTTCTACCGGGCCGGGGCCGCGACCCGGGATCAGGGAAGCCGTGACGCTGTGCCGCTGGCGTACGTACGATTCCGCCGGAGGACGAGCGCGGACCACGGGTGGTGCGGGGCAAGCAAGGGGGACCGAGTGCGGCGTACCAGGTGCCCGACGCGGGCTCGCTCGAGCCGCGGGGCAGCCGCCGTCGAGGCGGTGCTGCTGGTCCTCGTGGTGCTCGTCCCGCTCTTCTTCGGCGCGCTCGACCTGGGCCGCGTCATGTGGGTGAAGATCCAGCTCAACAATGCCGCCCAGCAGGGGGCGGCCTTCGCGGCGGTGGCGCCACGGCTGGTGGAGGAGACCGCGGCCAGCCCGGAGGAGTGCGACTACGGCAACAGCATCACCGACCACGCGCTCAAGGAGTCGAGCGAGATCGGCGCCCTCACCGGCGCTCCGACGGTGCAGGTGCGCTGGGGTCCCACGCGGGCCACCCCAGCCACTGTACGTACCGGTTGCAACGACATGTGGGACTCGCCGGGCAAGCCCCAGCCAGGATCGATCGTCGAGGTCCGCGTCACCGGTGAGGTCCGCATCATCACCCCCGGCGTGAGCTCGTTCTTCTCGGGCAACGCGATGACGATCAGCGGCGTCGCGCGGGCGCGCGTCGCGGAGGGGTACTGATGCCCCGGCGGCGCGACCGCGAGCGGGGCGCGGTTGCTGTGGAGTTCGCGCTCGTCTTCGCGATTGTTATCGTCCCCCTGGTCTTCGGCGGGTTGGAGCTGGCGATGCGCACGTTCGCCCGCCAGGAGGCCCAGCAGCTCTCCCGTGAGGCGCTGCGGTACGCGGTCCTGCATCCCCTCGACACGGCGGGTATCGAGGCCATTGCCAACGGCCGCTCCAGCGGAGGGCTGCCCAGCGGCTCCGTTGTCGTCGACTGCCTCGACGGCGACGGGTCCGCCTCGCAGGCGCAGACGACGAAGGCGTGCACGGCGGCGAGCGTGGACAAGGACCGCATCCGCGTGACCGTCTCCGTGCCGTCGCCGCTGATCTGGTTGCCGTTCCACGCGCCGACCGTGAGCGCCAGCGCCAGCGCCGTGATCGTGGGGTCCCCCTCGTGAGGCGTACCCGGCCGGGCTCGGACGAGCGGGGCGCCATGGCCCTGATGCTCACGTTCATCATCGTCGTGGTGCTCGTCGTCGGAGCCCTGCTCGTCGACATCGGCTACGCCTTCACCAGCCGGCGGCAGATGCAGAACGCCGCCGATGCCGCGGCGGTGGCCGGCGCCAACGTCATCGCCAAGCACCTCTGGTTCCCCACCACCGCGTCGCCTGCCGACACAACGGCGCTCAATCGGCTCGGCAAGACGGTCGAGACGGTGCTGATGGACAACGGGGCGTTGACCAGCGGCAGCGACAGCCAGTACTCCTGCACGGTCCTCACGTCGGACTTCTCGGTGCCCGTCGCCTACAGCGACCTCGGCGACTGCGCCGACGAGGCCGCCTGGGCGAGCAAGGCCCAGCACCCGATCGGTGTGCGGGTGGTCGCCAACCAGGTCAACGCGGCCTTCCTCGCTGGCGCCGTCGGCCGGGACACGATCGCGACCAAGGCGGTCGCGGCGGCGACGGTGCAGCCGGTCAGGACCGGCAACGGTGCCTTCCTGGTCTGCGCGAGCCAGACGGACGGCAGCGGGGTGAACAACGCCACCCCGATCCTGGTGGGCGGGAAGTCCGCCGCCGCGCCGTACCTGATCAACCCGGCGGCGCTCCCGCAGGACGACGGCAGCGGCCTGCTCGTCGAGCAGGCGTACACGATCTACGGCTCCGGCGTCGACCAGTGCGGCGCCGCGAGCGCGATGTTCCGCGGACGCAACCTCGTCAGCGCCGGCGTGGACCCGACGTCGGTGACGCTGCCGCGATGGTTCGACGCCAACGAGACCAGCGGGTCCGGCACCGCCGAGCTGAGCACCGTGGCGGGGCAGACCGGGTGCGACCCGACCGCCGACGACATCTGGACCACCAGCTGCGTCGTCGTCGCGCCGGTCTGCACGAGCAGCCAAGTCTCCGGGGGAAAGCTCCAGCTCTTCTGCGTACGGCTGGCCGCCTTCCGGATGATCCCGGACACCGACATGGCCGACTTCGGCCCGGACGGCGCACCGCACCCGTCGGCGCCGGACGAGTGGAACGCCGTCCTGCTCGGGGGCGCGGTCCTCACCGGCGGGCAGGGCAGCGTCGCCGAGCCGACCCCGGGCGAACCCGTCGTCGTCAAGCTGGTCGAGTAGCGAGCGCGGACGATGTTGTCGTGAACGATCTGCGGCTGTGCACCTGGAACGTCCGTGCCCTGCGCGACGACCGGGCCGCCGTCGTGCGCACGCTGCGCCGGCTGGCGCCGGACGTGGTCTGCCTGCAGGAGACGCCGTGGAGCCCCCGGTGGCGCACCCGCTTGGCCGCCCTCGCCCGCGAATCGGGGCTGCTGTTCGTGACCGGTGCCCGGGCGTCGACGGCGTTGCTCGCGGCGATGCGGGTCGACGTCCGCGAGGCGTGGATGGTGCCCCTGTCCGCCACGCCACGACTGGAGCGACGCTCGATCGCGGTGGCCCGGCTGCGGCTGCCCACGAGCGCTTGCCTCGGCGTCGCCGCGGTCCACCTGGGGCTCGATGCGGCCGAGCGGGCCCGGCACGTGCCGGAGGTCGAGGCGGCGCTGGCCTCCACTGGCGCGCCGTACGCGGTCGTCGCCGGTGATGTCAACGAGCGGCCGGGGGAGCCGGGCTGGGCGGCCCTGTGCCGCAGCCGCGTGGACTGCGGCGGCGACGACGAGCGCAGCACCTTCCACGGGCGCAGCAGCCGGCGCATCGACGGAATCTTCGCCGATCCCGCTGCGGAGCTCCTCGGCTACGACGTGCTCGACGACGCGGACGCGCGGGCCGGCAGCGACCACCTGCCCGTCATCGGCGTGCTGCGGCTCCCGGAGGCGGCAGCGCTGCCGTCCTGATGCGGAGCTCAGGGGCGGTCGGCCCCGCGGCGCCAGAAGGCCGGCACCAGCTCGAGGGCCAGCTGCTCGAGGAACAGCCCGATGTCGGTGACGATGCCGCGCGCCTGCGACGAACCCCGGTCCGCGAGCTTGGTGACCGTGGCCGGGTTGATGTCGACGCAGACGAGCGGGACCGCGGCGGGAAGGAGGTTGCCGGTCGCCACCGAGTGCAGCATCGTCGCGACCATGATCGCGAAGCCGACGTCGTGGAGCTGTCCGCGCATCGCGCGCTGGCCCTCGACCACGTCGGTGTAGACGTCGGGCAGCGGGCCGTCGTCGCGCGGCGACCCGACGAGCACGTAGTCCTTACCCTCGCTCACCAGCGCGTGCATGATGCCGCTCGTCAGCAGCCCCTGGTCGACGGCGGCGCGGATCGAACCGGCACGGCGGACCGCATTGATCGCGCGGATGTGGTGCTCGTGGCCGTGCTCCACCCCGCGTCCGCGGGAGAGGTCGACGCCGAGCGAGGTCCCGTAGAGCGCGGCCTCGATGTCATGCGTGGCGATCGCGTTGCCGCCGAAGAGCACGTCGACGTAGCCGGCCTCGGTCAGCGCCACCATGGCCGGTGCGGCGCCGGTGTGGACGACCGCCGGTCCGGCGACCCAGAGGATCCGCTTGCCGGCCGCCTTGATCTCGCGCATCTGCTCCGCGATCTGGCGCACGAGAAGTGCCTGCGGCTTCTCGCTGGACACCTCGGAGTTCATGAACTCGAACACCGGAGGACCTGACTGGCTCGGCGGAGGTGCGACCGGTGTCACGCGTACGCCGGACGCGCCGCAGACCACGCGCTCACCGGCCCTGACGTCGCTCACCGGGACGGTGCGCACCCGGGTGCGGCCGTCGTCGTCCCACACGAGCAGCCCGCAGTCCATCTCCGGCTGCTCGACCTCGACCCAGGCGCTGCCGAACCGGACCGTCGTGTCGAGGTTGGTGCTGGAGTAGAAGTCCGGGGGGAACACGCCGTCGCGGTCGACCTCCGCGACGCGAGCCTCACCCGGGTCGACGAGGTTGGCGCCGTGGGTCTGCAGGCGCATGAGCAGCCGGGCGAGGGACGCGACGTCGTCGGCGGACACCGCCACCCGGGCGTAGGACTCGTCGTGGGTGCCGTGGCCGATGTCGAAGCGCTCCACGACGTAGTCGCCGCCGTACTCGGTGATGTCGGTGAGCACCCGGGAGAGCACACCCGAGTCGATGAGTTGCCCGCGCAGCTCCACCGGCTCCTTGACCGCCACGCCGCGTCCTCCGCGAGTCAGACGACGGCGCCGTCGTCGCCGTCGTACGGGTCGTTCTCGCGGCGCATCCGGGCCACGAGCGTGACGAATCCTGCCAGGAAGCCGGCGACGGCGAACCACACCAGCCAGCGTGGCGGCTCCCAGCCGATGAGGACGACGAGGAGCAGGAACGCCGGGCCGCCGAGCGTGCCCAGCCAGGCGAGCTTGGTCACCGGCTCCAGCGGCGGCCCCGGCATCGGCGGTGGGGGGACGAAGTGCTCCTCCGGCGGGCCGGGCGCCGCGGCCACGGCTCCCGCCGGAGCGCACTGCGAGTGCGGCGCGGCGCCGGGGCCGTCCTCGCCGGGTCCGGCGGTGTCGTCCTCGGCCTCGGGCAGACTCGGCGAGCGGTGGAAGGACTCCACGAGCGCCGCCCAGACCGCGTCGTCGTCCGAGCCGCCGACAGCCCCCCCGGTCGAGCCGTCGGTCGACCCGTCAGGAGGGCCGTCGGCCGGGCGGTCGGGCCGCTCTTCGTCCGTCACGTCCGGCTCCGGGCCGCGACGTCACGGGCGAACTCGACGGTGCGCTCGAAGACAAGGGGTGCGTCGTTGTCGATGGTGGCCACGTGATAGCTGTCCTCGAGGACGACGGTCGTGACATCGGTGGAGGAGACGCCGTCCAGCACCGCACGGGTGCTCGACGTGGGGATGAGATGGTCATCGGGGGAGTACATGACGAGCAGGGGCTGGGTGACTTCGGCCAGTCGACGGTTCGTCTCGGCCCAGAGTCTGGTGAGGCTGTACGTGGACTGAAGCGGCAGCTTGTCGTAGCCACCCTCGTCCTGGCCGGGCTTCTTGATGTCGTTGGTGACCCCGGGCAACGCGGGCACCAGGAAGCGCGCCCACGGCAGCAGCGCGGCCTGCCGCCAGTCCTCGGAGCGTACGGCGACATTGACGAGCACCAGCCCGTCGACCTCGCCGGCGTGCTCCTGGGCCAGCCGCAGCGCCAAGCACCCGCCCACGGACAGCCCCCCGACGACGACGGTCTGGCAGCGCTGACGAAGCTGCTGGAAGGAGCGGTCGGCCTCCGCGTACCAGTCCGGCCAACGCGTGAGGTTGAGCTCGCGCCACGTGGTGCCGTGACCGGGCAGCCGAGGCAGGTCGACGGTGTAGCCCGCGTCGGCGAGGTGCTCGGCCCACGGACGCAATCCCTTGGGTGATCCGCAGTACCCGTGCAGCAGGAGCACGCCGACCGGGCCGGCGTCGTGCTGGTACGGCTCGGCGCCGGGGATGAGCGGCACGGGTGTCCTCCTCGTGCGGGGCGGGAGCCGCATCGTCGCATGCGCTCGACGGGGCGTCGAGCAGTGAGTCCGTCGCGGCGCGGGCGCGGGTACTGTGCGGCGGGTGTTCTACTGGTTCCTCAAGCGGGTGGTGCTCGGGCCCGTGCTGCGGTTGCTCTTCAGGCCGTGGGTGGAGGGGTTGGACAACATCCCTGACGAGGGACCGGCGATCCTCGCCAGCAACCACCTCTCGTTCTCCGACTCGGTGTTCCTCCCGCTGATGATCGAGCGCCGGCTGACCTTCCTCGCCAAGAGCGACTACTTCACCGGTCACGGGATCAAAGGCCGGCTCACCGCGATGTTCTTCCACGGCATCGGCCAGCTCCCGGTGGACCGCTCGGGGGGTTGGGCCTCCGAGTCGGCGCTGCGCACCGGGCTCAAGGTGGTGCGCCGCGGCGACCTGCTCGGCATCTACCCGGAGGGCACGCGCTCGCCGGACGGGCGGCTCTACCGCGGCAAGACGGGGGTGGCCCGGCTGGCCCTCGAGGCGCGGGTGCCGGTGCTGCCGGTGGCCATGATCGACACCGACAAGGTGCAACCGATCGGGCACAAGGTGCCGCACATCACCCGGCTCGGGATCCGCATCGGGAAGCCCCTCGACTTCGGACGCTACGAGGGGCTGGAGGGCGACCGGTTCGTCCTGCGCTCGGCCACCGACGAGATCATGTACGAGCTCATGGAGCTGAGCGGCCAGGAGTACGTCGACATCTACGCCCAGCAAGCCAAGGAGGAGATCGCCGCCGCGCGCCGCGCCCAGCTGGCGGCCCGGCTCCCGCGCGGTGTCGAGCAGCTCATCCCCGGCCACTCGGCCGTCGCGCGCGACTCGGCGACGGACGCCGTCAATGACGCCGGCGCCGACGCCGGCACCGATGGGGACAGCGACGCCGATCCTGGGCGCCCCCAGCGCAGGGCCGGCTGAGCGCCCGCGCCGCCCACGCCGCGCCCAGCCCCCCCGATTTGTCAGGTGCTGCCGGGGTCCCGGCCACGGCCTAGCCTGACGCATCGGAGGAGCGGGGGCACGGCGTGAGCTAGTCCGGGCCGGAGCCGGCACCGGAATCGGCCTCGGCCTGGCCGACTGCCAGCTCCACGGACTGGACGACGACGTAGACCACGCCGGCGCACAGGGGCGCCAGCACCCACGCTCCCCATCCGCGGACGAGGTGACCGACGGCGATCGCCGCGCCGACGCCCGCACCGACGGCAAGGAAGTCGGTCGCCGTCGCGATCAGGAGCGCGCGGGCCGATTCCGTGTCCGCCCGGTCGATGTCGACGCGGAGCAGCCGGACCACGAGCAGGTTGAGCAGCGAGAAGGCGGCGACCCCGGACAGCGCGAAGCCGACCAGCTCGAGCATGGACGGGTTGCCGTGCGTCGAGGAGATGACGCCGAAGGTCACCGTCACCGTGATCGAGAACCCGAACGCCTGGGCGTTCCCGGTGACCGAGAGGCTCAGCCCGCGGAGCAGGAGCCGGGTCGGGGACGGTCGGGCCACCGTGCGACCTCCTGACTGCCTCAGGCTCTCGCCACTCTCGCCGTTGGGCAGGTCCGCCATGGTCGCGACGACGCCGATCAGTCGCGTCCACGCGCCGCGCGGAGCTCTCGCAGCACGAGCACGTCGATGCGGCGCTCGACCAGGCGCTCCTCGAAGTTCTCGACGCCGGCCCATGCTTCGAGAGAGGGCTGGCCGAGCCGGGCGAGGTGAGCGGCGACCTCGTCGGCCAGCTCCCCCTCGAGGGGCAGTGTCTCGGTCGGCGCGCCGAAGTAGAGCTCGTGCAGATCCAGCAGGCGAACCAGCTCGGCGCAGGGAGCTGTGGCGTCGTCGACCCGCAGGTCGACGCTGATGTCGGTGCCACCGCCGTACCCACCCGCGGTGGAGGCCACGAGCAGCGCCGCGCTCTGGCGGCCGCGCCGGTCACCGCCCGCGTCGTCGCCGGCCCGCAGCGCCGCCAGCAGCCGCTCGGCCAGCGGCGCCGCCGGGTCGCTGCCCCGCCAGGCCGCCTCCATCGCCTCCACCACCTGCGGCCCGACGAGGATGTTGCCCTGGATCGCGTATCCCTCGCCGGTCACCCCGCCCGCCCACGGGTGGCAGCCCGAGCCGGTAAAGGTGGCCGCCGTCCGGTCGCGGTCGACGACGCCGGCCTGCCGCTGGTCGCGCTGCTCGTCGGCCGCGGTGAGGGCATCGAGGACCGCGGAGGCTCCGCGCCCGGCGGCGAGCATGGCCAGCCCGTCAGGGCGGTAGGCGAGATTGGCGTACGACTGCGTGGCGATGGCACCGACGCCTGCCCGGGCCGCCGGTACGGCGGCGCCGACGGCGAGGAACTTCGACGCGACGGCGACCCCCCACTCGGTGCCGTCGGCCCCGGCCGCGACGATCGAGAACGTCACGATGTCGGCCGGCTCACCGCGGCTGGCCGATGTCGGCGAGCAGCCCGCTGAACCACGAGGTCGAGGTATCGAAGCGCTTGCCGCCCTTGATCCGGTCGAACTCGACCGGCCGCAGCCGGCCCCCCTGGTCCTCGTCGTGCCCGATGACCCCGCCCTCGCCACGCAGCGCGCACTCGACGGCAAGGTCCGTGCAGGACTTGATGAGCCGGAGGTCATCGGCGTTGGCCGCGGCGGAGCGGCTGAAGTAGCCGCTCTTCTGCACCATCGTCTTCTCCGCGCCGAGCAGCCCGGCGAACTGCTTCGCAAACCACGCGCCAGGGTTGATGGTGTCGAGCTTGACGTGACCGAACGGGTCGCGCGGCACCTCCTCGCCATTGCGCTCGAGCTCCGCGACGATCGTCTCCACGCCAGCGCCCTCGCTCACGAACAGGTTGACGCAGCCGAGCTCGTCCATGACGGCGCGCAGCCGGGCGGCCTCGGCCTGCACATCGAAGCCGAGCTCCGGGACGTACACACCGTGCACGTCCCACGAGCGCGGGTCGTTGCCGTACGCGGGCAGCCACTCCTGCCGGCCCACCCACTCGTGATGGCGCAGTGCCGTCGCGCCGGTCAGCCAGCCGCAGTTGCGCCCCATGACCTCGTGGACGATGAGCATGCGGGGGTTGGACGTGTGCTCGGCCAGGATGTTGCGGGCGAAGATCGCGCTCTGCTCGGCGGCGGTCCAGGCGCCGAGGCTCTGCCGGATCGGCACGACGTCGTTGTCGATCGTCTTCGGCAGTCCGACGACGGTGAGCTCGTAGCCCTCGGAGTGCAGGTACGCCGCGAGGTCGGCCGCCGTCGTGTTGGTGTCGTCGCCGCCGATCGTGTGCAGCACGTCGATGCCGTCACGCTCGAGCTGCTCGGCGGCGACGTGCAGCGGGTCCTGCCCTTCCTGCACGAGGCCGCGCTTGATCAGGTCGGCAACGTTGGTGAGCTTGACCCGGCTGTTGCCCAGCGGGCTGCCGCCGTAGCGGTGCAGCAGCGGCGCGCCGGCCCGCACCTCCGGCGTCACCGGCATGGACCGGCCGGCGAGCAGGCCGGCGTAGCCGTCGAGGTAGCCGATGATCTCGATCTCGGGCGCGATCTCGGTGTAGCGCTCGATGAGCCCGCCGACCGCGGAGGACAGGCAGGGCGCGAGGCCCCCCGCGGTGAGCATGGCGACGCGGCGCACGGTCGGTGTGGGGGCTGCCATAGCCGCGACCCTACCGACGCCCTCGGGTGCGCGGAACGCCGTGCCCGGCGCGCATCTAGGCTGGGACGGTGACCGCCCCCGCCGAGTCCGACCGGCTCGCCGAGCTGGCCGCCGCCGTGCGCGCGCGGCCCGCGGCGCAACAGCCGGCCTGGCCGTCGGGCGCAGCGGTCGCTGCCGCGGAAGCCGACCTGCGCTCGTTTCCGCCGCTGGTCTTCGCGGGCGAGTGCGACCAGCTGCGCGAGCGGCTCGCGGCCGTGTCGCGCGGGGAGGCGTTCCTGCTGCAGGGCGGCGACTGCGCGGAGACGTTCGCCGGCGTGACCGCGGACTCGGTGCGCACCAAGCTGCGCACTCTGCTGCAGATGGCGGTCGTGCTGACGTACGCCGCGTCGGTGCCGGTGGTCAAGGTGGGGCGGCTGGCGGGCCAGTACGCCAAGCCACGCACCCGCGAGCTCGAGCTGCGCGAGGGCGTCGAGCTGCCGGCCTACCGCGGCGACGCCGTCAACTCCTTCGACTTCGCGCCCGGCGCCCGGGTGGCCGACCCGCAGCGGCTGGTGCGCGCCTACCACGCCAGCGCCGCCACGCTGAACCTCACCCGCGCGTTCGCCGGCGGCGGCTACGCCGACCTTCGCCAGGTGCACGCGTGGAACACCGACTTCGTCCGGGACAGCCGAGCGGGGCAGCGCTACGAGCGGGTCGCCGGTGAGATCGACCGGGCCATGTCGTTCATGCACGCGATCGGGGTCGACACCGAGACCCTGCACTCGGTCGACCTCTACTCCAGCCACGAGGCGCTGCTGCTGCCCTACGAGCTGGCGCTGACCCGCATCGACTCCCGCACCGGTGACCCGTACGACGTCTCGGCGCACTTCGTCTGGGTCGGCGAGCGCACCCGCACGATCGACGGCGCCCACGTCGACTTCGTCTCCCGCGTCCACAACCCGGTGGGCGTCAAGCTCGGCCCCGCCACCACAGCGGACGACGTCATCGCCCTCGCCGAGCGGATCGACCCGCTGCGCGAGCCGGGACGGCTGACCTTCATCACCCGCCTGGGCGCCGCGCGCATCCGCGACCTGCTCCCGCCGCTGGTCGACAAGGTGCAGGCTGCCGGGCTGTGTGTCGCCTGGGTGTGCGACCCCATGCACGGCAACACCTACGAGGCCCCGTCGGGGCACAAGACTCGACGCTTCGACGACGTCGTCGACGAGGTGCGCGGCTTCTTCGAGGTGCACGCCGGCAGCGGCACCGTCCCGGGCGGGCTGCACATCGAGCTCACCGGCGACGACGTCACCGAGTGTGTCGGCGGTGGCGAGCTGCTGGCCGAAGACGGCCTTGCCGCCCGGTACGAGACCGTGTGCGACCCCCGGCTCAACCGCTCGCAGTCCCTCGAGCTGGCCTTCCTCGTGGCCGAGCTGCTGCAGCGGCGATGAGTGCCGGCAGCGCCGACCATGGGCTCGTCGACCTGCGCAGCGACACCGTCACGCGGCCCACGGCGGCGATGCTGGCCGCGATGGCGCGGGCGGACACCGGCGACGACGTGTACGGCGAGGACCCGACCGTCCGCGCGCTCGAGTCACGGGTGGCCGGCATGCTCGGCAAGGAAGCCGGGCTGTTCACCGTCAGCGGCTCGCTGGCCAACCTGCTCGGCGTCCGGGCCTGGGTGCGACCCGGCTCGGAGTTGGTGTGCGAGGCGTCGGCGCATGTGGTCCGGGCCGAGCTGGGGGCGCACGCGGCGGTCTCCGGGGTGACCACCCGGACGTGGTCGCACCCGCTCGGGCACGCCGACCCGGCCCTCGTCTCGCCGCTGCTGTCGCTGGACGCCGGGCCGTACCTCGTGGCCACCGCCGCCGTCGCCGTGGAGAACACGCACAACTTCGCCGGCGGCACGGTGCAGCCGCTTCCGGTTCTCGAGGAGCTCCGCGGTCTCACTGGCGATGCGAGAGTCGCTCTGCACCTCGACGGGGCGCGGCTGTGGAACGCCTCCGTCGCGTCAGGGGTCGCGCTGTCGACGTACGGCGGCCTGGTCGACACCGTGTCGGTGTGCTTCTCGAAGGGGCTGGGCGCGCCGATCGGGTCGCTGCTCGCCGGGCCGGCCGACGTCATCGCGGAGGCGCGGGTGTGGCGCAAGCGGCTCGGCGCGGGCTGGCGGCAGGCCGGCGTGCTTGCAGCGGCGGCGCTGCATGCCGTTGATCGGCACGTCGAGCGACTCGCCGACGACCACGCCCGGGCGGCGTGGCTCGCGGCGGCGCTGCTCGGTACGGCGGCGCCGGAGACCAACATCGTCCTGCTCGACCTCGCCGGGAGCGGCTGGGCGGCACCGGCGCTGGTCGAGGCCGCCTCGGCCGACGGTGTCCTCCTCGGCGCGCTCGGGCCGCGCCAGGTGCGGTTGGTGACCCACCTCGACGTCGACGACGCCGGCGTACGCCGCGCCGCGGACGTACTGCAGCGGTTGCTGGAGACGGCGCCCGAGGCACCGCTCCTCGCTCGACACCCTGCGCATGGCGACTGACAACCGTGCTGGCGGCGCGCGACGCGCTCGCGCTCTACCAGGTGCTCGTCGGACGAGGCGTCGCCTGCTGGGTGATGGGTGGCTGGGGTGTCGACGCGCTGCTGGGTCGCGCCGCTGGGTGGACGTCGGCGGGTCGCCGTACCCGACGGCGTTCGTGGAGGTCGATCCCTCCGGTCGGGAGCTCGACGTCCACGTCGTGCGGTGCGAGGCCGCTCATGCGCCGACGGTTGTGTGCGACGTGCCATGGCAGCTCAATCACGGCTCCCTCAACGCCGTTGGCGTGATCGCTGGTTTGCCGGTCGTCTGCGTCCCCGCCGCGACGCAGATCCAGATGCACAGCGGCTACGACCTGCCCGACGCGCACGTCCGGGACCTCCTGCTCCTGCGCGGGCTGGTCGGCCCGGCGGCGAAGTGAGCCTCCGGCGTGCTGGGCCGCCTGCTGTCGGGCCCGCCGCGAGAAGGCTGGATCCGCCGGCCCGGCGGGAGCATCCTCATCGACAGCTTCGGCGAGGAGGCGGCGATGCAGGCGATGCGGGCGGGGCGGGCGTTCGACGGGGAGCGGGCGTTGCCCGGCGGCGCGCTCGTCGTCTTCGACGGCGAGCGGATCACGGCGGTCGAGCCGGGCGACGCCCCGGCACCCGCGGGCTGCGAGGTAGTCGACGTACCCGGGGGCACCGTCCTGCCGGGACTGATCGACATGCACGTGCACCTGTGCGGCGACGGCGGTCCCGGCGCCCTGGACCGGCTGCCCGGCTACACCGACGAGGCGATGCGCGCGGTCGTCGAGGAGTCGCTGCATGTCCAGCTGGCCGCCGGCGTGACCACCGTGCGAGACCTCGGCGACCGGCGCTACGCCGTCCTCGACTGGCGGTCGCAGGTCGCCGGCGCCGCCGACGGCGCCGGGCCGTGGCCGCGGGTCATCGCCTCCGGGCCGCCGATCACCAGCGTGGGCGGTCACTGCTGGAACATGGGCGGTGAGGCCTCCGGCGTGGAGGCGGTGCGCTCCGCGGTGCGGGAGCGTGCCGAGCACGGCACCGACCTGGTGAAGATCATGGTGAGCGGCGGTTTCTCGACACCCGGCACCGAGGTCATGCGGTGCCAGTTCACGGTGCCGGAGGTCTCCGCCTGTGTCCGGGAGGCGCACGCGGCCGGGCTGCCGGTGACCGCGCACGCGCACGGCCTGCCGGCCGTGGTCATGGCCATGGACGCCGGAGTCGACGGGATCGAGCACTGCTCGTTCCTTACCGAGCGCGGCTCGGTAGCCAGCCAGCAGGATGTCGCCCGGCTGGTCGCGGAGGGCACGGTCGTCTGCCCGACGCTGGGCCTGCGCGGCAGCCTCGAGCCGCCGCCGGCGATCCGGGCGGTGTTCGAGCGGCTCGGCCTGACCCCGGAGGACGCCTTCCTGGAGCGCGGCCGCTTCGTCGCGGGGCTGCACGCCGCCGGCGTACGCATCGTGTCCGGCAGCGACGGAGGCATCCACCCGGCCAAGCCGCACGGGCTGTCGGCCGCGTCGCTGGGCCAGCTGGTCGACGGTGGGATCGATCACACGGCGGCGCTGGCCAGCGCGACATCGGTCGCGGCGGACGCGCTCGGCCTCGGCTCGTGCACCGGCCGCCTTCGAGCCGGCCTCGACGCCGACATCCTCGTCGTCGACGGCGACCCCCTCGCCGACATCACCGCGCTCGAGTCGGTCGCCACCGTCTGGGCCCGCGGCCGCCCGGCGAGTTGATCACGTTAACGTGATCAACTCGGGCTCAGTCGAGGGGCTCGGCGGGGCGAGGAGCGGCGGGAAGGCGTCGACGACGGCGTCGACCCCCGAAGGGCGGCGTCGGGATGCATGACGACCACCGTGGGGCGGGGGGCCTCGTCGCTCGCCCTGCATGTCAGGACGCGACGTCCACCACGCGGACGGTCGAGTCACACCGCGAGGTGCGGCACCTCAACCTCAGGGTGCTCGCGGCGCGGGGTGAGCTCCGCGACGTACATCGCGGTCAGCACGAGCAACCCACCCACCGCCATCCGTGCCGTCGGCTCCTCGTCGCCGAGCGCGACCGCGAAGCCGGCCGCGAACACCGGCTCCAGCGTCATGACCACCGCCGCGCGGGGGGCCGGCATGTGCGCCTGCGCCCAGGTCTGCACCAGCAGGGCCAGGGCACCGGCGACCACGGCCATGTAGACGACGGCGGCCCAGTCGGCGCCGCTGGCAGGCAGGGTGATCCCGCCGGGGACCGCGGCGACGGCCGTGACGGCCGCGATTACGGCCATCTGCACCACCGAGAGCCCCAAAGCCTCCCGGGCGCTGGACCAGCGGCCGAGCGCGACGATGTGCAGTGCGTAGAGCGCGGCCGCGACGAGCGTGACGGCCTCCCCGAACCCGGCGGAGGCGCCGTGCAGGGAGAGCACAGCCAGCCCCGCCGTGGCGAGGGCGACCGCCGCCCAGGTCGCGCTTCCGACCCGCTGGTGCAGCAGCACCGCTGCGAAGACGGGGGTCAGGACGACGTACATGCCCGTGATGAAGCCGGACACCGACGCCGAGGTGTGCTCCAGGCCCATGGTCTGCAGAATCTGCGCCAGGCCGTAGACAAGCCCGAGCAGGAGGCCCCGCCGGCGCGCCGCTGAGGAGAGCCGCGCCACCGCCCGCGGTGCGACGACGGCGAGGGCGGCCGCCGCGATCGCGAAGCGTACGGCCAGGAAGTCCGCGACGGGGACGCGCGTCACGAGGTCCTTGATGAGGAAGAAGGTCGATCCCCACGCCGCGGTGACCGCCACCAGCGCGAGTGTGGGCAGCCCGGCGCCCCGCTGCGAGGTCGCGCTCACGCTGCTCACCGGCGCATCCTGCCAGGACGGGCCGGGTCACCCGGGTCGGTGGGCGTTCGCCGGGCCAACGTCCACGACCAGCACCCCGTGCGGCCGCGGAAGCGCTGCCCGACCACTTGACTGCCTCCTGTCGCGCGGTACGTTAGTTGATACACATCAACTAACCATCTGGTCTCGCCGGATCCGACGCAGGGGAGGGCCATGCTTGGTCTGCAAGGGGCGCTGGGTCTGCACGAGGGCCCGAGCCTGCACCGGCGCCGGCAGGACCGCGCTGCGCGCGACACTGCAAGCCCGCACTACAAGTGGATCGTGCTGTCGAACACCACCCTGGGTGTGCTCATGGCGACGATCAACATGTCGATCCTCTTGATCGCGCTGCCGGACATCTTCCGTGGCGTGGGGATCAACCCCTTGGAGCCCGGCAACACCGGTCTCCTGCTGTGGTTGATCATGGGCTACCTGGTGGTCACAGCGGTGCTGGTGGTCACCTTCGGTCGGCTGGGAGACATGTTCGGGCGGGTTCGGATGTACAACGCCGGCTTCGCCGTGTTCACGGTCTTCTCCATCCTGCTGTCCGTGACCTGGATGCACGGCACGAAGGGGGTGCTGTGGCTGATCTTCATGCGCGTCGCCCAGGGCGTCGGCGGTGCGATGCTCATGGCCAATTCGAACGCGATCATCACCGACGTGTTCCCGGTCGACCAGCGTGGTCTGGGGCTGGGACTCAACCAGGTCGCCGGGATCGCCGGATCGTTCATCGGACTGATCGTCGGGGGACTGCTGGCGCCGGTCGAGTGGCACCTGGTCTTCCTGGTGTCGGTCCCGATCGGGATCTTCGGCACGGCATGGGCGTACCTGAGGCTGCACGACACCGGTGCGACTCACCACGCGAGGATGGACTGGTGGGGCAACGCGAGCTTTGCGGTTGGCCTGGTCGCCGTCCTCGTCGGGATCACCTACGGGATACAGCCGTACGGCGGGCACACCATGGGATGGACGAACCCGTGGGTCGGCGCTGCGCTGATCGGCGGAGCCGTTGTGCTGGGCATCTTCTGTGTGGTCGAGACCCGCGTACCGGAGCCGATGTTCAACCTGGACCTGTTCAAGATCAGGGCATTCACGGCCGGCAACCTCGCCAGCCTGCTGGGGGGCCTGGGGCGTGGTGGCCTGATGTTCATCCTCATCATCTGGCTGCAGGGCATCTGGCTTCCCCGACACGGCTACGGTTTCGCGTCGACACCCCTGTGGGCCGGGATCTACATGCTCCCACTCACCATGGGGTTCCTCGTCGCCGGACCGGTGTCAGGCTGGCTGTCTGACCGCTTCGGAGCCCGGGCGTTCGCCACCGGCGGCATGCTGGTCGCGGCCGGTAGCTTCGGCTGGCTGCTCGTGCTGCCGGTCGACTTCGCCTACTGGCAGTTCGCGCTGGCTCTCTTGGTCAACGGTCTCGGCATGGGGCTGTTCGCAGCCCCCAACCGGGCGGGGATCATGAACAGTCTGCCGCCTCACCGACGCGGTGTCGGTGCTGGCATGAGCACCACCTTCCAGAACTCCGCCATGGTGCTGTCTATCGGCATCTTCTTCTCCCTGATGATCGCGGGCCTTGCGCGGTCCCTCCCGCATACCCTGAGCGCTGGCCTCACTGCCCAGGGAGTGCCCGCCGATGCTGCTGCGAAGGTCGCCGGGCTGCCTCCGGTGGGAGTGCTGTTCTCTTCCCTGCTCGGATACAACCCGGTGCAGACCCTCCTCGGCCCGCATGTGCTCGGTCAGCTGCCCGCCGCGAACGCGCACTACCTGACCGGTCGCAGCTTCTTCCCTTCACTGATCTCCGGGCCGTTCTCGGACGGACTGGGGGTTGCGTTCGCGTTCGCCATCGCGGCCTGCGTGATTGCGGCGGTGGCGTCGGCACTACGTGGTGGCAAGTACGTCCACGCCATCCCGGAGGAACCCGCCGAAGTCCGGAGCCACACCATGATGCTCGTCGGCGGGCAGAGCGGTGAGCTCAGTTCCATTGGCGGCGCCTCGCCGACGAGTCGACCCGGCCTTCCGTTGCCTGGGCAGCCGGACCCCACCGGGAACCGGGATCTCCCGTGACGCCGCCGTCCCGGACACCGGCGACCGGCGAGGTCGCCGGCCAGCTGCGTACGGTCATCAACCGCCTCGCGTTCCACCTCCGAACACCGGCTACACGGCACGGCATCACGCCGACACGGCTCAGCGCGATGGCGGCCCTGGATCGAAACGGTCCGCAACGGCCCGGCGATCTCGCCGTCCGGCTGGGGGTCAGTGCGGCGAGCATGTCCCGACTCGCGGAGGCTCTCGAAGCCGGCGATCTGGTGCGGCGAGCCGGCGACCCGCAGGACCAGCGTGCCTGCCTGCTGAGCATCAGCGACCGCGGTGCCGCTGCGCTCGAGGACCTGCGCCGCGAGGGCACCAGCCAACTGAGCGACGACATCGACGCGCTGTCCGCCGCCGAACGCGCGAAGCTCACCGACGCGCTGCCCGTGCTGGTCGCTCTCGCCGACCGGCACCTCGATGCAGCTGAGGGCCCTGCCAGGCCAGCGAGTGAGCAGCCCCATGGCTCGACGTAGCGTCAAGCCGAGGGGATGGCTGCATCGCGCGGCGGAGTCACCCTCAGCGCCAGGTGTCACGTGCCCTCTCGCCTCAGAACGCGTAAAGGGTGACCGTGGAACCGACCGCGACCTCCGTGCCGGCGCCGGGAGACTGCCGGAGCACCTGGCCGGGGCCGCCGGGCAGGAAGGTGACGACGCGTACGCGCACCCCGAGCGCGCCGAGCCGGCGCTCGGCCGCCCTGGCGGATCCGCCCTCGACGTCCGGCAGCCGTACGGTCCGCGGCCCCCGGGAGACGACGAGCCGGACGGTGTCGCCACGGGCGAGGGTGCCGCTGCGCGGCGACTGGCCAGCCACGTCGCCCTTGGGCACCGTGTCCGACCAGTCGTCGCTGCCGGCGGCGCGCAGCCCGACGTCGCGTAGCGCCTTCGTCGCCGCGCGGACATCGCGGCCGGTGAGGTCGGGCACCGGGATCGGGCGCGGCCCCCGGGAGAGGACCAGCGAGACCGCAGTGCCGCGCTTGACCCGGCTCCCCGGGTCGGTGCCCTGGCTGAGCACCTCGCCGCGCGGCACCCGCTCGTCGTAGCGGCCGGTGACCTCGCCGGCGACCAGCGCGGCCGTCCTCAGCGCGGCGACCGCGGCGGGCTGGGTCCGGCCGACCACGGAGGGCACCGCGAACCTCTGGGGACCGCGGCTGAGGACCAGCGTCACGGTCGAGCCGTCGAGCACCCGAGCGCCTGGCTCGGGGTCGGTGGCGAGCACCTGGCCCGCCGGCATCGTCTCCGACCACCGCCGACGGTCGTCGACGGCGACGTCCAACCCCGCCGTCTGTGCCTTCGTGCGCGCCTGGCCCGCCGTGAGCTTCAGCAGCGACGGAGCGACGTCCCAGCGCGCCCAGCCGTACCAGTAGGCCGCACCGCCGGCACCGGCCACCAGCGCCAGCGCGAGGAGCGACCCGAGCCAGCGCCGTCGTCGTCGCGGGCGACGGGCTGCGGGCGGATCTGGCGAGCCCCCGGCCGAGGCCGCGACGTCGATCACCGTTGTGGTGAGCGCGTCCGGCCATCCCGGCGAGGTCGCCACGACGGAGTGACGGCCCGGTTGGGCGGCCGGCCCGTCGTACGGCGCTGCCGCGCCCGCAGGCGCTGCCCGGGCGCGGCTGACGGCGCCCAGGAACTCCCCGGCGTCGGCGTAGCGGTCGGCGGGCTCCCGGGCGGTGGCGGCGGCGACGATCTCGTCGACGACCGGGGGGACACCGGCGACCACCAGCGAGGGGGCCGGCACGTCGACCTCGATGTGCTTGCGCACCACGAGGTAGTCCGTGGCGCCCTGGTGCGGTGGTGACCCGGTAAGGAGCTCGAAGAGCATCACGCCGGTGGAGTAGACGTCCGAGCGGCGCGTCGCCGGCTGGCCAAGCGCCTGCTCGGGGGAGAGGTAGGCGACGGTGCCGAGCAAGACGCCGCGGGTGGCGGTCGAGGAGCCGCCGGACACCGCGCGGGCGAGGCCGAAGTCGGCAACCTTGACCCGGCCGTCGCGCGCGACGAGGACGTTCTCCGGCTTGACGTCGCGGTGGACGATGCCCGCGTCGTGGGCGGAGGCCAGCGCCGACAGCACGTGCTCGAGCGTTTCGAGGGCCAGCGTGGGATCGAGCCGCCCGTGCTCGGCCAGGACCGTACGCAGCGTACGGCCCCTGACGTACTCCATCGCCAGCCACACCCAGCCGGCGTCCTCGCCCTGGTCATAGACGCCGACCACGTCGGGGTGCGACAGCTTGGCAGAGGCCCGGGCCTCGGACACGAAGCGGGCGACGAAGTCGGTGTCGTCGGCCAGGTCGGGGTGCATGACCTTGAGCGCCACCGTGCGCTCGAGACGGGTGTCCTCGGCGACGTACACGGTGGCCATGCCGCCACGCGCGAGTCGCTCGCCGACGCGGTAGCGGCCGGAGAGCAGGCGCCCGCTCAGCGCGTCGGAGACGGACGTGTCCACGCTGGGAGGGTACGGCGGCAGCGGATCCACCCGGCGCGCCGACACGGCGCCGTCGTTACCGGGGTCACCCGACCGCGAACTGCCGGCGCAGCAGGAGGACGCTGGCGACGTAGCGCTTGGTGTCCGGGTACATGCCGTTCGCACGGACGCCACCGAGCCCCTGGTAGTAGCCGGCCACTGCGTGCCGCAGGTCGGCCTCCGCGCGCAGCATCTTGAGCAGGAACACCCCGGCGATGATGTTGTCGCGGGCGTCGAGCAGATCGAGCCGCCGGCCGTAGACGCCGGAGACCCAGCGGCCGGTGCTGGGCACCACCTGCATGACGCCGATCGCATTGGCCACGGACACCGCGCGCTGGTTGAAACCCGACTCCTGGTAGGCGACCGCCAGGGCCAGGTTCGCGTCGACGCCGTGACGGTGGGCGGTGGCGACGACCAGCCGTCGCACGTGCGACCGGCTCGGCACCCGGCGTCGCTGGAGATGGGCGCGGTTGCGGGCGGCCGAGCTGACCACCCGGTGCGGGTAGCTGCGGCCGGCGAAGGAGTTGGCGGCGGTTGCCCGGCGCTGCGCGCGGATCCTGGTCGGGATGCGGATGACCTGGCCGGCGTAGACGAGACCGGGGTTGCGGAGCCGGTTGGCCCGGGCCAGCGCGCGGACGGTGTGGCCGTAGCGAGCGGCGACGTGGCTCAGCGTCTCGCCGGCCCGCATGCGGTGGTGGAGCACCCGGGTGCGGGCCGGGCGGCCGCGGGCGGGCGTGGCCGAGTGGCTGGCTGCCCTGGCCCGGCGCACCCGCACCCGCGTGGGGACGCGGATGACCTGACCGGCGTAGACGAGGCCAGGATTGCTGAGCCCGTTGACGCGGGCCAGCCAGGCGGCGGTGTGGCCGTGCCGGGCAGCGATATGGCTGAGCGTCTCGCCGGGACGCAGCCGGTGACGGAGGACCCTTGTGCGGGTGGCGTGGGCGGGCGAAGGCGCCGGCCGCGCGGCCCGGGCTCGGCGCTGCGGGACCTTGATGGTCACACCGGCGTAGATGCGGTGGCCATTCCCGGGCAAGGAGTTGACGGCGACCAGCCGCTGCACCGTCGTGTGGTAGCGGACAGCGATGGCGCTCACCGTGTCGCCGGGCCGGATCCGATAGTGCACCCAGGCCGGCGCGCCCTCGGTCACGAGCGCGGCGAGCACGACGAGGACCAACAAGGTCTGCGCGGCCCGGTAGGGGTTGACCGGCGACCGCGCGCGCCGGCGTCGGGTCAGTCGCAAAGGGCGTGGCAGGGCGCGGCCGAGATCCGGCATGACGGAGTCCTCACGGGTTCGCCGGGCAGGCGCCGGGTGCGCCGCTCTCGAGCGGGTGATGCGGTCGCGTACGTCTGTGATTCAAGTGGCGACAGTAAACTGGCGTGCCCTGCGTGACAAGTGGTGCGCAAGGAGTTATAAGCATCGATGGGCCGGAGACGCTTGCGAAGGCAATCAAATGACAGCGTTGTGATTCGCTGCGTGGGGGGATGGCCGGTGGCGGTGGGCCAGGCGGGGTCACGCGGCGCGGCGGGTCAGGCGGCGCGGCGGGTCGGGCGGCGCGGCGGGTCGGGCGGCGCGGCGGGTCGGGCGGCGCG
>JBBRVP010000018.1:0-61384 GCA_038246785.1 Jiangellales bacterium
GAACGGCTCCCCGAACACGCCGAGGCCATGATCAAGTGGTCCATGATCGGACTCATGACCCGCCGACTCGCACCCGCCCCTGGCCGCCGAGCCTGGCAGCCAGCTGCGGCCTCGTAGCCGCTTTCCCAACACGTTCTGAGGCCGAGTTGATCACGTTAACGTGATCAACTCGGCCTTCCCGCGCGCTGCAGGAGCCGGGAACGGGGGGTCCGGCGCGGGAAGGGCCTCGGCGGCGTCGGCTCGCGCCCTCACAGAAGCCCGCGCCGTTGCATCTGGGTCCAGGCGAGGTAGCCGGGAGCCAGCGGCAGCCAGAAGCTGACCAGCCGGAACAGCAGGGTGGCGGGTACGGCGAGCCCGCCGGGCACCCCGGCCGCGGTAAGCCCGGTCGCGAGGGCAGCCTCGACAGCCCCGAGGCCGCCCGGTGTGGGTACGGCGGCACCGACGGTGTTGCCGGTGAGGAAGACCACAGCGGCGACGGGCATCACGATGTCGGCACCGACGGCGCGCACGCAGGCGTAGAGGGCGACGGTGTAGCCGGCAGTGAGCAGCAGGTTGCCGCCCACGCCTTGGGCCAGCTTGGATGGTGTCTGCACCGCCTCCATGAGCGGCGGCAGGCCCTGGTCGACGAACCCGCGCCACAGCCGCCGCAGCCGCTCGCGCACCGGGCGGACCAGCAGCAGCAGCGCCGCTAGCGCGACCACCAGACCGGCGACTGCGAGGGCCGTGGGCGACGGCGCCAGCCCGGACGCGACGGCCTGGCCGGTGAGCAGGCCGAGCAGCAGCAGGAGTGGGACGGTGACGAGGATCGCGGCGACCTGGCCGGCCGCCACGCTCGCCGCGGCCGCGGCATCAGCCATGCCGGCCTTGGTGAGCAGCCGGATGTTGACCGCCGCATTGCCGATCGTCGCGGGCGCGACGAGCTTGACGAACGACAGCGCCAGCTGTGCGCCGACGGCTCGCAGGTAGGGCACTCGATCCCGGACGAACCCCAGCAGCGAGGCCGCCGAACCGACGTAGGTCGCCACCACCCCGGCCAGCGCCGGGCCCAACCACCTCCAGTCGGTCTGGCTGAGCACGGCACCGAAGTCGACGCCGACGAGCTCGGAGCCGATGAGGTAGAGGGCCACCGCCAGGCCGACGGCCGTGAGCAGGGTGCGCGGCGTGAAGCGCTCCAGCACCACCGGCGGCGGCGGCTCGCTGCCGGTCGCGGCGAGGAGCTCGGAGCGCAGTTCGGGCAACAGGCCCTTGCGTCCGCGCAGCGCCGCCCTCGTCGACGCGGGCAGCGCGATCGGCTGCAGCAGCGGCAGTGCTCTGGCGACGACGTCCGCCCCGAGGACCCGGGTGGCCGCGGCCACGCATCGCTGCGCCCCGACGATCGTCGCCAACGCCACGAGGGCCTGCGCCACGTCGAGCTGCCGGGCGAACGACGTCGCGGCCACCTGACCGGTGGCCGAGTCGTGCATCCAGCACCGGCCGGAGCCGTCGAGCCGGAACGAGTCGGGCCCGACCGAGCGGTGCGCGATGCCGGCGATGTGCAGCCGTCGCAGCTGCTCCCAGGCGTCTTCGAGGGAGGCGTCGCGCACGGCGGCCGGACCGAGGTGTCCGAAGCCAGTGGTGTCGACGTGCGCGTACGCGACGAGCGCGGCATCCGGCTCGGCTGCCACCGCGAAGAGCAGGCGCGGCGTCCGTACGCCGGCCGCGTCCGCGGCCAGCGCCAGCGCGGTGCGCCGCTCGGCGGCGGCCTCCAGGGTGACGTCGACCCGCGGCAGCGCCTCGCCGCGGGTGCGGAGCACGCGCCAGAGCCGGGGAACCAGCTCGGCACCGATCCGGTCACGGTCGATGACCGTGACCGCGAGCTCGACACCGGAGGCGCTCGTCGCTTGGAAGGCGCGCATCGGCTCCGCGGGCTGCGCCACGACGGAGACGGCCCGGAAACCGTGCTCGGCAAGCACAGCGGCGACGGCCCGCCCGTCCGGACGTACGGTCGCCGACCCGGCCACCAGCCGCACGAGCAGACCCGCCAGCCGCCCCAGGCCCAGCGACAGGGCGGCCGAGAGCACCGAGGACTGCCCGGCCAGCAGGCCGGTGCCGAGGGCTGTCACGATCACCAGCGCGAAGGCGCGACGGCTGCGCGGGCTGGGCGCGGCCGTGGTCATCGCGGCGATCAGCGCCGCGACGAAGCCGGACAGGGTCGGCACCCCGTCGCCTGGCACGGGTGCCACGAAGTCGCCGGCGATGGCCTCCGGAGCCGGTCCGCGCAGCCAGGTGGCGACGGCGGCGGTGACGAGCAGCGCCAGGGGTACGGCGGCGGTCACCATGCCCGCGTTCCACAACCGCCGTTGCACGAGGCGAAGGACGACGATCCCGGGCAGCAGCAGCAGTCCCGCCCCGGCCGCGGCGAGAGCGGCCACACCGATCAGCGCCTGTGGCACTCGGCGACCGATGACCAGGAGATCGGAGTCCACCCCGGTCGTCGTCGCGCGGGCCGCTGCGGCCACGGCGACGACCAGCCCGATGAGCAGGACGGTCAACGCGAGCCGCGCGATGTCGATCGGTCGGCGGACCCGCCGGGGCAGCTCCGGCTCCTCGACCCGCAGGGCCGGCGGGGTCGTCGCGGTCATCGCGGCGATCCTCCCACGCAGGCCTCCTCCGACAGCGCAACGTCGCGGTCGGTGCGCGACGATGCGCGGCGTGGACGAGGAGTACGTCGAGCAGGTGCTGTGTCTGGTCGAGCGGATCCCGGCCGGCCGATGCATGACCTACGGCGGGATAGCCGACGCCTTGGGCAGGCTGGGTCCGCGCTCGGTGGGGAGGGTCCTGTCGACGTACGGCGGCGGAGTGCCCTGGTGGCGGGTCGTCACCGCGTCGGGACGGCTGCCGCCGGGTCACGAGGTGCAGGCCCGCCGCCACCACGCCGCCGAGGCGACGCCCCTGCGCGGCAACCGGGTCGATGTGGGCGCGGCGCTGTGGTGGCCCGAGCAGGGCTGACCTGCTCGCTGCCACGCAGACGTGGCGGCGCGGCTCCACCGCGCGGACGTGGCGGCGGGGCTCCACCGTGCGGACGTGACGACGGGGCTCCACCGTGCGGACGGCGCGGCGAGAGCCCTCGGGCGCCCGGCCAGCCCACCGAGGCGCCCATGGCTGCTTCTCACCCCGCGTCGGGCGCGACACGCTTGGGCACCTGCCGGCGGACTGGACAAGGTTGGCGGCTCGCGGCGGCGCAGCCGTCGTGACGGCGTCGAGTTTCGCGCGGTCGCTACCGTGACCCCGCACCCAGCGTCGCCACCCGCACGCTCGGGCTCGACCATCCATCCGTTCGGTGATCTTGAGACGTTACCGCGGTGATGGTCACACCCGCGTCTCATGATCGACGAGTGGCCAGCGATCTTGAGACAGTTCCGCGCCCATCGACGTGGCACTGTCGGTAGATCCAGACGTGCGGCGCTCGACGAGGTGGGACGGCTGGGGGGGTCACGAGGTGCGGGGGCCCACCGCCACCACGCCGCCGAGGCAACGCCTCTGCGCCGTGACCGGGTCGATGTAGCGGCGGCCCCCGTGACGCCTCCCTCCGACCGACCCCGCCCCGACCCGCTGACCCCCGTTCCGCCGAGCCGTTCAGGGAGAAGTCGACCCAGCGCCACCTGGAGGATGTCGTCTTCTTGATCAACTGTGGGGTCGGCGCACGGCGGAGCGAAAGCGGGGCAGGGGAAGGGCGAGCGAGGCGCGAAGCCGGCTATGGCCGGTCGCCGTCCGGCGGGTCGTCGAGGTCGGTGGAGAGGTGGGAGGTGTCGTTGTAGCGCCGCAGCACCCAGTGCTCGCCGAGCACGACGAGGTGGTTGACCGAGCCGTTGGCCGCCCCGACGAAGGCGAAGGGACGGCTGCCGGTGGCCAGGTGCAGCGCCGCCCCGATGACCCCGCCGTGGGTGAACACGGCCACCCGCTGGTCGGGGTGCGCCGTGGCGAGCGCGCCGAGCGCCGCCCGTACCCGGCCGTGCAGCGACTCGTTGCTCTCCGCGCCTGGGATGACGTCCCAGCGCTCGGCCGCGATGACCCGGTCGGCCTCCTCGTGTCGCCACCCGCCGCCCTCCCAGTCGCCGAGACGCACCTCGCGCAGCTCGTCGAGCACGCGTGCCCGCAGGCCGGTGTGCTGGAGCAGCGGCGCGGCGGTCTGTGCGGTGCGGCGCAGCGGGCTGACATAGACGGCGGACACGCCGGCCGCGGCTAGCCGCCGGCCCACCCGTGCCGCCTCGTCGTGCCCGCGCGGGTCCAGGTCGGGGTCTTCCTGGCCGTCGAGCATGGCCACCGGTACGTCGGGGTGTCGCGGCATCGACTCGCCGTGGCGGACGATCAGCAGCTCGGTGGCGCCCGGTGGCGGCCGGAATCGCCACTGCCGACGACCCTCGGGCAGGGGCTCGGTTGCCGTCGTCACCGCTGTCCATCCACGGTGACGATCCTGCCGCACGGTGCCGCAGCGCCGCCGAGCAGGCGCCGGTAGGCCCGTGTCCGGCCCTCGTGGTCTGATGCCTGCGATGACGACTGGCACGGTGTCGGCGGACACAGCGGGGGAGCAGGCGGGGGCGTACGTCCTCGACCGCACGCCGCCGCCGCCGTACGCCGTGCCGCGGCTCGACCCGGCGCAACAGGCGGTGGTCGACCACTCCGGTGGCCCACTGCTCGTCCTGGCCGGGCCGGGCACCGGCAAGACCACCACGCTGGTCGAGGCGGTCGCCGCACGGGTGGCGAGGGGCCTGCGCCCTGATGAGGTCCTCGTGCTGACGTTCAGCCGCAAGGCGGCCGACGAGTTGCGCGACCGCATCTCCCGCCGGCTCGATCTGGCCGGGACCAGGGCTAGCACCGAGCCGGCGGCCTGGACGTTCCACGCCTGGTGCCTGGCGCTGCTGCGAGCCCACCCCGAGGAGATGACGCAGGCCCGGCTGCTGTCCGGGCCGGAGCGGTTGGTCCGCGTCCGCGACCTCGTCCGCGGCCAGCTGGCCGGTGAGGGCGCCACCCGATGGCCGGTGCCGCTGCGGCCGGCGCTGGGCACCCGCGGCTTCGCGCGTGAGCTTGCCGACCTGCTCGACCGCGCGCGCGAGCGAGGGCTCGAGCCGGGCGATCTCGCCGACGTCGCAGCCCGGGCCGGCCGCGCCGACTGGGCCGCGGCGGCGGGCTTCTACGCCGAGTACGTCGACGTGCTCGGCCTGTCGGGGGAGCTCGACTACGGCGAGCTGGTCCGCCAGGCACTGCGCCTCGTCGAGGACCGGGCCGACGTGCTCGCCGGGCTGCGCCGGCGCTACCCCGCCGTGTTCGTCGACGAATACCAGGACACCGACCCGGCGCAGGAGCGGATGCTCCAGCTGCTCGCCGGCGGCGGAGGTGACCTCGTCGTGGTCGGGGATCCCGACCAGGCCATCTACGGCTTCCGCGGCGCCGAGGTCGGCTGCTTGCTGCGCTTCCCCCAGCGGTTCCGGCAGGCCGACCGGCACGAGGCGCCGACGCTGGCGCTGCAGGTGTCGCGCCGCGCCGGCGCCGCGTTGCTGGAGGTGTCGCGCCGGGTCGCCGCCCGGGTGCCGACGCCGGGGCTGCCGGTGCGCAGCCTCGTCGCGCACCGTGCTCTGCGCCCGGCCGAGAGCACGGCCGATCGCCCGATGCGGGACGGCAACTCGGCAGGCTGTCGGGCCGCCGCGCAGGTGCGGCTGTTCGCCACGGCAGCCGACGAGGCGACGGCGATCGCCGACCTCCTCCGCCGCGAGCGGCTCGAGGAGGGACTGGCCTGGGAGCGGATGGCCGTGCTCGTCCGGTCGGGCACGCGCTCGCTGCCGGTGCTGCGGCGAGCGCTGACCGCCGCCGGCGTCCCGGTGGCGGTCGCCGCCGACGAGGTACCGGTGGCGCACGACCCGGCGGTCGCGCCGCTGCTGCTGGCCCTGCGGGTGGCCGACGACCCCGACCGGCTCGATGTCGAGGCGACCGCCAGCCTGCTGCTCTCGCCGCTGGGCCGGGCCACACCGGCGGGCCTGCGTCGGCTCGGCCGGGCCTTGCGCGCCCAGGAGCGGTCCCGGCTCGCCGCCGAGGCCGCGACAGTCGACGTGCCGACGGTCGGCCTGCCGACGGTCGGCCTGCCGACGGTCGACCCCTCGCCGGTCCATGCGGCAGGTGTCGACTTGCCAGGTGTCGACCTGCCGGGCCCCGCCGCACCGACGGCGTCCCGGCTGCCGCGGCCGTCCGCGGAGCTGCTCCGCGCCGCCCTTGCGCAGCCGGGCGAGCTGCTGCTGCTCGACGACGCCGACCAGCGCTGGGCCCGCCCGGTCGTCCGGGTCGCCGCCCTCGTCCGCAGCGCCCGCGAGGTGCTGGCCACCGGCGGGGGTGCCGATGAGGCGTTGTGGGCGATCTGGGAGCGCAGCCGGCTCGGGGACCGGCTCGCGCGGGCCGCGGCGGGCGGCGGCCGAGCGGGGCGGTCGGCCGACCGGGACCTCGACGCGGTGGTGGCGCTCTTCGACGAGCTCGGCAGCCTCGTCGAGCGCGTGCCGCGAGCCTCGGTAGGCGTACTCCTCGACACCTTGGACGCGCAGGAGATCCCGTCCGCCGCGCGGGTGGAGGGGCGGCTGGCCGCGGCCGGTGCCGTACGGCTGCTGACCGCACACCGGGCCAAGGGGCTGGAGTGGGACGTCGTCGTCGTCGCCGGGGTTCAGGAGGGGAGCTGGCCCGACCTGCGCCGCCGCGGCTCGCTGCTCGAAGGCGACCGGCTCACGGCTGACGGGTCGCTCACCGCCGTGGCACCCGCGCCGACGACCGGGTCGCTGCTCGTCGACGAGCGCCGGCTGTTCTATGTCGCCCTCACCCGGGCCCGCCACCGCCTCGTCCTCACAGCCGTCGACTCCGCCGACGACGACGGCGACCGGCCCTCTCGCTTCCTCGACGAGACCGGACTCGCCGTGCCGGCGCACCCGGAGTCCCCGCCGGCGAGCCTGTCGACCTCCGCGCTGACCGGGCGGATGCGACGGGCACTGCTCGGCGGCGGCCGGGACGACCCGCGCGACGCGGAGGCAGCCGCGGCGTGCCTGGCCGCGCTCGCCCCGCACGTAGCCGCGGCGCACCCGTCCCGCTGGTGGGGGATGCTCGACTGGACCCCGGGGGCAGCGCCGGTACGGCCCCTGGACCAGCCGGTGGCGCTGTCGGGCTCCTCCGTGTCGAGCTACGAGACCTGTCCGCTGGCCTGGTTCTTCCAGCACGAGGTCCGGGCCGCCGCACCGCAGACGGGTGCCCAGGGCTTCGGCCTGGCCGTGCACGCGCTCGCCCGGCTGGTCGCCGAGGGTGCAGTTCCCGCCGACGTCGACGCCGTGATGTCGCGCCTGGACACCGTCTGGGGTGGCCTCGGGTTCGACGCGCCCTGGTACGCCGACCGCGAGCGCCACGAGGCTCGGGCGGCCCTCGAGCGCTTCCTGCGCTGGCAGGCCGCCGACCGCGGTCGCACGTGGGTGGCCAGCGAGCTCGGTTTCAGCATCGACTGGTCCGGTCGCTCGCCGGAGGACAATCCGGTCGCGGCGCGGCTGCGCGGGTCGATGGACCGCGTCGAGCGCGACCATGACGGCCGGCTGCACGTCGTCGACCTCAAGACGGGCAAGACTCCGCCGCTCGACCGCGACGTCCCACAGCACCCCCAGCTCGGGGTCTACCAGGTCGCCGTACGGCAGGGGGCGGCGGGCGACGGCGCGCCAGGAGGCGCCGAGCTGCTGCACCTGCGCACGCAGGTGCGAGGCGGTGCCAAGGCGCAGGCCCAGCCGGCGCTGACGCCCGACGACCCGTGGGCCGACGAGCTGCTCGGGCGCGTCGTGGCGGGCGTGGCCGCGGAGCGGTTCCCGGCCCGGCCCACTGCAGCCTGCGACAGGTGCACCTTCCGGCGGGCCTGTCCCGCGCAGGAGACCGGCGAGGAGGTGGTCCGGTGATCCGGCCGGACGGCGACGGCCGCTACCTCGACGAGCTGTTCGGCTGCCCCCTCACCCTCGAGCAGCGGGCCGTCGTCCGCGCGCCGCTGGAGCCGCGGCTGGTCGTCGCGGGTGCCGGTTCCGGCAAGACCACCGTGATGGCGGCTCGGGTCGTGCACGCCGTGGCTGTCCACGGCCTGGCCCCCGGCGAGGTGCTGGGCCTGACCTTCACCACCAAGGCGGCCGGTGAGTTGCGCCAGCGCGTACGCACCGCGCTGGCGCGGCTGCAGCGACCGGTGGCCGGCGACCCGGTGGCCGGCGACCCGGGCGCCGCGCCGGACGCCGACGAGCTACCCACCGTCGCGACCTACCACGCCTATGCCGCCGGGCTCGTCCGCGACCACGCCCTGCGGATCGGACGCGAGCCCGACGCCCGCCAGCTCAGCGAGGCAGCGTCCTGGCAGCTGGCCATGGGGGTCGTGCGTCGCCACCCGGGACCGTTCGCGCACCTGCGCTGGACGCCGAGCCACGTCGCGGCGCTCGTGCTCGCCCTCGACGCCGAGCTCGCCGAGCATGGCGCCACGATCGACGACGTACGCCGGGAGGACTCCCGGCTGCGCAGGCTCGTGGCGACCGCCGCCCGGGCCACCAAGGACGTGCAGATCCTTGCCAGGACGGCCGACGAGCGCGACGAGCTGCTGGTGCTCGTCGAGGACTACCGCCGCCGCAAGCGCGACCTCGACGTGCTCGACTTCGCGGACCAGATCGCCCTGGCCGGTCAGCTCGCGGGCAGGTGCCCCGAGGTCGGTGGGGGCGAGCGTGACCGTTTCCGCCTCGTGCTCCTCGACGAGTACCAGGACACCAGCGTCGGCCAGCGAGTGCTGCTGCAGGCGCTGTACGCCGGCGGGCACCCGGTCACCGCGGTCGGCGACCCCTGCCAGGCCATCTACGGGTGGCGCGGCGCCTCCGTCGGCAACCTGCTGCGCTTCCCCGAGCACTTCCCGCGGACCGGCAGCACAGCCGGCAGCGCGGATCGCTACCAGCCCGACTACCTGCTCACCAGCTTCCGCAACACCATGCGCGTGCTCGAGGTCGCCAACGCGCTGTCCGCCGTCGTCCGCGACCCGCCGGCTGGCGCTCCGGGGCCGCGGGTGGCGGTGCCGCAGCTCAGCGCCTCGGCGCCGGCCGCCCTCGCGGGGGAGGTGCGCGCCTCGTGGCACGCGGACGTCGCGGCAGAGGCGGAGGCGCTGCGCGACGCCCTCAGCGCGGCGCACCGCGGTGGCACCGCGTGGCGGGAGATGGCGGTGCTGGCCCGCACCAAGGCCCAGGTCCCGGTGCTGCACCGCGCCCTCACCGGGGCCGGGATCCCGGTGGAGGTGGTCGGCCTCGGCGGCCTGCTCGAGATGCCGGAGGTCGCCGACGTCGTCGCCGTCCTCGAGGTGCTCGCCGACTCGCTGGCCAACCCGGCGCTGCTGCGCGTGCTCACCGGCCCGCGCTACCGCATCGGGCCGCGCGACCTCGCCGTTCTCGGCCGGCGGGCCGCGGCGCTCGCGCAGGAAGGCGGCCTGCACGTCCCGGTCGGGGAGTCGGGCGACGACCCCGACGGCAGCCGCGCACTGCACGCCAGCACGGCTGCCGTCGACGCGTGCGACGTCGTGGCGCTCAGCGACGCCGTCGCCTCTCCGGGCGACCCCACGCGCTTCTCCGCCGCAGCGCTCGACCGGCTCGCCGGCCTGCGCGCCGAGCTCGACGGGCTGCGGGCCGTGTCGAGGCAGCCGGTCGTCGAGGCCGTCGCGACGGTGGTCTCGGCGATCGGCCTGGACGTCGAGGTCGTGGCCGACCCCGGCGGCAGCGCCGCGGCACGCGCAGCCAACCTCGCCGCCTTCTCCGACGCCGCTGTCCGCTTCGAGGCGGTGGAGGAGCACACCGACCTCGCCGCGTTCCTCGACTACCTCGCGGCCGCGCGCGAGCGCGAGGACGGCTGGGACCCCGGCTCGGTGTCCGCAGCGGACACGGTCAAGCTCATGACGGTCCACAAGGCCAAGGGCCTGGAGTGGGACGTCGTCGCCGTGCCCGGCCTGGTCGACAAGACCTTCCCCAGCGATCGGGGGAGGCCGTCGTGGACCAGCCGTGCCGAGGCGCTGCCGGTCGGGCTGCGTGGCGACCGAGCCGACCTGCCGCCCGAGCCCGCGCCGAGCAAGCCGGCACTGGACGCGCACCGGGCCGCCGCCAAGGAGCTCGACCTGCTCGAGGAGCGGCGGCTGGTCTACGTCGCGGTGACGCGTGCCCGCCGGTTGCTCCTGACCAGCGGCGCGGTCTGGAACGAGACGGTGACCCGGCCGCGCCGCCCCGGCCCGTTCCTGGAGGAGATTCGACGCGCCTGCGATGCCGGTGCCGGGCCGGTCGGACCGTGGTGCACCGACTCCGGCACGAACAACCCGTTCGCCGCTGCCGCCGGCGACGTCGACTACCCGCCGCTTCCCGACACCGCGCGCCTCGCCCGCCGCCGGGCCGCCGCCCGGCTCGTGGCCGAGCACCGGGGCGGGCTGGGCGCCGAGAGCGACCACCCGCCGCCGCCGGGTGCGCGGGCCGCCCGGTGGCAGCGCGAGACGCGCCTCCTGCTCGCCGAGCTCGCCGAGGAGGCGGGGCAGCGGCGCAGTGTGCCGCTCCCGGCGACGCTCACCGCGAGCCAGCTGGTCCGGCTGGCCGCCGACCCGGCCGGGCTCGCCGCCGACCTCGCCCGCCCGATGCCGCGTCGGCCCAGCCGAGCCGCCCGCCGCGGCACCGCCTTCCACGCCTGGGTGGAGCAGCGGCTCGGCGCCCGAGTACTGCTCCGCGACGAGGAGGTGCCGGGGGCCGCCGACCCCGACCATCCCGACGACGTGGCGCTCGGCGAGCTCGCCGAAGCGTTCGAGCGGTCTCCGTACGCCGCCCGCTCGCCCGTCGCCGTCGAGGTGCCGTTCCAGGTCGCGGTGGCCGGGCGGGTGCTGCGCGGGCGCATCGACGCCGTCTTCGCCGAACGGTCGGACGCCGACGGGTCGCCGCGGTGGGAGGTCGTCGACTGGAAGACCGGCTCGTCCGCGCCGGACCCGCTTCAGCTGGCGGTCTACCGGCTCGCCTGGGCACGGCTGCAAGGGGTCGCGCCCGGGCAGGTGTCGGCAGCGTTCTTGCAGGTCCCCGACGGATGGGTGGCCCGCCACGACGACCTGCCCGACGAGGCCGGTCTGGCGGCCCTGCTGGCGGGGTAGCCGGGCAGCTCAGCGGGTGAGCACCACGCGCAGCGCCCGGTGGTCCGACACGGGCAGCGCCACCGCCCGTGCCGAGGCCGTGCGCACGCCGGCGACGCCGTCGGCGAGGGCGTGGTCCCACTGCACGCGGGGCCGCCACGAGGGATAGGTCCTCACCCGCGCGAGCTGCTCCCACCGGCTCAGCAGACCCGGCAGCCGGCCCGGCAGGTTGAGGTCGCCGAGCAGCAGCCGGGGCGCCGGCAGCGCCGCCAGCCAGCGGCAGATCGCGCGCAGCTGCCGCACGTTGGTGCCGGGGACGAAGGACAGGTGGCAGGTCCCCACCGTGACCGCCCCGCCCCACGGGGCGTCGAGCACGCCGGCGACGGCGACTCGCGGCTCGTCCGGCACCCGCACGATGCCGGCGCCCGGCACGAGCAGCGGGATCGACGCGCGCGCGGCGGGGAAGCGGAGCACCCGCCACTCCCGGACCGGCAGCCGGGACACCAGCCCGACCCCGTACGTCGGCCCGTCCGTCTCCGCACCGTCCACGGCCTGCGCCGCCACCCAGCCGGCGGGTGTCCCGGGCGTGCCGTGGAGCGCGGGCACGAAGCGCCAGCTGGCGGCGCCCATGGCCGCCGCGACGTCGGCCGTCTGGTCGGCGCCGCCGGACCGTTCCTGGTGGCGGTCCACCTCCTGCAGTCCCAGGACGTCGAGGTCGAGCGAGCCCACGGAACGGGCCAGGGCCGGCGCGTCGACGGTGCCAGGCGGGACCTGATGCCCGGGGTCCGTCGGGTCGCCCCCGCCGGTCGGGTCAACCGGCCCCGGCGGTCTCACCCGCAGACCGTGCAGCAGGTTCCACGTGCCGAGGGCGAGCTCGGTCACGCCGGTCAGGCCGTGACCGTGTCGAGAGCGAGCTCGGCCATGGCGGCGAAGGTCCGCTCGCGCTCCGCGGCGGTCGTCGCCGCACCGGTCGGCAACGAGTCGCTCACCGTGCAGACCGTGAGGGCGCGGGCCCGGTGCCGGGCGGCCAGGGTGTAGAGAGCGGCGGTCTCCATCTCCACCGCCAGGACGCCGTAGCCGGCGAGCTGCATCAGCAGCTCCGGCCGGTCGGAGTAGAAGGCATCCCACGACGCGATCGGACCCACGTGCGGAGTCAGGCCGCGCGCCTCGGCAAGCTCGACGCAGCGCCGCAGCAGCCCGAAGTCGGCGGTGGGCGCGAAGTCGATGCCCTGGAAGCGCCGGGAGTTCATCGCCGAGTCGGTGCACGCGCTCATCGCGACGACGATGTCGCGCAGGGCCAGGTCCTCGCTCAGCGCGCCGCACGAGCCGACCCGGACGAGCGTGCGTACGCCGAAAGAGCTGAGCAGCTCGCTGACGTAGACAGCCAGCGACGGCATGCCCATGCCCGAGCCCTGCACCGACACGGGGGTGTCGCCGTAGCGGCCGGTGAAGCCGAGCATCCCGCGGACCTCGCTGTAGCAGCGCACGTCGTCGAGGTAGGTCTGCGCGATCCAGCGCGCCCGCAGGGGGTCGCCGGGGATCAGCACCGTCTCGGCCACCTCACCGGCGGCGGCGCCGATGTGGGTGCTCACGACGGGGCACCCTACGCGCGGCTGGTTAGGCTCGCCGGTCGTGGCTCCCGGCTGGCCGTACCGCCTCAGCGGCCCGCTCGCCCTCTCCCGCGCTACCCACGACCGGGTCGCCGAGCGGCGCCTGGACGACGCCTGGCTGGCTCGGACCTGGTCCGACCCGACGGCGCGAGTGCTCGTGGTCGCCGACGGCCGGGCCCCGGTGATCGGCGGCCGGCTGGCCTTCGTCCCGCCCGCGCAGGCACCGGCGGGCGAGCGGCTGCTGCTCGGCGTGGGGGAGGACTCGGTGACCTACCTGGCCGTCGTTGCCGCGGAGCCGGACCCGCCGGGCGGCCCGGACGGCAGGCCGCCCGACCCCCGGGCCCGCGGGCTGCGCGAGGTCGGGGCGCTGCTCGACGACCGCGAGGCCGGCCTGCTCGTGCACGCGGTCGCCATCGCCAACTGGCACGCCGCCCACCGCCGCTGCGCCCGCTGCGGTGCACCCACCGAGGTCGCCGCCGGGGGGCACCTGCGCCGCTGTCCGGTCGACGGCTCCGAGCACTACCCCCGCACGGATCCGGCGGTCATCGTCGCGGTCGTCGACGATGACGACCGGGTCCTCCTGGGACGCCAGGCGAGCTGGCCGCCGGGTCGCTTCTCGACGCTGGCCGGCTTCGTCGAGCCCGGCGAGTCGCTGGAGGCAGCGGTGGCCCGGGAGGTGCGCGAGGAGAGCGCCGTCGAGGTCGCGGAGGTGGCCTACGCCGGCAGCCAGCCCTGGCCGTTCCCGTCGAGCCTCATGTGCGGCTTCTACGCCCGAGCCGTGAGCACCCGGGTCCGTCCGGACGGCGCGGAGATCGCCGAGGCGCGGTGGTACTCCCGCGATCAGCTGCGCGTCGCGCTCGGCGACGGTTCGCTCGGCCTGCCGCCGCCGGTGTCCATCGCGAGGCGGCTCGTCGAGGGCTGGTACGGCGCGCAACTGCCCGATGCCGGGTCGTGGCGCGAGTCACAGCGCTAGTGCGTGGGAAGACCACCCGAGCGCGCCGGCGTTGTTCCGGCAGCGTCCGTCGACCCGCGCAGGAGGAGCCCGGTGAGCGTCCTGACGATGTACAGCACGCCGTGGTGCGGCTACTGCCGGCGTCTCCAGGGCCAGCTGGAGCGGGCGGCCATCACCGTACGCGTGGTGGACATCGACCAGGACCCTGCCGCGGAGCGCTTCGTCCGGGAGGTCAACCGTGGCAACGCCACGGTGCCGACTGTGCTCTTCCCCGACGGGACCTCCGCCACCAACCCGAGCATCGGCGAGGTCAAGGCGCGGCTGGCCCGCCCGGCCTGACGGCGCCTGCTCGGGCTGGGAGGATGCGGCGGGTGACCCGCACTGGCGCCCTCACCGGCAGTGCCGACGGTGTGCTCGACGGACTCGACCCGGAGCAGCGCGAAGTCGCGACCGCCCTGAGCGGCCCGGTGTGCGTGCTGGCCGGCGCCGGCACCGGTAAGACGCGGGCGATCACCCACCGGATCGCGTACGGGGTCCTGTCCGGCAGCTACCAGCCGCACAGCGTCCTGGCCGTCACCTTCACCACTCGCGCGGCCGGGGAGATGCGCGGCCGGCTGCGCGAGCTGGGCGTCGCCGGGGTGCAGGCGCGCACGTTCCACTCGGCGGCGCTTCGGCAGGCGCGCTTCTTCTGGCCGCAGGTCGTGGGCGCCGACCTGCCGCCCATCGTCGAGCGCAAGCTGGCGCTGCTCGCCGAGGCCGCCGCGCGCTGCCGGGTCGGTGTCGACGCCGGGCTGCTGCGCGACCTGGCCGGAGAGGTCGAGTGGGCCAAGGTCACCAACGTGGGCCCCGACGGCTACCCGGCGGGCGCGGCGGCGGGCGGTCGCGACGTGGCCGGGCTGGATCCGGCGATGATCGCCCGCGTCTACGCCGCGTACGAGGAGGTCAAGACCGATCGCGGGCGCATCGACCTGGAGGACGTCCTGCTCTGCGCCGTCGGCGTCCTCGACTCCCATCCCGGCGTCGCCGAGCAGGTGCGCGCGCAGTACCGCCACCTCGTCGTCGACGAGTACCAGGACGTCTCGCCGCTGCAGCAGCGCCTGCTCGACCTGTGGCTTGGCGGGCGGGCGGAGCTGTGCGTCGTCGGCGACGTCAGCCAGACCATCTACTCCTTCGCCGGCGCCCGCCCCGACTACCTGGTCCGCTTCGCCGAGCGCTACCCCGGGGCGACGGTGGTCCGGCTGGTCCGCGACTACCGGTCGACGCCGCAGGTGGTGGCCGTGGCCAACGCCCTGCTCGACCGGGCCGGCGGCCCGGCGGCCCGTACGCGGGTCGAGCTCGTCGCCCAGCGGCCGCCCGGACCGGCCGCGGAGTTCTGCGAGCACGCCGACGAGGAGGCGGAGGCGGCGGCCGTCGCGCGCGCGGTGCGGCGCCTGCTCGCCGCTGGCGTACCCGCCCGCGAGGTGGCCGTCCTGTTCCGCATCAACGCGATGTCCCAGGCGCACGAGCAGGCCCTCGCCGAGGCCGGCGTGCCCTTCCTCGTACGCGGCGGCGAGCGGTTCTTCGATCGTCCGGAGGTGCGCCAGGCGGGCGTCCTGCTGCGCGGGGCCGTCCGCGCCGGCGGGCCGGGGGCGGGAGCCGGCGCGCTGCGCGAGGAGGTGCGCGCCGTCCTGGCCGGCGCCGGCTGGAGCCCCGAGCCGCCCAGCGGGAGCGGGTCGGTGCGGGAGCGCTGGGAGTCGCTGGCCGCACTCGTCGCGTTGACCGACGAGCTCGCGGGGCAGCGGCCCGGCGCGGCACTCGCGGATCTCGTCACCGAGCTGGAGTCCCGCGCGGTCGCCCAGCACGCACCCATGGTCGATGGGGTCACCCTGGCCACGTTCCACGCCGCGAAGGGCCTGGAGTGGGACGCGGTGTTCTGCGTCGGCGTGCACGAGGGCACCGTCCCGATCTCCTACGCCGGGACTCCGGATCAGGTCGAGGAGGAGCGCCGGCTGCTCTACGTCGGCGTCACCCGCGCGCGGCGTCACCTGTGGGTGTCGTGGTCGCGGGCGCGCGCGCCGGGCGGGCGCGGCGCCCGTCGCCCGAGCCGTTTCCTCGACGGTGTGCGGCCGAGCTCGGGGGCCGCGGCGGCGGGGGCGCCGCGAGCTCGCCGGCGCGGTGCGCGGGCAGCGGCGCGCTGCCGCGCGTGCGGCCGGCCCCTGCACGACGCCGTCGAGCGCAAGCTCGGCCGGTGTCGCGGGTGCCCCTCGACGATGGACGAGGCACTGTTCGAGCGCCTGCGCGAGTGGCGGCGGCGGCGGGCCGCGGACGCGCAGGTGCCGGCGTACGTCGTGTTCACCGACGCCACCATCACCGCGATCGCCGAGGCGCAGCCCACCGCCGAGCGCGGCCTCGCCGGGCTGCCGGGGGTCGGCGCGGTCAAACTCGAACGCTACGGCGCCGAGGTGCTGGCCATCTGTCGCGGCGAGGACGTATCAGGAGCGGCGGACGGCCCTCCTGCCCACTGATCGAGCCAACTGGTCGAGCGCACTGATCGAGCCCACTGATCGAGCACGAGTTCCAAATAGTGTTTGCCCGACCCGGCCCGACCGCCTAGCATCCGATCACTGTCCCGGGCCCGTCCCGTGCCGAGAGGAGGTGTCACTTCGATGGAGACGACGAAGACCAGCGTCGCGCACGTCGCGCGCTACCGCGTCGAGGTGACCCTCTCGCCCGCCATGCCGGAGCTCACGGGCAGCACTGTGCCCAGCGCCGGCTTCGGCGCCACGGGTGTCCGGGGTCTCGGGGTGCGCACCGACGTGCGCATCGACGACGCCCGCCCGGGTCCCCGCTCCTGGAGTCCACCGGTCTGACCAGCAGACGACCGGCACCTCCGAGGCCGCGGAACCCGACACCCGGGATCCGCGGCCTTGTTGTTTGTCCCGCCAGCCCAGCGTCCGGACCGCACGACCTGCGATCCGCGCTCAGCACAGGAGAGGAGGTGACCACCGTGGCACTCAGTGCCCTGCTCGACGCCGTCAGACCCGACGACAACGCTGCCGAGCTGCCCTGCCGCACCTACGGGGCCGAGTTGTTCTTCGCGGAGTCGCCGCAGGACGTCGAGGAGGCGAAGAGCTTGTGCCGGGTCTGCCCGGTGCAGGTCTCCTGCCTCGCCGGCGCCCTCGAGCGCCAGGAGCCGTGGGGAGTCTGGGGCGGCGAGCTGTTCGTCCAGGGCGTCGTCGTCCCGCGCAAGCGCCCGCGCGGCCGTCCCCGCAAGGACGCCGCGGCGTGAGCGGCATCGGCGCCACCGCCCGATGCCTGGCTGTCCTCGGTTTCCGGCCGGCCGGCCGGGATCTCACACCACGATTCGTCAAGGAGTCGACATGTCCATGACCACCGAGGCGTACGTGGCCACCGTGCAGACCGCACGGATGACCACCGCCTCCTCGACGCGGACCTCGCGGCGCATGTCGCGTGCATTCCGTGCCGTTCCCCGGGCCGCGTCCCGCGCCGAGCGGGCCGCTCGTCGCGCCGAGCAGGCGCAGCGGGTTGCCGTCGCCGACGGCTGCTGAGGCCACCCCGATGACCGACCGCACCCTCGAGATCGAGATCAGGAGCACTCCGATGCAACTCCTCGCAGAAGCCTTGGCACGAGCGCAGTGTGCCGAGCGCCTGGCTGCGGCCGAGCGCGAGCGCCGAGCGCTACGCCTCGCCCGCGCCCGCCGGGCGGACCGCCGGGCACGGCGTGCGGCAGCCGCCGCCGCGCACGCCCAGCGGCTCGCCGCGGACGCCGCCCTCGCGCTGTCCTGAGTGAGCGGTGACCGCCAGGACGGGGCGTCTCCCCACCCGGGGAGACGCTCCGGGGCTTCGTGACCGGACCCGCCCGGCGTGTCGCGTGGGAGCATCCCGACGTGGGCGACCTCCGCGATCGTGCCGTCGAGGCGCTGACCGACCCGGCGTACCGGCACGTCGTGGACCTCGTGGCCTGGCCCGAGGATGACCCGGGCGGCGCCGCGGACGGGCGCTGCGTGGTCGTCGCCAACGCCGAGGGCGCCGCCCGGCTGCGGGAGGGGCAGCCCGACGAGGTGATCGTCGGCCGCGACCCGGTGGCCGACCAGGACCCGATGGCGTTCCTGCCCTACGAGCGCGAGCTGGCCCGGCCCAGTCCCGACAACGCACACAACGCCTACCCGTACCCCGCGGCGCGGCTGCGTTCGCTGTTCGACGACGTCGCCCGAGCGCCCGACCTCGCCGTCGTGCACACGCCGGCGCACTCCTTCCCCGAACGCGGCGGCCATGTCGGTGAGCACGGCAGTCTCGACGTCGTCCAGTCCCGGGCCCCGCTGCTGTTGTCGGGACCGGGCGTGCGGGCGAGCGGTCTGCTCGACACGTCCGCACGCCTCGTCGACGTCGGCCCCACGCTCGGCTGGCTGGCCGGCGCGCCGGCCGAACCGGTCGACGGTCACGGAGCCGCGCTGGACGGGCGGGTGCTCCGCGAGCACGTCGACCGCGGTGCCCGCTGGGTGGTCGGCGTGCTCTGGGACGGCGCGCACTGCGGCGACCTGCTCCATCTCGCGTGCAACGGGGAGCTGCCCGCGGTGGCTCGGCTGCTCGAGTGCGGTGCAGCCCTGCGCGGCGGGGCGGTGGCGGAGTTCCCCAGTGTCACGCTCACCAACCACACCTCGATCCTCACCGGCGCCGCCCCGGGGCGGCACGGTGTGCTCGGCAACGTCTACTACGACCGCGACACCGCGAGCAGGGTCGTCCCCAACGACGCCACCACCTGGCACCGCAGCGCGCAATGGCTGCGCCCCGGCGTCCGCACCGTGTTCGAGCAGGTCGCCGCCGCGCGTCCGGGCGTGACGACCGCCTGCGTCGACGAAGCGGTCGACCGCGGCGCCACGTACTCGACCATGGACCGCGTCCGGGCCAGCGGCGCATCCGACGATGCCGACGGCCTGACCGCTGCGCTGCCCGACCCGGCCGGCTCCCGCTACGTCGGCGACCGACGCTGGCTCGGCGACCCCTCCTACGCCTGGGCCAGCCAAGTCGACGACGCCGGGCTCGAGCAGGTGCTGGGTCTGTGGGCGGAGCCCGCCGCTGCGCCGGCCCTGACCTGGTGGTCCCACGTGGTGACCGACGCCGGTCACCACGCCGGCGGTCCGCGGTCGGAGGTGGCCCGCGCGTCGTTGCGCGACGCCGACCGCCGGCTCGGCGCCTGTCTCGACGCCCTCGACCGGCTCGGCGTGACCGACGACGTCGCGTTCCTGCTCACCGCCGATCACGGCTTCGAGGGCAGTGACCCGACCTGTCGCGGCGACTGGGACGACGCCCTGCGGACGGCCGGGCTGGTCTTCCGTGACGAGGGGCCAGGCTTCGTCTACCTCGGGGAGGAGCACGCGCGATGAGCACGACCTGCGACCGCTGCGGGGCGGTGGGCGACGGCGAGCGGCCACCGCTGACCTGGGTGTCCTCGGTGGAGGGGGGGCGGCTGCGCTGGTACTGCGAGCGCTGCGCCCGCGACAACCTGCGCGCCATCGAGGGCAAGCTCGACAGCGAGCACTGGTGAGACAGGCTCGCTACCGCTGGTCCTCGCCGAAGCCGGGCAGCCAGCGCTCCAGCTCCCCACGGAACGGCGCCTCCGCGTCGAGCTGGCTCAGCACACCCAGGCCGCCGATCCAGACCCGGTGGATGAGCAGGTAGGTCGGCGGGAGGTTGAGCTTCAACCCGATCGTGTACCCCGGCCGGCGCGGGTCGTTGATGCGCGCGAACTGCTCGCGCATCCAGGCGCGGGTGAAGTGGAAGCGTGGGACGTGAGCCGGCTCGAGGAACGGCGCGAGGTAGTCGTAGACGTCCGCCGCCTCCACCCTCACGTGCGAGCGGATGAAGCCCTCGTCGCGCAGCCCCTGGAGCATGGCCACGCTGTCGCCGTCGAGGGCGTTCTGCATCAGCCGGCCGATCGACCGCGGCAGCCCGTCGGGCAGCCGGGCAACGGCGCCGTAGTCGAGCACGCCCAGCCGCCCGTCGGGAACGATCCGGTAGTTGCCCGGGTGCGGGTCGGCGTGCAGCATCCCGGCCCGCGCGGGGCCTGAGAACAGGAACCGTACGTAGAGCAGCCCGGCGTGGTCGCGCTCCTGCTGGGTGCCATTGGCGATGATCGCCGAGAGGGGGGTGCCCTCCATCCACTCCGAGACCAGGACCCGCTCGCTGCCGTGGACGAGAGTAGGCACCGCGAAGTCGGGGTCGTCGGCGTACGCCGCGGAGAAACCGGACTGCGCGTCTGCCTCGAGCCGGTAATCGGTCTCCTCGGACATCCGCTCCTTGAGCTCGGTGACGAGGGCCTTGACGTCCATGCCGGGGGCCATTGCGGAGAACATCCTCGCCATGCGCGCGACCTGGTTGAGGTCGGCCATGAGGGCCTCCGCGGCACCCGGGTACTGGATCTTGACCGCAACCTCGCGACCGTCCTTCCACACAGCGCGGTGGACCTGTCCGATGGAGGCGGCCGCCGCTGGCTCGTCGTCGAAGTGCCGGAAGCGGCGCCGCCACTGCCGGCCGAAGTCGGCGGCGAGCACCGCGTGGGCCGTGGCCGCCGGCATCGCCGGCGCGCTGTCCTGCAGGCGGGTCAGCGTGTCGCGGTACGGGCCGGCCAGCTCCTCCGGCAGCCCTGCCTCGACCACGGACATGACCTGGCCGAGCTTCATGGCACCGCCCTTGAGCTCTCCCAGCACCCGGAACAGCTGTTCCGCGGTGCGCTGCTGCACCTCCAGCGCCACCGCCTCGGCCGGCTTGCCGCCGATCCGCTTGCCCAGGCCGAGGGTCGCCCGCCCCGCGTAGCCCAACGGCAGCGAGGCGAGCCGAGCCGTCCGTTGGACCGCTGTGCGCGGGAGATCGTCCACTCCCGCATTGTGTCCTCTGGCCGGTGGCGGCGCCTGCTGCGGCGCGGCCCCGAGCCGTGGCGGGGGTCCCCCACCCCGGACCTACCGGGGTGGGGACCCCCGCCCTGGCTGCGGAATGGGCTCCCGCTCCCCAGCCAGCCGTGCCGGTCCGTACGCTGCGCCGGTGCTGCCTCGGCGATGGAGGATTCTGGCGCTGGCAGCCGTGGCGCTCGGCGTCGGCGCTGCCGCCGTCTTGGTGAGCATGCCGGGCCGCAGCGGGACGGCACCGAGCTGCCCGCGCCCGCCGGCCGTGGCGAGCCCGGCCGCCGCCGCGGCGCCGACCCGACGCCAGCCCGAGCTGCTCCGCGTCGTGGCGCTCGCGCGGCACCCGCACGATCCGACGGCGTTCACGCAGGGACTGGCGTACGCCGGCGGCGACCAGCTCTACGAGGGCACCGGCCGGGACTCCGACGTCCGCCGGGTGGCAATCGCCAGCGGCACGGTGCTGGCCCGCGAGGCGCTCCCGGCACCCCTGTTCGGCGAGGGTGTGGCGCTCGCCGGCGCCGGCCTGGTGCAGCTGACCTGGCGGGACGGGGTGGGCGTCGTCCGGGACCGGTGCAGCCTGACCGAACGCGGTCGCTTCGCCTACTCCGGCGAGGGCTGGGGGCTGGCCGGCGACAGCCGGGTGCTCTGGCGCAGCGACGGCAGCGACGTCCTGCACGTGCTCGACCCGCGCACCCTGCGCGAGCTGCACCGGATCCCGGTCCGCGACCGAGGCGTGCCGGTGCGGTCGCTCAACGAGCTGGAGTACGTCGACGGGGCACTGTTCGCCAACGTCTGGCGCACCGACTGGGTGGCCCGCATCGACCCCTCCAGCGGGCTGCTGACCGGCTGGATCGACGCATCGTCGCTCGATGCGGCCGCCCGTCCTCGCACGGCTGATCGAGAGGCCGTGCTCAACGGCATCGCCTGGGACCCGGGCACCGATCGGCTGTGGATGACCGGGAAGCTGTGGCCGGCGCTGTTCGAGGTGCGGCTGGAACCTGCTCGCGGCCGGTTGCCGCCGCCGGGACTGGCGCCACTAGCTCGCCGCGCCGGTCGATGAGGGGCTGCTCGGCGCGCCGGGGTGACCGGCCTGCCACTGGCACCCGCAGGCCGGGTGGCTTCGCCACGTGCGGCGCCGGGTGAGTCCGCCGGGCAGCGCCGTCTCGAGCGTCGCGTCGAGCGCGGCAGACCGCTCACCATCGAGGTGGGCGAGGACCTGCTGCGCCGCCTGCGCCGCGACGATCGCCGCGAGCGTGGCGTCGCACGCCCTCGCCACCGCCGCACCGTGCTCGACCTGGTCGAGCAGCCGCGGCCAGGCCGGGTCGCGGTCCGCGCGGTGCAGGTCGTGGCAGCGCAGGCACGACGATCGTCCCGGCAGCACCAGCGGCCCGACCACGCCGGTCGTCTCGACGACGAGCGCCAGCAGGTGCGGGCACCCCTCGGCCAGCAGGCGCGAGGCTTGCGCCCGGCCGAGCCCGTCGGCCGGTGCCACGACGACCACATCCGGCCGCGCCGCCGGCGAGGGGGCGTCCTGGCGGACGGTCGGGACTGACCGGCGTACGGCGTCCTCCGCCACCCGGCCGCGGCGCGTGCCGACCTCGGCGAACTGCCCGCCCGGCCGCAGGTCCTCCGGCCGCAGCGGCGCGCTGTCCTCGACGACAAGGTGGCCGACTCCCGCCGCCGCGAGGAGCACGGCGACCGCGGCACCGACACGACCCGCGCCGGCCACCGCGACGTAGGCGTGCGACCGACGCTGGACCGGGGCCCGTCCGGCATCGGAGCCGCCGCGCACCAGGGCGGCGCTAGCCCGGTCGGGGGCCAGTCGGGCGTCCTCGATCGGGTCGACGCCGGGCGGGACCGCGAGCGCGCTCGGGTCGACCAGCAGCCCGGCCCCCTCGAGCACCCGCAGCAGCGCGTCGGTGTCGCGGTCGCGCAACGTCTCGCCGCCGAGCGCGGAGGCGACGTCACCGCCTTCGCAGTCCTGACCGCGCAGCAGCCGCTCCAGGCGCGCGTCGAGGCCGCCGACGACCACTGCGTGCCGGGGGTCGATCCCCAGCTGCACCGTGCCCGGCCCGCGACTGAGCCGGACCACCGAGGGGCTGATCACCCGACGCACGCCGACCCTCCTGCCTGCCCGAGCGGCGACCTGCACCGACTCCAGGGCAGTCGGGCCGGCCGAGAGGTCCCGAGCATGGCGGACTCGGCGGCGGCGCGGCTGCAGACGTCCACAGCCGGGCGGCGCGCCACGGCGCTGTCACGAGCGCGAGAGCAACCGCAGGGGTGCCCCGACGCGACGACCCCTGCCTGGGCGACTCGGTGCGCCCTCGGTCAGGCCCGGCCGAGGATGCGGTTGAGATTGGTGCCGCACTCGGGGCACTTCGCCTTGGCCATGCGGGTGCCCTTGTCGTTGACGACGACGTCGCCGGAAGCCTCTCGTTTGGCCTTGCACTTCACGCAGTAGAACTCGCCGGAGTAGGTCTCGGTCTCGGCCATCTCGGCCCTCCTCGCTGGTGTGACGGCGCCGGAGTCGGCGGCTGCCACTCGGATGTCGGTGGTCGCCCCGGTCGCGACGCGTCACCGCGGGCGAGCCTGCCCGACGGGCGACCGTGCCGCGCAGGCGGCTGGGTCCGGGCTACCTTACGCCGCAGCCACGGCATTGCCGCGTACGCGGGCACGGTCCGCGCCGGTGTGTTCCCGCAGAGGCCGCATCCGGCGGTTACCGTTCCGCCATGAGCCAGCCGCGCAGTGCCACGCTGGCCCTGACCGTCGCGGGCCCCGACGGCGGACGGGTCGAGGTCGAGCTGCGCCGCTCGGTGCGTCGCCGCCGGACAGTCTCGGCCTACCTCGACGGCACTCGCGTCGTCGTCCTGGTCCCCGCCCGCCTCAGCCGGGCTGACGAGCGGCACTGGGCGCAGGTCATGGTCACCCGGCTGGTCGCCCGGCAGGGCCGGCGCCAGATCTCCGACGAACAGCTGCTCGCCCGGGCCGAAGAGCTGGCGGCGCGCTACCTCGAGGGGCGGTCACACCCGACGAGCGTCCGCTGGGTGGGCAACCAGGGCCGACGCTGGGGGTCCTGCACGATCGACGACGGCAGCATCCGGATCAGCGAACGGCTGCGGGCCACGCCTGCCTGGGTGGTCGACTACGTGCTCCTGCACGAGCTGGCCCACCTGCTGGAACCGGGGCACGGTCCGGCGTTCTGGTCGCTGCTGGATGGATACCCCCGGCTGGAGCGGGCCCGCGGCTACCTCGAGGGGCTGGCTGCCGCATCCGACCCCGCCTCCGGACCAGACGCTGCGCCCGTTCCCTGACCCGCCGCGAATCCGACGTCGAGGGGGTTGGCGCTCAGCCGCTGTCGTGCGGCGCACCGCCGCTGTCCTGGCCCGGCGAACCGTTCGTGTCCTGCTCGAGGGCGGACAGGTCCATCAGCTCGTCGCGGCCGAGATATGCCGCCGGGTCGCCCAGGTCGTCCACCCCCGGCAGCAGGTCGGGGTGCGCCCAGACGGCGTCTCGCCCGGCAGCCCCGCGCGCCTCCCGCACGGCCGCCCAGAACGCCGCGGCCTCGCGGAGCCGGCGGGGCCGCAGCTCGAGGCCGACGAGGGTGGCGAAGGTCTGCTCGGCTGGTCCTCCGGTCGCCCGGCGCCGGCGTACCGTCTCGCGCAGCGCGTCCGCGGACGGCAGCCGTCCGGTGCTCGCCTGGGTGGCGACGTCGTCAACCCATCCCTCCACCAGCGCGAGCGCGGTCTCGAGGCGCTCGAGAGCGCCCCGCTGCTCCGGCGTCGCCGAGGGCTCGAACAGGCCGCCCTCCAGGGCCTCCTGCAGCGCCTCCGGGCGCGACGGGTCGAGGCTGCGCAGCGACTCCTCGATGCCGGAAGTGTCGACCGTGATGCCCCGGGCAAAGGCGTCGACCAGCCCGACGAGATGGGCGCGCAGCCACGGCGCGTGCGCGTGCAGGCGTTGCTGGGCCATCTCGCGCAACGCGAGGTAGAGGTAGACGTCGCGCTCCTCCACCCCGAGGCCCTCGCCGAAGGCCCGGACGTTGGCCGGCAGCAGCGCCGCCTGACCGGACGGCGCCAGCGGAAGGCCGACATCGGTGGTGCCGACGACCTCGGTGGCCAGCGTGCCGAGGGCCTGGCCGACCTGCCCACCCCACAGCGTGACCCCGAGCTGGCGCATCATGGCGACCAGCGGGCCGGCCAGCTGCACGGCCTCGGCGGGTACGGCGGCCTCCATCGCGGCACCGACGCGCTCGGCGACCGGCTCGACGAGCTCCTTCCAGGCCGGCAGCGTCGCCTCCACCCACTCCGCCCGGCTCCAGGCCCGGGGGGATCCGCCCGAGGAGGGGAACGTCGTCGCCTCGTCGAGCCACAGCTCGGCCAGCCGGACGGCGTCCTCGACGGCGCGTCGCTCGGTGCCGCTCACCGACGGGTCTCCGGCTGCGGCCGTGGCCTGCCGTGCTGCGTCGCGGGCGAGGTCCCAGTTGACCGGACCACCCGACCACTGCAGCATCCGCCCGAGCTGCTGGAGGGCGGCGCCCAGATCGGCCGGGTTGGCTGCCCCCGGCAGCCCCGGCAGCCCCGGCAGGCCAGGGAATCCGGGGAACCCCGGGAAGCCGGGCAGCCCCCCGCCACCTGCTGCGTTCTCCCCACCACCACCGGGCTCGGGCTCGTCGTCGCCCTCGGGTCGGAAGCCGAACGGCGTGTCGCTCACCGGAGCGCTCTCCGGCCGCAAGGCCCGCAGGGGCCGCAGGGGGGCGCCGACGCCAAGGAGTGCAGCATGGCCTCCACGGTAGACGTGGATGCGACCGGTCACGCCACCGCCGTACGGCGGAGGGACCCGGTTCGCCGAGGGCGCAGCCGACGAGGGCAACCGATGAGGAGGCAGTGGTGGACACGACTGTGATCCGGTTGCTCGACCTGCGCGACGAGCCCCTGTCGGTCGACGAGGTGCTCCGCGCGGTCGGAGCCGACGGCGCAGGAGGCACCGTCGTGTTCGTCGGCACCGTCCGCTCCGCAGACGCCGGCCGCGAGGTCAGGGGGCTCGGCTACTCCGCCCACCCAACCGCTCGCGCGGTCCTCGTCGAGGTCGCCACGGCGGTGGCCGTCGCACACCCCGTGCGCGCGCTGGCGGCCGTCCATCGCGTGGGCGAGCTCGAGGTAGGCGACCTCGCCGTGGTCGCCGCCGTCTCCTGCGCCCACCGCGCCGAAGCCTTCGCCGCGTGCCGGGCGCTCATCGACGACCTCAAGGCCACCGTGCCCATCTGGAAGCACCAGGGATTCGCTGACGGAACCGAGGAGTGGGTCGGCACGCCGTGACGTGACGGCTGCCCGCACCGCCCCCATACGCCACGTACGCTGGCCGAGGGCGCCGGCAGCGTCTCGAAGTCCGTGCTGCGGGAGGACGCCGTGCTGCAGGTGATCGCCTGGTGGGGCGTGCCGCTGCTGGCGTTCGCCGTGGCCGGGGCGTGGGCCGGCTGGCGTGGGCGCGTGCGCCGCCCGGCCCGTCCCGAACGCAGCGTCGCCGAATGGCGCCGCGCGCAGGCTGCGCTCGCGCGGGCGGGCGCCAAGGCATCGTCCTCGGGCACATCGTCCACGGGCCCATCGTCCAGGGGCGCAGCGTCCCGCCGCGCGGCGCGGTGAGCCCGGTCGTCCGCGACCGGCCGACCCTTTCCCGCCGACCGGCGACCTTCCTCGCGGCGGGCGGGCTCCTGGTCGTCCTCATCGCGGTCTCCGCGTTGCTGCCGGCGCCGTATGTCGTGGAGGGGCCGGGTCCCACCGAGGACACCCTCGGCAGCTACCGCGGTGTCCCCGTGCTGCGGATCAGCCACCGGACCTACCCGACCGACGGCGAGCTCCGGCTGACCACCGTGGTCTACACCTCGGCCAACCGCCGGCTCGACGTGTGGTCGGCGCTGCGCGGGTGGCTGGACCCCCAGCGGGCCGTCGTCCCCCGCCAGCTGGTCTACCCCGAGGGCACGACGCAACGGCAGCAGGACGAGGAGAACGCCCAGCTCATGTCGCGCTCGCAGGAGTCGGCCAAGGTGGCCGCCCTGCGCCGGGCCGGCTTCGCCGTGCCGGAGGTCGTCGTCGTGGAGGCGGTGCAGAAGGGTGCTCCCGCGCTCGGCCGGCTCGAGGCCGGCGACCAGCTGCTCGCCGTCGACGGCAAGGCCGTGCGCACCCCCGCGGCGGTCGGATCGGCCGTCCGGTCGCACGCGCCGGGGGAACAGGTCGTCTTCGAGGTGCGCCGCGACGGCCGCCGGCGCACCGTGCGCGTCCCCACGCAGAGCCGCGAGGTCGCCGGCAGCCGGCGGACCGTGGTCGGCATCACCCCGGCGATCGGGTACGACTTCCCGTTCGACGTCGAGGTCACACTGGGGGAGAACATCGGTGGCCCCAGTGCCGGGCTCCTGTTCGCCCTCGGGATCTACGACAAGCTCACGCCCGGACCGCTTGCCGACGGGCGGGTCCTCGCCGGGACCGGCGAGATCGACAGCAACGGCAGGGTCGGCGTCATCGGGGGTATCCAGCAGAAGGTCATCGCCGCCCGCGACTCCGGGGCGAGCGTCTTCCTGGCACCGGCCGACAACTGCCGCGACCTCGGCGCGGGCGACCACGGCATCCAGATCGTCACGGTCCGGACGCTCGACGACGCCGTGCACGCCCTCGACGAGCTGGCAGCCGGCCGCACGGACCTGCCGTCCTGCGGCTGAGCTGCCCGCTGCGGTGGGGAACCCCCGGCTGCCTCGGTAAGTTGGCTGCTCGTGAGCAGCGCCGCGCCGACGAACCCGTTCAGCCGTCCCCGCGGCACGCGACGGCGCAGCCGGGCGCTGGTGCCGACGCTGGTCATCCTCGGCGTGCTCGGTGTGCTCTTCGCGGTCTTTACTTCGTTCTGGACCGACCGGCTGTGGTACATCTCGCTGGACCGACTCGACGTGTTCACCACGACGCTGCTGACGAAGGTCGGCATGTTCGTCGCCTTCGCGCTGCTCATGGCCGCCGCCGTGGTCGTCAACGCCGTCGCGGCCTACCGGCTGCGGCCGCGCTACCGGCCGATGAGCGTGGAGCAGCAGAGCCTGGACCGCTATCGCGACGCCCTCGACCCCGTGCGCAAGTGGGTGATCGGCGGGCTGGCGCTGTTCACCGGGCTCATGGCCGGCGGCAGCGCCGCCTCGGAGTGGACGACGTACCTGCAGTGGCGCCACGGCGGCGACTTCGGCAAGAAGGATCCGGTCTTCGGCCTGGACATCTCGTTCTTCGTCTTCGACTACCCGTGGTACCGCTTCCTCGTCGGGTTCGGCTTCGCGCTCGTGGTCGTCGGGCTGCTCGTGGCACTGGTCACGCATTACCTGTACGGCGGGATCCGGCTGCAGACCGTCGGCGACAAGGTGACCGCCGGAGCGCAGGCCCACCTCTCGCTGCTGGTCGGCCTGTTCGTGCTGCTCAAGGCGGTGGCCTACTGGCTGGACCGATACGGGCTGCTCACGTCCGACCACTCGCTGACCAACGGCTTCACCGGTGCCACCTACACCGACCTCAACGCGCTGCTGCCGGCGAACACGATGCTGGCGGCGATCGCGCTGGTCTGTGCACTGCTCTTCTTCGCCAACGTGGTGCGGCGGTCGTTCACGCTCCCGGTCATCGGGCTCGGCCTGCTGATCCTCTCGGCGATCCTGCTCGGCGGCGTGTGGCCGGCCATCGTGCAGCAGTTCCAGGTCAAGCCGAGCGAGCCGCAGCGCGCGGCCACGCCGATCACCCGCAACATCGCCGCCACGCGCGACGCCTACGACCTCTCCGAGGTCAAGCCCGAGTCCTACAAGGCGGCGACGAAGGCGACGCCCGCGCAGCTGAAGGGCGAGGCCGAGACGATCCCGGGTGTCCGGCTGCTCGACCCCAACGTCGTCTCCCCGACGTTCCAGCAGCTGCAGCAGGTGCGGCAGTTCTACCAGTTCCCCGACCCGCTGGACGTCGACCGCTACACCGTCAACGGCCAGACGCGCGACGTCGTCGTGGCGGTCCGCGACGTCGACGTCGAGAACATTGCCGAGGGCCAGCGCAGCTGGGTCAACGAGCACGCCATCTACACCCACGGCTACGGCTTCTTCGCCGCGCTGGGCAACCGCACCAACTCCGACGGGCGCCCGCTGTTCATCGAGGACGGCAACGGCAACGGGGACCTTGGCGCTTACCAGCAGCGCATCTACTTCGGCGAGAACAGCCCCTCGTACTCCATCGTCGGCGCCCCCAAGGGGGCCAGCCCGATGGAGTACGACGTGCCCGACGCCGCGACGAAGACCACCTACGGCGGCACCGGCGGCGTACCGGTCGGCTCGCTGTTCAACAAGCTCCTCTTCGCCGCGAAGTTCCAGGAGGGCAACATCCTGCTCTCCAACCTCGTCAACGCCGACTCGCGGATCCTCTACGACCGTCACCCTCGTGACCGGGTCGAGAAGGTGGCGCCCTGGCTGACCGTCGACGGGGACCCGTTCCCCGCGGTCGTCGACGGCAAGGTGCTCTGGATCGTCGACGGCTACACGACCCTCGACGACTACCCCTACGCGCAGCGGGTGTCCCTGGAGACCGCCACACAGGACACCCGGGTGATCCGGCAGAACGTCGCCGGTCAGCCACAGCGCACGGTCAACTACGTCCGCAACTCGGTCAAGGCGACGGTCGACGCCTACACCGGTGAGGTGAAGCTGTACGCCTGGGACCCCAACGACCCGGTGCTCAAGGCCTGGGAGCAGGTCTACCCCGACGCCGTCGCGCCCAAGAGCGCGATCACCCCCGACCTGCTGCAGCACCTGCGCTACCCGCAGGACCTGTTCAAGGTGCAGCGCGAGCTGCTGAAGTCCTACCACGTCACCGACCCCGGCGTGTTCTACGGTGGTCAGGAGCGCTGGGTCGTTCCCGACGACCCGTCGGCCAGCGGCACCGCCAACCAGCCGCCCTACTACCTGACCCTCAAGACGCCGGGCAGCTCGAATGTCGAGTTCTCGCTGACGACCGCGTTCACTCGGCAGCAGCCGCCCAACCTCGCTTCCTTCATGGCGGTCGACGCGGAGGCGACGAGCCCGGACTACGGGACGATGCGCGTGCTCGAGCTGCCCTCGGAGTCACAGACGATCCAGGGCCCGGGCCAGGTCGCCAACGCCTTCGAGACCGACCAGAAGATCGCGAACGCGACGCTCGCGCTGCGCAACAGCGGCGCCCGCACCGCCGAGGGCAACCTGCTCACGCTGCCGTTCGGGGGTGGCTTCCTCTACGTGCAGCCGCTCTATGTCGAGCGCAGCGCGGGGACCGGCCGCTATCCGTTGCTGCGGCTCGTCTTTGTGTCTTTCGGTGACCGGGTCGGCGTCGGCGACAACCTCCGGCTCGCCCTCGACGACCTGTTCGGATCCGGCGCCACCACGGCGCCGCAGACCGGGACAGGCGGCACCGGCGGCGGCAGCGGCGGAGGCACCGGCGGCACCGGCGGCACCGGCGGCGCGACGATCCAGAAGAACCTCGCCAGCGCGCTTGCGGCAGCCCAGCAGGCGTTCGCTGACGCCGAGCAGGCTCAGCGCGAGGGCCGCTGGGCCGACTACGGCGCCGCACTGACCCGGCTTCAGCAGGCGCTCGACCAGGCGGCCAAGCTCGGCGGGGTCTCGGCGTCGGCCTCGCCGAAGGCGTCCGGGACTCCGTAGCCCAGCCTTCGTCTGCGGCGGTGAGACGTCCTCGGGCTGGCTCAGGGTCTACCGGCTGACGTCCCGTGACGCCGGAGGAACTGCTCCAGCAGCGGGCCTGCGGTGCGGGAGCCGGACTCCCCGTCGGCCACGAACACCGCGACCGCGAGGTCACCCTGGATGGCCACCATCCAGGCGTGGGTGTTCGGCGGCTGGGCGCTGCCGTACTCCGCCGTGCCGGTCTTGGCCGCCACCGGCGGGCCGGGAACGTCGGCGAGGAGCCGGCCGCTGCCCTGCGTGACCACGGCACGCATGAGCCCGCGTAGAGCGCTGGCCTCCGCGCTGGTGACCGGCTGCGCGGCCGGCCCGCCCGCCGAGGGGGTGGGCGACGGCGCGTCGGAGAGCAGCCGCGGGCGTACGGTCTCGCCCTTCGCGATGGAGGCGGCCACCGTCGCCATCGCGAGCGGCGAGGCCTCGACCCTGCCCTGGCCGATCATCGAGGCGGCGTGCTCGGTGGCGCCGGCCGTGCGGGGTACGGAGCCCAGGAACGCGGGGAAGCCCAGGTCGAGGTCGACACCCAGCCCGAGCGCGGCGGCAGCCGACGCCAGCCCGGCCTGCGAGACGCGCTGTCGTTCGCCGATGAACGCGGTGTTGCACGACTGCGCCACCGCAGTGCGCAGGTCGATGCGGCCCAGCGCCGCGGCCGGGTAGTCGCCGTAATTGGCGAAGCGCTTGCCGTCGACGACGAGCTGTGGTGGGCACTGCACCTGGCTGCCCGGGGTCAGCCCTCGGCGCAGCAACGCCAGCGCGGTGACGACCTTGAACGTCGACCCGGGGGCGAATCGACCCACGCTTGCCGTCGACTGCCCGGCGCCGCCCGCGCCGCTGGCCACGGCGAGCAGGTCGCCTGACGAGGGCTGGATGGCCACGAGCGCGCTCGCCGGGGCGACGTTGCCCAGCACGTCGTCGGCCAGCGACTGCGTCCGCGCGTCGAGCGTCAGCCGTAGCGGGGTCCCCGGCGTGGGCGCGATGGCGTAAAGCTCGGTCGTCGGGCGTTCGCCGTCGCCGGCTGGTGCCGGGCCGACCAGCTCGACGGTGAACCCGGCGGTTCCGGCCAGCCGCGCGTCGTAGCGCTGCTGGAGCCCGGACAGGCCCGTGACGTCGCCGCCGGAGACGCGGCCGCCGGAGGCATCGACCACCTCCTTGGTGGCCTCGCCGACCGTGCCGAGCAGCGGCCGGGCGAATGTCGCCGTCGGTGCCAACGGCAGCTCGGCGGCGAGGCGCCGGGCGCCCGGGATCGAGTCGACGACCGCCGCAATCTGCTCCGCCTCTGCTCGTCGCAGCACGATGGCCTCGACGAAGGCCTTGTCACCGGCCGCCCGCACCTGGGCGGCCAGCTCTGCCCGGTCGACGTCGACGACCGTCGCGAGCCGGCGCGCCGACCGCTGCGCCTGCGTGGCCGGCACCCGTGCCTTGTCGATCCCGATCCGCTCGACCGGTCGTTGGGTCACGAGTACCTGGCCGCCGCGGCCGAGCACCTGCGCCCTCGGCGGCTGCTCGCGGGTCAGGACGAGGTCGGCGCCCGGCACGAGCTGGGGCTGCAGAGCGGCGAGATCCCAGCGCACCCGCCACGCGTCATCGCGCAGCTGCAGCCTGGCCCTGGTCTCGTACGTCCACGGCTCCGCGTCCTTCGCCAGCGTCCAGGACACTGCCAGCCGGGCCCTCGCCGTGTCGTTCTCACCCGAGTCCACTGACGTCACCGTCACGCTCGGCCGCCGGCCACCCATGCCGTCCGTTGCGTCGGCGAGCTGTTGCTCCGCCCTGGCCGCCGTCGTCCCGGCGAGCGGCACGTCATCGAGCTGTCCGCTCGCGAGGCCGCGGGCCAGCGCCTCGGCTGCCGGCCCGGCGTCCGGCGTGGATGAGCACGCGGCCAGGCCGGCGGCGAGAAGGGCGGCCGTGGTGGTCGCCGCGACGCGGGATCGCAGGGGCACCGACCCATCCAACCCGCAAGGCGCGAGCGGTTTGCAAGCGCCCGGCGCGGTCGCGTACCCTGGCACTCGCCGACGCGGGGTGGAGCAGCTCGGTAGCTCGCTGGGCTCATAACCCAGAGGTCGCAGGTTCAAATCCTGCCCCCGCTACTATGAAGTAGCAGGTCAGAGGCTTGATCACGAATGTGTGATTAGGCCTCTTGATCGTTTGGTCAACAGTTGGTCAACAAGAGACTGTGACGAACGTCACCGCACATGCGCGGCTGGCGGTGGACGTTGGGGGCTTGGAGCCAGGGCCCGGGTGCCTCGTCCGGCGCGCCTCTCGGACTGTCTGTCCGCTCCGACCCTTACGCTCCGAATAAGCGTCCAAGACTTCGAGGCGGACCGAGAGGATCAGATGGTGACGGAGAGCAGTAGACAGCAGACGCGGGACAAGATGGTGTCGACGCCGGAGGAATTCAGGAGCCTGGATTCCCTGCTCGTGCCGCCGCCGGTTGTCGTCGCTACACCCATGAGCGCGCAGATAGACCCGACGTCGCCGGGGTCCAATCCGCAGTCCACGCCACCGACTGATTTCGACGGGTAGGTGGTTCCCTCCACTTGGCTCTCGGTCGCGCTGTTCGTCTTCCTCATTGCCCCCGGCCTGCTGTTCGACCTGCTCGCCGAGCGGCGCCGGGCGGGGAGACCCGAGTCAGCCTTCCGAGAGGCCAGCCGGGTCGTGCTGGCATCCCTGGCGTTCACCTCGGCGGGCATCGCAGTCATCAGCCTTGTTCGTGCTTCCAGGCCTGCGTGGATGCCTGATCCCGGCCCGCTCCTCGCCGACCCACAGACGTATGCCGCGGACCACTACGGGGTTGTCCTGTGGGCGCTCGCCGTTGAGATGTCTGTCGCGCTCGGCGCCGCACTTGCCGTACACCGTGCGCTGGCTCGAAAGCACGGTTCAGGCCTGCGCGCAGTCTCGTCCTGGCACAGAACCCTCCGGGAGGATCGCCCCGGCGGAGCGGACGTGCACGTCCGGGTGAAGCTCACCAACGGGACGATCTTTGTCGGCAAGGTCGCTCACTACACCGCGGACCTGGACATGGCCGACCGCGAGATCGTCCTGGCTCCTCCGCTGTTTTCCAGGACAGGTGACAAGCCGCTCGTCCCGATGCCACCCGAGTGGCAGAGACTCGTCCTCGCCGGGTCGGTCATCGAGAGTCTCGCCGTCCAGTACCGCCCGCAGCCGTAGCTACGCGCGAAGGGGATGAGACAGCGCCGGCTGGGTTGCCCACCGGCGGACTGCGGGCCCGAACTAGGACGCAGTCCGTGGTTGGCGGGTGCGTAGTGCGTTGACGTACGCGGTGAGGGCTTCGACGGGGATGCGGCGGAGGCGGCCGACGTGGACCGAGTCGATGTCGCCGGCGGCTAGCAGTTCGTAGAGCAGGCTGCGGCCGATGCCGAGACGATCGGCGGCCTGCTCGACGGTCAGCAGCAGCGGTTCATCCCTGTGGACATTCAGGTGGACCGCGTCTTCCTCGGCGGCGACCCTCGGTCGCTGCCGCGACGGGATGGCGATCAGGTGCAGGGTCTCGGCACTGGATCTACGTTGTGGCATCGAGGCCTCCTATGCGAGCTCGCAACGTCTTCACTGTGCCCGGCGGTGCCTAGCCAGCGTTCTTGACACCGGGCACGCAGGCGGCCGAAGCCGGGGCAGCGGCAACCTCCCTTCCTCCTTCGCCCCGGGCTGGTGTTGACGCTGGCCTGGCCATTCGAGTGCCCCAGCATTGATGATCTTGCGACCCGGTGGACGGGCGGCTTGCCAACGGCGGAGCGCCGTCATGGCCGGTCGGTAGGCAAGCCGCGACGCGGAATCTCCCTGGCATACGCCAACCAGGGAGGCCACTCGGATGACCGTCGACAACAACCTCCAACGCGGGCTGGAGGCACCGCAGAGACCGGCCGTCCGCCGCGATCGCGTTGGTCTCCTCGCGGCGCTCGACTCGGTCGACCAGGACGGGTGGGACAGTCAAGCCGGTCGCACGCTCCTGCTCTACGTCCGCGATGACGTCGTTAGACCGGTCGTCGGCGCCGTCGGTCTGCGGGGGGCAGTGGCCGATCAAGCCGAGGCGACTGGTTGGGCGGCAGCTTGGGAGGTCTTGACGTCGCCAGGCCTCAGAACGGTGGACTCTCCGTGGGGGGTCCTGTGGGTAGCAGTCCGGCGCGCCGTTCTTGGTGACGTCGTCGCGGGCACGTTCGCGACGTCGCAGCGCAGCGCCTGGCGTCTCGCCCATGCCGACAACGCCGAACGAAGGCCGCGCCTCGTGAGCCTGTCGACACTGATCGATACCGGCCGGGAGCCGCCGAACGATGCCTGGCTGGAGGCGCCGCGACACGGGCCATTGCTCGACCTCGTCGTCGAGGCTCTCGCGACAGCCGGTTGGGACGTTGGGAAGGCCCGAACCGTGGTCGAGGCCATCGCCGCGTCGGCCACTCGCGACGGCAAGACATCAAGCGAAGCCCCCGGCTGGCGGCAGCTGGCGGCGCGCCTCAACATCGCGCCCTGGCAGGTCCGGAGAGTCACCATCGTGCTGCTCGGCGCGCCAGCCTGGCCGGGCCTCGTCGAACGCCTGGCGAGGTGGGGTCCCGGTGTGCTGGAGGAGCCGGAGGCCGTGGCGGCCATTCGATCGACGGTGGTGTCGTGGTTGCCCTCGCCGGCGTCGGCGGCCCGTCGAGCTGCTTTCGCGACAAGGGGCGAGTCACGGCGCCAGAGCGGGCGTTAGCGATCATGGCGGACGGCGGGATGTGCCCCTTCCCGGTGGATCCATTCGGGTCCGCAGCCCTACGCTTGCCCCGTATCCCCGACCAGCTTCCCCCGTGGCTGGTCGGGGATCTGCGCGTCTAGGACGTCGCCATGAGGGCGTCGTACGGTCTATGTCCGTCTGGGAAGTGGCAAGGTGATCGGCAAGGGTCGGGTGCTACTCGACGCGCGAAATGTGCCGGCCGGCGGCTGCTCGCCTGGAGCGGCGCGGCGGTCGGCCGTGGAGGCAAGGCCGTTGGCAAGGCGCTCCGGTGACGCTCTTCGGACATCGCAAGGCCCCCCGGACGGGGCTTGAACGGCCGCGCTGTTGGATGCGTGGGCGCTCGACGGGTGGCCACGCTCAGCGGTGATGTGGCCATGGCCAACACCTGGCGATCGGCCGAAGGGTGGTCGCTGAGGGTTCCCCAGACCATCGAAGGGGTGTAGAACGGGATGCCAGACGGGACAAAAGGCCCACCGTGGCTCGCAAGGAGGGGTCGCCGGGCGAAGCGGAGGACCTTCATGGGGGTGCGGCCTCTCTTGGGGAGGATGCCGGCGCTTGCCGTGCTCGGCGGTGCCGTGATCCTCCAGCTTGGGGCCTGTTCGGGTACCTCGACGCCCGCGGTCTCCTCTCCTGCTTCAACGTCCGCCGTGGTTACGAGCAGCCCTTCGCCACCGCCTTCATCCGATCCGACCACCAAGGCCCGGGACGACGTCCTTGCGGTCTACCGGGCCTATTGGGCCGCGCAGGTCAAAGCACAGGCAGCGCCGAAGAGCAAGGCCGTCGGCGACCTGTCCCGCTACTCGGTCGATCAGGCCTTGGCCGATGTACGGGCCACGGTCTTACTCTTCCGCCAGCAGGGAATCGTCATGCGCGGAGAGCCCGCCCTGTCGCCGAGCCTGACCTCGATCCAGATCGCGGACCCGGCCAAGGCGACAATCACCGACTGCGTGGATTCGTCTCACTGGACGCCGGTGTACGCGGCAACCGGCAAGTCGGCTCTGGCTCCGAACCAACCGCCACGCGTGGTGATGGACTCCACGGCGATGATCTATAACGGACACTGGGTGATCCGAACCTCGGTCGCCCATCGGGACCGAACGTGTTGACGCCCACTCGCGGCTTCGCCCCGCCTGGCGCCATGGGGACGAGCCGGCGGGCCATGGCGATCTGCCTTCTGACGACGGCCATCTTTGTGCACGGTATGACGACAGCGCTTACGGCGGTGGGAGCGGTCGCTGGCGGCCCTGTCGCCTGTCCGCCAACGCGCCCTTTCTGCATCATCCAGGTCGACTCTCCGGGGAAGCCCGGGTCCGGATCCACGTCAGGGAAATCCGCACCGGACAAGGTGGTCTGCAAGATCTCCTTCACGGGAGAGGTGGTTCCGTGCCACGACCCCGTGTTCGGCTGGTTCAACCCGGCCGATGACTGCTACTACCAGTTGCTGCAGCCGCAGCCGCCGGCCAGCGACATCGCCTGGGAAGGCCACTTCCCGCAGGGCGCGATCTACGAACAGGTCTGTGGCTGGATCATCGGGACCGGAGGCGGATGGGTCTGGCGAGCGACACCGCCACCCGGCCTCGGGGGCGTAACCGCCGCGCAACTGGCGCAGCAGGCAGTTCGACTGTTGAGGCTGTCCGGGCCGGACATCGGGATGGCGCCGCGCCCCGGCTCCACGGGACTGGTGGGGCTTCCGGTGTGGCTTTGGACGGCCGCGACTCCTACGACGTGGGGGCCATCGTCGGCCACGGCGTCGGTGCCGGGGCTGTCGGTCACAGCTACCGCGCGCGCGGCTCGGATCGTCTGGGGCATGGGCGACGGCCACTCCGTCACATGTGCGAACCCTGGCACCCCATACGCAGAGACGCTGGGTGCGAAGGCGTCGCCGACGTGCGGCTACGTGTATGCGATCTCCTCGGCAGCTCAACCGGGGGCGAAGTACAAGGTGACGGCTACCACGACGTGGAACGTGACCTGGGTGGGAGGCGGGCAGACGGGGGCATTGACGGTGACCCGTGCCTCTGCAACGCAGGTGAGTATCGGCGAGATGCAGGTGCTTGTGAGTTGAGGCGACTCCGGGGCCGTTGAGCTTCGGAACACGGAGGTACGCATGGCGACGATCGGGAAGGGTTCCCTGACGCCGCCCCGCGCCCCGACGGTCCCCGTGCTGGACGGTGTCACCGACCGCGCGGGACGCGAGTCGTTGCGCGCTCCGTCGGTTCCGCCGACGCGGGGAAGGCGTCGCCCCGGGCTGCTCGTTGCAGGCTTGGCATTGGTCGCGGTGGGTGCGCTGGTCGCGGTGTGGCTCTTGAACGCCGCTGCCCACCGGGTGCCTGTCTTGGTTGTCGCGCGCAACGTGGCGGCAGGATCCACGATCACCGCCGGCGATCTGTCGCAGGTGGAGGTGTCTGTCGATGCCGGCGTCGCCACCGTCCTCGCCAGCCAAGCCGACACCGTCGTAGGGCGGGTCGCCGGCAGCGACCTGGTGTCCGGTGCCTTGCTCGCGCCCGGCCAGGTGATCGACGATGCCCCGCCTGGGGCTGGGCAGATGCTGGCGGTGCTCGCCCTGCCGCCGACGCGGATGCCGGCGGGCGGGCTCCGGGCGGGCGATCGCTTGTTGGTCGTGGACACCCCGCCGGCGGACGCCGATCCGCCGACCGCGCCACCGGGGACCATCGCGGCCACGGTCGTCCGGGTCGGGGCGCCGGACCTGAACGGGGTCAGTGAGGTCGACGTGACGGTGGCGACCGGCGATGGCCCGGCGCTGGCCGCCCGGGCGGCGACCGGTCGGATCGCTGTCGTCGTCCAGCCTCGGGGCCGGGGGTGAGCGGCCGATGAGCGTGATCGGGTTGGTGTCGGGGAAGGGGTCGCCGGGGGTCACCACAGCTGCTCTTTCGCTGGCCTTGACCTGGCCGATCGTCCCCACAAACCTCGGCGCCTGCGTGCTGATGATCGACGCCGACCCTGCGGGCTCCGGAACCGGATCCGGCTACTTGCGGGGCGCGGTCCCCGACGGGCGGGGTCTGACCGAGTTGGCTGCGGTCCGCGAACTTGAGCTGACCGAGGCGCTGTGGCGCAATGTGATCGGTCTGGATGAAGCAGGAACTCGGCTGCTGCTCGTCGGAATGGGCGATCCGGCTCAGGCTCCCGCCCTGTCCGCTCTTTGGCCGGTGCTGGCCCGGCTGATCGCAGACCTGGCCCATTCTGAGCCCATCGTGGATGTGCTGCTCGACCTCGGCAGAGTCGGCTCAACGGCGGCGCCGACGCCCCTGCTGGAGGCGGCCGACGTCGTCTTGGTGGTCACCCGATCGACGCTGGCATCGGCCGCAGGTGCCCGCTCCGCCGTCCGCGGCCTCCTGCACGACGCGGCGCCGGGCCAGGATCGGGACAAGGTCAGGTGCCTGGTCGTCGGAGCCGGACAGCCGTATTCGCGGGGCGAGATCGCTCGCGCGCTCGACGTCCCCGTCGTCGGGGAGCTGGCATGGGACCCAGTGGCGGCGTCGGTGCTGTCCGACGGCGCGGCGCCGGGTTGGCGGTTCGCTCGCTCGCCGCTCCTGCGTTCGGCCCATGTCGTAGCCACCCACCTCACCGCCTTCGCCCGGCCATTTGAGCGCCCTGCTGAGGCGCGCACCTCCGGGCAGGTGCCGTCCGATGCCTGAACAGACATCGCTCTCCGGGGTCGTCAATGGGTTCCCGACTCTCGGCCGGGCCCCGGCGCATCGAACCGTCCTGCCACAGGTGGAGCCGGCCACGCCTCCTCGGGCCACAGTCGATCACACCGTCGTACGACAGGTCCGCCGGGCGGTCGCCGAGCAACTGGCGGGTCGCCTCCAGCTCGAACCCGACTTGGACCGGCAGGCGCGCCGCGAGATGGGCCGAGCGTTGCTGGCCGACGTGCTCACCGACCGGGCACGGGAGCGGGTCCAGCTCGGGCTGCCGGGCTGGAACGTGGAGGAGGAGTACGCGCTGGCCGAGGCTGTGATGGCCGCGTTGTTCGGGCTCGGCCGGTTGCAGCCTCTGGTCGACGACCCGGACGTCGAGAACGTCGAGGTAAACGGCTGCGATCGGGTATGGCTGTCTTACGCCGATGGCCGCGAGGAACCTGGGCCGCCCGTTGCGGACTCGGACACAGAGCTGATCGAGCAACTTCAACTGCTCGCAGGCCGGGTCGGCGCGGGGGAGCGGACGTTCACGACCGCGTCCCCCAGCCTGCACGTGCGGCTCGACGACGGGTCGCGGCTGGCGGCGATGGCTTGGACGACGCCCCGCCCTCAGGTGGTGATCCGTCGACACCGGGTCCGCGACGTGGACCTGAGCGATCTGATCGCCCTCGGCACCCTGGACGGTGCTCTGGTCGCCTTCCTGCGTGCAGCGCTCCTGGCGGGAAAGAACATCGTGGTTACCGGGTTGCAGAACGCGGGCAAGACCACGCTCATCCGGGCGTTGGCCAACGAGTTCCCACCTTTGGAACGGTTCGCGACCATCGAGCGCGAGTACGAGTTGCACCTTCACGAGTTGACCGACCGGCATCCGCGAGTGGTCGCGATGGAAGCCCGCGAAGGCTCCAGCGAGCTGGACGGCGCGGGGCGTCACGCGGGTGAGGTTGGCCTGGAGGAGTTGGTGCGCAGCGCGCTGCGGATGAACCTGCGGCGGATCATCGTCGGGGAGGTCCGCGGCTCTGAGGTGTTGCCGATGCTGGAGGCCATGTCGACCGGCGACGGCAGCCTGTGCACCATTCATGCGCGGTCTGCGGCTCGGGCGGTCGACCGGATCGTCACCCTGTGCATGTCGGCCGGGGTAGGTATCACCGACTCATTTGCCTACCGCCTCGTCTCGGGCGCCGTCGACGTCTTCGTTCACGTCCAGCTCCTCGACGAGTCCGCGGTTGGCGGTCGACGGCACCGGTTCATCTCCGAGGTGCTGGAGGTCAACGGCATCGGGGAGGGTTCCCGACCCGCGCTGACCACCGTGTTCGGCCCGGGCCCCGACGGGCGAGCCATCCCGATGCACCCGCCGGCGTGCCTGCCGGAGCTGATCCGAGTCGGATTCGACCCCGCCTTCCTGGACGCGCGCGCAGGTATCTGGCCCGCGCCGATGAACACCATGACCGGCAGGGGCACGGTCCGGTGACCAAGGTGCTTGCCGCGTTGTCGGGGGCCGCCGTTGCCGGCGGACTGCTGCTCGCCCTCGCAGGGTTCCGACGCAGCATCCCGGCGTCACGCGTAGCCGGCGGCTGGGGGAACATCGGTCGGGTCGCGCGCCGGCTCGCGCAGACAGGTGCCGGCCCGGCGTCGACGTGGACGGCCTGGCGGTGGCTGATGGCGCTCGGCGCCGGACTCCTGGCGTGGCTGGTGATCGGCTGGCCTGTCGCGGGGCTGATCACCGCGGTCACGGTCCTCGGGCTACCGGCGCTGTTGTCGACGGGGCGGGCGGCGGCCCGGGCGATCGACCGGGTGGAGGCGGTGGAGGAGTGGACTCGGCGCCTGTCCGACGTCCTGGTCGTCGGCGTCGGCCTGGAGCAGGCCATCACCACGACCGTGCGTACCTGTCCCGATCCGATCCGCGGCGAGGTAAGCGCCCTCTCTGCCCGGCTCGGCGCAAGATGGCCCGCCGAGACCGCTCTACGCGCGTTCGCCGACGACCTGAACGACGCCACCGGCGACCTGGTCGCCGCCACTCTGATCCTCGGCTCCCGCCGCAGGGGGCCGGGCCTCGGCAAAGTCCTGACAGCCGTCGCCGATTCCGTTGCCGAGGAGGTGGCGATGCGCCGCAAGGTCGAAGCCGAACGGGCCAAGCCCCGTACGACCGCTCGTGCCGTCACTCTGATCACCCTGGCCGTTGTCGCGGTCGGCGCGCTGAACGGCACTTACCTGCGCCCCTATGGCACACCGCTCGGCCAGCTCGTCCTGACCGCAATCGCCGTCGGCTTCGTCGCTGCCCTGGCCTGGATGAACAGCCTGACCAGCTCGCCGCCACCGCCCCGAATCCTCAGCTTGCGGGATAGGTCCGAGCCGATGGCTTCCCTTGGGCCAAGGGGGGTGGCGAGTTGATCAGCGCGCCGATCGCTCTGGCCGGTTCAGCCGTAGGAGCGGGCGTGGCTCTTGTCCTGGCCGGGCTGCGCCCGCCGACCCCGGACCTGGCCGCTGCCCTGACTCGTCTGGATGCCACCGCCGGTTCGGCTCGACGACCGCAGTCTGGCAGCACGGAAGGGGCAGCGGCCGAACGCCTTGCCAACCGTCTTGCCAACCGATTGGCGGATCGGGTCGGGCAGGGCCCGGTGGAAGCCCTGAGGCTGGTCAGGTTCGCCGCCGACCTCACCCTGCTCGGGGAGAGTGTCGAGTCGCTGCTGGTCCGTAAGGCCGGGTACGCCCTGCTGGGTCTGGCCTTCCCGCCGGTCCTGATCACCGCCATCGCCCTGCTTGGTGTCAGCCTGTCGTGGACCATCCCGACGCTGGCAGCGGTCGCCCTGGCCGCCGTCCTTTTCTTCGTCCCCGACGTCGACGTCCGTCGCCGAGCAAGCGTCGCCCGCGCCGAGCTGCGACTCGCGGTCTGCGCCTATCTCGAACTGGTCGCTCTGGAACGCGCCGCGGACGCCGGAGCGATCGAGGCTCTCGAACGCGCCGCCACCATCGGCGACGCTCCCGGTTTCGTCCGGATCCGTGATGCCCTGACTCGCGCCCGGCTCCGCGGCGTGCCCCCGTGGCAGGGTCTGTCCGACCTGGCGGAGCAGACCGGGGTCAACGAACTCGGCGACGTCGCGGACATCATGCGGCTGTCCGGACAGGACGGCGCCGCCGTCTACGCCACCCTGCGCGCCCGTGCCGCCTCCCTGCGCACGAGCTTGACCACCCAGGCCGTCGCCACGGCCAACGCCGCCTCGGAGCACATGATCGTCCCGGTCGCCGGGCTGGGGATCGTATTCATGGCCCTGGTCGGTTACCCCGCGTTCGCCCGAATCCTGTTCGGACCATGACCGCTCCACCAATGCGCCCGACCCAGCCCGGAGGCCGCCCGTGATAGACGACCTGACCACTCACGCCGTCCTCCTCGCGCACGCGCTGGTGGGCGGGATCCGGGCCCGAGTCCGGACGCGCGGGCGGCAACCGGAGGACGGTGTGTCCACCCTGGAGATGGTCATCATTGCCCTCGGCCTGATGGCGGTGGCCGCCCTGCTCGTCACTGCGATCACCCTGGCGGTCACCCGGCGCACCAACCAGATCAAGTAGCGGTCATGCGATCGGCGAGGACCGTCAGGGGTCTGCGGCGAGGTGAACTGGACAGGGGTTCAGTGAGCTTGGAGATCGCCATCCTCGGTCCGGCGATCCTGTTGCTGACGTTCACCATCGTCCAAGCCGGCCTCTGGTTCTACGCCCGCAGTCTCGCGCTGGCCGCAGCTCAGGAAGGGGTCAACGCCGGTCGGGCCTACGGTGCGCCGCCCCACGCCGGCGCCGCGCGGGCCCGTGCATTCATCACCGAGCAAGCCGGGGACTCCCTTACCGCGGCCAGTGTCACCTCCGCCGGCTCAACGGTGACCACCGTCCGGATCCAGGTGACCGGCCGGTCCCTCTCGGTGCTCCCTGGCATCCCCGGCCTCGCGATTAACCAGGCGGCCCAGGCAAGCCGAGAACGCTTCATCACAGGCGCCGCGCGATGAGGCCCGACAAGATCCCTCCAACGACCCGGCGTCCTGATGTTGACCGGGGGAGCATGACTCTGGAGATGACCATCCTCACCCCCGCGATCCTGGTTCTGCTCGGGCTGGTGATCGTCGCCGGGCGGATCGAGGTCGCCGCCGGCGCCGTCGCGCAGGCCTCGGCCTCGGCCGCCCGGGCCGCGTCCCTCGCTCGGACTCCGGCCGCCGCCGACCGGGCTGCGCGCGCCGCCGCAGCCACGAGTCTGGCGGGGCAAGGCCAGCACTGCGCCACCGTGTCCGTCGTGGTGGAGACAACTGGATTCGCCGTCCCGGTCGGTCAGCCGGCTCAGGTCGCTGCGAGTGTGGCCTGCGTCGTCGATCTCTCTACCGTCGCCGTCCCTGGAATCCCAGGGACCCGGATGCTCAGCAGCCGCACCGTCAGCATGCTGGATCGGTACCGGTCACGATGAGACCAACCCCCGAGCCTTGCCGCCGGTCCAGGTCACGTCGACGCGACGGTCGGGATCAGGGGTCCGTGACGGTGTTCTTCGCCGTCGCCAGCGTCGGGCTCCTGGTGCTCGCCGGGCTCGTGGTAGACGGCGGGGCGAAAGTCCGCGCCGTCCAGCGCGCCGACGTCGTCGCAGCTGAGGCCGCCCGTGCCGGAGGGCAGGCCATCGCCCTGCCGGCGGCGATCGCCGGCCGGACCCCGACCGCGGATCCCCGCGCCGCCATAGAAGCAGCCCAGGGATACCTGCGCAGCAACGGCGTCACCGGGACTGTCACGATCGCCCCCGGTGGCCGCAGCCTCGACGTCGCCGTCACCACCAGCGCGCCCACCGTCTTCCTCGGACTGATCGGTGTCTCCTCACTGACAGCCCACGGCCACGCGACCGCAACGCTGACCCGCGGGGTGACGGGAGTGATCCCTTGACCTCTCGCCGGTCGGTCCTCGATGTCACCCGCGCCCTGGGCGCGCTCGTCGTCCTGCTCGGGCACCTGGCCGGGATCCCGGCCACGCTCCTGGTCGTTGCACCGCTCACGGTGCCCAACCGGGCTCCGACGTGGGCCGAGGTCACCGGTGTCCTGACCCGCCCCGACGACGGGCACATCTTCCTCGCCGCCCTCGCCGTGATCGCGTGGGCGGCCTGGGCCGCGTTCAGCCTGTCAGTTCTCGTCGAGGCCATCGCGATCCTCCGCGGGTTGCCGGCGCCCCGCCTGCCCCTGCTCGCGGTTCCCCAGCGGGGCGCCGCCACGCTGGTCGCGGCAGTGGCCGTTCTTCTTGGCCCAGCGAACCCTGCGGCCATCCCGACGGGACGACCACACCCGGTCGCCGCCTCCGCACACGACCAGCCAGTTCCTGTCGCGGAGGTCGTTGCAACCTTCCGGGCGTCGGCGACCGCGACGACGGACCGAGGTCCTACTCGACCGGTTGAGGCCGCCTCGTCTGGCAGCTCGCACGTCGAGCATCAGACCCGCCCGGTGCACCCGACAGTGATGGTGCACCGAGGCGACACCCTGTGGAGCCTGGCCGAACGCCACCTCGGCGCTGGCATCCGCTTCGCCGAGATCGCCGAACTGAACTACGGCCGGCCGCAACGTGACGGTCGGCAGCTCACCAGCGCCCATTGGATCTATCCCGGCTGGACGCTCCGCCTCCCCAGTGATGCCATGGGCCACGCAACAGCCCCGAAGGCCGGCGACCCCTACGTCGTCCAGCGAGGAGACACCCTTTCGGAAATCGCGGAGACGCTACTCGGCGACGCCGACCGCTATCCCGAGATCGCCGCCCTCAACGCCGGCGACCGGCAATCGGACGGCGCGACGTTGACAGACCCCGATGTCATCCACCCCGGCTGGACTCTGGACCTGCCTGCCGCAGATCCCGTGCCGCAGCCGCCGCCCACCCCTCCCAAGGTGAGTCAGCCACCCGCGACCCCGAGATCGTCGCCCCCCTCCATCTCGGCGCCCGCCGGCCCGGCCTCGTCGGCGCCGACCCCGTCGGCTCCTCGTTACTCGCCGTCGCCCGAAGCCGCTCCTCCTACCGTTGCGCCATCCAACGTGGAATCACCAACCGTGGCGGACGGCGACCAGTGGTCGATCAACGCACTGGTGCTCGGGCTGGGGGCACTCGCCACGACAGGAGTAATCGGCGAACTAGCGATCCGGCGCCGACGCCAGCAACGTCACCGCCGCGCCGGAGAGCGCATTCCCCTCCCAGACCCGGACGTCGCAGACGTCGAGCGCACACTTCGGTCGGCCGAAGACCCGGTCACCCTGGACATCGTGAGGTCTGCTCTTCGGGACCTCAGCCGCGCCTGCAGCGTCGCCGGCCGGGAGCTACCCCGCCTCGCCGCCCTTCTCGTCTCGCCGCAACGACTCGACCTCCTGCTGACCGAGGAGGACGACGCGCCCGTCGATCCGTTCTCCTCAGTGGCTGCCCGTACCTGGCGACTCACCCGCACCCCCGAGGTCAGCCTCACCCAGGACGAGGACGTCCCAGAGCCTTACCCGGCGTTGTTGACCCTCGGCGTCACGGAGGACGCGCTGCTTCTCGTGAACGTCGAAGCGGCCGGCACGCTTACCGTGACCGGTTCCGATCATCAGGCCGCGGCGGTGCTGCGTGCCCTTGCCGTGGAACTGGTGACGAACCCGCTGACCGAGAGCGCCGCCATCACCCTCGGCCCCGAACTGGCGGACCTCAGCGCGGTCACCGACGTGGTGCGCGCCCGCACCCTCGAATCACCAGAAGACGCCGCTCGTCACGTCGCCGCCCACCAGGGCGCCCTGAGCACGATCTGGGCCGACGCCGGCGTGGACGACGTACGGCAAGCGCGCTCCCGTGGCGTTGCTACTGACACTTGGGCCCCTGAGATCCACCTCCGAGCCGGCGCAGACTTCGCGCCCTCCCCTTGGTCAGGTGTCGCACTCATCACCAGCGCCGCCGGCGAACTGCCAGGCCCGGGGTGGTCACTCGACGTCGCGGACGGCGGGTCTGCCCACTTCCGGCCCCTGGACCTGGACGTCGACCCCCAACGCCTGGAGCCGACCACCTACGCCCAGCTCCTGGAACTGCTGGCCACGGCCGACCGCACCGCGACGTGCACGACGACGGCTGGGGGCCCGACCAACTCAGAAGTGGCCGACGTGCTTGCGAGTCTGCCGTCACCACTAGAACGGGCGCCGACCGCAGAAATGCTGCCCGCCCCCACAGCAAGTCTCGCCCCCACAGCTCCACGCCTCCTCCTGCTTGGCCCCGTCGTCGTTGAAGGCGCCGACGACCAAGCCGTCCCCAACCGGCGCCGCCAGCTCACCGAACTGGTCGCCTATCTCGCCCTGCATCCGGGTCCGACCTATCACCAGCTCGACGAGGCGATGTGGCCTGGCAAACGGGTCGGCAACGGCACCCGCAACGCTCTGACCTCCCGCACCCGGAGGTGGCTCGGCCACACCCCGAGCGGCCAGCCGTACCTGCCGACTTTCACGGATACGGGCGACTACCACCTCCATCAGGCCGTCAGGTGCGACTGGGACGACTTCACGGGGCTCGCTCGCCAGGGGCTCGCGGCAGCCGGTCCCGAAGGCGCTGCGGACTTGACCGCCGCGCTCGCTCTGGTACGCGGCCGGCCCTTCGTCGGCGTCGACCCCCGCCGCTACACCTGGGCTGAGGCCGACCTCCAGCAGATGATCAGTGCGATCGTGGACGTGGCTCACGTGCTCGCCGGCATGCGTCTGGCAGCCGGGGACCATCGCGGCGCTCAGGAGGCGGCGGCCACGGGCTTGCTGGCGGAGCCCTGCAGCGAGGTCCTGTACCGCGACGCCATCCGGGCTGCCGCCATGCGCGGCGACCTGGAAGAGGTCCACAGGCTCGCCGATCGCTTGCACGCCCAGATCGAACGCATCGACCCAGATGCCGACCCCGACGATGACACCATCGAACTGCTCTCGGTAGTCGGCCACTGCCGAGCAGATTGACACGTTCAATCCCAGGTTTGAGGCTCCACCGGCAGGAAGGGCCGACCTGGCACACTCAATCCGGTGCCTGTGGGACAGCCCGATCAAGGATGCACGGCGGGCTGGGTGCAGGGGCCGGGGCAGACGGGGCCCCGCCTGCTTGCGGTCCTGTGCAACCCCTCGTTCAGACCTACCGAGTCGACGACCTCGTGGCGCAATGTCAGGGCGCTGGCGACGGTGATGGACGCGGCCTCGCTGGATATCAGCAACCTCATCGAGTTGCGGACCCGGTCCAACACGGAGTTGGTCGGTGTGGCTGGCCAAGTGGACCTGGACGATGTGAGAAGACGCTTACGGGATGCCGCTCGAACCGCTGACGTCGTGGTTGTCGGCTGGGGAACCCGGCAACCACGAGGGTGGCCCATTCAAACCTGGCGGGACTTACTGGCCGCGGCCGCTCAGGGTCTGAGTGATGCTCACCACGACACTGTTCTGCACGTCGGCGTGGGTGCTCGGCATCCGTCGCGGTGGAGACAGCACACCAGCCCCGTTCACGACCGGTACGACGGCGAGACGTTCGAGTTGCGCCTACGCAGCGCGCTCCGCGGGACGCCACTGAGCGAGCTGGTGTCTGACCGGCGGTCGATGGGCGCGAGGGTGGCATTCGATTAGTCCGATGCGAGATGAATTGTCGGAATGACCAGTGTGAGTCGGGCGTGTTTGTGGGTGGCACCCAGTACGTTTCCGTGAGGAGTCCGTGACGATAGGGGTTGGGCGTGGAGTCTGGGCGTAGAGCCGGAGAGTCGCCGCTGGAGGCGGCGCTGCATGCGCGCCTGGAGGACCTTGTCCCGGGGGCCAGTGTGGCGGGGGTGCTCGGCCCGGGGGTTGTGGATGTGGTGGCTGTTCAGTGGCATGGCGCGAACTTCGTGACTCTCACCTACCGGGATACGCATGGCGGCACTGCTCAAGCGGTGCTGGGTCGTGACCATGAGCCGCGGCTCCAGCTTGACACCGCAGGCCGGACTCGTGCCTTCGATGGGGACGCCGAGGCGTGGCGGTTGGCCGCGGAGGCCCTACGGGTCCGCTACGCCGCCTTGTTCGACCCGATGCTGGCGGTCACGACGTCGGATCTGGACCCGCTGCCACATCAGATCAAGGCGGTCTACGGTGAGCTGCTCCCGCGAACGCCGCTGCGGTTCCTGCTGGCCGATGATCCCGGTGCGGGCAAGACGATCATGTGCGGGTTGTACGTCAAGGAGTTGCTGCTGCGCGGGGACCTGGCTCGCTGCCTGATCGTGGCGCCGGGCAGCCTGGTGGAACAGTGGCAGGACGAGCTGTTCGAGAAGTTCGGCCTGAGGTTCGAGTTGCTGACCCGGTCCTTGATCGACTCCGTAGTCGACAGCAGCGTCTTCGACCGCCACCCGCTCCTGATTGCCCGGATGGACCAGCTGTCCCGCAACGAGGACCTGCTGGTCCAGCTGGAAGTGTCGGACTGGGATCTCGTCGTGGTTGACGAGGCTCACCGAATGTCGGCGCACTACTTCGGCCAGGAGTTGAAGACCACCAAGCGGTACCAGCTGGGCCTGCTGCTCGGGCGGATCACCCGGCATCTGCTGCTGATGACGGCGACCCCGCACGCCGGCAAGCAGGAGGACTTTCAGCTGTTCATGGCCCTGTTGGACGGCGACCGGTTCGAGGGCCGGTACCGCGACGGTGTCCATACCGTCGACCCGGGGGACCTGATGCGCCGGATGGTCAAGGAAGAGCTGCTGACCATGGACGGCCGGCCGCTGTTCCCCGAGCGCCGCGCCTACACCGTCCCGTACCAGCTTTCCACGGGGGAGCAGGACCTCTACGAGGCGGTCACGCAGTATGTGCGGGAGGAGATGAACCGCGCCGAACGGCTCAAGGAGGCCGGTGACGGACGGCGCGGCACGACCGTCGGGTTCGCGCTCACCGTTCTGCAGCGGCGGCTGGCCTCCAGCCCGGAGGCGATCCTTAAGAGTCTTGAGCGACGCAAGGCTCGGCTGGAACGCCGGAAGCGGGAGATGACGGTCGTCACGGGGGTGGGCGAGGAGGCGCCGCTCAAGCAGCGCCTGGACACCCTGCTCGGCCGGACGGTCAGCGAGGAGGACCTCGACGTCCGGCTCGACGACCTGGACGGGGAGGAGCTGGAGACCCTCGAAGAGGACGTCGTCGACGCCGCCACCGCGGCCCGCACCATCGCCGAGCTGGACAAAGAGATCGCGATGCTCGCCGATCTGGTGGAACTCGCCCGCCGGGTGCGCTGGTCGGGCACGGATCGGAAATGGACCGAGCTGCGCACGTTGCTGCAGGAAGAGGACCTGACCCACGACGCCGCGGGTAACCTCCGCAAGATCATCGTGTTCACCGAGCACCGGGACACGTTGACCTACCTGGTCGAGCAGATCGGCACGGTTCTGGGCCGCCAGGACGCCGTCGTCGCGATCCACGGTGGGGTCCGGCGCGAGGAGCGACGCAAGGCCCAGGAACTGTTCACCCAGGACAAGGACGTCCTGGTCCTGGTCGCCACCGACGCCGCGGGGGAGGGCCTGAACCTGCAACGAGCCCACCTGATGGTCAACTACGACCTGCCGTGGAACCCCAACCGGATCGAGCAGCGGTTCGGCCGGATCCACCGGATCGGACAGACCGAGGTCTGCCACCTGTGGAACCTCGTCGCGGCCGGCACCCGCGAGGGCGCCGTCTTCCAGAAGCTGCTGGAGAAGATCGAGGAGCAGCGGGTCGCCTACGCGGGCCGGGTGTTCGACGTCCTCGGGGACGCATTCGAGGACCGGCCCCTTCGGCAGCTGCTGATGGAGGCGGTCCGGTACGGAGACCAGCCGGAGGTCCGGGAGCGGCTGAACACGGTAATCGACGCGACCGTCGGCCAGGGGCTGGCCGAGCTGCTTGCCGAGCGTGCGCTGCACCGCGAGGTGCTCGCCGAGGCTGACATCGCGGCGATCCGGCGCCGGATGGAGGAGGCTCAGGCCCGCCGTCTGCAGCCGCACTACGTCCAGGCGTTCTTCCTGTCCGCGTTCGCCCGAGTCGGGGGACGGGTCGCTCCTCGGGAGGCGGGTCGCTACGAGATCACTCACGTTCCGGGTGACCTCCGCGACCGCGACCGGCAGATCGGCACCGGGGCACCGGTCCTGGCCCGCTACGAGCGAGTCACCTTCGAACGGGACCGGGTCCGCGTCCCGGGGGCGCCGCGCGCCTACCTGGTCGCGCCCGGCCACCCCCTGCTCGATGCAGTCATCGACCTGACGGTTGAACGCCATGCGTCAACACTCAAGCACGGCACGGTCCTGGTAGACAGAGCCGACTCGGGAGAGGTCCCCCGGCTGCTGGTGGCGCTGACCCAGCGCATCGACGACGGGCACAACCCTGCCCGGGCGGTGTCCAAGCGGTTCGACTTCGTCGAACTCGCCCCCGACGGCGGCACCCGCGGCGCGGGGCCGGCACCGTACCTGGACTACGAGCCGGCCACGGACGACGAAGCCTCCGCCGTCGCCATCGCGGTGGACGACGCCTGGCTTGCCCGGGGCGCCGAGGACCTGGCCGTCGAGTGGGCCATTGAGCATTCGCTGTCCCAGCATCTGCGGGAGGTCGAAGGTTTCGTCCTGCCCCTGGTGGCCAGGACTCGAGACCAGGTTCGGCGACGGCTCCTCAGCGAGATCAACTACTGGGACAACCGCCACGCGGAGCTGCTCGACCAAGAAGCTGCTGGCCGGAGCTTGAAGATCCGCCCGGAGACCGCCGAGCGCCGCGCTCGGGAGCTCGAACGGCGACTGGAGCGACGCCTGGCCGAACTCGACGCCGACGCCCGCCTACTCGCCCTTCCCCCCACCGTCGCCGGTGCTGCCCTCGTCCTGCCCCAGGGCCTGATCGACCGGCTGATGGGACTGCGGGCCGAACCCGCTGCCATGTATGCGCGCGACACCGCGGCGGTCGAACGACGCGCAGTCGACGCCGTCTTAGCGGCTGAACGTGCTCTCGGCCGGATTCCCGAAGAGATGCCACACAACAACCCGGGGTACGACCTCCGCTCCGTCCCTGCGACCGGCGACCCGATCCGGATCGAGGTGAAAGGCCGCATCGCCGGTGCGGACGACTTCATCATCACGCGCAACGAGGTCCTGGCCGCCAAGAACCTCGGCGACGACTACCGTCTCGCCCTGGTCGAGGTCAGCCCCGAAGGTCCCCAGGCCGACCGGGTCCGCTATCTCATCCGACCGTTCGACGGCACCGGCACCGACGACTTCCGGGTCACCCGGTTCACCCTCAACTGGGCCCGCACCTGGTCCGAAGGAGTAACGCCTCGATGACCGCCCCGTACCGCCGGAAACTCATCGAGGTCGCTCTACCGCTGGAGGCCATCAACCGCGAGTCCGCACGAGAGAAGTCGATCCGGCACGGCCACCCCTCAACCTTGCACCTGTGGTGGGCTCGCCGGCCGTTGGCCGCCTGCCGGGCCGTGCTCTTCGCGCAGCTGGTCGATGACCCGTCGAGCCGACCCGAGGAGTTCCCCACCGAGGAGGCCCAAGCGGTCGAGCGGAAGCGGCTCTTCGACCTGATCGAGCGCCTCGTCGTGTGGGAGAACACCACCGACGAGCGCCTCCTCGCCGAAGCCCACGCCGAGATCGTCAAGTCCTGCGACGGCAATCCGCCGGCGATCCTCGACCCCTTCGCCGGGGGCGGCTCCATCCCGTTGGAGGCACAACGGCTCGGGCTGGAAGCGCATGCCTCGGACCTGAACCCTGTCGCTGTCCTGATCAACAAGGCCTTGATCGAGATCCCCCCGAAGTGGGCCGGGCGGCCCCCCGTCTTCCCCGGCGCCGCCGAATCCCGCCTCGGGGACTGGCCTCGCGCCACCGGCCTAGCCGAGGACGTCCGCCGGTACGGCCAGTGGATGCGCGACGAATGCGAGCGGCGCGTCGGCCACCTATACCCCAAGGCCACCCTCGCCGACGGCAGCCCGGCAACCGTGATCGCCTGGATCTGGGCCCGCACCGTCACCTGCCCCAACCCCGCGTGCGGGGTCGCGATGCCTCTTGTCCGGTCCTGGTGGCTGGGAAAGAAGAAGGGCAAGGAGGCGTACGTCGTCCCTGTGACCGGCGGACCCCGGGTTGAGTTCACCATCGCCCACGACCCCAGGCGAGCACCGAGCAAGGACGACGACGGCACAGTCTCGCGCACCGGCGCCCACTGCGTGGCGTGCGATTCGGCTGTACCTCTCGCCTACATTCGAGCCGAAGGCAAGGCGGGAAGGATCAGCGCCCAGCTGATGGCCACCGTAGCCGAGGGAAGTCGACGCCGGATCTACCTCGCGCCGACGCACGAGCACGAGAAGGCCGCTGACGTCCCGGTTCCCGACGACGTACCCGACACGGAGTTGCCCGAGGCCGCCCTTGGGTTCCGAGTCCAGGCGTATGGCATGGATCACCATGCCGACCTGTTCACCCGCCGGCAGCTCACCGCCCTCACAACCTTCAGCGATCTCGTGCAAGAGGCCCGCGCGCGCGTGCTTGCGGATGCGGTGGCCGCTTGCGTGCCTGACGACATTGCCGGACTCGAAGCTGGCGGAATGGGTGCTAGCGCATACGCCGACAGTGTGGCACTGTACTTGGGTTTGTGTGCCAGCAAGGCGGCGAATTTTCATTGTTCGCTAGGCCGGTGGCGCTCGGACGCAGACAAGACGGCGCCCGCATTTGCCCGTCAAACAATTTCAATGGTCTGGGATTTTGCTGAGGCCGCGCCGCTGGGCGGAGCCGGTGGGGATTGGACCGGAATCGTCGACGGGGCCGTCAAAGTGATCGGCTCCTCGAGGGCAGACGTCTCTGTCCCTGCCATGGTGCGCCAAGTGAGCGCGACCGAAAGAGACTTCGAGTCGCGCGTGGTTTGTACCGACCCTCCATATTACGACAATGTCGGGTATGCGGATCTAGCTGACTTCTTCTATGTCTGGCTCCGACGTTCGCTCAGGGAATCTGCTCCAAATCTGCTCGGAACCATGCTGACCCCCAAGGCGGACGAATTGGTGGCAGACCCTTTTCGGCGCGGAGGGGAGGAATTGGCGGGTTCTTTCTTCGAGGACGGGTTCACGCGGGTCTTTCGGAACATCAGAAGTGCCGTCGAGGCGACCTTCCCGACCACCGTGTTCTACGCCTTCAAGCAGGCGGAGACCGACTCAAAAGGAACGGCCAGCACCGGCTGGGAGGTTCTGCTTGGTGGGATGATTAGCCATGGGTGGCAGGTAACTGCGACGTGGCCCGTACGAACGGAAATGGCCACTCGCATGCGGGGATTTGATTCGAATGCTCTTGCATCCTCAGTGGTTCTAACCCTGCGGCCTCGATCGAGTTCTTCCGAGGCAATAAACCGGCGGTCGTTCCTCACGGCAATGAGAGCCGAACTGCCAAAGGCCCTCTTGGAACTTCAGCAGGGCAGCATCGCGCCAGTCGACCTGGCTCAGGCGGCGATCGGGCCGGGGATGCGGGTGTTCTCTCGCTACTCGAAGGTGGTGGAGGCCGACGGGTCGGATATGACGGTTCGTACAGCCCTGGCGCTGATCAATCAGACGCTCGACGAGGTGCTGGCCCAACAGGAGGGCGACTTCGACGCCGACACCCGGTTCTGCCTGAAGTGGTTCCAGCAGTTCGCCTTCACCGAGGGTGACTCCGGACAAGCCGACGTCCTGGCCAGAGCCACCAACACCTCAGTCCCTGGGCTAGTGCGCGGCGGCGTCTTTCGCGCCGTCGCGGGCAAGGCTCAACTGCTCGGGCCGGCGGATCTGGAGGCGGCGTGGGATCCAGTCCGCGACGTCCGGGTCAGTGTTTGGGAGGTGGTCGTACGCCTGGCGAAGGCACTCAACGAAGACGGACCGGCTGCGGCAACAGTGTTGATGGAGGGTGCCGCCCACCGCGTCGACCTTGACACCGCGAAGGAGCTGTCCTACCTGCTCTACAGCATCTGCGAACGGAAGGGCTGGGCACCGGTGGGGCTCCTCTTCAACGGCCTGGGTACTAGTTGGAACGATTTGGAGTCGGCTGCGCGCTCTATGGGCGGCAGGGTGGTCGGCGACCAGGCGACCCTCGACTTCGGTGACCCGGAGCATTCCGCATGAGCCGCAAGCTGATCGAGACGGCCATGCCGCTGGATGTCGTGAGCCGGCATGCCTCGCGGGAGAAATCGATCCGGCACGGGCATCCCTCCACCCTGCACCTGTGGTGGTCTCGCAAGCCGTTGGCGGCAGCCCGGGCCGTGCTGTTCGCGCAACTCGTCGATGACCCAGCCTCCCGGCCCGACCTCTTCCCGACGCCAGAACTGCAGGATGCCGAGCGGGCCCGGCTGCTCGACCTCGTGGGTCGGATGAGTGCCTGGGACGCCACCGTCGATCAGCCGCTGATGCGTCAGGTACGTCAGGAGGTCGCCGCGGCGTGCGGTCAGGACGACGTCGTGATCTGGGACCCTTTCGCCGGCGGGGGATCCATCCCGCTTGAAGGCCAACGTCTGGCCGTCCCGGTGGTATCCAGCGACCTCAACCCGGTCGCGGTCTTGTTGCAGCGCGCTCTGTTGGAGCTGCCCAGGAAATGGCGCGGCCGGCAGCCTGTCGCGCGTGTGTCGACTCGGCTCCTGCCGGCCGAGAAGGCAGAGGGTTTGGCCGCCGACGTCCGGGCGTACGGGGAGCGGGTGCTCGCCGCCGCGGGCGAGCAACTGCGCCCGCACTACCCGCTGGTCCACTGGGGTGGCGGCGACCATGAGGTCGCCGCCTATCTGTGGGTGCGCACCGTGGAGTGCGGCAACCCCGCCTGCGGGGCCATCGTCCCGATGCTGAGCAACCCGTGGTTGCGCCGTAAGAATGGGCAGGAGGCGTGGCTCGACCCCTGGTGGGACGGTCAGGCCATCCAGTTCCGCGTCGTGGAGGGCGCCGCGGCCGTGGCCCGTACGGGGCGCGGCGCGGTGTTCGTCTGCGTCGCTTGTGGCACCCCCACCACCGCTGATGACGTCAAGGGCCATGCCCGGGAGCGAGGTCTTGGGCGGGCGCTTCGCTGCGTCGTCCCCGACTCCGGTCCGCGCCGTCCCTTCCTGGTCGTCCCTGAGCCCGATGTCTGTCCACCCATCGACGAGTCTGTAGGGGGCGACCTGGAACTCGATCTCGACCCGCTGGTGTCCAACGCCCCCACCTACGGGGTGTTCACGCTCGGTGACCTACACCTGCCGCGCCAGCGCGCCGCGCTGGACGCCTTCGCTGAGGCAGTGCGATCGATCACCCCCGCGGTGCGTGAGGCCGCGCTCTCGGCCGGCTGGAACGACGCTGACGCGGTCGACTACGCGCGCGACGTCACCATTCTGCTCGGCTTGGTGCTCGGCCGGCTCAGCAACCGGATGTCCACGGCCTGCATCTGGAACGCGCACCTGGGGCTGGTGGAACAGACGTTCATTCAGAACAATGCCATCGCCTATCCCTGGGACTTCGCCGAGGCCAACCCGCTGTCCCGCGCGTCCGGCAGTTGGCCGAGTCAGCTCGACTGGGTGGTGCGGGTGATCGAGCGCTGCGACCCCGCAGCGGACGCAGACGTCGTCCTGCACGACGCCCGCACGCCGCGCGGCGCTGCGGGGCAGGTCGGTCGTGGTCTCGACCGACCCGCCCTACTTCGACTACTTCCTCTACTCCTCCCTGAGCGATTACTTCTACGTCTGGTTGCGCCGTGCGCTCCGGGAGGTGTCCCCGGAGCTGTTCGCCACTATTGCCACCCCGCGGAGCGCGGAGATCGTGATGCGAGCCGGGGGAGTGAGTGCGTCCCGGGAATCGTTCCTGGAGGGGCTCAAGGCGTCCATGGCGTGCATCGCGGCGAATGCTTCGACGGATTTCCCGATCACGATCTACTACGCGTACAAGTCCACCGAGGGCACCGGGGGTGGGGTCTCCGCGTGGGAGGCCTTCCTGGGCGCGGTGAAGGCAGCGGGGCTGGTGATCACGGCCACCTGGCCGATCCGGACCGAGCGCACCGAGGGCATAAAGACGGGCACCAACAGCCTCGCTTCCTCCATTGTCGTGGTCTGTAGGCAGCGGCCGGCATCTGCGCCCAGGGCCGACCGACGGCGCTTCCTCGCGGATCTGCGGGACCAGGTACCGGCCGCGGTCCGACGTTTGCAGGAGGCGGGGATTTCTCCTGTCGACTTGGCTCAGGCCGCGATCGGACCGGGTATGGCTGTCTTCACCAGCTACGCCGACGTTGTCGATGCGGACGGCGCGAGTGTTCCCGTGGGAGCCGCCCTCGACCTCGTGAACCAGGTCCTCGGAGAGGCACTCAGCCAGCAGGAAGGCGACCTGGACGCCGAGTCGCGGTTCTGTCTCGCCTGGTTCGAACAGTACGGGTTCACCCAGGGGCCATACGGGGTCGCGGACGGCCTGGCCAAGGCGAAGAACACCAGCGTCACCAGCCTGGAGCGCAGCGGCGTCCTACGAGCGGGGGCGGGGTCCGTGCGGCTGCTCGCCCCGGCCGACCTGCCCGCCGGCTACCGGATCGAGACCGACCGGTGGACGCCTACCTGGGAGGTCGTGCTCCATCTCGCGCGGGCGCTGAACCAGGACGGTGCCCAGGCTGCCGCGACGCTGATGGCGGCCGCCGCTGATCGGGTCGACCTGCCGGCCTGCCAGGAGCTGGCGTACCTGCTGTACCGGATCTGTGAGCGCAAGGGGTGGCCGCAGCCGGCGGCCCTGTTCAACGGCCTGGGCACCTCCTGGAACGATCTGGAGTCGCTGGGGCGTTCGGCCACTGCTAACCGCCCGGTTGGCTCGAGCCGGGCGGGGCAAGGACTGCTTTCCTTCGATGACGAGCCAGCGGAGTAGTGATGGCGGCAAGTAACCGCGACCGGGTCGGGCAAGGCTTTGAGTTGCTGGCGCAAGGGCTCGCGCCCTATGTCGACCAGCGGATGACCGCGGCCGGCGGGGCTGGAGGCGGGAACTGGATTGCCCTGCTGGAGGCCAGGGACCAGGCCCGGACCGGCGGTGGCGCCCGGTCCTTCGAGCTGACCGACCCGTCGTTCCAGCTGCGGGTCCTTACCGAGGAGTGGAGGGTCTTCAAGGACTCCCTCTCCCGGGTCGAGCAGTCCTTCGCCTCCGAACTGCGGGACACCCGCAACAAGTGGGCGCACAACGCCGCGTTCTCCGGGGACGACACGTACCGCGCGCTGGACACGATCGAGCGGCTACTGGTCGCGATCGGGGCCGCGGCCCCGGCCGACGAGGTGCGGCGATTGCGCTCGGAGCATCAGCGGGTCAGCTTCGAGGCGGAGACCAAGCGGCTGGTGCGGGTGCAGGAGTCTGTCGTGTCCGTCGCGGGGCAGGGCCTGAAGCCGTGGCGGGAGGTGTTGCGGCCGCACGACGACGTGGCCACCGGCAACTTCTCGGCGAGTGAGTTTGCCGCGGATTTGCACATGGTGGCCTTCGCGGGCGAGGACCAGACCGTCGGCATGGAATACCGGGAGCCGGTGCAGTTCTTCCGGCGCACCTACCTGACGGAGGGGCTGCGCGAGCTGTTGGAGCGCGCCGTGAAGCGGATGTCGGGAGACTCCAACGCCAGCCCGATCATCAACCTGCAGACCAACTTCGGCGGTGGGAAGACTCACTCGATGCTCGCGCTGTGGCACCTGCTGTCGGGCACCCCGACCAGCGACCTGCCGCAGGAGGTGCAAGAGCTGATCGGCGACCGGGCGTTGCCCGCCCACGTCAGCCGGGTCGCGCTGGTGGGCACGCACCTGCCCCCCTCGGGCAGCATCAAGCCGGACGGCACGGCGGTCGGCACGATCTGGGGGGAGCTGGCCTGGCAACTCGGCGGGGCAGAGGCGTTCCGGCTCGTCGCCGAGGCGGACGCAACCCGGACCACCCCCGGGGACCAGTTGCGGGACCTGATCGCGGCGCACGCGCCCTGCCTGATCCTGGTGGATGAGTGGGTCGCCTACGCCCGGCAGCTATGGGGGCGGGAAGATCTGGCTGCCGGAACGTTCGACACCCAGTTCACCTTCGCGCAGTCGCTGACCGAGATCGTCAAGACCGTTCCTGGTGCCCTGCTGGTGATCTCGATCCCGGCCTCCCACGACCCCGAACGGGACGGCGAGTCGGGGGGAACGGCCATTGAAGTGGGCGGTCCGAACGGCCAGGAGGCATTGCAGCGCCTGCAGAACGTGGTCCGCCGGCTGGCCGACCAGTGGCGGCCGGCGAGTGCACAGGAGTCGTTCGAGATCGTCCGGCGGCGGCTGTTCCAGGACCCGAGCGCGGAGGTGCTGGCGGACATCTCAGCGGTGGCCCGCCAGTTCGGCCAGTTCTACCTCAAGCACACCGGGGAGTTCCCGCGGGAGGTGACGGCCGACCCGATCCGCTACGAGCAGCGGATCAAGGCCGCCTACCCGATCCACCCGGAGCTGTTCGACCGCTTGTACGAGGACTGGTCGACGCTGGACCGGTTCCAGCGCACCCGCGGGGTGCTCCGGCTGGTCAGCTCGGTCGTACATGCGCTATGGGTGGCCCAGGACGCAGCCCCCATGATCATGCCCGGCACCATCCCGCTGGACATTCCCACGGTCGCCAGTGAGATCACGCAGTACCTGCCCGACTCGTGGAAGCCGATCGTCGACGCCGACATCGACGGTCTCGGCTCGACCCCGGTGAAGATCGACACCGAGCGTCCGACGTTGGGAGCCCGGGCGATGACCAGGCGGCTCGCGCGGTCGGTCTTCATGGGCTCGGCCCCCACCCTGCGGTCCGCACACCGGGGCGTGGACCGGCAGCGGGTCTGGTTGGGCGCCGCCGTCCCCGGGGACACGGTCGGAAACTTCGGGTCCGCCATCGACCTGCTCTCCCAGCGCGCCACCTACCTCTACGTCGAGGGCAACCGGTACTGGTACGACACCCAGGCCTCGGTCACGCGCACGGCGGCCGACCACGCCGACGGGTTGCGGGAACGCCCGGAAGAGGTCTGGAAGGAGATCGTCGACCGGATCCGCGCCACCGAGGCCCGCCAGCGGGGCGGTTTCGGCGGAGTCCACGTCGCGCCCGATACCTCCGCCGACGTCCCGGACACCGAGGAGGTCCGGCTCGTCATCCTGCACCCGTCGGCCCCGCACAGCCGCGGCTCGGAGGACTCCGCCGCGCGCCGGTTCGCGGCCGACGTCTTCGAGCACCGGGGGACGGCGCAGCGGATCTATCGCAACATGGTGGTGTTCCTGGCTCCGGACTCCAAGCGGGTCGAGGAGCTGACGGACGCCGCCCGCGACTACATGGCCTGGGACTGGGTCTATCTGCGGCGGGAGGAACTCAACCTCTCACCGCAGCAGGTCCGGGTGGTCGACACCAACCGGCAACGCAGCGACGACGCCGTCACCTCGCGGATCGCCCAGACCTACCACTGGGCTCTCGTACCCGAACAGCCCGACCCAAAAGCACCCGCTGTGATCTCCGTGGAGAAGGCGGACGGTGCGACGGAGCGACTGGCCGACCGGGTCACCGACAAGCTGCGGCGCAGTGGCCTGCTGGCCGACGTGGTCGCGGCCCGATCCTTGCGGCTGGACCTGGATTCCAAACTCACGACGGTGTGGGGGCGCGGGCACCTCAGCGTCGGAGAGCTGTGGGGCTACTACTGCCGCTACCCCTACCTGACCCGGCTGCGGGACCGCAGCGTCCTCGCTGACGGCGTCGAGTCGGCGCTCTCGGCCTTCACCTGGGAGATCGAGGGATTCGCGCTCGCCGCCGGGTACGACGAGGCGACCGGCCGATACTCCGGACTCGTCCTGCCCAGCGGGAACGCCCACTTCGGCGCCATCACAGACGCCACCCTCCTGGTCAACCCCTCCGCCGCCCGAGCGCAGCAGGACAAAGACGCGCCCCCAGACGTCATCTCTGCGCCGGGAACTACCCCTGGATCAGGACTTGAGCCAACTCCTGGCCCGGACGTTGCTCCGCCGCCGGCCAACACCCGGTTCTTCGGCGTCTACCGGATCGACCCCGAGCGATACAGCCGCGACTTCACCCGGCTCAGTCAAGAGATCCTCCAACAGCTCACCGCGGTCGACAGCGTCCACCTCGACGTCACAGTCGAAATCCACGCCCGCCGCGACGACGGGTTCCCCGACGACAAGGTCCGAGTGGTGCTGGAGAACGCCCGGACGCTGAAATTCGAACAGTCCGCCTTCGAGGATCAGTAGCCCACCATGGCGGCCGCTGCATCGGGAGTCCCACCCGGCTCTATCGATCAGCCTGTGCTGGTCGGCTCAGCCGCGCGGGAACTCCTGGCCCGGGCGGACGATCTGTCGGGGCGAGCACACACCGTCGTCCACGGTGAGGCCCAGTCCATGCGCGAGGTCCAGCAGAGGTTCGCTGCCCTAAGGCATCAGATGCTGCGCCGGGAGCTGGCCAAGATCCCGGTTGCCCGATTGAAAGACACCACCGACGGTCGCCTTCGCCTCGGACCGCTGGAAGCCTCCGGCTACGGCACCGTCCTCGACGTCCTGGAAGCCTCACCGACCCGACTGCAACAAGTACCCAACGTCGGACCCCAGACCGCGATGCAGGCGCACGCAGCGGCCCGGCAGATCGCTGCTGCCGTCGAAGAGGGGCTCAAGGTCCGCATCGACCTCGACCCGGCGGACCCCGTCAGCGGCGGGTTGGTTTCCGCCGTGCATCATCACGACCGAGTGGATCGCGCTCTCGCCCCGCTGCGCGAATCGGCAAGCCGACTCGACGTCGAGCTATCGAGCCTGATCGCCGCGGCCGCGCCAGCGAGGGGCCGGGTTCGGCACTTCTTCACCGGCTCACGCCGCAAAGCCGAGGCCGCCGACGCGTTGTCGAGGTTGCAGCACTGGATCTCTTGGGCTGACCAGAACCGAACGTGGGAGAGCCTCGACCAGGCCGCGCGGGTGATCAAACTGCCGCCGCCCAGCCAGGACGCGGTATGGCAGGACTTTCAGAAGCGCTCGCCGGAGTACTACGGCGTGCTCGGGCAGCTCGTAGACCTCAAGCTCGACGTCGCCGCGTCCGAGGGCTTTCTCCCGGCAGAGATCGTGGCCCGAGTCCACGAACAGGCCCTGGACGACACGTTCCGACGGGTCTCGCTGCGCGGCTACCAGTCCTTCGGCGCCCGCTTCGCCCTGGTCCAGCGCCGAGTGATCATCGGCGACGAAATGGGACTCGGAAAGACGATCGAAGCCATCGCGGCGATGGCTCATCTGAAGGCGACCGGGGCCACCCACTTCCTGGTCGTCTGCCCGGCCAGCGTCCTGATCAACTGGACCCGCGAGGTCGCCTTACGCAGCACCCTGCGCGTCTTGCCGCTGTACGGCCCGGAACGCGGGCGCAACCTCAAGACCTGGATCTCGCGAGGTGATGTCGCCGTCACCACCTACGAGTCTCTGCGTGGCCTAGAGACCCCCGTCGAGACGGCCATCGGGATGCTGGTCGTGGACGAGGCCCACTACGCCAAGAACCCCTCGGCGCAACGTTCGCGCAGCGTCGCGACCTGGGTCGACCGAGCGCAACGGGTGTTGTTCCTCACCGGCACTCCGATGGAGAACCGGGTCGAGGAGTTCCGCAATCTCGTGGCCTACCGGAAGATGTCAAGCCGGCTGAGACAAGATCGCGCTAGTTGTTCTGGATGAGGGCCTCCATGCTGGGCTGGTTGATCCACGCTGCGGTGGGCAGTCGCGGCGGCTCGGGCCGGCGGTGACGGAACCGGGCCGGGTTGGC
>JBBRVP010000019.1:0-57701 GCA_038246785.1 Jiangellales bacterium
GAACGGCTCCCCGAACACGCCGAGGCCATGATCAAGTGGTCCATGATCGGACTCATGACCCGCCGACTCGCACCCGCCCCTGGCCGCCGAGCCTGGCAGCCAGCTGCGGCCTCGTAGCCGCTTTCCCAACACGTTCTAAGCGGTCGAGACTATGGCCCGGTGGCACCGACCTGCGGCTGGGCCGCCTCCCGCGCCAGGGCGACCAGACGACTGGTCGCACGCAGGTACTTCTTCCGGTAGCCCCCGGTCAGCAGCTCCGCGGTGAACAGCTCGTCGAGCGGGGCGCCGGAGGTCACCACGGGCACCGACCGGTCGTAGAGCCGGTCGGCGAGCACGACGAGGCGGAGAGCAACGTTCTGGTCCTGCACCGGATGCACGCCGCGCAGGTGCACCGTGGTGATCCCGTCCAGGAGGGGGCCGTACCGGGACGGGTGCACCTGGGCGAGGTGGTCGAGCAGGGCGGGGAAGTCGTCGACCGTGGCTCCCTGAGTGGCCTCGGCACGGGCGCGCAGCTCGGCGTCGCCGAGCGGCGGCGGCGCCGGCGACAGCCCGCGGTGCCGGTAGTCCTCGCCGTCGACGCGAAGCACGTCGAAGTGCGCCGAGAGCCCCTGGATCTCGCGGAGGAAGTCCTGGGCCGCGAAGCGCCCCTCCCCCAGCCGACCGGGCAGCGTGTTGGACGTCGCGGCAAGCCGTACGCCGGCCTCCACGAGCCGGCCGAGCAGCGTCGACACGAGGACGGTGTCGCCGGGGTCGTCGAGCTCGAACTCGTCGACGGCGAGCAGCCGGTGCCCGGACAGCGCCTCGACTGCCGGCGCGAAGCCGAGCGCGCCGACGAGGTGGGTGAGCTCGACGAACGTGCAGAAACCCTTGGGCGGCGGCGCCGCGTGCCACAGCGAGGCCAGCAGGTGCGTCTTGCCGACCCCGAAACCGCCGTCGAGGTAGACCCCCGACCGCCCCTCCGGCGGCGCCGGCGTACGCCGCAGCCACCGGCCCAGTCGGCCGCCGCCGTCAGCGGGCGTGGCGAGCCGGGCCGAGAACGTCCACATCGCCGCGACGGCGGCTCGCTGGGTCGGCTGAGCCGGATCCGGTTCGTACGTCTCGAAGCGCACGCGGTCGAAGCGCGGCGGCGGCACCAACTCGGCGACGAGCCGCTCGGCCGGCACCCGCGGCGAGCGATCGACGAGCCGGTCCGGCATGGCGGCCAGCGTAGGACGGGCATGCGTCCGCTGACCGGCTCGCTGCCACGTCTGACATCACAACCTCTGCTAACTTCATGTACATGTCGCAGGCCGTCGGTGTCGCGGAGCTCCGCCAGAACCTGAGTCGCTACCTACGCCGCGTCGAGAACGGCGAGCGGCTGATCGTCACGGACCGCAATCGGCCGGTCGCGGAGCTCGGGCCTCCGCCGAGCACCGGCGAGGCGCTGGATCGTCTGATCGCAGCCGGGCGGGTCACCCGCCCGGCTCGTCGTGGACTGCCGGCGCCGCTGCGGATGGACGGCGACGCGCACGCGTTGAGCCGTGCCCTGGACGAGATCCGCAGCGAGCGCTGAGGTTGGCGCTGTTCTACGCGGATGCCTCGGCGCTCGTGAAGCTGGTGCGAGACGAGCCCGAGAGCCCTGCGCTCCGCGGCTTCCTGACCGATGCCGAGCTCGTCTCGTGCGACCTCGTGTTGACCGAGGTGCCGCGCGCGATCCGGCGCGCCGTTGCCCAGGACCCGCGACTGGACCTCGAGGTCCTGATGGACCGCGCCGGCGCACTCGTCGACGCGCTCGCCTTGGCGCCGCTGGACCGAACGCTGCTCCTGGCGGCGGGAGCCCTCGCCGAGCCGGCCCTCCGAGCGTTGGACGCGATCCACATCGTCGCGGCCGTGGCGCTGGCCCCACTCGACGGCTTCCTCAGCTACGACGAGCGGCAGGCGGCGGCCGCCCGCCTGGCCGGCCTGCGCACCCTGTCGCCCGGTGGCCGGGGCGGCTGACACCACCGCTGCGCCCGCCCGGGCCCCCCTCGGCCAGGTGTTGCGCTTGGATGAGGTGGTGCGCCGGCTCCTGCCCTCCCCCGCGGCCGACGAGCTCGGCGACACTGAGTTGATCGACGAGCTGGCGTACGACGACGCGGTGCTGCCTTTCGTCCGGGCCAACATGATCGCCTCGGTGGACGGCGCGGCAGCGGGCGGTGATGGGCGGTCCGGGTCGCTGGGTGGCCCCGCCGACCGGCGCGTCTTCCATGTGCTGCGCGGGCTGGCCGACGTCGTCGTGGCCGGGGCGGGCACCGTACGGGCGGAGGCCTACGGCCCGGCGGAACTGGAGCCGGCGACCAGGCAGCGCCGAAGGCGGCTCGGCCAGCGACCGGCGGCGATCGTGGCGGTTGCGAGCGCCCGGCTCGATGTGGACCTCGACGGGCCACTGCTGAGCGGGCCCCGCGACGCCGGGCTGGTGCTGACCGCGACGGCCGCACCGGCCGACCGGCGCCGGGCCGTCGCCGAGCGCATGGACGTGCTGGTGGTCGGTGAGGAGCACGTCGACCCGGTACGCGCGGTGGCCGCTCTCGCCGAGCGCGGCCTGGGCCGCATCCACTGCGAGGGCGGCCCGACGCTGCTCGCCGCCTGGGCCGCGGCCGGCGTGGTCGACGAGCTGTGCCTGACCATCTCGCCGCAGCTGATCGGCGGGGGCGCGCCACGGGTGCTGCGGGGGACGGCGTTGCGACCGGCTCAGGGTCTGGCGCTCACCGGTTTGCTCGAGGAGGAGGGCGCGCTGTTCGCCCGCTGGCGCCGCGCATAACCCCGCGCCCTGATCGCTGGGCAGCCCGCGGGCCGCTCGGTACACATTTGGGGTCGACGGGGCCGCTGCGTCAGCAGGGACGCCACCTGAGGCACAGCGCTCCCGGGCGCACCAAATGTGTACGGAGGAGGGGGCAGCGGCGGCGTGCGGTCCGCAGCGCGCTGGACCGCCCGGTCACACACCCACCTCAGACCCGGCCGGCGGTGAGCACCTCGGCGAGGTGGAACTGCACCGGGGTGTCGAGCTGCTCGTAGGTGCACGAGGCGGGCTCGCGATCGGGGCGCCACCGGCGGAACTGCGCGGTGTGCCGGAAGCGGGTGCCCTCCATGTGGTCGTACGCCACCTCCACGACGAGTTCGGGGCGCACCGCGACGAAGGACAGGTCCTTCTTGGCGTTCCAGCGGGACACGGCGCCGGGCAGCCTGCCACCGGCGTGGGCCTCCGCCTCGGCCCACTGCGACCACGGGTGCTCGTCGCCGTCGCCGAGCCGGTAGGGCGCGAGCTCGTCGACGAGCTCCTTGCGCCGGGCCATCGGGAACGACGCGGAGACCCCGACGTGCTGCAGGCGGCTGGTGTCGTCGTAGAGGCCCAGCAGCAGCGACCCGATGACGGGCCCCGTCTTGTGCCAGCGGAAGCCGGCGACCACGCAGTCGGCGGTGCGCTCGTGCTTGATCTTGAACATGGTGCGCTTGTCGGGCGTGTACGGCGCCGCGACCGGCTTGGCGACCACGCCGTCGAGGCCGGCGCCCTCGAACACCTCGAACCAGCGCCGCCCCTCGGCCAGGTCGGCGGTCGCCGGGGTGAGGTACACCGGCGCCGCGGCGTCGGCGAGCCCCTGCTCCAGCCGCGTGCGGCGCTCGCCGAAAGGCGTGCCCATCAGCGACTCGTCGCCGAGCGCGAGCAGGTCGAAGGCGACGAACGAGGCCGGGGTCTCCTCGGCGAGCAGGTTGACCCGCGACGCGGCCGGGTGGATGCGCTGCTGCAGCGCCTCGAAGTCCAGGCGGTCGCCGCGGACAACGACGATCTCCCCGTCGACCACGCAACGGTCGGGCAGGTTGGCCTTGACCGCCGCGACGACCTCAGGAAAGTACCGGGTCATCGGGCGCTCGTTGCGGCTGCCCAGCTCCACCTCGTCGCCGTCGCGGAAGACGATCGTGCGGAAGCCGTCCCACTTGGGCTCGACGTGCCCGACGTCGGGGATCTCGGGCACCGACTTGGCCAGCATCGGCGCGACAGGGGGCATCACCGGCAGCTGCATGGGTCCATCCTGCTGCAGTGACGACCGCGGGCGTGACGGACGAGGTGGCGGTGCTGCTCGAGGTCCCGCTGAGCGGCGCGGAAGCCGCGGCGGTCTTGGCCCCCGCCCCGGCGCCGCACTACCGGGTGCTCCTCCCGGTCGAGGACGTGCGCCGGCGGCTGGAGTCGGGCACGACGACACTCGCGGGCGAGACCAGCTGGGCCTCGCCGCTGTTCCTCGGCGAGGGCGGCCCCGAACGGCTCCTAGCCGAGTCGGAGCGGGTCAGCCTGGCCGCGCTGCAGACTAGCGTCGACGTGCTCCGCGCGCACGGGGCGGTCTCTGGCGGGCTCTTCGCCGAGGATCCGGTCGCCGTGCTCGTCGTCGAGCGCCGGGCGGGGCTGTCGCGCGGTCGTTCTGCTGACCCAGCCGCACCTGCTAGCCCAGCTGCTGCGGGTGGACTGAGCGGTGAAGGTGCGGCGGCGGGTCGGCGTACCGGTGATCCAGCTGCTCGCGGCCCGCCGCTGATCCCGCCCTAACCACAGAAACGGGTGCCGGTATGGGTTGCTTTCAGTCCGGATCTGTGGTTTAGTTCGGGTGCCCGCTGGTCGGGCGCTCCCGGATCCAGGAGGGCGAAGCCCGATGTACGCAGCCGAACGGCAGCAGCGCATCCTGGCTCAGGCGCGCCAAGCCGGCCGGGTCGAGGTGGGAACTCTCGCCGACGACCTCGGCGTCGCCATGGAGACCGTCCGGCGAGACCTCACCGCCCTCGAACGCCGCGGCACGCTGCGACGCGTTCATGGCGGTGCCATCCCGGTCGAACGCCTCGAGCTCGAGCCGACGTTCGCCACCCGGGTGGGGCGGCTGAGCGACGCGAAACGCCGCGTCGCATCCCGGGCCCTCGACGAGCTGCCGCGCGAGGGCACCGTCCTGCTCGACTCGGGCTCCACCACGCAGGCCCTCGTGGAGCTCTTGCCACCGGACATCGACCTGACCGTGGTCACCAACTCCGTGGCTGCGGCGGCAGCCCTCGTGTGGCACCCGGGGGTGGCTCTCTACCTGCTCGGGGGTCGCGTCCGCGGGCGCACGGGCGCCGCGGTCGGAGACTGGGTGACCGCGGCGCTCGACGGCGTGTGCGTCGACGTAGCCTTCCTTGGCACCAACGGTCTGTCCGCTGTGCGCGGGCTCACGACGCCCGACCAGGCAGAGGCTGCCGCGAAGCGGGCCATGGTCCGCGCGGCGCGCCGTGTCGTCGTCGTCACCGACTCGACGAAGCTCGGTGACGACCACCTGCACCGCTTCGCCGCCCTCGCCGACGTGGACCTCGTCATCACCGACGCCGACCTCGACGACGACGCCGCGGCCGAGATCGTGGCTGCCGGCCCGGCACTGGTCCGCGCATGATCGTCACGCTGACCCCCAACCCGAGCATCGACCGCACCATCGCCGTCGACGCGCTGCGGCACGGCGAGGTCCACCGCGCCACCTCGAGCCGAATCGACGCGGGCGGCAAGGGCATCAACGTGACGCGGGCGCTGGCCGCTCAAGGCATCGCCGCCCTCGCCGTGCTGCCGGCGGGTGGCCCCGAGGGCTCGGCAATGGCCGCCCTGCTCGACGAGGCAGGCGTCGCGCACCATGACGTACCCGTAGCCGGCACGCTGCGTTCCAACGTCACCGTCGTGGAGCCCGATGGCACGACGACGAAGCTCAACGAGGCGGGTCCGACCCTCGCACCAAGGGAGATCGAGGCGCTCCTGGCGACGACCCTCGAGGCCGCGGCTGGTGCGGCGTGGGTCGTCGGATGCGGCAGCCTGCCGCCAGGTGCACCGGCCGACCTCTACGCCACGCTCGTGGAAGCCGCGACCGCGAGAGGATGCCGCGTCGCCGTCGACACCTCCGGTGCGGCCATGCGGGCCGCAGTGGCTGCCCGGCCGCACCTGGTCAAGCCCAACCACGAGGAGCTGGCCGAGCTGGCCGGCCATCCGCTACGCACGCTCGGCGACGTCCTCGACGCCGCTCGCCGGCTCGTCGAGGGCGGCATCGAGACCGTCACGGTGAGCCTCGGACGCAACGGTGCGGTGCTCGTCGACGCCGCCACGATGGCCCACGTCCGGACGACGATCAGGCAGCCCCTGCTCTCCACCGTCGGCGCCGGCGACTGCGCGCTCGCCGGAATCCTCGCGGGGATGGCCTCCGGCGCACCGCCTCAGGAGGCGCTACGCACCGGCGCGCGCTGGGGCTCCGCCGCGGTGACGCTTCCGGGCAGTCGTGTCCCTGCGCCCGACGACCTCGCCGTCGTCACAGCCGACCTCATTTCAGACCCCGACCGTTCCCTGGTTCTCATCGGCTGACTAGCCCCACGAAAGGAAGCGAAGCATGGCGCTCATCACGACCAACCAGGTCGTGCTCGACCTCTCCGACCCCGACCGGCACGCGGCGACCCGGACGCTCGCCGGCACCCTGGTTGCGAGCGGCCGCTGCACGGACCTGGAGACGTTCCTCGACGACGTCCGCAAGCGGGAAGAGCAGATGGCGACCGGCCTTCCCGGCGGGATCGGCATCCCCCACGCACGGAGCACGGCCATCACCGAGCCCTCGCTCGTCTTCGGGCGATCCCCGACGGGCATCGACTGGGGCGCCGAGGACGGCCCGGCAACCCTCGTCTTCCTCATCGCGGCCCCGGCCGGCGGAGGCGAAGAGCACTTGAAGATCCTCGCCGCACTGGCTCGCAAGCTCATGCGCGCGGAGTTCCGGCAGTCCCTCACCGACGCCCCGGACGCGGCGACCGTCGTCGACATCGTCGACAGAGAGGTGGTCAACCCATGAAGTTCGTCGGAGTGACTTCCTGCCCCACCGGCATCGCCCACACCTACATGGCCGCTGAGTCGCTCGAGCAGTCCGCCAAGGCGGCCGGGCACGAGATGGAGGTCGAGACGCAGGGCGCAGTCGGCGCCGAGCCGCTGTCGGCGGAGACCATCGCCGCTGCGGACGCGGTGATCCTGGCCCACGACCTCGAGGTCAAGGACAAGGCCCGTTTCGCCGGGAAGCCCATCATCGACGTCGGCGTGAAGAAGGCGATCAGCGACGGTCCCGGGCTCATCGCCCAGGCAGTCGCGGCCGTCGAGGACTGGCGCATCAACCCGGAGCGGGCCGCGGCGGCCGCCGCAGCGCCGGCAGCCGCCGGCGGAGGTCTGTCGACCAAGGTGGACACCGGAGTCGGCGTCGGGACCAAGATCCGCCAGTGGCTGATGACCGGCGTGTCGTACATGATCCCGTTCGTCGCGGCCGGCGGCATCCTCATCGCCCTGTCGTTCATGCTCGCGCAGGTCGCGCTAGGAAAGACCGGAGCGATCCAGATCGTCCAGTACGGCCTGGCGGCTGAGGGCAAGTTCAACATCACGCAGAACTTCAACCCGGTGAGCCTCACCTCCTGGGCCGCCCTGCTGTTCGTCATCGGGGGCGCCGCGTTCAGCTTCCTCGTGCCGATCCTCTCTGGCTTCATCGCCTTCGCGATCGCCGACCGGCCCGGTCTCGTGCCCGGCATCGTCGGCGGCTTCGTCTCCTACACCATCGGGGCTGGCTTCCTGGGCGGCCTGGCGACTGGCTTCCTCGGCGGCTTCTCCGCCCGGTGGATCTCCAGGTGGAAGGTGCACAAGGGCGTCCGCGGGATCATGCCCGTCATCGTCATCCCGCTGCTGTCGACCTTCATCACCTGCGGGCTGCTCATCACCGTCCTCGGCCGCCCGCTGACGTGGCTCACGGACACGCTCAACACCGCGCTCACCGACATGTCCGGCGGCAGCGCGGTCCTGCTCGGCCTGATCCTGGGCGCGATGATGGGTTTCGACTTCGGCGGCCCCGTCAACAAGGTCGCCTACGCCTTCGCCACGACAGGGCTGCTCGCCGCCGGCACGGCCACCGACTCGCCGCAGCTGAAGATCATGGCGGCCGTCATGGCCGCCGGCATGGTCGCCCCGCTCGCGATGGCGCTCGCCACGACGGTTCGGCCGCAGCTGTTCACCGAGCCGGAGCGGGAGAACGGCACGGCAGCGTGGCTGCTCGGCGCGTCCTTCATCTCCGAGGGGGCGATCCCGTTCGCCGCCGCCGACCCGGTGCGGATCATCACCGCGTCGGTCATCGGCTCGAGCATCACCGGCGGGCTCGCCATGTGGTTCGGCGTGACTCTGCGGGCTCCGCACGGCGGGATCTGGGTGTCGCCGCTGATGGGCAACATCCTCGGGTTCCTCGTCGCCGTCGCCGTCGGCGTGCTCGTCATGGCCAGCATCGTCGTCGTGCTCAAGCAGCGTGACCACTCGCGGGCGGCCGTGGCGCAGGTGGCCGACGCCGTGATCGCCTGAGCCCACCCGACCCTTCAGCGAGGAGACGTCATGCCGCGCCGTACCGTCACGATCGCGTCGTCCGTCGGGCTGCACGCCCGACCCGCCGCCCTGTTCGTCCAGGCCGCCAGCGCCACCGGGCTCGACGTCGAGATCGCCCGGCCTGGCGACGAGGCTGTGGACGCGACGAGCATCCTGGGAGTCATGGCCCTCGGGGCCAAGCACGGCGAGGAGGTCGAGCTCTCGGCCGAGGGCGACGGTGCCGACGCGGCGCTCGACTCCCTCGTCGAGCTGCTCTCCCGGGATCTGGACGCGGAGGAGTGAGGTGAGCCGACGGTGACGACCACACCGGAGACGACGGGATCGGGAGCAGCGGTCCGCCGCGGGATCGGCGTCAGTCCGGGCACGGCGTACGGGCCGGTGGTGCAGGTCCAGCCACCGGTCCGGCCGCCGACCGGCGAACCGGCGGCCGCCGACCCTGAGGCGGAGCTCGCCAGGGTCAAGGAAGCCTTCGAGGGCGTCGCCAAGGACCTCGAGGCCCGGTCCGCCAAGGCAGTCGACACCGCCCAGCAGATCCTGGTCGCCACCGCGCTCATCGCGCGCGACAAAGGGCTGCACAAGGCCGTCGGATCCCAGCTGCGCAAGGGGCTCGGCCCGGCCAGCGCCGTCGACGCAGCGGTGGAGCAGTACGCGGCGCAGTTCGAGGCGCTCGGCGGCTACTTCGCCGAGCGTGTCACCGACCTGCGCGACGTCGGGGCGCGGGCCATGGCACGGGTGCTGGGCGTCCCGACGCCTGGCGTGCCGACGCTCAGCGGGCCATGCGTGCTCATCGCGGAGGACCTCGCCCCGGCGGAGACGGCGACGCTCGACCGCTCCCTCGTCGTCGGCATCGTGACCGAGGCCGGCGGCCGGACGAGTCACACGGCGATCCTCGCCGCGCAGATGGGCATCCCCGCCGTAGTACAGGTGCCGGAGGCGGTGCACATCCCCGCCGGCACACCGGTCGCCGTCGACGGTGACGCCGGCGAGGTCATCCTCGACCCGAGCTCGGACCTGGTGACCCGCCTCGCCCGCCGTCGGGAGCGGCGGGCAGAGGTCTTGGCGGCGAGCCACGGGCCTGGCGCCACTCGTGACGGGCACGCGGTGGCGCTGCTGGCCAACATCGGCGGCCCGGAGGACGCCGTCGCGGCCGGTGCCGAGGACCTCGAGGGGGTGGGGTTGTTCCGCACCGAGTTCGTCTTCCTGTCCAGCGAACGGGCACCCACCGTCGCGGAGCAGACCGAGATCTACCGCCAGGTCCTCGAACCGTTCGGCGAACGCCGGGTCGTGGTGCGCACGCTCGACGCCGGTGCGGACAAGCCGCTGGCCTTCGCCGACCTGGGTCCGGAGGAGAACCCCGCCCTCGGCCGGCGCGGGCTGCGGCTCAGCGCCGAACGGCCAGAGCTGCTCGACTCGCAGCTGGAGGCACTCGGCGCCGCTGCCCGGCACACCGGTGCCGACGTACGCGTGATGGCACCCATGGTCGCGACAGCCGAGGAGGCGGCGTGGTTCGCCCGAAGGGTCCGCGAGAACGGCCTGCCCAAGGCCGGGGTGATGATCGAAGTACCAGGCGCCGCGTTGCGCTCGGAGCACGTCTTGGCCGAGGTCGACTTCGGCAGCCTCGGCACCAACGACCTCGCCCAGTACACGATGGCCGCCGACCGCATGCAGGGTGAGCTCACCGACCTGCTCGACCCGTGGCAACCGGCCGTGCTCGACCTCATCGCCGCCGCCTGCCGAGGTGCCGCAGCGACCGGTCGTCCGATGGGCGTCTGCGGCGAGGCCGGCGGCGACCCCTTGCTCGCGCTCGTGCTGACGGGACTGGGTGTGTCCAGTCTGTCAATGGCCCCGTCGAAGGTGCCCATCGTGCGCTACGCGCTGTCGCTGCACACGCTGCCGGAGTGCCAGCGGCTCGCCGGGCTCGCGCGAGCCGCGCGGACCGCCCAGGACGCCCACGACGCCGTGCACGACGCGGCGGGTGCGGAGCTGACCGCCCTCCTGTGATCAGGCGCCGTCCGGCTTCGGCCAGTTGGCCGCGTTGATGCGGCTGGGCTGCACGCGCGGCGGCTCGCCGGGCATCTTCGGGTAGTCCGGTGGGTACGGCAGGTCGCCGAGCCCGCGGTCGCGCTCGTCGCGCTCGTACCACTCGAGCAGCGGCGTGAGGTCGTGGGCCACGTCGTCGATGCCGCCGTGCAGGTCGCCACGCTCGGCGAAGCGGGCCGGGACCGTACGAACCGTGAAGTCGCCGGGCGCCACGGACGGCAGCTCGTCCCAGGTGAGCGGCGTCGACACCGGCGCGTCGGCTTTCGGGCGCACCGAGTAGGCCGAGGCGATCGTGCGGTCGCGCGCGTTCTGGTTGTAGTCGAGGAAGACCTTGACGCCGCGCTCCTCCTTCCACCACTTCGTGGTGACCAGGTCGGGCCGGCGGCGCTCCAGCTCCCGCCCGACGGCGATCGCCGCGTGACGGACCTCGGTGAACGTCCAGCGCGGCTCGATGCGGACGTAGGCGTGCACGCCGCGCCCGCCACTGGTCTTCGGCCAGCCGACCCAGCCGAGCTCGTCGAGGACCTCGCGCAGGAGCGCGGCCGCCGCGGCGGCGTCGCTGAAATCCGTGCCGGGCTGCGGATCCAGGTCGAGGCGCAGCTCGTCCGGGTGATCCACGTCGCGCTTGCGCACCGGCCACGGGTGGAACGTGATCGTGCCGAGGTTGGCCGCCCAGGCGACGACCGCCACCGAGTCGGGTGCGATCTCGTCGGCGGTGCGGCCGCTGGGGAAGGAGATGTGCGCGGTGGGCACCCACGCCGGGGCTGCCTTGGGCACGCGCTTCTGAAAGAACGCGTCGCCGTGGGGGTCGCTGCGGGTGGCCTGTTTGACGCCGTCGTGGACGCCGTCGGGCCAGCGCTCCATCGTCGTGGGCCGGTCGCGCAACGCGCGCAGGATGCCGGGGCCGACAGAGCGGTAGAACTCGACGAGCTCCCGCTTGGTGATGCCGACGGCTGGGAAGTAGACGCGGTCCGGGTTGCTGACCCGCACCTCGATCCCGTCGACGTCGAGCATCACCGCGGGAGTGCTGCGTGCCATCGCGGCACCGTACCCGCCGGGCAGCCGCCCGCGAAGCGACGTACCGTGCTCGCATGCCCGACGAGACGATGCCTGCCGCCGGCTCCCCCGCCGTCGAGCGCACCGACGCCGAGTGGCGTGCGGTGCTCTCGCCGGAGGAGTTCCACGTGCTGCGCGAGGCGGGGACGGAACGGCCGTACTCCCACCCGTACGCCGAGGACGACCACGGGTTCGACGAGCACAGCGACCCGTACGTCTACCGCTGCCGCGGCTGCGGCAGCGAGTTGTTCCGCAGCGCGCAGAAGTTCGCGTCGCACTGCGGCTGGCCGTCGTTCTACGCGCCGCTGGCGGAGGACCGGGTGGAGTACCGCGAGGACCGCAGCCTGTTCGGCAAGCGGGTCGAGGTGCGCTGTGCGACCTGCACGTCGCACCTGGGCCACGTGTTCGAGGGCGAGGGGTACGGCACCCCCACCGATCAGCGCTACTGCATCAACGGCGTGGCGCTGCAGCGCGAGCCGGCCGCCGAGACGGCCTGACTCAGCCGTCCCCCGCCGCCGGCCGCTCGTGTTGCAACACGCCGCGCATGGCCGTGACCGCCGTCATCACGCGCTCCTGCAGCGCTGAGTGGCGTCGGCCCGCATCGCCGCGACGAGGTCGTCGAGGGCGTCGGGGAGCACGAGCAGCTGGATCGAGCGGGCGCGCTGGTCGGCCTCGACGGGCGGCCCGGCCTCGACGTCGGGAGGGTCGTCCTTGCGGACCCGGTCGAGCAGGCCCACGGCGCTCAGGCCAGCACGCCGAGCAGGTCGGCGACGGGCAGCCGGCGCCCGGTGTAGAACGGCACCTCCTCGCGCACGTGCCGGCGAGCTCGCGAGGCGCGCAGGTGGCGCATGAGGTCGACGATGCGGTGCAGGTCGTCGCCCTCGAAGGCGAGAATCCATTCGTAGTCGCCCAGTGCGAACGACGAGACGGTGTTGGCCCGTACGTCGGGGTAGTCGCGGGCCAGCTGCCCGTGCTCGGCGAGCATGGCGCGCCGCTCCTCGTCGGGCAGCAGGTACCACTCGTAGGAGCGCACGAACGGGTAGACGCAGACGTAGCCGCGCGGCTCCTCCTCGGCGAGGAACGCGGGTACGTGGCTCTTGTTGAACTCCGCGGGACGATGCAGCGCCAGCTGCGACCAGACCGGGTCGAGACGGCGGCCGATCGCGGTGCGGCGCAGCCGGTGGTAGGCGTCCTGCAGGTCGTCGCTGGAGGGTGCGTGCCACCACAGCATGAGGTCGGCGTCGGCACGCAGCCCGGCGACGTCGTAGCTGCCGCGCACGACGACGTCCTTGCCGGCGAGCTGTGCGAACAGTTCCTCCACCTCGGCCGCCGCAGCCGAGCGGTCGGCGTCGCCGAACGGTTCGCGGAGCCGGAAGACCGACCACATCGTGTAGCGGATGACCTGGTTGAGGTCGCGCGCCTTGGGCCGGCCGGTGGCGGAGGGGCTCGCGGTCATGGCCTCATCCTCCCACCAGCACGGCTGCGGCCGCCGCCCGGCCGGACGCGATGCAGGCGGGGATGCCGACGCCGTCGTACGCCGCTCCGCACACCGCGAGACCGGGCAGCGCGGCGACCGCAGCCCGGACCCGGGCGACGAGGTCCAGGTGCCCGGGGGCGTACTGCGGCAGCGAGCCGCCCCACCTGGTCACCCGGGCGGCCACCGGTTTGGCATCCGTGCCGAGCAGCGTCGCGAGGTCCGCGCGCACGAGGGTGACCAGGTCGGCGTCCTCGCGCTGCAGCACCGCGGTCTCGCCGTGCCGACCGACCGAGGCGCGGAGGACGGCCAGGCCGCGCGGGCGCGCGGCCTGGTCGATCCATCCCCACTTCACCGACGCATGGGTCACGGCTTTGACCGCCAGCCCCTCGACCGGCGGGACGAGCAGGCCGGAGCCGCGCAACGGCCGGCGCAGGTCTCGATCGCGCAGCACGAGCGTGACGAGGCCGACGCTGGCGTAGGACAGGCCCTCCAGCTCTGCGGCCGCCCACGGTGCGAGCGGCCGGAGCAGCCGCGCGGCGGGGGTGGCCGGGACTGCGAGGACGACGACGTCGGCCTCGACCACCTCGGGGGCCGGCAGGGGCCCGCAGAGCAGGCGCCATCCGGTGGCGGTGCGCTCCAGGGATCGCACGGTGGTCCGCGTACGGATCTGCGCGCCGGACGCTCGCGCGACGGCCCCCGGCAGCCGACCGACGCCGCCCGCGATGCCGGCGAACACCGGCCCGCTGCTGCCGGGCGTCGTGAGCGCCTCCGCGGCGGCGGCGAGCAGCGAGCGGTGCCGGCGTGCCGGGCCTAGCAGCGCGGGCACGGTCATGGCGAGCGACAGCTGTCGGGCCGACCCGGCGTAGACCCCGCCGAGCAACGGCTCGACGATCCGGTCGACGACGGCCGGGCCCAGCCGACGCTCGACCAGGGCGCCGACGGCGACGTCCTCGTCGGCACCCAGCGGGCGTCCCGGCACCACCCGGTCCAGCCGCAGACGCGCACGCTCGGCAATGGTCAGGACGCGGCGCAGGCGCGGCGAGGTGGACTCGCTCGGCACTCCCATCACCGTGCGGTCGGGCAGTGGGTGCAGCCGGCCGCGCGACCACAGGGCCGCGGTGGCGGTCATCGGCACGATCAGCGAGTCGCCGAGACCCACGGAACCGGCGAGCTCCACCGCCTCCGGACGGCGGGCCAGCATCGACTCGGCCCCCTCGTCGACCGATAGGCCGGCGACCTCGGACACGGCGAGTTTGCCGCCGATCCGGCCGGACGCCTCCAGGACCATGATCCGCACGGCCGGGTCGGCGCGCAGCGCCGCGGCCGCGGCCAGCCCGGCGATGCCGCCTCCGACGACGGCCACGTGGCGCACCTGGGTCACGCCGACACCATCGCAGACCTGTCCGACCCCGGACCGCACAGCGGCGGTCCGTGGGGAGGTGGCTGGGAACCGGCGCCCGCGGGCCCGCGTCCAAGCCGCGCCGGAGCACCTGTGGCCGCGGCCTCGGCCGAGGCCCGCGCCGAAGGGGAGGTCCTCGTGGTGGGTGGCGTTGGGCGGGCCGGGCGGCTCGTGGCTCGTCGGGACGCTGCGGCGCTGACGGCGGCGCTGACGGCGGTCGGCCTGGTCGCCGTGCTGGCCGGATGCGGTGGTGCGCCGAGCGGCACCGCCGCGGACGAGAAGCCCGCGGCCGGTGCAGCGGCTGCCCGCGCGGCCGGCACCCACAGCGATGCCACGGCGCAGGGCGGCGACAAGGCCGCGGAGCACGCTCAGCCAGCGACCGCTGCCGGACGCACCGCCGGCACGCAGTTCCTCCCCCTGACGCGGGCGGTCGTCCAGACCGTCGACGTCACGGTCCGCGTCGACGACGTCGCGAAGGCCTCCCTCTCGGCGGAGCACGTGGCGCGCTCGGCCGGCGGGTTCGTCGCCGACGAGTCGACGTCCCTCGACGGCGGGCGGGCGCGACGTACGGCGACGCTCACCTTGCGCGTCCCGGGCGGTGCGCTCGAGCGGGTGCTCGGCCAGCTCGAGGACCTCGGCGCCGTCGTGTCGCGGTCCCGCTCCGCGCAGGACGTCACCGACCAGGTGGTCGACGTCGACGCCCGGGTGGCCACCCAGAAGGCCAGCCTCGCCCGCGTCCGCGCGCTGCTGGCGCGCGCGAAGAGCATCGCCGAGGTGGTGGCGGTCGAGTCCGAGCTCACCAAGCGCGAGGCCGACCTGGAGTCGCTGCAGCGCCGGCAGGCCGAGCTCGCCGACCTCACCAGCCTCGCCACCGTGACCGTGACGCTTGACCCCGAGCCCGTGGTCGCCCCGGCCGAGCCGAAGCAGGCGGGCTTCATCGCCGGGCTGCACACCGGGTGGTCGGCCCTCGCCGACGTCTCGCGGGCCGGCGCGACCGTGCTGGGCACGGTGCTGCCGTTCGCCCTCGTCGTGAGCGTCGTGGCGGTGCCGTTCGCGCTGCTGCTGCAGAGGAGGCGGCGGGCGGCCATCCCGCCCACCGCACCCCCCGCCCCCCAGACCCCCTGATCGCGTCACACGAGGCCGCGGAATCACCGTGAGCTGGTCAGGCCGGAGCGGACGGCGTGGCCTGGACGAGGTCGACGATGCGGGCGAGGACGGCGGGGTCGGCATCGGGGGGCACGCCGTGGCCGAGGTTGAAGACGTGTCCGTACGCCGCCCGCCCCTCGGCGAGCACCCGCCGGACCTCCGCCTCGACCACCGGCCACGGCGCACCCAGCACGGCCGGGTCGAGGTTGCCCTGCAGCGCGCGACCCGGCCCGACCCGCCGCGCCGCCTCGTCGAGCGGCACCCGCCAGTCGACGCCCACCACGTCGGCACCCGCCTCCCCCATGAGGCCGAGCAGCTCGCCGGTGCCGACGCCGAAGTGGATCCGCGGCACGCCCAGGTCCGCGACGGCGGCGAGCGCGCGGGCGCTGTGCGGCATGACGTACGTCCGGTAGTCCGCCGCGGACAAGGCCCCCGCCCACGAGTCGAACAGCTGCACCGCCCGCGCGCCCGCGGCCACCTGCACCCGCAGGAACGCCGCCGCCAGCCTGCCCATCCGCTCCAGCAGCGCGTTCCACAGCCCAGGCTCGCCGAGCATGAGCGCCTTGGTGCGGTCGTGCGTGCGGCTGGGACCCCCTTCGACGAGGTAGCTGGCCAGGGTGAACGGTGCCCCGGCGAAGCCGATGAGCGGGACCTCCCCCAGCTCGCCGACGAGGGCGCGCACCGCCCGCGTCACGTACGTCACGTCGTCGGGCTCCAGCGGCCGCAACCGGTCCAGATCGGCCGCCGAGCGGAACGGCTCGGCCAGCACCGGGCCGGTGCCCGGCACGATGTCGACGTCGACACCGACCGCCTTGAGCGGCACGACGATGTCGGAGTAGAGGATCGCGGCGTCGACGCCGTAGCGGCGCACCGGCTGCAGCGTGATCTCGGTGACCAGCTCGGGGCGTGTGCAGGACTCCAACATGGGGACGCCCTCGCGGAGGCGGCGGTACTCCGGCAGCGACCGCCCGGCCTGCCGCATGAACCACACCGGGGCACGGGGCACCGGCTCGCCACGGCAGGCCCGCAGCAGCAGCGGTTCCTCGGCGGTCACGCCGGGGATCGTCGCACGCCGCCTCGGCCGGCACCTCAGCCGACGGAGACGAGGACCACGCCGGCCAGCGCACCCGCCACCCCGACGGCCTGCACCGGACGCATCCGCTCGTGCAGGACCAGGCGAGCCAGCAGCACGGTGGTCACGGGGTAGAGCGAGGCGAGCACGGCGATGAGGCTGACGTAGCCCTGGGTGCTGGCGACCGCGTAGGCCAGGTTCGCCGTCACGTCACAGGTCCCGAGCAGCGCCAGCGGGACCAGGTCGCGCCGGACGACTCCACCGACCGAGCGCAGCACGAGCGCCGCGACGGCGAAGCAGGCGACCGAGGTGGCCCGCATCCCGGTGAGGGTCAGCAGGCTGCTGGTGTCGGCGCCGCGGGCGATGAAGACCAGCGCCGCCCCGAAGCCGAGGCCGGCCAGGAGGGCGAGCACCACCGGGCGCGGTCCGGCCGCACCGCGCAGCTCCGGGCCGCTGGCGAGCACCGCCCCGGCTACCGCGACCGCCACGCCCACCACCTGCCACGCGCTCGGGCGCTCCCCGGACAGCGTGCCCACGAGGAACGGCACGACCGCTCCGAGCGCCGCGATCGGCGAGACAACGCCCATCGTCCCGGAGGCCAGCGCGGCGTAGAAGGCCACCAGCGCCGAGGAGCCGGCCAGCCCGGACGCCACGGCCCACGGCAACCAGGCGCCGACGTCGGCCCAGCTGCCGGTGGCCACGACCAGCGCGCTCACCGCCACGAGCCCGACCGCCTGCGACCACGCCACCACGGCCACCGCGTTGATCCGCCGGGCCAGCAGGCCGCCGCCGAAGTCCGCGCTCCCCCACAGCAGGCTCGACAGGAGAGCCAGTGCGTAGGGCATGACCGGCGAGCGTACGGCGGCCCGGCGCGCCGCAGCGCGGTGGAGGATCACCCGCGACGTACGCTCTGCCCGTGGCACACGGCAACGGCGCGGACGACCGCCGCGACCTCGTCCCGGAGCCCTTCGCGCGGGCGCTCGCCGAGGTGCGGGCGGCCCGGCTGCGTCCGGAGGTCGTCGTCGAGGAGATGCCGGCGCCGCAGCGGCTGGCGCCCTACGCGCTGGCGCTGTCGGCCGAGGTCGTCGTCGACGACGCCGAGGTCTCGTCGGGGCGGCTCGTCCTGCTGCACGAGCCGGCCGGCCACGACGCCTGGCAGGGGACGTTCCGACTGGTCGCCTACGTCCGCGCCGACCTCGAGCTGGAGATGGCGAGCGACCCGCTGCTGTCCTCGGTGGGGTGGACGTGGCTGGTCGAGGCGCTGGAGGCGCGCGGCGCCGACTACGTCGCGCCCAGCGGCACGGTGACGCGGGTGACCAGCGAGAGCTTCGGCTCGATGGCCGACGACGCGGGCTCGGCGCAGGTGGAGATCCGGGCCTCCTGGTCGCCGGTCGACGGGTCCCCGCTCGACAGCCACGTCTGCGCCTGGGGCGACGTGCTGTCCGCGGCCGCTGGCCTGCCTCCGCTGCCGGCCGGTGTGGTCGCGCTGCCCAGCCGCCGCGGCACGCGCGGTCGGTGAGCGCCGTCGCCGAGGACGCGGCCGGCGCAGCGGATGCGCCGGCCGAGGCGCTCCCCGAGCCCACGCCCCTGCTCTCCCCGCGCGAGGGGCTGCCGGCGGTGGTCAGCGACGAGGCCGCGCTGGCGCAGACCGTCCGTGCCTTCGCCGCCGGCAGCGGCCCGGTCGCGGTGGACGCCGAGCGCGCCTCCGGCTACCGCTACGTGCCGCGCGCCTATCTCGTGCAGCTGCGCCGCGCGGGGGCCGGCACCGCGCTCATCGACCCGTTGGGGGTGCCCGACCTGTCCGCGCTCGGCGTTGCGCTCGCCGACGCCGAGTGGGTGCTGCACGCGGCAAGCCAGGACATCCCCAGCCTGCGCGGCGTGGGCATGGCCCCGCCGCGGGTGTTCGACACCGAGTTGGCCGGCCGGCTGCTCGGCCTGCCGCGGGTCGGCCTGGGCCCGCTCGTGGAGGCCCAGCTCGGCTTTCGGCTGGAGAAGGGCCACTCCGCGGCCGACTGGTCCACCCGGCCGCTGCCGGAGCCGTGGTTGCATTACGCCGCGCTCGACGTGGAGCTGCTCCTGGAGCTGCGCGACCGGCTCGAGGCGCACCTGGCGGCCGCCGGCAAGCTCGAGTGGGCGCGCCAGGAGTTCGCCTACGTCGCCGCGATGGCCGACCCCGCGCCGCGGAGCGACCCGTGGCGGCGCACCTCCGGATTGCACCGCGTGCGGGACCTCCGACGGCAGGCGGTGGTGCGCGAGCTGTGGCAGGAGCGCGACGCCGTCGCGCAGGAGCGCGACATCGCTCCCGGGAGGGTCCTGACCGACGCCGCAATCATCCAGGCGGCCTCCGCACAGCCGCGGTCGGTGCCGGAGCTCGAGGCCCTGCCCGGCTTCCGCGGCCGGGGTGCCCGGCGCCGCTCGAGCCGCTGGGCCGCCGCCGTCGGCCGCGCTCTCGCGCTGCCGGAGGCGGAGCTGCCGCAGCCGCTCGGGCGCGACGCCGACGTCCCCCCGCCGTCCGCGCGCCAGTGGCCGGCCCGCGACGCCGCCGCGGCCGGCCGGCTCGCCGCCGTGCGCGCAGCCGTGGCCGAGCTCGCCGAAAGGCACACCGTGCCGGCGGAGAACCTCGTGCCGCCCGACGCCGTACGACGGCTGTGCTGGCGCCCGCCGGACGACCTGTCGGAGCAGTCGGTGGCCGCCGAGCTCAACGGCTTCGGCGCCCGGCCCTGGCAGGTGGAGCTGGTTGCTGGCCCGCTGTGCGCCGCGCTGCGCCAGACGAAGAGGTAAGACGATGATGAGCCGGCGGGGAGTTCCGGATCGCAGTCAGGCCGATCGCCGACCTCATCGGCAGGTCTACCAAGAGTAGACTGCACTCATGGGCGACACCACCACGGTCAAGGTCCACACCAGCACCCGCGACCTGCTCATGCGGCTGGGCGCTGCTCGACGCCAGAGCGCCGACCAGGTCATCCGGGCCGCCCTCGAGGCGATGAGGCGCGACGAGCGGCGCATGATCGCGGCCGAGGAGGCGCGTGCCGTCAGAGACGACCCCGTCGATATCGCCGAGGTTCGCTCGATCCAGCAGGACATGGCCGCCCTGCAGGAGGAGGGACGTGAGGGGTGAGATCTACCGGCTGCCGGCGCGCGGCGGGGGCCACGAGCAGCAGGGCCGCCGCTATGCAGTCGTGCTGCAACCGGACTGGCTGACCCTGAGCACCTGGATCGTGGCGTTTACCAGCACCCGTGCGCGCGAGACCAGCTTCCGACCAGTCGTGGAGATCGCCCATCGGCGAACCCTGGTCATGTGCGACCAGCTGGCAACCGTCGATCTCAACCGCCTCACCGAACTTGCAGGCTTCCTGACCCTCGATGAGATGCAACGTGTCGATGAGGCGCTTTCGCTCGTCCTCGATCTATGAAGCGATTGTGCCGGTTGCTTCTATACATATTGTCGATGACCGCCTCCGAGGTCGTCCCAACATGGGACGTTCCGCTCGTCATCCATCCTCCGTCGCCGTTGAAGTCCCAACCTACGTCGACGTCAGAGTCTGCAGTCTTGCCGTACTGCCAGTCACCGTCGAAATCGGAGGTGTTGTGAAACAACATGATCTTGGCGGAGCGGGAGCCGGTGGCTGTGGTCACCCAACTGCACGGCACAGGGCGACGTTTGCCGGCGCCTTCACCGCTATTCGATCGACGCTGACAGAGCCTGGGTCCTCGGTGTCAAGCAAGCGCTCTTCCGCCTCGAAGCCCCGAGCATCGATATGTGTGGGGCGCACACCTACTGCCGTCCCTGGCTGTCCTTCTGCAACTGCTGAATGCGCCCACCGATCGAGCTCACAAGCAGCTGGCTTAGCGATTTGCGAAGCGTTCATCAGGCGACCCTGCCCCACTAACGGCAATCAGGCCAGCCGCTGCCATAGCCGCGGCGGTGCGGTTGGTCCGGAGGATGCGCCACGCTCCCTTCTGTCCGGAGGACCCGCGTCGGCGTCGTCGGCAATATCCTCGCAACTCTGGCGCGGAACAAGCCCCCGAAGGCCCTGGCTCTTATCGCGCCTTGCCCGTGGTTGCCGGTCGGCCTCCGAACGAGCTTGCTCACTGGTGCCAGACGCCACGCCGCGCAGCCTCGACCCCGCTTGTTACCGACGAGTAGGATCGGGTCCGCACCCATTGGCTTCACCTGCACCGGGAGGGCTCGTGCCCCGTCAGATCCGCGACGTCGTCTTCGTCGACGGCGTTCGTACCCCGTTCGGCAAGGCCGGACCGAAGGGCATGTACGCTGAGACCCGCGCCGACGACCTCGTGATCAAGTGCGTTCGCGAGCTGCTCCGGCGCAATCCGGGCCTGCCGCCCGAGCGCGTCGACGACGTCGCGATCGCCGCGACCACCCAGACCGGCGACCAGGGCCTGACCATCGGGCGCATGGTGGCCATGCTGTCGGGGCTGCCGAAGAGCACCCCCGGCTACGCCATCGACCGGATGTGCGCCGGCGCCATGACCGCGGTGACCACGGCCGCCTCCGGCATCGCGTTCGGCGCCTACGACGTCGTCGTCGCCGGCGGCGTGGAGCACATGGGCCACCACCCGATGGGTGAGGGCGTCGACCCCAACCCGCGCATCGTCGCGGAGAAGCTGGTCGACCCGAGCGCACTGGTCATGGGGCAGACCGCGGAGAACCTGCACGACCGCTTCCCCGAGCTCACCAAGGCGCGGGCCGACGCGTTTGCCGCGGCGAGCCAGGCCAAGACGGCCAAGGCGTACGCCGACGGCATACCCCAGGAACACCTCGTCCCCGTAGCCACCCGCTCGAGCGAGCGCGGCTGGGGGCTGGCCACCGCCGACGAGCCGCCCCGGCCCGGCACGACCGTCGAGGACCTCGCCTCCCTCAAGACCCCCTTCCGCCCGCACGGCCGGGTCACCGCCGGCAACTCCGCGGGCCTCAACGACGGCGCCACGGCCGCCCTGCTCGCCTCCGCCGACACGGCGGCTGAGCTCGACCTGCCGGTGCGGATGCGCCTGGTGTCCTACGCCTTCGCCGGCGTCGACCCGGAGGTCATGGGCGTCGGCCCGATCCCCTCGACCGAGAAGGCGCTGGCCAAGGCCGGGCTGTCCATCGACGACATCGGCTTGTACGAGATCAACGAGGCGTTCGCCGTACAGGTGCTCGCCTTCCTCGACCACTTCGGCATGGCCGATGACGACGAGCGGGTCAACCCGTACGGCGGCGCCATCGCCGTGGGACACCCGCTGGCCTCCAGCGGCGTACGCCTCATGACCAACCTCGCCCGGGCGTTCGCCGACCATCCCGAGGTCCGCTACGGCATCACCACGATGTGCATCGGCATCGGCATGGGCGGCACCGTCATCTGGGAGAACCCGCACCATTCTGATTTCGGGCATGACTTCGGGCCCGACCACGAGAGCACCGAGCAAGGAGCCGCAGCATGAGCGACCTGTTCCCCGACGAGGTCGTGACCAAGGCGTACGTCCGCCAGGTCGACCTGCCGCTCGGCGCGGGGCGCCTCGCGCTGGTCACCCTCGACAATGGCCACGACCACACCAAGCCCAACACGCTCGGGCCGCAGAGCCTTGCCGAGCTCGACCGGGCGCTCGACGACGCGTTCGCGGTTCCGGACGTCGTCGCGGTCGGGATCACCGGCAAGCCGTTCATCCTCGCCGCCGGGGCCGACCTCAAGGGCATCGCGCTGCTCCGCGACCGGGAGACCGCGCGCGGAATCGCGCAGCTGGGCCACCGGGTGCTGCGCCGGCTCGGCGAGGGCCCGGTGCCGACGTTCGCGTTCGTCAACGGCATGGCGCTCGGCGGCGGCCTCGAGGTCGCGCTGCACTGCACCTACCGCACCGTGTCGTCCGCGGCCCAGGGCATCGCGCTGCCCGAGGCCTTCATCGGCCTCATCCCGGGCTGGGGCGGCGCGTGGCTGCTTCCCAACCTCGTCGGCATCGACACCGCGGTGACCGTCGTCGTCGAGAACCCGCTCAACACCAAGGTCCTCGGCGGCCCGCAGGTGCGTCAGCTCGGCATCGCCGACGAGATGTTCGACGGCGCCGACTTCCTCGAGCAGTCGCTGCGCTGGGCGGCGCAGGTGCTGCGCGGCGACCTCGACGTCGTCCGCCCGGAGATCGACCGCTCGGAGCAGGACTGGGCCGCCGCCCTGGCCCGCGGAAAGGCCGCCGCCGACGGCAAGGTCAGGGGGCTCAGCCCGGCGCCGTACCGTGCCCTCGACCTGCTCGCCGCCGCCCGCACCACGACCCGCGACGAGGGGTTCGCCGCCGAGGACGACGCCCTCGCGGACCTGCTCATGACCGACGAGACGCGGGCGACGCTCTACGCGTTCGACCTCGTCCAGCGCCGCGCCAAGCGGCCGGTCGGCGTGCCCGACCGCTCGCTCGCCAGGCCGGTCACCAAGGTGGGCATCGTCGGGGCCGGACTCATGGCCAGCCAGTTGGCGCTGCTGCTCGCCCGCCGGCTCGAGGTGCCGGTCGTCATGACCGACCTCGACCAGGCCCGCGTCGACAAGGGGCTGGCCTGGGTCACCGGCGAGGTGGACAAGATGCTCGGCAAGGGCCGGGTCTCGGCCGACAAGGCCAACCGGCTCAAGGCCCTGGTATCCGGTGCCACCGACAAGGCAGCGTTCGCCGATGCCGACTTCGTCATCGAGGCGGTGTTCGAGGAGCTCGAGGTCAAGCAGCAGGTATTCGCCGACGTCGAGGCCGTCGTGTCCGCGGAGTGCGTGCTGGCGACCAACACGTCCTCGCTGTCTGTGACGGAGATGGCCGCTCCGCTCGAGCACCCGGAGCGGGTCGTCGGCTTCCACTTCTTCAACCCGGTCGCCGTCCTGCCGCTCCTCGAGGTCGTCCGTGGCGAGCGCACCGACGACGCCGCGCTGGCGACGGCGTTCGAGGTCGGCAAGCGGCTGAGGAAGTCGTGCGTGCTGGTCAAGGACGCGCCGGCCTTCGTCTTCAACCGCCTGCTCAGCCGGGCGCTCGGCGAGGTCATCGGCGCGGTCGACGAGGGGACCCCGTTCGAGGTGGCCGACCGCGCTGTGGCGCCACTCGGGATGCCGCTGCCGCCGTTCGTGCTGCTGCAACTCGTCGGCCCGGCCGTGGCCCTGCACACCGCCGAGACGCTGCACGGCGCGTTCCCGGAGCGGTTCGGCACCTCGCCCGGCATGCAGAAGCTCGTCGCGGCCGGCAAGGGCAGCGTCTACCTGTGGGACGACAAGGGCCGCCCGTCGGTCGACCCGGACGTCGCCGAGCTGTGGCCGCAGGGCGACGCCCCGCTCACCGCCGAGCAGGTGCTCGAGCGCACCCGCCGGGCGCTGGCCGAGGAGATCCGCATCATGCTCGACGGGGGCGTGGTGGCCGAGCCGCAGGACGTCGACCTGTGCCTGTTGCTCGGCGGCGGGTTCGTCTTCTCCAACGGCGGGGCCACCCCCTACCTCGACCGCACCGGAGTCTCCGAGGCGGTCACCGGCCGGCGCTTCCTGCCGCGCGGGGTGGCCGACGTACCCGCCTGAGATCGAGTGGAACGTCAGGCCGACACGCCGGGCTGGCGTGTCGGCCTGGTGTTCCACTCCGCGGGAGGGCGGCGGCTCAGGCCCCGCGGTCCCACTCTCGCTGCAGCCAGCGGCTCAGCCCGTGCTCGAAGCCTTCCGGTGTCGTGCCGAGCACGTCGCGGAAGGCCAGGACGGTCTGCAGGCTGCTGAAGACCTCCGACCGGGTGGAGGCAAGCCTGCGGTAGAGCAGCCGGAGCCGGTCCTCGTTCCAGCGGTCGGCGATGTAGAGGCAAGCCAGCCAACCCGCGACGTAGTGCTCCTCCACGGTCGCCTCGTCGCCGTCGTAGAAGCCGGCGGAGGGCGGGAAGGCGTAGCCGTAGTCGCCGTCGTCGAGGCGGCCGGCCGTCCGGTCGTCCAGCCCGGCCGCGTGCAACGCCGCGATCGGGGTGTCCCGGCGCAGGGCGACGTAGTCGGCGAACCCTTCGACCAGCCACAGCGGCGCGCCGTCGCCGTTGACGGCGTCGGTCGCGGTGTGGGTGAGCTCGTGGCGCAGCAGCTCGGCGAACTGCGCCGAGCCCGGGTCGAAGGCGTCGGGGTTGACGATGATCCGGCTGCCGGACAGCCGGGGGGACCCGCTGCTCCACTGCTCGACGCGGTCGTAGACCGGCACGTCGATGGCTGCAGTGTGCTCGACCCGGTCCTCGTCTCCGCGGAACCAGGTTCTGAGCTCGCTCGTCCCCGACGGCAGGAAGACCACCACCCGCCGCCGTGCCTGTGCCGCACTGACCGGCCACACGCGCCGGACCGCCAGGAGCGCCCGGTCGGTGTCGCGCGCGAGGTCGTCGAGCACGTCCGCCTGGGCGGCCGGCCCGATCACCACGGAGCGCCGTCCGGCGGCCTTCGCGACGTCGCCGGCTTCCCAAGGGTCGCTGTGCGCACCCGGCGGGAGCATGTCCAGCCCGTAGCGGTCGCCGGCCAGCCACCAGCGCCCGTCGCGGCGGACGAATGTGTACGCCTGGGCACTGGCGACCGGTCCGGCGTCCGCGCCGGCGATGCGGTAGGTCTCGACCACGGGCGAGGTCCAGGCGGTGGCGCCGAGCCGGCGCAACGCGTTCGTGTCCGCGAAGGCATGGTCCGGGACGAGCGCGTAGGACAGGTCCTGCAGCGACAGCGAGCGCAGCCGCCGGAACAGCGCCGACTGCTCGGCCGCCAGCGGAGCCGCGCCGGGGAGCAGGTCGGCGAGAAACGCACCCTCGTCGCCGGTTCGCAGGGCTCGGATGCGTCGAGCGAGCACCGCGACGGCCGCAGCGCGCCGGGCCGTCGCCTCGCCACCGCCGAGGGGAGCGGCCGCCGGCGCCGCCGCGGGCGCGCGGCCCCCGCGCACTCCGGGGTCGTCACGGGCGTCGGCGTCGGCGTGCAGGCCGATCGCGGCACCGCTGAGGACGGCGAGCGCGGCGAGGCCGGCGACGGCGTGCCGCCCCCGCCGGCGCGGACGACGAGTCGTCGCCGTGGCGGTCCGCACCGGAGGCGCGAGCACCGACGCAGCCGCCAGCGCAGCGCCTTCGGGAGTCAGCAGCAGCCCGTCGTGGTCGCTGGCGTCGGTGCTGCGCAGGTGCACCGTCGGCGGCAGCCGGGGCGGCTCGCCCGGGGCGTAGCGGCTCCCGGCGCGCACGGTCACCAGCTCGGTCCCCGGCGGGGCTGCCTCGATCGCGACGCCGGAGCCGTTGAAGACGTCCTCGGCGTCCTCCCGCACGGCCCGGGGGACCACGGCGACCCGGTAGCCGCCATCCGGGTCGGCGACGAGGTCGCCGCACAGCGCTGCCTCCACGGCGGGTGTCCAGGTCGCCGTCCAGAACGAGCGCCGGAGGGCCTGGTAGTGCGATGGGGCGGCGTAGCGGCGCCCCAGCCGATGCCAGGACGCTCCCAACCGCACGTGCAGCTCGTCGTCGACTGCGCGCCGCGTGCGACCCAGCGGCGCCCCGCCGTCGAGCAGGAGCAGACGCGGCGCCAGGTCCGGCGCCCGGTAGGCGAGCCGGGTGGCGACCCAGGCGCCCAGGCCGTGCCCCACCACGAGGTCCGGGCGTCTGCCGAGGGCAGCGACGAGGCCGCGGAGGTCGTCGACGTGGGCGTCCAGCCCGTACGGGCCGGGAAGCCCTTCGCTGCCACCACGCCCGCGCAGGTGAGGCGCCACCAGCGTCACCCGGCCGCCGAGCGCCTCGGCCAGCGGGGTGAACCAGGCCGCGTTGGCAGTGAGGCCGTGCAGCCCGAGGACGAGCGGGCCTTGGCCCGGCCAGCCGAGCGCCGCCAGCCAGCCGCCGCGGACCGGCGCGACGAGGTGGTCCGGGGGGATCACCGGCGCAGTCTAGGCGCGCCGGCGGCGGTTCAGGCGCCGAACGTTCGGCTCGGGGAGGGCTCGTCGGCGGCATCGAGGCGGGCGACCAGGCCGGCCACCTCGCGGGCGAGGACCTGCGCCGTGAGGCCGACCTCCGCCAGCACCTGAGCACGCTTGGCGTGCTGCAGGAAGCGCGCCGGCACCCCGAAGTCACGCAACGGCGTGCTGACCTCGGCATCGCGCAGCGCCTGGGCGATCAGGGCTCCGACACCCGACGTACGGCTGTTGTCCTCGACTGTGACGACTACCCGGTGCGATCGGGCGAGCTCGACCAGCCCCGGGTCGACCGGTACCGGCCAGCGCGGGTCGACGACGGTGACCCCGATGCCTTGCGCGGCCAGCCGCGCGGCCGCGTCGACGCCGGTGCACGCCATCGCACCGACGCCGACGAGCAGCACGTCACGCTGCCCGTCGCGGACGAGGACGTCGACGCCGCCGATCCGGTCGACCGCCGGCAGGTCGTCGGGGACCGGGCCCTTGGGGAAGCGCACCAGTGTCGGCGCGTCGCTCACGCCGAGCGCCTCGCGCAGCAGCTCGCGCAGCCGGGCGCCGTCGCGTGGAGCGGCGATCCGCAGTCCCGGCACCACCGGGAACACCGACATGTCCCACACGCCGTTGTGCGAGGCGCCGTCCTCGCCGGTGACGCCGGCGCGGTCGAGCACGAAGGTAACCCCGCACCGGTGCAGCGCGCAGTCCATGAGGACCTGGTCGAAGGCCCGGTTGAGGAACGTGGCGTAGACCGCGACGACGGGGTGCAGCCCGCCCATCGCCATCCCGGCGGCCGAGGTCGTCGCGTGCTGCTCGGCGATGCCGACGTCGAAGCAACGGCCGGGGTACGCGGCGGCGAACGCGTCGAGGCCGGTGGGGTGCAGCATCGCAGCGGTCACCGCGACGACGTCCGGACGCGCGGCCCCGACGGCGACCATCTCCTCGCGGAAGACGTGGGTCCACTCCCGGACCGGTGCGCCGGTCGGCAGGCCGGTGGCCCGGTCGAACGGGCGCGGGCTGTGCATCTGGTCCGCCTCGTCCCGCTCGGCCGCGCCATAGCCGAAGCCCTTGCGGGTGACGGCGTGGACGATGACAGGTCCGCGGAAGCGCTTGGCGCGCAGCAGCGCCTGCTCGAGTGCGATGCGGTCGTGGCCGTCGACGGGACCGACGTACTTCAGCCCGAGGTCCTCGAAGAGCCCCTGCGGGGCGAGCACGTCCTTGAGACCGCGCTTGACTCCGTGCAGCGCCTCGTACAGCGGCGGTCCGACGAGGCGGGTGCGCCCGAGCGCGGTCTTGACGAGGTCGAGAACCTGCTCGTAGCGCGGGTTGGTGCGCAGCCCGGTGAGGTGGGCGGCCAGACCGCCGACGGTGGGGGTGTAGGAGCGTCCGTTGTCGTTGACGACGATCACCACCGGACGTCCGCCGGTGGCGATGGTGTTGAGGGCCTCCCAGGCCATGCCGCCGGTGAGCGCACCGTCACCGACGACGCCGACGACGGTGCGGTCGACCTCGGCTCGCACGGCGAACGCCTTGGACAGCCCGTCGACGTAGGAGAGCGCCGTGGACGCGTGGGAGTTCTCCACCCAGTCGTGCGGGCTCTCGGCCCGGCTGGGATAGCCGGACAGGCCGCCCTGCTGGCGCAGCGTGGCGAACCGGTCGGCCCGCCCGGTGAGCATCTTGTGGACGTACGCCTGGTGGCCGGTGTCGAAGACGACCGGGTCCTGCGGGGAGTCGAACACCCGGTGCACGGCGATCGTCAGCTCGACGGCGCCCAGGTTGGGCCCGAGATGGCCGCCGGTGACCGACACGCTGCTGACCAGCAGGTCACGGACCTCCCGGGCGAGCGTGTCGAGCTCGTCGGCGGAGAGCCGGCGAAGGTCGCGCGGCTCGCGCACGCTGTCGAGCACACTCACGCCGGGCTCACTCCTCGCGTCGGTGGCCACTGCGGACTCCCGGCGGCCGATCGCCGGTCCGGGACGCCGCCAGTCTAGGTGTGGGCTTGCGGAGTCGCCGGTCGAGACGCCGGCACCCATGCGCGGGTTCACCCGGCGGCCCGGCGGGCCGCCCAGCTCGGCTCACAACCGCTCGCGGAACCGCTTACCCCGCAGGGCGTCCTCGACCAGTCCCACCGCGCGCCGGGCCGCCGCGAGCCGGGCGCCCTCCCGCTCGAAGGCCGCCACCGCCGCCTCGACGGTCGGCGGGTCGGCGACTTCGTGCAGGTCCTCCCGGACCGTCGCCAGCCCGCGACGGGCCGCCTCGACGCCGGCCTCCACATGCAGCGCCGCGAAGCGAGCCAGCACGACCGGGTGCCGGCGCAACACCTCGTGGGCCCGGTAGTCCGGCGGGCACAGGTCGAGCAGCCAGGCCTGCGCCGTCCGCTCCCAGCCCGGCGCTCCCGGCGGCCGCACCTCCGCCGGCCAGCCCGGCGGCGCAACCAGTCGGCTCACTGGCCCGAGTTGATCACGTTAACGTGATCAACTCCCCCTTCCCGCGTGCTGCAGGGCGCGGGAAGGGGGAGTACGGCGCGGGAAGGGCCCGTCATGCGTGGGGCGCGCCGGCTCAACGGGTGAGCAGCTGGCGGAGCACGTACGGCATGATCCCGCCGTGGCGGAAGTAGTCCGCCTCCCCCGGGGTGTCGATGCGCACCACCGCGTCGAGCTCGACGTCGCCAGCCTTGACGTGCACGGTCCGCGGCACCGGCCCGGAGTTGAGTTCCTCGATCCCGGTGATGTCCACAACCTCCTCGCCGGTCAGCCCCAGCGACTCCGCCGTCTCGCCCTCCGGATACTGCAGCGGCAGCACGCCCATCCCGATCAGGTTCGAGCGGTGGATGCGCTCGTAGGACTCCGCCAGCACCGCCTTCACGCCGAGCAGTGCCGTCCCCTTCGCCGCCCAGTCGCGGGAGGACCCGGAGCCGTACTCCTTGCCCGCCAGCACGACGAGCGGCAGGCCCGCCTCGAGGTAGCCGCGCGAGGCGTCGTAGATCGTCGTCACCGGGCCGTCGTCGCGGGTGAAGTCGCGGGTGAGACCACCCTCGGTGCCGGGCGCGAGCTGGTTGCGCAGCCGGATGTTGGCGAACGTCCCGCGGATCATCACCTCGTGGTTGCCGCGCCGTGAGCCGTAGGAGTTGAAGTCTCGCCGCTGCACTCCGTGATCGCGCAGGTACTCCCCCGCCGGCGAGTCGGTCTTGATCGCGCCGGCCGGCGAGATGTGGTCGGTCGTCAACGAGTCGCCGAGCTTGGCCAGGATGCGGGCGCTGGCGATGTCGCGCACCGGCTCGGGCTCGGCGCCCATGCCGTCGAAGTACGGCGGCTTGCGGACGTACGTCGAGTTCGGATCCCAGGCGAACGTGTCGCCCTCCGGCGTCGACAACGACGTCCAGCGCTCGTCGCCGGCGAAGACGTCGGCGTAGTCGCGGGTGAACATCTCGCTGGCCAGCGCCGAGGCGACGACCTCGTCGACCTCCTGCGGTGTCGGCCAGAGGTCGTGCAGATAGACGGGCTCGCCGTCGCTGCCGGTGCCCAGCGGCTCGCTCGTGAGGTCGAGGTCCATCGTGCCGGCCAGCGCGTACGCCACCACCAGCGGCGGCGAGGCCAGGTAGTTCATCTTCACGTCGGGGTTGATCCGGCCCTCGAAGTTGCGGTTGCCCGACAGCACCGCGGCCACCGCCAAGTCGTGCTCGCCGACCGCGGCGCTGACCTCCTCCAGGATCGGGCCGGAGTTGCCGATGCAGGTGGTGCAGCCGTAGCCGACGAGGTTGAAACCGAGCTTGTCCAGGTACGGGGTGAGCCCGGCGCGCTCGTAGTAGTCCATGACCACCTTCGAGCCCGGCGCCAACGACGTCTTCACCCACGGCTTGCGGGTGAGCCCGCGCTCGACCGCCTTCTTGGCCAGCAGGGCGGCGCCCACCATCACCGAGGGGTTGGAGGTGTTGGTGCAGGAGGTGATTGCCGCGATGACGACGGCCCCGTGGTCGACCTCGCACTCGGTGCCGTCGGCCAGCGTGATGCGCACCGGTGACGACAAGCGGCTGCCGTCATGCGGCGCGCAGGAGAGGTAGTCCACAGCCTTGGTCTGCCCGTGCACGCCATCGTGCGCTGCGGGAACGTCGGAGGCCGGGAAGGACTCCTCGAGCGCCTCGTCGTAGGCCCCGACCCGGGCATCGGCATCGTGCTCGACGTAGTTCGCAAGAGCTCCTCGGAAGGCCCGCTTGGCGTCGGTGAGCGCGATCCGGTCCTGCGGGCGCTTGGGCCCGGCGATCGAGGGGACGACGGTGGCGAGGTCGAGCCCGAGGTACTCGGAGTACGTCGGCTCGGTGTCCGCGTCGTGCCAGAGCCCCTGCTCCTTGGCGTAGGCCTCGACGAGCGCGACCTGCTCGTCCGGGCGGCCGGTCAGCCGCAGGTAGCTCAGCGTCTCCTCGTCGATCGGGAACACCGCGATGGTGGAGCCGTACTCCGGGCTCATGTTGCCGATCGTGGCGCGGTTGGCCAGCGGCACCGCGCCGACGCCGGGCCCGTAGAACTCCACGAACTTCCCGACCACGCCGTGCTCGCGGAGCATCTCGGTGATCGTGAGCACGAGGTCGGTGGCGGTGGCGCCGTCGGGCAGCTCACCGGACAGCTTGAAGCCGACGACGCGCGGCACCAGCATCGACACCGGCTGGCCGAGCATGGCCGCCTCGGCCTCGATGCCGCCGACACCCCAGCCGACGACGCCCAAGCCGTTGACCATCGTGGTGTGGCTGTCGGTGCCGACGCAGGTGTCCGGGTAGGCCATCCCGTCCCGTGTCACGACGACCCGCGCGAGGTGCTCGATGTTGACCTGGTGCACGATGCCGGTGCCGGGCGGTACGACCTTGAACTGGTCGAACGCGCCCTGCCCCCAGCGCAGGAACTGGTAGCGCTCCTTGTTGCGCTCGTACTCCAGCTCGACGTTGCGCTCGAAGGAGTCCGGCGCGCCGAACACGTCGGCGATGACGGAGTGGTCGATGACCAGCTCGGCCGGCGCCAGCGGGTTGATCCGCGAAGCGTCGCCGCCGAGGTCGACCATCGCCTCGCGCATCGTGGCGAGATCGACCACGGCCGGCACGCCGGTGAAGTCCTGCATGATGACGCGGGCCGGCGTGAACTGGATCTCCTCGCTCGGCTCAGCCTCGGGGTCCCAGTCCAGCAGCCCCCGCACGTGGTCGGCGGTGACGTTGGCCCCGTCCTCGGTGCGGAGCAGGTTCTCCAGCAGGATGCGCAGGCAGTACGGCAGCCGGCTGGCATCTCCGGCCGCCGCCAGGCGGTAGATCTCGTACGACGCCCCGCCGACCTCGAGGGTGCCCCTCGCTCCGAAACTGTCCGTGCTGCTCACGCTCGCTCACCTCTCCGCCGTACGGGTCTCCGGGAGTCCTGCGGTGCGCCCATCCTGCCGCGATCCACGAGCGCGCGGCCATCGTGCCGAGCAGATTTCTTGATGTCAAGAGACTTGGCTACGGCCTCCCGCGCGCCGACCTCCGTGATCGGCAACCGCCCCCACAGTGCGCGCCGCCCCCTTGAACCTGCCCAGTGCTCGCCGCCCGCACCGCGCCCCGCCCGACTCGCTCCACCCGGCGGCTGTCGCCCATCGGCGCACGCTCGCGCGCGTACTGCGAGGGCGGCTGCCGATCAACCCGGCCGCGGAACGCCGGCCCGGCTGACTGATCGGCTGCGCTCGGGTGGTACGGCGCGGGCCGGGCGCAGGACAGCGACACACTCCACGTGGTGGGTCATGGGGAACAGGTCGAAGGCGCGCAGCCCGTCGAGTCCGTAGCCCAGCCCGCCGAAGGTCGCCACGTCGCGGGCCAGCGCCGCCGGGTCGCAGGCCACGTACACGATGGCGCGCGGCCGGCGTTCGGCGATCTGCTCGACGACGCGCCGGGCCGCTCCGGAGCGTGGTGGGTCGAGCACGACCAGGTCGACCAGGCCCGGGACGGATGCCAGCGCCCGGTCGACGTGAGACTCGACCAACCGCACCTGTGGCAGGTCGTGCAGGCAGCGGCGGGCGTCTGCCGCCGCTCGGCGGTCATCCTCGACCGCGACGACCGAGCCGGAGGCTCCGACCCGGTCGGCGAGCGCCGCCGCCAGCAGGCCCACGCCGCTGTAGAGATCGAGTGCCGTCTCCCCCGACTGCGGCTTGGCCGCGTCCAGGACGGCGGCCACGAGGGTGTCCGCGGACCCCGGATGCACTTGCCAGAAACCTGCTGCGGACACCTGCCAGCTCCGCCCGGCGGCCGACTCGCCCACGCGCGTGCGCCCGCGGACGCGTTCGACCCGCGGCCCAGCGGCGACCAGCACGGAGACCTCCGCGTCCAACCGCGGCAGCCGCGGACGCCGCCCGGCTCGTGGCGTGACGACGACCGCGCGATCGCCGGCCCCGGAGGCCACGGCCTGGACGTGGGCGACGCCGGGCCACCGCGCGGCGGTCACCCCGATGGCATCGAGGTCGGGCGTCGCAATGCGGCAGGTGTCGACCGCGACGACCTCGTGGGAACGGTGCCGGCGCAGGCCCGCCCGGCCGGTCGCGTCGACGGCCCAGTCGACCCGCGTACGCCAGCCCAGCCCGGCGTCATCGCCGGGCACCGGCTCGACGACGACCGACACGTCGAGCCCGGCGAGGCGGGCGAGCTGCTCACTCACCACCGCTGCCTTGAGCAAACGCTGCGCGGGCAGCGCGGCGTGCTGCCAGTCGCAGCCGCCGCAGCGCCCCGGGCCCGCCCACGGGCACGGCGGGTCGACGCGGTCCGGCGACGCCTCCAGCACCTCGACGGCGTCGGCCCGCCAATGGGACGCCGTCTCGCCGGCCTCGGTCAGCGCGGCCAGCACGCGCTCTCCGGGGAGGGCGTGCCTGACGAAGACCACGCGGCCCTCGTGCCGGGCGACGCAGTGCCCGCCGTGGGCTACTGGCCCGACACGCAGGTCGAGCAACTGGCTCAGGACCGGCTCCGCGGCTCGACCCACTCGCCAGGGTCGTCGGTCGCTCGCTCACCGAACGTCTCGTCGCCGCGCCGAACGGCACCTGGCGCCGCGCGGTCCTCCTGGCGTCGCTCGGCGGCTCGGGACGACTGAAGCTGCCAGGGCACGCTGACGGCCATGACGCCGGGCGTGAAGAGCAGTCGGCTCTTCAGCCGCAAGGCGCTCTGGTTGTGCAGGAGCGTCTCCCACCAGTGACCGACGACGTACTCCGGGATGTAGACGGTGACGATGTCGCGGGGGCTGTCCCGGCGCAGGCCACGGACGTAGTCGACGACCGGCTTGGTGATCTCGCGGTACGGCGAGTCGATGACCTTCAGCGGCACGGGAATCCCCCGCTCGTCCCATTCCTCCTGCAGCCGCTGCGTCTCCTCCTCGTCGACGTCGACGGTGAGCGCCTCGAGCGTGGACGGGCGGGCGGCGCGGGCGTACGCCAGCGCGCGCAGTGTCGGCTTGTGCACCTTGGAGACCAGGACGATGGCGTGCACCCGCGAGGGCAGCATGTGCTGCTCGGGGGACTCCGCGGCGACGAGCTCGCGCGCCACCGCGTCGTAGTGCCCGCGGATACGCCGCATGATCAGGAAGATGACGGCCATCGCCGCAAGCGCGATCCAGGCCCCCCTGGTGAACTTGGTGAGCAGCACGACGACGAGCACGATCCCGGTGATCGTCAGACCGGTGGCGTTGATGACCCGGCTGCGCACCATCTGTCGACGCCGCGCCGGGTCCCGCTCGGTGCGGAGCAGCCGCGTCCAGTGCCTGACCATGCCGGTCTGGCTCGTGGTGAAGGAGACGAAGACTCCGACGATGTAGAGCTGGATGAGGCGGGTGACCTCCGCGTCGAACGCGATGATCAGCACGATCGCCAGGCCGGCCAGCGAAACGATGCCGTTGCTGAAGGCGAGCCGGTCGCCGCGGGTGTGCAGCTGCCGCGGCAGGTATCCGTCGCGGGCGAGGATGGAGCCAAGGACAGGAAAGCCGTTGAAGGCCGTGTTGGCCGCCAGCACGAGGATGATCCCGGTTGCGGCGGCGAGGAAGTAGAACGCCGGGGGGAAGTCGGAGAACACGGCCCTGCCGAGCTGGCCGATGACGGTGGGCACGTCGTCGGGGTGGATCACGCGCCCGCCGTCGACGAGGCGGGCGCCGGAGTCGTAGTCGGCGAGCTGCAGGCCCGTCGCCCGCGACAGCAGGATGATGCTGAGCATCATCGTCACGGCCACCGAGCCCAGCAGGAGCAAGGTGGTGGCCGCGTTGCGCGACTTCGGCCGCCGGAACGCCGGGACGCCGTTGCTGATGGCCTCGACCCCGGTCAGCGCCGCACAGCCCGAGGAGAACGCGCGCAGGATGAGGAAGGCGCCGGCGAGCCCGGCCAGACCGTTGGGGTGGCTCGGCCCTGGGAGCAGCGTCCAGCTCGCGCTCTCGGCCTGCGGCAGATCACCCTGCGTCCAGCGGAACAGTCCCCACAGCGACATGCCGAGGACCGCGGCCATGAAGCAGTACGTCGGCACGGCGAACGTCGTGCCCGACTCCCGTACGCCGCGCAGGTTCATCGCCATCAGCAGGAGCACGAGGACCACGGCGGCCTGGACCTCGTGACCCACGAGGAACGGCAGCGCCGAGGTGGCGTTCTGCACACCGGAGGAGATCGACACCGCCACCGTGAGCACGTAGTCGACGAGCAGCGCGCTGGCCACGGTCAGCCCGGAGGTCGCTCCCAGGTTGACGGTCGCGACCTCGTAGTCGCCGCCGCCGGATGGGTAGGCGTGGACGTTCTGTCGGTAGGAAGCAACGACGACGAGCAGGACGAACGCGACCGCGAGGCCGATCTGCCAGCTGAACACGAACGCCGACGCGCCGGCCACGGACAGCGTCAAGAAGATCTCGTCGGGGGCGTAGGCGACCGACGAGAGGGCGTCGCTGGCGAAGACCGGCAGCGCGATCCGCTTGGGCAGCAGGGTCTCGCCGAGCCGGTCGCTGCGGAGCTTGCGGCCGATGAGCACCCGCTTGCCGACGTCACCCAGGCTCGCCACGGATCGAATGCTAGGGCCGGAGCCCGGAACTGCGAGCCGCCCGGCTGCTGATCGCGCGCGAGGCCCCCGTGTAGCGTTCGGAGCGCTCGGACGGCGCGTCAGGAGGGTCCACCCGTGCACGTCGTGATCATGGGCTGCGGCCGGGTGGGGGCCACCCTGGCGCACTCCCTGGAGGACCGAGGGCACAGCGTCGCGGTCATCGACCAGCTGCAGGACGCCTTCCGCCGGCTGGGCCCGACCTTCGAGGGCCGCACGGTCACCGGGATCGGCTTCGACCGCGAGGTCCTCGGCGAGGCGGGGATCGCGGAGGCCGGCGCGTTCGCGGCTGTGAGCAGCGGCGACAACTCCAACATCATCGCTGCCCGGGTCGCCCGGGAGACCTTCGGCGTCATCAACGTGGTGGCCCGCATCTACGACCCGCGGCGCGCTGAGGTCTACCAGCGGCTTGGCATCGCCACGGTCGCCACCGTGCGCTGGGCGGCCGATCAGACACTGCGGCGGTTGCTGCCGGCGGGCTCCCAGACCGAGTGGGTCGACCCGTCCGGCACCGTGAGGCTCGCCGAGCTCGCGGTCTCGAAGTCCTGGTACGGCCACCGGCTGAGCCGCCTCGAGCAGCAGGCCGGCGCGCGGGTGGCTTTCCTGAGCCGGTACGGCGAGGGGCTGCTGCCCGCCCCGGACACCGTCCTGCAGGAAGGGGACCTCGTCCACGTCGTGATGCGCGCGGAGACCTCCGCGGACGTTGCCGATGTCTTTGCTGGCGGACCGGTGGAGGCGACGCAGTGATAGTCGCCATCACCGGGGCCGGCAACGTCGGCCGCTCCATCGCGCGCGAGCTCATCGAGAACGGCCACCAGGTGCTGCTGATCGAACGCGATCCGCGGGCCATGAAGTCCCAGACCGTCCCGGAGGCGGAGTGGCTGCTCGCCGACGCCTGCGAGGTGGCCACCCTCGAGGAAGCCGGCGTGGAGCGCTGTCATGTCGTCATCGCCGCGACCGGCGACGACAAGTCCAACCTCGTCGTCTCGCTGCTCGCCAAGACCGAGTTCGCCGTGCCACGGGTGGTCGCTCGCGTCAACCACCCCAAGAACGAGTGGCTGTTCACCGAGGCCTGGGGCGTCGACGTGGCGGTGTCGACACCGCGCATCATGAGCGCCCTGGTCGAGGAGGCGGTCAGCGTCGGCGACCTCGTCCGGCTCTTCACGTTCAACCAGGGCGAGGCCAGCCTCGTCGAGCTCACGCTCCCCGACGACTCCCCTATGGTCGGGCAGCGGGTGGCCGACGTGCCGTGGCCCGTCGACGCCACGTTGGTGGCCATCCTGCGGCACGGTCAGGTCTCGGCACCGTCACCGGACAGCCCGCTCGAGGCGCACGACGAGCTGCTGTTCGTCAGTGCTGCCGACGTCGAGGACGAGCTGCAGCAGATGCTCTCCCCGCATGGGGGCTGAGCGGTCGCTCAGCCAGCGGCCGGCTGGTCGACGGTGGCCTTCGGCGCGCGGACGGCGCGCGAGATCACCAGGTAGGACAGCCACCCGCAGAGGAAGAACAGCGGCCATCCCATGGCGACGTTGACGACGCCGAGCGCCACGATGTGGCGGTCACCGGACAGGTAGAGCGGTACCTTCACGGCGAGCCGGACGGCGAACATCGCCACCCAGATCCACGACGCGAGCGAGTATGCCCGGAGCAGGACCGGGTCGCGTCGCCACTGCATGCCCTCGCCCCGGATGGTGGCCACGATGACGCCGAGCAGGGGCCACCGCACGAGGATCGAGACGGTGTAGGCGAGGGCGTACGCGACGTTCGCCAACAGCCCGGGCAGGAAGACGTCCTCCGCCCGACCGGTGCGACTGGCGATGAACGCCGCCACCAGCAGGCCGAGGAAGCCGGCCACAACGTTCTGCAGCCGGTCCCGCCGCACGAGCCGGACGACGCCGAGGAGGGCACCGGCGAGCAAGGCGGCGACGAGGGCAGGGGTCAGCCGCTGGCCGTCGAGGGAGTAGACGGTGACGAAGACCAGCGCCGGCAGGCCGGAGTCGAGCAACACGTCGCGGCCGCCCACAGCGTCGAGCACCCGCAGCGGTTCCCCGCGCTCGGCCCGCGCGAGGCTGTCCAGGCCCGGTCGGGCGGAGCGGTCCGGGCGGGCGGGGCTTGCCTCCGAGTCGGGCGGGTCGCTCACTCGGTGGCCGTCGGGCGCAGCTCGTAGCGCGGGTTGAACAGCACGCGGCGCCCGTCCGTCGCCGCGACTCGCCCGGTCGCCACGACCCGCCGGCCGGGGGTGATGCCGGCGATCTTGCGGCGGCCCAACCAGACCAGCGTGAGCACGCCACTGCCGTCCCACAGCTCAGCCTCGAGTGCGGGGACGCCGGCGCGCGGGCGCAGCGTCACCGTCTTGAGCGTTCCGGACACGGTGACGACGCAGCGATCGGCGCAGGTGGCGATCGGCTCCCCGCCGACGCTCGCCGCCTCGTCGAGCGCGTCCGCAGCGTCGAGCTGGTCCTGCGGCGCAGTCATCCGCGACAGGGCGCGACGCAGGCGGCTCGGCCGGGTGTCTGCGGACATGTCATCAGGCTAACCGCCGCCGGAGCCGGCGTGCAGGCCGAGCCGCCCCGGGAGTCCTCAGCGGAGCTCGGTGATGGTGGGCCCGGGGTCGAGGTCATCGAGTGAGGGCCTGGTCTCGTCGGTCGGGCTCGGCTCCGCGACCTGTTCGGGCAGCCGCAGCGGCAGCAGGTCCCCCGGGGCCATCGGGGCGTCACCGCGCACGACGACGGTGTCGCGAACCACCTCCGCGAGCCGAGCGAACGCGGGGTCCTCCGCGGTGGCCCGGCCGAGGAACGTCGCCCGCAACAGCCAGCGCGGCCCGTCGACGCCGACCACCCGGGACGGCTGCACGCCCTGTTGCCCATCGGGCATCTGCACCGGCAACAGCATGCGCAACTCTGGCCCGAAAGGCCCCACGGCCTCCTCGACGGTCGCCCCGCGACGCCTGGCGTCGCGCGACATCTCCGCGCGGGTCTCATCCCACACGCCGCTGCTGCGCGGCGCCGCCACGGCAAGCAGCTGGACCGCGCTGTCGTCTACGACGACGAGAGCCGCGGCCACCTGCTGGCTCTCCTCCTCCACCTGCAGCTGGAGCTGCATGCCGTCGGCCCCGCGCACGAGCAACCCGCCGATATCGATGCGCCCGCGCTGGTCCTCGGCGTCGAGGTCGACCTCGGAGACGTCCCACGGGCCGTCGGAACGGTCCGACTTCGCCGCCGCCCTCGGCTCCTCGGCAGCGTCACTCCCGGCGGCGTCACTCCCGGCGGCGTCACTCCCGGCGGCGTCACTCCCGGCGGCGTCACTCCCGGCGGCGTCACTCCCGGCCGCGTCGACCCCGGCCGCCTCGGCCTGGTCCGCCGACTCGGCCGCATCGGTCGCCGCCGGTTCGTCGCGCTTCTTGCGACGTCCGAACAACGCTGTCTCCTCCTCCGCCCTCAGCCGTTCTCGGAGGTGCCCGTCGACCCGTAGCCGCCGGCACCGCGCGCCGACCCAGGGAGCCGCTCGACCTCGTGGAAGCGTGCCCGCTCGACGCGCTGCACGACGAGCTGGGCGATGCGGTCGCCGCGCCGCAGGATTGCAGTCTCGTGCCGGTCGTGGTTGACGAGTAGCACCTTGACCTCTCCGCGGTACCCGGCATCCACGGTGCCCGGCGCGTTGACGACGCCCACGCCGTGCCGCAGCGCGAGCCCCGACCGCGGGTGGACGAATGCGGCGTACCCGTCCGGGAGCGCGATGGCCAGCCCGGTCCCGGCAAGCGCCCGCTGCCCCGGCGCCAGGGTGATGTCGGCGGTGAGGGTGATATCGGCGCCCGCGTCGCCGGGGTGGGCGTATGCCGGGAGCGCGGCGTCCGGGTCGAGGCGACTCACGAGCACGTCTACGGGCACCTCCACGGAGTCGACCCTACCCGTGGCGTGCCGACGTCCGGCCGGCCCGGGATGCGAGGCTGGCGCCCGTGCCCGCCGACGCTCCTGACGCCTGCGAGCCGCCAACCGGCGGGCGTCGCGCGCTCGACCACGACGAGCGGCTGCGGGTGCCGGTGCTGTGGTGGGCGCTGGCTGCCGGCTTCGTGTTCAGCGTGTGGGTGGCCTACGACGTGGCCGCCGGGCCGTTGCTGGCGGGGCTGGTCGGTGCAGCACTGGCCCTCGCCGCAGCGGCCCTACTCGTCGGCTACGGCCGGGTGCGCGTCAGCGCCGGCGACGACGGGCTGTCAGCTGGGCGCGCGCGGCTGCCGCTGGACGCGATGGGCGGCGTGCGGGCGCTGTCGGCCGAGCAGACGAGGCTCCTGCGGGGCAGGGACGTCGACGTGTCGGCCTACCTCGTGTTGCGCGGCTACCTGCCTCGTGCAGTGCAGGTGGTCGTCGACGACCCCGACGACCCCACGCCGTACTGGCTGGTGTCGACCCGGTCCCCGGATCGGCTCGTGGCTGGCCTGATCGCGGCCCGCGAGCGCTGCGGTCGTGGCTGATCCGGCGGTCGCCACGTCGGCCGCAGCCGCGGCTCAGGCCGCGCAGTCGCGGCAGACCAGGCGGCCGCCGGCCTCGCTGGCAAGTTGGCTGCGGTGGTGCACGAGGAAGCAGACCGAGCAGGTGAACTCGTCGGCCTGACGCGGCAGCACGCGGACCGAGAGCTCCTCATTGGACAGGTCGGCCCCGGGCAGCTCGAGGTTCTCGGCGAGCTCGGCCTCGTCCACGTCGACGATCCCGGAACTCTTGTCGACCCGCCGGGCCTTGAGCTCCTCGATCGAGTCCTCGGTGAGGTCGTCGTCGGTCTTGCGTGGGGCGTCGTAGTCGGTGGCCATGGAAGAACCCCCAGAGTTGCGGTGCGGAGTCGAGGCTGCGGCGGCGGCGAGGACCTGGCAAGGGCTGATGGTTCGGTCGAGCGATGCGCCGCAGACCCACCCAACGCGGCGCGGGCCCGGTTTGTGCCCGGCGGCGCCGGGTCGGCCTCCGGCGGAGGCAGGATTGTGCCTCATCGCGGCGAGCAGTACGCAGCGGGCCTGCCCCCGGACCGTATCCGACGCCGCAATGTCACCAACCCGACACCGGCCGGGGGTTGCGCCGCACGGGTCTCGGCAGGCAGGCTCCGCGGACCTGTCGGCCGTGGCCCGATCCCCGGGGCCCGCGCGGTCGTCAACCTCGGGAGGGCACGTGATCGAGTTCAGCGACACCCTGCGCAGCCGGATCGGCGCCCTGGAGCTCTCGCTGGCCGCCGCCCGGCGGGACGGCGACGAGCACCTGGCCGAGATCGAACAGGCAGCATTGGACGAGCTGCTGCGGATCGCCCGCGAGCACGGGGTCGACGCCGCCTGAGCGCGGCCGGATCAGCAGCCGGTGTCCTCCGGGGAAGGGGTCGGGGGCAGAGCCCACCAGGTGTCCATTCGCCGTACCGCGGCCGCACCGGCCGGCTCTTCGAGGACGCGGCTCACCCGGAGCAGGTACGCCGCGATGCCGGCAGCACCCTGCATCCACCCGACGCCAGGAGGCAGCAGCGGCTCGGCGGCGCGGTGCTCGACGAACCTCCAGCAGGCGTGCGGTCCGTCGAGCACGGCGCGCTCGACCAGCGCGTCGGCGAGCCGCCCGGCGAACTCCAGGTCATCCCGCTCGCCCGACCGGTGCCAGGAGTCGAGGAACACGTCACCGACCCCGGCCGTGCCGCAACAGCGTCCGTCGTTGTCCCAGAAGCCGGGGTAGCGCCGAGCGGGCAGCCCCGAGGTACGCACGCTGTGCAGGCACCGGCGGTGCCAGACCGATGGGCTCGCTCCGGCGACGTCCTGCACGCCGGCCCACTCCAGCGCGCGAAAGAGCAGCGACGTGCCCGCCGGGCCGTGGCACCAGGTGTACGTGACCGGGTCCAGGTCGGGATCGGTGTGCGGAACCGTCCGTGGCACGACGAACCCCTGACCCGTCGCGTCCCCGAGCGAGACCAGGTGCTCGGCGCCGCTGCGGGCCGCGACGACCAGGTCCGGGCGGCCCAGCTCGGCTCCGGCGACCGCCAGGGCGGCGGCGATGCCGGCCAGGCCGTGGGAGAGGTTGGGCATCTCGGTGGCCGGCCCGCTGCGAAAGCGCATCGGCACGCAGCGCCAGTTGGTGCCGGTCGGCACCGACTCTGCCTCGGCCATGAGGACGTCGGCAGCGTGTCCGGCAACGAGCGGGGCCCGGGCGGCGCCGTGCCGGCCGGCCCACAGCGCGCCCAGCAGGACGCCTGCGGTGCCGAGGGTGAGGTCGTTGATGCGCGCGCCCGGCAGGAAGCGTGGTGCGTCGAGGATCCGCTGCGGCCAGCCGTCCGGCGTCGACAGGTCCGCGAGCCGATCGATCGCTTCGTCGCCGCCGTCGGCGCCGAGCGCGGTGAGGACCCCGATGGCGCTGACCAGCCCGTCGAAGTAGGTCACATCCGTCTGCGCCGCGAGCCCACCCTGGATCCGCCGCACGATCGCCGCGCTCAGGGCCTGCTCCTCGGCCGTCCACGCGCGGGCGAGCCTGATCTCGGCCAGGACATGCGCGAGGGCTCCGATCCCGCTGTGCATGCCGTCGCGGTCGGGCGGGATCGTCGGCGGTTCGGCAGTTGCCGAGGGCGCCGTGACCGAGGCCGGGATCCACGGCCCGTCGTCCCAGCGCACCTGCGCCAGCACCCAACGCCAGGCCGCCTCGGCGACCGACCGGTACGTTGCCGAGGCTCGCCAGGTCACGTCCCGAGGATGCCAGCCGCGCCCGTGTTCAGCCGCGGTCGGCGCCCAGCGGCTCGAGCAGTTCGAGCAGCGCGGCATAGACCCCCGGAGCGGCGGCCACGACGAGATCCTCGCCTGGCTCGGCACCACGCAGGCCACCGACCCGCGCGCCGGCCTCCTCGGCGACAAGCCGGCCCGCGGCGAGGTCCCACGGCTTGAGCCCGCGCTCGTAGTAGCCGTCCACCCGCCCGCTGGCCACCGCGCACAGGTCCAGCGACGCCGCGCCGGCGCGCCGGATGTCGCGAACGCGCGGGAGCACCGCGCGCAGCACATCGGCCTGCCGGGCGCGCCGCGTCGCGTCGTAGCCGAACCCCGTCGCCACCAGCGCCTGGTCGAGCCGGCGGCAGCTCGAGGCGGTCACCGCACGCCCGTCGAGCCGGGCGCCGCCGTCGCGGGTCGCCGTCCAGGTCTCCCCGCTGGCCGGGTTGTGCACGCAGGCGACGACCAGCCGCCCGGCGAGCTCGGCCGCGACCGAGACCGCCCAGGCCGGCAGGCCGTACAGGTAGTTCACCGTGCCGTCGATCGGGTCCACCACCCAGCGGACGCCGGAGCTGCCGGCGGCCGCACCGCCCTCCTCGCCGAGCACGGCGTCGCCTGGCCGGGCCGCGAGCAGGCGGCGCCGCAGCAGGGCCTCCGCCGCGCGGTCGCCCTCGGTCACCACGTCGGTGGGCGTCGACTTGGTCGCGGCGACGCGCGCGCCCTGCTCCTCCCGGATGCGGGCGGCGAGCGTGCCGGCCTCTCGCGCGGCTGACTCGGCGAGGGCCACCAGCTCGGCGGGATCGGCGTACGTCGGCACGGCCGCCACCCTGCCAGCACGGCGGGCGAGCAGCCCGGCGGGTCCTCAGTCCAGGCCCGCCAGCGCCGGTCGGGATCCGCGCGGGTTGGGGCAGCAGCCGGCCGGGCAGGCGTCGTGAGAGGGCCCGGACGGCGAGCACGCGGGGCGCGCCACCGCCTCGCCCCGCTCCGCCGCCGCCCGTTCGACGACCAGCTCGCGAACCGCCGCCACGAAGGCCGGGTGGGTTCCGGCTGTGTCCGCCCGGGCCGTCGGCAGACCGATCTCCCGGGCGGTCGCCGACGCCTCGGTGTCGAGGTCGTAAACGACCTCCATGTGGTCACAGACGAACCCCAGCGGCAGCAGGACGACGGCCGGGACGTCCGCCGCGCGCAGCGCACGCAGGTGGTCGTTGACGTCGGGCTCCAGCCACGGCACCTGCGGCGGACCGCTGCGGCTGCAGTAGACGAGGTCCCACGACTGAGTCCGCCCGAGCCTCCCGGCAGCGGTGCGCAGGATCGCCTCGGTCGCCGCCCGGTGCTGCCGGGAGTAGGCGCCTCCCGTGGGGCCGCTCGAGTCGTCCATCGCCAGCGGGATCGAGTGGGTGACCGCGACGACACGCGCGTGCTCTCGCAGGTCTGCCGGAAGCTGCTGCAGCGCCGCCAGAAGCCCGTCGGCGTTGGCGGCCACGAAGCCCGGGTGGTCGAAGTAGTGGCGCAGCTTGTCCAACCGGGGTGCGCCCTCGCCCACGTCGGCGACGGCGGTCGCGAGGTCCTCGCGGTACTGCCGGCAGCCGGAGTAGGAGGAGTACGCGCTGGTCACGAACACCGCCGCCCGGCGTACGCCGTCGGCGCGCATCGAACGCAGCGCGTCGGACAGGTAGGGGTCCCAGTTGCGGTTGCCCCAGTAGACCGGCAGGTCGAGGCCGTGGTCGGCCAGGTCGGCCCGCACTGCGGCCAGCAGCGCACGGTTCTGATCGTTGATCGGGCTGCGGCCGCCAAAGGCCTGGTAGTGCTCGGCCACGACCGCGAGCCGCTCGGGCGGGATCGTGCGTCCGCGGGTGACGTTGCGCAGGAACGGCAGGACGTCCTCGGGATGCTCCGGTCCCCCGAAAGAGGCGAGCAGGAGCGCGTCGTACGGGCCGGGGTCGGCGGTATCAGCGAGCGGCACCACACGATCCTCGCAGTGGCGCCGACGACGCGCGCCCGGGGCGGACCTCGGAACAAGGGGCGGGAGGTCAGGCATTCTCGGGTGACGGCCCGACTTTCGACCTGGAGACTGCCGACGTGTTCCGCCCGTACCTCGCCGTGCTCCGGACCCGTGGCGGTCCGGCGTTCAGCGCTGCCGGCTTCGTGGCCCGGCTTCCGATCAGCATGGTCGGGCTCGGCATGGTGCTGCTCGTCTCGGCGCGGACCGGCTCGTACGGGCTCGCCGGCGCGGTCTCCGCGGTCTACGTGCTCGTCAACTCCCTCGCCGCCCCGGCGCAGGCGCGCATGGCCGACCGCTACGGCCAGGCCGCGCTGCTCTGGCCGATGCTCGCCGGACAGGTGCTCGGCATCGCGCTGTTCCTGCGCGCCGCCGCTGCCGATCCGGTCGGGTGGCAGCTCTACGCCGCCGCCGCCCTCGTCGGTGCCACGCTGCCGCAGATCGGGTCCCTCGTCCGCGCTCGCTGGGCAGCCCTGCACACCGGCACGCCCCTGCTGCACACGGCGTACGCGCTGGAGTCGGTCCTGGACGAGGCGATCTTCGTCGTGGGCCCCGTGCTGGTGACCGTGCTGGCCACCCAGGTGGCCTCCGACGCCGGGTTGCTCGCCACTCTCGTGCTCACACTCGTCGGAGGCACCGCGCTCGCATTGCAGCGACGCACCGAGCCGCCGAGGCACGCCGTGGCCGGCGCCGGCCGCCCGCCACTGCCGGTCGGCGAGCTGCTCGGGCTGGTGCTCGGGTTCGTCGCGCTGGGCGCCGTCTTCGGCGCCCTGGACGTGTCGGTCGTCGCCGCCGCCGACGAGGCCGGGCGCCGGGGGGTCGCCGGCGCGGTGCTCGCCTGCTTCGCGGCCGGCAGCCTGGCCGCTGGCGTCGTCTGGGGCGCGCTGGACCTGCGCGCCCCGCTGCGCCGGCAGCTGGCCGGCGCGCACGCGGTCCTCGCGCTGGTCCTGCTGCCGGTGCCGTTCATCGGCAGCCTCGGCGTCCTGGCCGCTGCGGCGCTGGTGGTCGGCCTGGCGATCTCGCCGACGCTGATCACCGGGTTCTCCCTCGTTGAGCGGGTCGTCCCGGCGCCCCGGCTCACCGAGGGGCTGGCCTGGATCTCGACCGGGCTGGGTGCCGGCGTGGCGGCCGGAGCGACCCTGAGCGGGCGCCTCATCGACGAGGGCGGCGCGGCGGCGGGCTTCTGGGTGCTGGTCGCGGCGGCCGCCGTCGCCGTCGTACCGTCGGCTGTGTCGTTGGCCCGCCGCGGCGGTCTGCGCCGCGCTGGCGGGCAGCCCGGCCCGGGCGAGGGCACCGGCGCGAGTGTGGCCGCCGACACCGGCACTGGCGCGAGCGGTTGAGACCGTCGCAGGACCGCCGGGACCGGCTGGAAAATCCGCAGCGCACCGCCCGGCATGGCGGCTTGGAGGGGGGGCCGCCGGTTGTGAGGATGGCCGCGACCGCACCAGCCGGGGAGACCAGCATGAGCGATCTGCGACTCGTCGCCGTCGACGAGGAGGGCACCCACCTCCTGCTTCGGCACGACACCCAGGAGACCGACCTGCGACTGCCGATCGACGAGCGGCTGCACGCCGCGTTGCGGGGGGACCGCGCCCGGCTGGGCCAGCTCGAGATCGCGATCGACAGCCAGCTGCGACCCAAGGACATCCAGGCCCGCGTCCGTGCGGGCGAGAGCGTCGAGTCGGTCGCCCACGCAGCCGGCGTACCGCTCGAGCGGGTCCAGCGCTTCGCCGGCCCGGTGCTCGATGAGCGGCGGCACGTGGCCGACCGGGCCCGCCGGTCGCCGGTCCGCCGTCCCGGCGGCGAGGGGCCCGGCACGGTCCTGGACGATCTGGTGAGCACGCACCTGGCCGGGCAGGGCAGCGACGAAGGCGAGGTCGGCTGGGACGCCTGGCGTCGGGACGACGGACGCTGGACGGTGGCCGCCACGTGGCGCAGCGGCGCCAAGGCCCGGGCCGCCCGCTGGGTCTTCGACGCGGCCGGACGCTCGGTGACTCCCGACGGCGAGGCCGCCCGAGCACTGTCCGGTGACCACCCGCCGGCCACGCCGAGCTCCGCTGCCGCCGGCCGGCTCGCGGTGGTCCAGGAACCCGCAGGGGACGCCGATCGCACGAGCACCCAGCCGATCCCGACCACGCCGGAGGCCGTCGCCGCGATGGCGGACACTGCCCAGGGCACCGCCGACGGCGGTGCGTCCGGAGCGGCCGCTGGTGGCCACCACCCAGGCGCCGGCCAGCCTTACCGGCGACGGACCCGTGCACGGAAGCGGTCCGACCGTGGCGACGACGGCCGGCTGCGGCTGTCCGACCTGGCCCGCCACATCGAGGTCAGCGGGGACGAGACCGCCGATCTCGACGGCGCCGGCGTTCCCGGCCCGGCCACCGGCGGGCGGGTCGGCGAGCCGGGCGCACCGCCGGCGACAGCGCCTACGGCGTCCCCGGTGGCCGCGCAGCCCGCCGGCAGCGGCCGTCAGCGCGTCCGGCCCAGCGTCCCGTCCTGGGACGAGATCATGTTCGGTCGCCGCCGTCGCAGCGGCGAGTAGCCCGGATCACATCAGGCTCACCGGACCTCTCGCCTCGGGACGTATCACCCACCGGCGTCCGGTGCTCCTCCCGACAGGTGCGCGTCCGTCGCACCGGTGGTTGGTCGTCATGACCGCTCGGGTTGGGAGGTGCCGTGGCCGCATCGCTTCGCGTTGACGGATTCACCAGCTCCCCGCAGGTGCCGCCCCGGCCGGTCACGGGGGACGGCGACCCCGCCACCACCAGGGCCCGTCGTCGGGCCCGACTGGTCTCGGCGCAGCGCAGCCTCGCGCGTCGGCGTGCCCGCCGGCGCATCGTGGCGAGGTCGCTGTGACGGCGACGGGGGGTTCGCCTGCCGCAGGCCAGCCGACGGCGGATGGCGGGCACGGTGATCACTGGGGGGGTTACCTGGAGGTGGCCGTGCCCGCCGTCCGCCGGCCGGGACGGCGCCGCGCCGTCGCCTCCGTCGCGCCCGCGGCGAGTCGGCGATCAGCCCGGCTGGATGCCGCCTGCCGACCCGATAGCCTCGTGCCTCCCAGGGCGCGGAGGTGTGCACGGTGGACGAACGCACCACGGCCGAGCTCGTGCTCGCCGCGCGTGACGGAGACCGGGCGTCCTGGGACCTGCTCGTCGAGCGGTACTCCGGCCTGGTCTGGTCGGTGGCCCGCTCGCACCGCCTCGGTCCCAGCGACGCGGCAGACGTCTTCCAGACGACCTGGCTGCGTCTCGTCGAGAACGTCGCCCGCATCCGCGAGCCGCAGCACCTCGGTGGCTGGCTGTCGGCGACCGCCCGCCACGAGTGCCTGCGCCTGCTGCGCACCGGGGCCCGCGAGCAGGCCGTCGAGGACATCGGCGAGCGGGCCGAGGCCGACCCCTCGCGTGCGGACCCGAGCGCCTCGCCGGAAGCCGTCCTGCTCGCGTCAGAGCGCCGCGCCGAAGTCGTCGTGGCGTTCGGCAAGCTCTCCCGGCGGTGCCAGTCACTGCTGCGCCTGCTCGCCACCGACCCGGCGCCCAGCTACCTCGAGGTCTCCGATGCCCTCGCCATGCCGGTCGGCAGCATCGGCCCGACGCGCGGGCGCTGCCTGCAACACCTCCGCACCCTCCTCGCCGACTCCCCGTTGCCGGGGAGCAGCACCTGACCCCGAAGGAGCCCGCCATGGGTGACGTCGACCCCCGCCGTGATGCGGACGCGATCGGCCAGCACGGTCCGGGCGAGGTCGTCGGGCTGCGGGGCGCGCCGGTCGAGGACTCCGACCGCAGCGCGGCCAGTGACCTGGACCCCGACTCGGCGGCCCTGCTCGCCGACCTCACCGCCGCGATCGGCGATCTCGACGCCGCCCCGCCTGCCCTCGTCCAGGCGGCCAAGGACAGCTGGGCCTGGCGGACGATCGACGCCGAGCTCGCCGCACTGGTGAGCGACAGCGTCGACAGCGGTGCGGTCACGAGGGCGGGCGACGAGGCCCCTCGTACGCTGACCTTCGCGGCAGGCTCCACCGCCGTCGTGCTGGAGGTCAGCGCGGTCGGCCGGACGCGGCGCCTGCTCGGTCAGATCGTGCGGCCTCGCCGCACCCAGGTCGAGGTGCGCACGGCACGGGGCAGCCAATCCGTGACCACCGACGAGCTGGGCCGCTTCCGTGTCGACGGGATCCCCTCCGGCCCGGTGTCCCTCATCTGCCGGTTCCTGGACTCAGCCGGCCGGGCGATCGCCACCTCCTGGGTCGCCGTGTGACGTCGGTGCCGTGATCGGCATGCTCACCGACCACGCGCCCGTCGATCAACGTCGTTCGGTGCCGGTTGCCACCGGTCGCCCCTGCGCCACCCATTCGCTCCACGAACCGGGGTAGAGCGCGGCGCGCACTCCGACGAGTTCGAGGGCGAGCACCTCGTGAGCCGCGGTAACCCCCGAGCCGCAGTAGACCCCCACGGGACGGCCGCCGGTGGCGCCGAGCCTGGTGAAGTGGCCGAGCAGATCCGCCACGGGCAGGAAGCGCCCGTCGGCACCGAACGCGTCGCCTGTCGGGGCGCTGAGCGCACCGGGTACGTGACCGGCGATCGGGTCGATCGGCTCCTCCTCGCCCCGGTAGCGCGCCCCCGCGCGAGCGTCGAGGAGCACCCCGGCGCGCGCCAGTGCCGCGGTGGCGTCCGCGTCCAGCACCGGCATCGCCCCCGGCGTACCCGCGAAGTCGCCCTCGGGGACGGTCTGTCCGGGACCGGTCTCGACTGGCCCGCCCGCGCTCAGCCAGGCCGCGTAGCCGCCGTCGAGGACACGTACGGCGGCGTGACCGTAGTGGCGGAGCAGCCACCACAGCCGGGCCGCCGAGGTCGAGTCGGCGTCGTCGTAGACGACGACATGCTCGTCACGGTGCAGACCACCCCCGCGCATCGCGGCTACGAAGACCTCCGGCGGCGGCAGCGGGTGCCGCCCGCGGTGGGAGGGCCGGTCGGCGAGGTCGGCCTCGAGGTCGGTGAAGCGCGCACCGGGCAGGTGTCCCGCCTCGTAGGTCTGCCGTCCCGGCGGTCCGCCGAGCCGCCAGCGCACGTCGAGCAAGACCGGGGGCGCCGGCTGGACGAGCAGCTCGCGCAGCTCGGAGACGCTCAGCAGCGGCGAGGTCACCGGTGCAGTCTGCCCGACCCGCTCCTCGACTGGTGCCCGCGAGGTGTGCAGCGTCAGGCGGGGGCGGCCAGCAGCGGCACCAGCAGCTCCTCCGCGGTGAGGGCGCCGTGCAGACCGAGGATGCGGTTCTCCTGCGGGAAGCGGCGGGAGGACATGACCGCGGTGTCGCCGGTGACGCAGACCACGACGTCGCCGATGCGCGGCAGCACCCTGGACTCCACCGCTCCGAACCAGTCCTGCGCCACGGCGGTAGCCCGCTCGAGCACGGTGGCATCCGGGCCGAGCGCGGCTGACCACGCAGCGGCCACGTCGGCGGCCGCCCCGGCACGCGTGTAGAGGTGGCGCATCCGGGCCTCCCCGCCGAAGACCTCGACGCCGTCGAGCAGGTCGGCCCGGCCGTCGGTCTCGAAGCGGTCCGCGAACGCCACGTCGACCATCCCGTGATCGCCGGTGACGACGATTGCGGCGTCGTCGGGCAGTTCGTCGTGCAGCTGCTCGGCCAGCCGGTCGACGTGGACCAGCTGGTGGCGCCAGGCCGCCGAGCCGCAGCCCTGGGCGTGCCCGGTCGTGTCGAGATCGCCGTCGTAGACGTACACCAGCGAGCACGTCGAGCGACGCAGCGCGGCGGAGGCGGCCGCCACCCGCTCCCCCAGCGTGTCCGCGGCACGGAAGCCCGGCGAGCGCAGGCCGGCCTGGGTCAGCCCGCTCGCCCGGAAACGGCGCGGGGCCACCATCGAGACGGCGACGCCGGAGGAGGCGGCCCGCTCCAGCACGGTGGGGTGCGGCTGGTAGGTCAGCGGGTCGACCGGCTGGTCCCAGGACAGCGCGTTGAGCAGGGCGCCGGTCTCCGGCACCCGGGAGGTGTAGCCGACGATGCCGTGCCGGCCCGGCGGCAGCCCCGTACCCAGGCTGGTGAGACTGGTCGCCGTCGTCGTCGGCGCGCCGACGGTGATGGCGCGGCCCTGCTCGGACAGCCATCCGAGGAACGGCGCCTGGGCGCGGTGTCCTCGCAGGAGGTTCCAGCCCAGCCCGTCGACGAGCAGGACGAGGTAGCGGCGCGCCGGCGGGAGCCCGAGCACGTCCTCCTCGCCGGGCAGGCCGAGCGCACCCAGGACGCTCGGCAGCAGCTCGGCGATGCTGTCGCCGTAGCGCGGAGGAACGAGTGCGCGCCGGGCTCGGGTGTCCGCGCGCCCGGCCCCCTCCGGGCTCACCGGGCCGACCGGGCGGTCGCTGCGGACAGCGACTGGGCGAGCCGGATGAGGTCGGCGACGGCACCCGCACCGTCGGCGTCCGCACTCATCCGCAGGGTCAGGTCTTCACCGGCGAAGGACCCGGTGTAGCCGTGGTCGGCGTCGCACTGCGGGTCCGCACAGGCGGCCGGCTCCAGCTCGACCCGGCTGATGCCGCCCCATCCGACGGTCAGCACCACCTCGCGCGCCGGGTTGCCCGCGCGATAGTCGGCCGGGGAGCCCACGGTCCGGCTCACGACGACCGACGAGACCCGCCCGACGGCCACCGACTCCGTGGTGACCGTCGCCGTCGCCTCACCCCCCTCGGCCTCCGGAGGCCACTCGTCGGCGTGCGTGATGAGCAGCCGCGTCGGTGTGAGCACTGCCGCCGTCACGTGCCGCACCAGCTCGTCGCGGTCGAAGTGCGGCTCGTGGTGGACGACCGAGGCGACCACCGGCTCCTCGACGAGAGCCAGGTCGAGCGCCTCGAGGACCAGCTCCGGATAGCAGCCGGCGCGCTCCACGGCCGTCCGCAGCGCCGCGCGGTCGGAGGTCTGGGCCACCCCCCCATCCTGCCCCGCCCGGCTCACGGCCGAAGCCGCCTGGTGAACCAATCCGAGCGCGACTGCGGTGGGGACAGCCGCATGCGCGCGCCGACGACCGTCAGCCCGCTGGTGCCGACCAGCACCGGCTCCAGGGTCAACGCCGACACCTCCGGCAGGTCGTCGGTGAGGCAGGACACCCGGTGCAGCAGGTCCTCCAGCGCGTCGACGTCGGCGGCTGCGCGGCCCCGCCACCCGAGCAGCAGCGGTGCCGCCCGCACCTCGCGGATCATGTTGTGGACGTCGACGTCGGTGAGCGGCGGGATGCGCCAGGCGCGGTCGCCGAGCAGTACGGTCGGCACCCCGGCCAGTCCGACCGAGACCAGCGGGCCGAAGGAAGGGTCCTCGATCCCCCGCACCTCCACCGGGACTCCGGACGGGGCCATCGGTTGCACGACGTAGCGCGCCACCTCGGGGGGACCCGCCGACTCGAGGAGCCTGGCCCAGGCGGCACGCATCGAGTCGGGTCCGCTGATGCTGCGCCAGACGTCGGAGAGGTCGGGCTGGTACCGCAGGTGCTCCGCGGTGGCCTTGAGGACGACCTCCTCGCCGTGGACCCACCCGAGGTCGCTCCCCGCGGCGAGCGCCTCGTCGAGGTCCTCGACCAGACGCAGCGGGAGCACCGGGACGCCGTACGCCTCCAGCAGCGCGTGGACGTCCGCACCGTCGAGGTCGCCGCCCCCCGGCGTGCTCTCGAGCCGCGCATGCACCAGCCGCCCGGCCGCCTTGGCGTCGATGCCCTCCACCCGAGGCACCTCGCCGCTGCCGGCGGCCCGCCACGAGGCGTACGTCGTGGCGTGGGCCAGCGCCCGGACGGCCTCCTCCGGGGTGGGGAAGGCGGGCACCGTACCGGCCAGCATCCCGAAGTCGCGGGGCCCCTGCGCGTCGCCGTCCCACGCGGCGACCGCCCGGCCGAGGAACGTGGTGACCACCGGGCGAGCGCGGCGGCGAGCAACCTCCGCGATGACCCGGGCGACGTCCTCGCCGGTCGAGCCCAGGGTCGGCGCGAAGAGCACCACGATGCTGTCGACGCCGGGATCGGCGAGCGGCCCGGCCAGCGCCCGTTCGTAGTCGGCGGCGCCCGCCTCGGGGCCCAGGTCGACCGGGTCGCCGGCGAGCACCAGCCCACGCGCCTGTGCCGCTGCTGCGGTGAGCAGGCCGAGCGCGTCGGAGTTGCCGACCACAGCCACCCGCGGGCCGCCCGGCAACGGCTGGTGCGCGAGCACCTCGGCCACGTCGAACATCTCCGCCAGCGTCTCCACGCTGATGACCCCGGACTGCCGGAACATCGCCTCGATCGCCTCCGGCGGGGCGTCCGTCGGCTGGACGGCGTGGCCGAGCGGCACCCGCTGCGCCGAGCCGCCGGTCTTGACCGCCACGACCGGCTTGCGGCGGGCCAGGCCGCGCGCCACCCGGCTGAACTTGCGCGGGTTGCCGATCGACTCCAGGTAGAGCAGCACGACGTCGGTGGCCTCGTCGTCGGCCCAGTACTGCATGAGGTCGTTGCCAGAGACGTCGGCCCGGTTGCCGGCCGAGACGAACGTCGACAGACCGAGGCCGCGCCGGACCATCTGGTCCACGAGGGCGATGCCCAGGGCACCGGACTGGGAGAAGAAACCGCTCCGCCCGCGCAGCGGGGTCTGCGGGGACAGCGAGGCGTTGAGCGAGACCTCCGGGTCGGTGTTGAGCACGCCCAGGCAGTTGGGGCCGACGACCCGCATGCCGTTGCTGCGGGCCAGCCGGACGAGCTCGCGTTGACGTTGCCAGCCCTCGGCGCCCGACTCGGCGAAGCCACGGGAGACGACGACCAGGCCGTGCACGCCCTTGCGGGCGCACGCCGGTACGACGTCGGGTACCACGTCCGCCGACACGGCCAGCACAGCGAGGTCCACATCGCCGGGCAGCGCGTCGACATCGGGATATGCGGGGACACCGGCGACAGCGACAGCATGCGGGTTGACCGGGTAGATCGGGCCGGTGAAACCGGCCATGAGCAGGTTGCGCACGACGGTGTGCCCGACGCTGCCGCGGCGGCGACCCGCCCCCACCACCGCCACCGAGCGCGGGGTCAGCAGCCGCGCCACCGACGCGGCCTCGGCCCGGTGCTCCCGGGACCGCATGACCTTCACCGACGACTCGGTCGGGTCGATCGGGAACTCCAGGTGCACCACGCCTTCCTCGAAGGCGTTGTGCACGGTGTAGCCCGCATCCTGGAAGACCTGGATCATCCTGCGGTTGTTGGGCAGCGTGTCGGCGACGAAGCGCCGGATCCCGTGCTCCCTGCCGGCCTGCGCCAGGTGCTCGAGCAGCACGCTGCCCAGGCCGCGCCCCTGGTGGGCGTCCTCGATGAGGAAGGCCACCTCCGCGTCGGTCGCATCCACCCGGTCGTAGCGGCCGACGCCGATCATCTCGTCCCCGACCAGGACGATGAACGCGACCCGGTCGACGTGGTCGACGTGGGTGAAGCGGTGCACGTCGCGGTCGGAGAGCTCCGGGTACGGGGCGAAGAACCGGTAGTACTTGGAGCGGTCGCTCACTCGGGCGTAGAACGCGACCATCCGGTCGGCGTCCTCGGGAGTGATCGGGCGCACGTGGGCCGTGGCACCGTCGGACAGCACGACGTCGGCCTCCCAGTGGGCGGGATAGGCCGGCGCCAGATCGGTCACGGTGGCAGGCTAACCGGGTTCCCTGGGTGGCGGAGGCGGCTCCCCACAGGCCGGCGGCCTTGCGAGCCGCATCGCTCGGCAGGGCCACGGCCGCCCGCGCTGTCCCGCCGGTCCGACCCCCGGCCAGGTGCGCGTCTGGTCGGTCGTAGCGTCACTGCCGTGGGTGAGAGCTTCTACCTGCCGTTGGGGGGCGAGCGCTACCGCGCCACGTGGCACACGACCGGGCCGTGGGAGGAGGGACTCCAGCACGGCGGGCCGCCGAGCGCTCTGCTGGGGCGGGCGGTCGAGCAGTACGCATCCCGCCGTGAACTCGTTGTCGCCCGGGTAACGGTCGAGATCCTCGGCCCGGTGCCGGTGGCCCAGGTCGACGTGCGCTCGCGGATCCTGCGCAGCGGCCGCAACGTCGAACTCGTCGAGGCGTCGATGACCGCCGGGACGCGGGCGGTGGCCCGGGCGTCGGTGTGGCGGGTGCGGCGGACCTCCTCGGACCCGGTGGCGCCCCGCCAGCCGGTGCCGCCGCCGCTGGCCGGCACCTCGGCGGCCGCCCCGCCCGACGGCTGGGTCGACGGGTACCTGTCGGCTATCGAGTGGCACCCCGTGCGCGGCGGTCTCGGCGTGCCCGGACCGGCGACGGTGTGGACCCGGCTGGCGGTGCCGCTGCTGCCCGACGAGGAGCCGAGCCCCCTGCAGCGCGTGCTCGCGGTCGCCGACAGCGGCAACGGCGCCGCGAGCGAGCTGGACCTGCGACGGTGGCTGTTCATCAACCCCGAGCTCACCGTTCACCTGCACCGCGAGGCGGTCGGTGAGTGGATCTGCCTCGACGCCGCCACGGCGGTGTCCACCGGCGGCGCCGGGCTCACCACGTCGACGCTGTCCGACCAGCGCGGACCGCTGGGCGTTGGTGCCCAGTCGCTGCTCGTCGCACCCCGGCCCGACGCCCCCTCATCGCCTGGAACGTGACAGCGACAGGCCGATCCGGCGCGTCGTCGCCACGTTCCACTGATCTTTGTGCTGCCGACGCGCCCGCGTCGTGCAGCGGGCGCGTCCAGGGGCCTTGGACTCTGACCGCTGCGCCCGGCCCGCGCCACGCTGGGGCGGACGCGAGGAGGGTGCGGCATGAGAGTGCTCGTGACGGCCTCCAGCCGACACGGGGCGACCGCGGAGATCGCCGAGCGGTTGGGGCGGCGGATGCGGCAAGTCCTGCAGGAGGAGGAGCACCTTCACGTCCAGGTGGACGTGGAGCCCGTGGAGACCGTGCGCTCCGTCGAGGCGTACGACGCTGTCGTACTCGGCAGCGCTGTCTACATGGGTCACTGGCTGGCACCGGCGCGACGCTTCGCCTCCGCGCACGAGCGGGAACTGGCCAGCAAGCCGTTGTGGCTGTTCTCCAGCGGCTCGCACCAGGAGATGTCCTTCTCCGGGCGGGATCCCGCCGATGTCAACGACATCTCCCAGGCCACCCACGCCCTGGATCACCGGGTGCTCCCGGAGCGGGTCGACCGGGGCGCGCAGCGGGCCAGCGGGCACGCCGTGGTCCGAGCCGTCAACTCTGCCGACGGCGACTACCCCGACCTGAGCGAGATCGACGACTGGGCCACCAGGATCGCGCGCGAGCTCGCCGAGCTCGGCCGTCACTCGGCCGCCTGAGCCTCCTCGCTCGCCCAGCGGGCGAGCAGCGCGTCACGCGCCGGTGGCGTCTGCCCTTGGACCAGCAGGAACAGCGCCGCGCGGGCGAGCCGTTGTGCCTCGGCGTCGGCTGTCATCGAGGCCCCCGCGCCCACCGCGACGTAGGCAGCCGTCGCGTCCAGCATCAGCTGCTGGGCGCTCGCTCGCGCCGCGAGCCGCTCGGCGTGCTGCTCGCCGGCAGGGACGTCGTCGAGGAGGGCGGCGGCCCGCTGGCGTACGCCTGCCAGCCGCGCGTCGAGTGCATCGGCCGCCGCCGTTCCAGCCGCTGAGCCGCGCGCCGCCGACGCCAGGCGTAGGGCGCCGAGGGCACGCTCGGCCACCCCGAAGACGGCCGGAACGACGTTGGCCGCGCCGTTGCGGTCGATGTCGAGCCAGTCCGCGACCCGCTGCACCAGCAGGACATCGTCGTCGGCGACCGCGAGCCCGGCGAGCTCCAGCCGCACCGTCGAGGTGGCCTGCAACGCCGCGAGACGCAGGGGCGGCGACGCGCGCAGCCCCGGCTGCGCGCGCGCGGCCACGGCGGCGAAGACGACCTGCCCCCCCTCGGTCGAGCCGCCGAGCGCCATGACGTCGTTGAGCCCCCAGCCGGTGTACCACGGTGCCGTCCCGTCCAGCCGCCACCCGCCCGGCACCCGCTGCGCCCTGACCGGGCGCTGCGGCCAGCGGCGCAGGTGCGCGAACGCGACACCGGCGACTCGCCGGCCGGTCAGCAACTCCGGCAGGAGGCGCTCGCGCACGGGCGTCGAAGCCGCCGCCACCATCCGTACCGGGGAGTGGTGCTGCACCTGGACGAACCACGTGGCGGGGTCGGCGCCGGCGAGCACCTCCTGCACCCGGCGCGTGACCGGAGCGGGCGCGGGCGCGGCGGGGTCGAACAGGGCGAGCAGCCCGGCCTCCCCGAGCGCGTCGAGGTGCGAGCGCGGCACGGAACCCGCGTCGACCTCTGCGGCCGCCGGGGCGAGCAGCTCCTCCCCCAGCCGGCGAGCGGCGACCACGCGCGGGTCGTGCTCAACGCCCCCGCCGCTTTCCACGTTGGGGAAGTCTGCCCCCTTTGCGCTCCGTGGCTGGGGACCCCTGCCCCGGTAGGACCGTGGTGGGGGTCCCCTGCCACGGCAACGGCGGCCGGAACTCGCCAGGCGCTCGTCGTGGTTGGGTGTCACGCGTGGAGCTGCGCGAGGTCGTGCGTCGGCGGCGGATGGTGCGCGCGTACGACCCGGAGCGCGCCGTACCCGCCGAGATGGTCGACCGGCTGCTCGCGGCTGCCATCCGGGCGCCGAGCGCAGGGTTCACCCAGGGGTGGGACTTCCTGGTGCTGCGCCGCCGCGACGACCGGGAGCGCTTCTGGGCCGCGCTGAGCGACGCCGGCGAGGCGCCCGAGCAGGCCGACGACTGGCTGGCCCGGATGCGTACGGCGCCGCTGCTGCTGGTCTGCCTGAGCTCACCGCAGGCCTACCTCGACCGCTACGCCGAGCCCGACAAGGGCTGGACCGACCGCGACCCCGCCCGCTGGCCGGTCCCGTATTGGGACGTCGATACCGGCATGGCGGCCCTGCTCGTCCTGCTGACCGCCGTCGACGAGGGTCTCGGCGGGTGCTTCTTCGGCGTCCCGGCCGAGCGGACCGGCGCGTTCCGGGAGGCCTTCGCCGTCCCCGCCGACCGACGGCCGGTCGGAGTGGTCAGCCTCGGCTACTCGGCGCCGGACCGGAGGTCCCCGTCCCTGCGCCGCGGCCGCCGGACCGTTGCCGAGGTGGCGCACGAGGGTCGCTTCGGGACGCCGTACGAGGCGGCGCACCCCGCTGTCAGGAGCCGTTCCTAGGCTGGCCGGCATGGACGTCCCCGCCACCTACGTGAGCACCCTGGAGTCCCGCGACTGGGACGCGTTCGCCACGTTGCTGGCACCTCACGTCGTCTACGAGTGCCCGCAGACGCGCGAGCGGGTGCGCGGCCGGGACGGGCTGGTCCGGTTCAACCAGGAGTTCCCGGGCGACTGGCATCTGGAGCTGCTCGACACTTAGAACGTGTTGGGAAAGCACTCGGCGAGCCTCCGTGACTGTTGTGACTGAGGTGGCCAGTGTGGCGGTATGGCGTCCACTTCCCCGCGCCCCTATCCCTCCGATCTGACCGATGAGCAGTGGGCGTTGATCGCGCC
>JBBRVP010000020.1:0-50055 GCA_038246785.1 Jiangellales bacterium
CGGCGCGATCAACGCCCACTGCTCATCGGTCAGATCGGAGGGATAGGGGCGCGGGGAAGTGGACGCCATACCGCCACACTGGCCACCTCAGTCACAACAGTCACGGAGGCTCGCCGAGTGCTTTCCCAACACGTTCTCAGCGCCGATGACCTCGCGGACCGCCTCCATCAGCTCGCCGGATCGTGCGGCCAGCGCGCCGTCCGGCAGCCCGAGGTGGGTTTGTGCGGCCGGCCGGACGCCGAGACGTTCGAGGGCCTGCCGGGACTCCGCGCGCCGCCGCTGCGGGAGGTCGGCCACGAGCCCGGCGGGTGCGGCGGGGTGCGACGCCTCGCCGTCGGTGGCCCAGACGACGTGCAGTGGCCGGCCGCGACGGGCGAGCCCGGCGCACAGCCCCCCGACGCCGAGCACCTCGTCGTCGGGGTGGGCGGCCAGCACGACGATCCGGCTGGCAGCGAGCAGCGGGGCAAGGTCCATGGGCGCCAGCGGGTGCGCCGCAAGCCAGGCTGCCCAGGCGTGCTCCGGCGTGCCGTCCCCGCCGAGATCCGAGGCGGTCACCGCGGTGGCTCGTCGAGGGCGAGCCGGCCCAGGGCCTCGAGGTCGCGCTCGGCGTGGCTCTGCCGCACGAACACGGTGAGGTCGGCCACGCGCCGGCTGTGGCGGGCGTCGAGGGACAGCGGTACGGCGCCGAGCGCCCGGCCGACGCGCTCGAGCACCTCGGCGACGGTGCGCTCGACGACCGCGCGTGCCCGGCGGGCGATCAGCTGGGCGAGGGGGGCGTCCTCCGGGGCGCTGTCGACGGCCGCCGCGGCGGCGGACAGCGTCGCGCAAGCGGCATGCAGTGCGGCGTCGACGGCGCCCGCGTGGGCGAGGGCGTGCGCATCGAGCGGGCGCCGGCGCTGGGCGACGGCCAACGCGTCGGCAACCCCGGTGGCGCCGCCGAGCCACACGGCGGCCACGCCGATGCCGCCGTGCCAGAAGCCGGCGCGGTCCAGGTAAATCCCCGGTTCGCCCACCGGCTCGGCGGGCACGCCGTCGAGGCGTACGGAGCGGCTGTCGCTGCCGGCCATGCCGTACGCCGGCCAGGTCCCGTCCATCGGCTGGGTCCCGTCGGCCATCCGGACCGCGAACAGTCGGTAGCCGTCGTCGGCGTGGGCCGTGACGAGGGCGTGGCTGCACGCCCCGGCGCCGCTGCACCACGGCTTGGTCCCGGCCAGTCGCCAACCGGTCGCGCCACGCCGCGCCTGGACGCGCGCGCTGGGTGGGTCGGCGGCCCACACTCCCCACAACTCGCCGGGCCCGGGCTCGCGGCCGGCCAACTCGGCCAGGATCGCATCGGCGTCGGCGTGACCCTCGGCAAGCCGGGCCAGCACGACGTCGGCCCGGCCGATCGCGCATAGCGCCTGCCACCGCTCGGCCGTCGCTCCGCCTCCCGGCCGCGGCAGGTGGAGCACGCCGGACTCCGCCAGCGCGCGAACCGCGACGGCTGCGGCCTCAGGGTCCCCCAGCCCGGTGAGGTCGAGGGCGGCCAGCTGGTGCTCGAGCGACTCCACGATCGCCGTGGCAGGTCCATCCGGCCCCGGCGGTCTGATCTGCGCGGTCGTCATCGGGCTCCCCCAGGCGGCTTGGCGCCGATCCTGCCACGCGCGACGAAGTGGGCAAGTCGGGCGACCACGCGGGGAACCGACGCGCACCGTGCGACGTCCGACCGGTGTGGCGCTCGGCACCCGACGACTCCGCAGGACGGCACTGGTGTGCGCGGCTCTCGCGCTCGCCGGCTGCGGGTCGGCAGTCAGCGCCGGCTCGGCCGGCACCTCACCGTCACCTCGTGTCATGGTCACGGCCTCCAGAGCCACGCCGGCCACGACTGCGGGAGACACCGCGTCGCCGGGCCGCACACCGCAACCCACTACCCCAGGAGGCACCGTGCACTCGAGCCCCGTTCCCGGCTCGGTCCAGACGGCCGGTCGGGTGCGGGAGGGGGTGCGCCCCAGTTGCCTGCTGCTCGGTCCGTGGCTGCTGGTCGGTGACCTGGTGCGCGATGTGCGCCCCGGCGAGTCGGTACGCGTCACGGGCACGCCCCAGCCCAACCTCATGACGACCTGCCAGCAGGGGACGCCGCTCGCGGTGACCTTCCTCGAACGCCTGGCAGGGGGCCCCTCGGTTCCCCCGACCGCCCGCTGAGCCTTCCCCCACCGCGCCGCCCGGTGGTCCACCGCGCCGCCCGGCCGAGTTGATCAAGGAGAAGACCACCGTCTCAGCGACTCAGAACGTGGTCTTCTCCTTGATCAACAGGAACGGGGGCGGGCGGGGGCGGGCGGGGGCGGGCGGGGGCGGGCGGCAGGGCGCGGGCCGCAGGGAGTGGGCCGCGAAGTCAGCCCCCTTGACGGCGGTCGTCCCCTCGTACAAGTGTCGATCTTGGCGTCGGATGGCGACGCTTCGCGTCGCGGGTCGTAGGCCGGCGGGGAGCGGTCGCTGTCGACGTAGCTCGGCGCCGGGTCCTCGCGAGCCAGCCGGTCCACCTCGCGCAGCACCTCGCGTGCCACCTCGGCGTCGGTCTCGCCGTACAGCGCCTGGCCGAGCACCTGCAAGTGGCTGAACTCGATGTCGCGCAGGTTGCTGCGGTGATGAGTCCTCGGGTCCCCGAGGTCCCGGCCGAGCCCCAGTTGCCGGTCGGTACCTCCACCGTCCTACCCGCGGGCAACGTCCCGCAAGCGGTACGCAGCCTGACGCTCGACGTGGCACCTCGGTGCCGAGGCGGGTTGCCCGGCGGGGCTACCAGGTCCAGCCGCGGGCTCGCAGGGCATTCTCGGCGAGCAGCCGATGGACGGCGGGGGACGTGTCGTCGTCGAGGCCCTCCACCCCGGCGAGCCGGCAGGCCAGAGCCAGCTGGTCCTCATAGGCCGACTGCGCTGCCCGCAGGTGGTGCGCCCGCGCGTAGCGGCCGGTGTCGGCCAGCAGCGAGTCGAGCTCGCGGTGCAACTCAGCGAGCCGCAGCTGCACCCGCAGGGTCGCGAAGGGGTCCGGCTCCGGCCGCCGGACCCGGCGCGCCCTCCAGGCGCGGCCCGCCGACCAGGCCCGCTGCACCGCCGAGGGCCGGGCCGGCGGCACGAGGACGCGGCCGAACAGCGCCCCCGCTGTCGCGGCCAGCGCGCAGATCAGCAACCACGCGAGCACCGTCACGCACCTCTGCAGGAAGCCTACGACTCGCGACGCTGGTGAGCCGAGCCGAGCCGAGCCGAGCCGAGCCGAGCCGGAGCCGAGCCGAGCCGGAACGGATCTACCAGGTCCAGCCCTGACCCCGCAGGGCGCTCTCGGCGAGCAGCCGGTGTACGGAACCGTGCCCCTCGATCGGCCCGACCTCGGCCAGTCGGCATGCCTCGTCGAGCAACGCGTCGTAGGCGAGCTGAGCGGCCCGCAGGTGGTGTGCGGCGGCGAAGCGGACATCGGCCGGCGAGTGCAGCACGTCGAGTTCGCGGGCCAGCTCGCCCAGTCGCACCTGCAGGCTCAGCGTGGAGAACGGATCTATGCCCTGGTGACGCAGGCGCCGGTCGACCAGGCGCCGCTCCCACCGCCGCTGTACGCGGGTCGCGTGCCCTCGGGGCAGCGCGGATCGCCCGACGGCCACCCCGACGGCGCCGGCGACGGTGCCGATGACGATCCAGGCGAGCATGGTTGAAGCCGATCCCTCCCGACCCCAGGCTCAGACGGTACGTCGCGCGCTCGGCCCTCCGCGAGAGCGCAGGTCCCCCTCACATGCCGAGGTAGGCCTGCCGGATCTCCTCCCGGCCGCGGATGTCCTCCGAGGGCCCCTCCAGCTCGATGCTGCCGTCGGCCATGACGTAGGTGTAGTCGCTCACCTTCAAGGCCTTCACGACGTTCTGCTCGGTGAGCAGGATGCTCTGCCCCTCCCGCTTGAGCCCACGGATCACCTCGAGCAGCTGGGTGACGAGCTTGGGCGCCAGGCCGAGGGACAGCTCGTCGATGATGAGCAGCTTGGGGTCGGCCATCAGCCCGCGCGCGATGGCCAGCATCTGCTGCTCGCCGCCGGACATCGTGGCCGCGCGCTGCTCCGTACGCTCCTGGAGCACCGGGAACAGCTCGAGCACGCGGGACAGGTTGTCCGCGGCGCGCGCTTGAGCGCGCTTGGAGACCGCGCCCATCTCGAGGTTCTCCCGGACGGTCATGCCGGCGAACAGCTCACGACCCTCGGGGACCATCGTCAGCCCGAGCCCGGCCCGACGGTAGGCCGGCAGGTGGGTGACGTCGCGACCGTCGAAGCTCACCGAGCCGTCGGTCACCTTGAGCAGGCCGCTGGCCGCCCGCGCCATCGTCGTCTTGCCGGCTCCGTTGGCGCCGATGAGGCTGACCAGCGATCCCTGACGCACCTGCAGGGTCACCTGGCGCAGCACCTGGACCTCGCCGTAGCCGGCCGCGACCTCGTTGATCTCAAGCAGCGCCATGCTCGTCCTCGTCGGGTTCGCCCAGATAGGCCTCGATCACCCGAGGGTCGCTGGCCACCTCGGCCGGTGCCCCCTCGGCGATCTTCGTGCCCTGCTCGAGCACCACGACCCGGTCGCTGACGCCCATCACCGCCTGCATGACGTGCTCGACCATGATGATGCTGTTGCCCTGATCGCGGATCTCCCGCAGCAGGTCCAGCAGGCCGCTCACCTCTGTCGGCGTCATCCCGGCAGCCACCTCGTCGAGGAGGAAGAGCCTGGGCTGCGCCGCCACTGCCCGCGCCAGCTCGAGCCGATTCTTCTCCGAGGCGTTGAGGTGGCGGGCCAGGAGCTCGGCCTTGTCCGCCAGCCCGACGAAGGCCAGCGCCCGCTCGCTCAGCGACGTCGCCCGGGCCAGCGAGGCGCCCGCGTGCCCGAACGCCGCGCCGACCATGGCGTTCTGCATCACGGTGAGCTCGGCCAACGGCTTGGGGATCTGATGCGCCTTGGCGATCCCCAGCCGGGCGATCCGGTGCGGCGGGGACCCGCTGATCTGGCGACCCTCGAACGTGATGGTCCCCTCATCGATCGGATAGCTGCCCATGATCGTGTTGAACAGCGTGCTCTTGCCGGCACCGTTGGGCCCGATCAGCGCCACGATCTCCGCGCGGCGCACGTCCAGGCTGACGTCGTTCACCGCGACCAGGCCGCCGAAGCGCTTGGTGACGTTGCGCAGCTCCAGCACCACGCCGTCGGCTGCGGCCGGGGCGCTCACTCGAGGATCCTGCGTAGCCGGGCGAACCGGCGGCGGAGGTAGCCGACGACTCCCTCGGGGATGAACAGCACGATCAGCAGGAGGATCGCGCCGGAGAGGAAGAGCTGCAGCTGGCTGATGGCGGGCGGCGCAGTGATGAGCGAGGACCGCAGCCGTTCGTACGCCAGCGCTCCGCCGATCGGTCCCAGCACCGTCCCTGCGCCGCCGAGCATCACCATGACGATTGTCTCGATCGAGGTGCGCAGCGCGAACGCCTCCGCCGGCTCGATGTTGGCATTCTTGAAGAAGAAGATCGTCCCGACCACCGCCGGGAAGAACGACGACACCGCGAACGCCAGCAGCTTGTACCGCGAGGTGTGGATGCCGAGCCCCTCGGCCGCCTCTTCGTCCTCGCGGATCGACTGCAGTCCGAGTCCGAGCTTGGCGTGCTTGAGCAGGAAGCTCACGATGACCACGACGGCCATGACGACGGTGAGGTAGCTGTAGGAGAACCAGGCGGCGTTCGCGGCGCCGCCGTAGTCCTGGTAGACGGAGAAGCTCAACGACATGCCGGTGGAGCCACCGACTATGTCCAGGTTGGTGACCAGGGCGCGCATCGCCTCGTTGACACCGATGGTCACCAGCGCGAAGTAGGCACCCCTGAGCCTGAGCACCGGCGTGCCGATGACGAGCGTGAACGCGACGACGAACAGCCCGGCGGTGAGCGATGCCGGGACCAGCTGCCAGCCCTGGCGGACGAGGTAGAACCCGACGTAGCCGCCGAGGCCGAAGAAGACGACGTTGCCGAAGTTCACGTAGCCGGTGTAGCCGAGCAGGATGTTCAGGCTCGAGGCGAGCGTGACGAACATGCAGATGAGGAAGAACGTCTCCCGGTCTGTCGAGGAGCCCGTGACCTCGGGCCAACCGGCCAGCACGGCGACCACGGCGAGGACGACCCACAGGCCGGGCCGCTTGAGCGAGGCCACCAGCGAGCGCTGCCCCCGGCTGCGGCTGGGTGGGGCCGGGGACGGGGCGTCCGTCGCGGTGGTCACGCTCTCACCGGGCCCGGGCCAGCACGCCCTGCGGGCGCAATACCAGGACGAGCACGAAGATGGCGAACTCGATGACCGAGGTCCATCCCACGGGCATGAATACGGGTACGAGGCCTTCGATCAGCCCCAGGATGATGCCACCGACCAGTGCCCCGGTCACGTTGCCGAGGCCCCCCAGCACGACGATCACGAAGCTCTTCAACTCGAACACGCCGCCGCTGAGGACCGTGAACGGGAACAGCGTGGCGATGAGCCCGCCGGCCAGCGCGGCCAGCAGCGTCCCGATGCCGAACGCTATGGCCAGCGTGCGGCCGGTGGAGATCCCGACGAGTTGGGCTGCCGAGCGGTTGTCCGCCACCGCCTGGATCTTCTTGCCCGGCGTGGTGCGGTAGAGGAATACGTACAGGATCGCGATCGCGGTGAGCGAGATCAGGGCCGCGACGACGTCGTTGAGCTGGAGGTCGACCGGCCCCACGGTGATCGACCCGAGGTCGACCGGCACGTTGCGCGGCGTGGTCGAGAAGATCGCCGTCCCGATCCCGACGAGCATGATGCTCACGGCGAACGTCGCGAGCAGCGTCGTGAGCTCCGCCTGCTCGACCAGTCGGTGCACGGCGGTCCAGTAGATGACGACGCCGAGGCCGAACCCGGCCGCCGCGGCGAGCGCGGCGGCCAGGTACACCGGAAGCCCGAGGTCGCTGACGAGCACGAAGACTACGAACATGCCGAACGTGATCAGCGCCCCGTGGGCGAGGTTGACGACCTTCATCACCCCGAAGATCAGCGTCAGCCCCATCGCAGCCAGCGCGTAGATCACCCCCAGCAGGAGGCCGTCGGTCAGCGACTGGGCGAGCTGGTCGAACGACGGCACAGCGTCACCAGCCCAGGGGCTGGAAGTCCGCGGTCTTGCCCTGGTCCGGGTAGACGATCTGGCGAGTGAGCTTGGCACCGCCGGACTGCCACTGGATCTGCACCATCTCGTGACCGACCTGCCGGCCGTAGTCGCCCTTCTCGTTGGAGAACTTCAGGGCACCCCAGAAGGTCAGCGCGTCGACGTCCTGGAGGACCTTCTTGACCTGGTCGGACTCGATGCTGCCCGACTTCTCGATGGCCTGCTGGAGCAGCACACCGGCGATGTAGCCGCCGGCAGCGTGGTAGCCCGGCTTCTCGCCGTAGGCCTTCTGGTAGTCGGCGACGAAGGCATCGCCCTCCGGACCGAACCACTCCTTGCCGGCATCCTTCGCCACAGCCTCCGAGAAGGCGACCTCGGGCTCCCACTGGCTGGGGCCCACCACGCCGTCGGCCGCGGGGCCGAGCTGGGCGAACTCCGGCACCGACGGCGCCACCAGGATGGACACCATCTTCAGCGGCAGCTTGCGCGCGTACAGCTCGCGCACGAGCGTGCTGCCGTCCTCGAAGTGACCCCCGCCGATCACGGCATCCGGCTTGGCCGCCGCGATACGGGAGATGAACGGGCCGAAGTCGGCCGTCCCGGTCGGGTAGCCCTCGAAGAGCACGACCTGAACCTTGCCCTGCTCCTCGATGTACTTCTTCGTGGCCTCGGCCACGTCTGTGGAGAAGGTCTCCTCCTCGTGCACCACCGCGATGCGCTTGGCTGCCGGGTCCTTCTGCTCGAGCAGGTCCACGCTGCCGGTGAGGTAGCGCGAGGCCGGCGTGTAGAGCTGGAAGGCGTACTGCAGTCCGGCTTGGAAGATCGAGTCCGAGGCGGCACCGATGGCCAGCATCACCTTCTGGTTCTGCTCGGCGACGACGGAGGCTGCCTCGGTGAGGCCGCTGGAGTACGGGCTGACGAGGAAGTCGGCCTTGTCGTTGTTGATGAGCCGCGTGAACAGCTGCTGGACGCGGGTCTTCTCGCTCTCGTCGTCGTAGCTCTTGAGCACGACCTTCAGCGACGAGTCCCCGACCTTGATCCCGCCCTCGCCGTTGACCTGGTCGGCCCACAGCTTCAGGCCGTTGAACTGGTTGGTCGACTCGGCGGTGTACTTGCCGGTGCGCGAGACCGTCAGGCCGATCACCACGTTCTTGCGGTCACCGACGCCACTCGCACCACCACCTTGTGCACCCGAGCCGGAGTCGTCGTGCTGGCCGCAGCCGGTGACGGCGAGCAGGGCAACGATCGCGATCGTGGACAGGACGGTGCGTCTCATGGACCACCTCACAGGGCGAGCCCCCCAGGACGGATGGCGGAGTCTGTCGCCGGGCTTTCTCGGTCGTCCAGGGACCTTCGGCCCGGCGACGTCGAGTGGTAGGGCCGCGGCGGCGAGCGCGCTACACCAGCGGCGACCGGGCCAGCGGTGGGTGTCAGGCGGAGCGGGTGACGGGAATCGAACCCGCACTGTCAGCTTGGGAAGCTGATGTTCTGCCATTGAACTACACCCGCGAGCGGCCTGCCGGCCGCGACGTCGAGGGTACCAATCGCGTCCCGCCCCCCCGGTAAGGTCCGCGCATGCTTCTCTCGGACCGCGACATCCGCGCCGCGGTGGAGTCCGGGGAGATCCGGCTGGAGCCCTTCGAGGACGCGATGGTCCAGCCTTCGAGCGTCGACGTGCGCCTCGACCGCTACTTTCGTGTCTTCGAGAACCACCGCTACCCGCACATCGACCCGGCCGAAGAGCAGTCCGAGCTGACCCGGATGGTGGAGCCCTCCGGCGAGGAGCCGTTCATCCTGCATCCCGGCGAGTTCGTGCTCGGCAGCACGTACGAGGTCGTCAGCCTCGCCGACGATCTCGCAGCCCGCCTCGAGGGCAAGGCGCTCGCGCTGGGGACGCCGGTGCCGACGCCTCACGGGTGGCGCACGATGGGCGACCTCCGTCCCGGCGACGAGGTATTCGACGAGACCGGCGCTCCGACGGAGGTCGTTGCCGCGACTCCTCCGATGAGCGGCCGGGCCTGCTACGAGCTCGAGTTGTCCGATGGCACCGTCCTGGTCGCCGACGCGGGGCATCGCTGGGTCACCCGCTCGAGGGCAGATCGGCGGGCCGGTCGCCCCGGGTCGCCGCGCACCACCGCGGAGATCGCCGACTCGCTCAGGTGCGGCCACGAGTTCAATCACCACGTCGGGCTGACCCGGCCCGTCCAGCACCCGCACGCCGACCTGCCGATCGACCCGTACGTGCTGGGGGCCTCGGTCGCCGAGGAGGCGAGCAGGGCCGCGCCGCTCGCCCTCGCCCCGTACCTCACCGCGGGCATCACGCAGCGTCTGGCGCTCCTGCAGGGGCTGATGGACGGCGCCGGTCACGTCGACGACAGGGGCGGCTGCGAGTTCGTCAGCACACGGGAGTACCTGGCCGACGCCGTCGTCCTCCTCGCGGCCTCGCTCGGCCTGTGCCCCACCAAGGCCAAGCGACGGGCACTGGTGCGGGGGATCGACTGCGGTCCCGCCTTCCACGTGAGGTTCCTCTCCCGCATACCGGTCTTCCGACTCGAGCGGAAGCTGGCCCGCGTGCGCACCGACGCGCGCGCGCATGCGCACCGCTCGGTGGTCGCGGTGCGACCGGTGCCGAGCGTCGCAGTGCGCTGCATCCAGGTGGCCGCCCCGGGCGGGCAGTTCCTCGTCGGGCCGACGTACGTCCCGACGCACAACTCCAGCCTTGGCCGGCTCGGACTGCTCACCCATTCGACCGCCGGCTTCATCGACCCCGGATTCAGCGGGCACGTGACGTTGGAGCTGTCCAACGTGGCGACGCTGCCGATCAAGCTCTGGCCGGGCATGAAGATCGGGCAGTTGTGCTTCTTCCGGCTGTCGAGCCCGGCCGAGCACCCGTACGGCAGCGACCGGTACGGATCGCGCTATCAGGGCCAGCGTGGGCCCACCGCCAGCCGGTCCTACCTCAACTTTCACCGCACGCAGGTGTGAACGGGATCGAACGCGTGTGCGATCGCTCCCAGCGGGTAGTCCGTCGGCATGACCGACGCGAGCCAGCTCCCTCACCCCGAGAAGGACCCGGCCGACCGGGCGACCGGTGGTGAGCCGGCCACCGGACCGCAGCTGTCCTACCTGCAGACGTTGGCCCGGGAGGTCGGCGAGGATGTCCCGGACGGCCTGACCAAGGCGCAAGCTTCCGAGCTCATCGACCGCTTCCAGCAGAAGTCGACGCGCGTCGAGGGCTGAGTTCACGCCCGGCGTACGGAGACGTCACCCGACATCGTTCGGACCCTGAGCTCGACGAGGGGCTGACCCTCCTCGGGAGGGGCGCCGGCGGACAGTCCGGAGTCGACTTCTCCGGACATCGACGTGACGTCGAGCCAGGCCGCGACCCCGTCGCGTACACCGACGCTCACGTCGCCCGAGGCGGTGCCGACGGTCACCTTGCCGGCGTGGACCTCGCCAACTACCACGTCCCCCGACGCGGTGCGGCAGTGCAGGTCGCCTGCCTCGCGAACCGAGATGTCCCCGGATGCCGTCGTCAGCGCCGCCGAGCCGGTCGCCGAGGCGATCTCGATATCGCCGGAGGCGGCGTCGACGCGCAACTCGCCGCCCGCCTCGCGGATCCTGACGTCGCCGCTCGCGGCCTTGAGGGTGCACGACCCGCCGACCCGCTGGACGTCGACTCCGCCGCTCGCCGTCTTGACCTCTGCCGAGCCGGTGACCCGGTCGAGCGCCACCTCACCGGACGCGGTCGAGGCGTGGGCTTCGGCGACCGTGCCGTCGACTCGGACGTCGGCGGAGTCCGTCTGCACCCGGACGCGGGAGCCGGTCGGCAACGTCACCCGGGCCCGGACCTCGGGTTGACGTCCGAAGCGCTTGCGGCGGGGCAGCAGCACGAGCACCTCGTCCCGCCGCTGCTCGACGCGGGCATCGTCGATGAGTTCACGGGCGTCAGCGCCGGCGCTGATCGGCTCGAGGTCGACGACCGTCGTCGCGGTGTCGGCCGCCTCGACCGCGACCTCGCCCGCGGACAGCTCGAGGACGAGCGTGACCGGGCTGGCGGTGTCGAAGGTGGTGTGCTCGTTCATCGGGTCTCCTCGCCGGTGCGACCGGACGGTGCGTGGATGCGGACATGGCGTGGCCGCCGGGGCGGGGTCCGCCCGGAGACGGGGTCGACGACCAGGCTGAGGGCGTGCAGCGGGAAGGACACGACGGTTCTCCTCGTCAGGGAAGGGCGGGCGGCGCGCCCGCACGAGCGGTGGGTAGGGGGGTCAGCGAGCCCATCCGGACAGCCGTCGGCCGACGGTGTGCCCCCTGGTGGAGGACGGCGCCGCCGTGGCGCCGTCGAGGGACTGGACCGCGGCGCGCACGAGCCAGCCGTTGACCGACAGACCCTCGCGGGCGGCGGCCTCTTCGATGCGGGTCTTGAGCGAGTCAGGCAGCCGCACGGTGAGCCTCGCGGTCGAGTCGTCGGTTGCCTCGGCGGTAGACGGCGCAGCCGGCGGCGCCGGTGATGTGGGCGGTTCGGGGGCGGCTGGCGGCAGCAGGACCACGAGCTGGGGGTCTCGGCCCCGCAGTCGCACCTCGACCCCGCCGCCTTCCGGCAACGCCGCGCCGACCTCGGCTGCCGCTGCTCCCAGGGCGTCGAGCAGCGCGAGGCGCAGCGAGGGGTCGAGCGCGTACGACAACCGCTCCGCCGCCGCCGCCGCCTCGCCGCCCCCCGCCTCGGCGGCCGCGACCAGGTCGCGGTGCACCGCCGCCACGTACGGGCTGAGCTCCATGACGTCATGATGACGTCATATGCGACGTCTGTCAAGCGTCTGAGCGACGTCATCGGGCGCCGGCTCTCCCCGTCCTGGCCCATACCCGTCGCGCTGCTTGGGGGCCGCTCGTCCGCCCAGCTCGGTCGCGGCCCCCGGGCCTCCCCCGGCTTGCCTACACATTTGGGGTCCGAGGGGCTCCTGACTCGCCTGAGCCGCCCCTGGAGCCCCATCGATATCGAGCACCTCAAATGTGTAGGGGGATGCACCGGCGCGCGAGCCGGGGTTCGCGTACGCCGGGCGGTGGCGGTACGCCGGGCGGTGGCGGTGCGCGGGGGGCGGGTGGCGGTACGACGGCCCGGCCGCCAGGCGGCCCCGGGTCAGGCGGAGGGCGCCCCCCGCCGTACGGCGTCCAGCAACAACTGGGAGACGTCGACCACCTGCGTGGTCTCCGGGGCCGTGCCCGCCGCCTGCGCGGCGGTCAGACCGTCGGAGAGCATCACCCGGCAGAACGGACAGGCGATCGCGATCCGCTCCGCTCCGGTGCCGAGTGCCTCGGCGGTGCGGGTCTCGTTGATCCGCGTACCGATCTGCTCCTCCATCCACATCCGCGCGCCGCCGGCCCCGCAGCAGAACGACCGATCGCCGTGCCGCGGCATCTCCCGCAGCTCGAGCCCGGGCACTGCCCCGATCAGCTCGCGCGGAGGCGCGTAGACCCCGTTGTGGCGGCCGAGGTAACACGGGTCGTGATAGGTCACCGGCAGCCCGCCCGCGCCGTTGGCGGCCGGGTCGGCCACCGGCACGAGCCGGCGCTCGCGCACGAGCTGGTCGAGCAGCTGGGAGTGGTGGACGACCTCGAGCTCCAGCCCGAGCTGGGGGTATTCGTTGCCCAGCGCGTTGAAGCAGTGCGCGCAGGTGACGACGACGCGCTTCGCCCCGACCTCGCGCAGGGCCTCGGTGTTCTGCTGGGCGAACATCTGGTAGAGGAACTCGTTGCCGGCGCGCCGCGCCGAGTCGCCGGTGCACGTCTCTCCGTCGCCGAGCACCGCGAAGGACACGCCAGCCGTGTGCAGCAGCTCGGCGACCGCCTGCGTCGTCTTCTTCGCCCGGTCCTCGAACGCCCCGGCACAGCCGACCCAGAACAGATAGTCGACCTCGGAAAGGTCCTCGACGTCGACGCCGACCTGCTTGACCTCGAACGGCAGCTCCTTCGCCCACTCCAGCCGCTGGGAGGCGTTGATGCCCCACGGGTTGCCGGCCTTCTCGAGGTTCTTGAACAACCCGCCGAGCTCCTTGGGGAACGAGTCCTCGATCATCACCTGGAAGCGGCGCATGTCGGTGATGTGGTCGACGTGCTCGATGTCGACCGGGCACTGCTCGACGCAGGCGCCGCAGGTCACGCACGACCACAGGACGTCCGGATCGATGACGCCGCCGCCGGAGGGCAGCCACGGGTCGCCCTCGGTCTCGCCGACGAGTGGCCGCTCGACCTCGGCCCGGACGGAGGCAGGGAACGACGTCAGCTCGATCGGGGCGGCCTGCGGTGCCCCGCCGGTGCTCGCGAGGTAGGTCGGGTGCTCCTTCGCGATCATGTACGGCGCCTTCGCGAACGCGTGGTCGCGCAGCGCCATGATCAGCAGCTTGGGCGACAGCGGCTTGTCGGTGTTCCAGGCCGGGCACTGCGACTGGCAGCGACCGCACTCGGTGCAGGTCGCGAAGTCGAGCATGCCCTTCCAGGTGAAGTCCTCGACCTTGCCGCGGCCCAGAACGAGGTCGTCGCCCAGATCCTCGAGGTTGTCGAAGTCGACCGGCTGCCCGCCGACCATGACAGGCAGGAGCGGTCCGAGCGCATTCGGTTCGCGCTTGGTGAGCACGTTGACCGGAGCCAGGAAGATGTGCAGGTGCTTGGAGTAGACCACCAGCACCAGGAAGCCCAGCACGACGCCGATCTGGAGCAGGATGCCGACGGTCTCCAGCACCTCGTTGGCGTTCTCGCCGAGCGGCTCGAGGACGTTGGCCGTCGCCCGCGACGCGAACGTCCACCAGCCGGAGTCCTGGAAGGGGAAGTTGCCGGTGTTGATCTGCGCCCCGCGGTAGAGGAACAGCGTCCACACCACGTTGAAGATCATGAGGAGGACGAGCCAGGCCGCCCCGGTGTGGGAGCCGTAGAAGCGCGACCCCCGCGCCTGCCGGGACGGCGCCTGGCGGATGCGCAGGATGGCGAAGCAGACGATCGCAACCAGGACGGCGACGCCGAAGAAGTCCTCGAGGAAGCCGAGCACGGTCCAGCGACCGATGACCGGGATCGCGAAGTCCGGGGTGAACAGGGCGCCGTACGCCTCGAGGATCGTCGCCGCCAGCACGACGAACGCCCAGAAGGTGAAGAAGTGCGCGGCGCCGGGAACCGACCACTTCAGCAGCTTGCGCTGCCCGAGGACCTCGCGCAGCTCGCTCCTGACCCGCGTGCCGAGGTCGTCCAACCGTCCGGTGGCGGGCTGCCCGGTGCCAATGAGCCGGTACAGATAGTAGACGCGGCGGCCGGCGACGAGGAACGCCACCAGCGTCATGGCCAACCCGACAGCGAGTCGCACGGGACCCTCCAGAGCTCGGATGCCGGGTCAGCGTATGGCCCGCCTCAGATTACCCAGCGGCGCCGGCCCGTCTGCGTTAGCCGCCGGCGACGGATCGTCACTGAACCGTGATCTCCCCTGGTGCACCTGTCGGCGGCATGGGGCAGGCTTGTCGCCGCGCGTCCACGCACGCCACCTCTGGCCGTCTACCGGAAGGGCCACGGCCGTGATCGAGCTGGAGTCGGTCTCCAAGCGCTATCCCGACGGCACACTCGCCGTCGAGGACATCTCCCTGGTGGCACCGTCGGGGCGCACCACGGTCCTCGTCGGCCCGTCCGGGTGCGGCAAGACGACGACGCTGCGGATGGTCAACCGGATGCTCGAGCCGACCGGTGGGCGGATCCTGCTCGACGGCACCGACACCGCCGCCGTCGATGCCGCGACCCTGCGTCGCGGGATCGGGTACGTGATCCAGCACGCCGGCCTCTTCCCGCACCGCACCGTGCTCGACAACGTCACCACGGTGCCCGAGCTGCTCGGCTGGGACCGCAAGCGGGCGAAGGCCCGGGCGAGCGAGCTGCTCGAGCAGGTCGGACTCGAGCCCGCGCTGGCGCGACGCTATCCGGCTCAGCTGTCCGGCGGGCAGCGGCAGCGGGTCGGGGTGGCCCGGGCGCTGGCGGCCGACCCGCCGGTGATGCTCATGGACGAGCCGTTCAGCGCGGTCGACCCGGTCGTGCGAGAGCAGCTGCAGGAGGAGTTCCTGCGCCTGCAGGCCGAGCTGTCCAAGACGATCCTGTTCGTCACCCACGACATCGACGAGGCCGTCAAGCTCGGCGACCAGGTCTGCGTGCTACGGGTCGGCGGCACGGTGGCCCAGGTCGCCGCGCCGGCCGAGCTGCTGGCAGATCCCGTCGACGACTTCGTCGCCGACTTCGTCGGTCGGGACCGCGGCTACCGCGCGCTGTCCTTCGTCGCCGCCGGACGCATCAGCCTCGACGACGAGCCCACGGTGCGCGTCGGTGCACCCGCCGCGGAGGCCGCGGCCGCGGCGACCGACGGCTGGGTGCTCGCCCTCGACGAGGCCGGGCGGCCGCAGGGCTGGGCCCAGGTCTCCGCCATCGAGCGCACGGTGACGGCCGACCGGCTGCACCGCGGCGGCACGGTGTCCCGCGTCGACGGATCGCTGCGCGCCCTGCTCGACGCGGCGCTGTCCTCACCGACCGGCCGCGGCGTCATCGCCGACGCCGAGGGGCGCTTCCTCGGCACCGTGAAGGCCGACGACGTCCTGGAACACGTCGGCAGCGTCCGTGGCGAGACCGTCGCCGAGGGCATGGACCAGGGCGCCGGCGCCGGCGAGGACGCCAGCGCACCGACCCATCGGCTGGAGGCCCGGCGGTCGTGAACCTCGACTACCTGCGCAGCAACGCCGGCGACATCGCCAGCCTGTTCGGCTGGCACGCCCTGCTCTCGGTCGTGCCGCTGGTGCTGGGTCTGTTGCTCGCGCTCCCGCTGGGCTGGCTGGCCCGCGCGCGGCCGCGGCTGTACCCCGTGATGATCGGCGCGACCGGACTGCTCTACACGATCCCCTCGTTGGCCCTGTTCGTCGCGCTTCCGATCGTGCTGGGCACGCGGATCCTCGACCCGCTCAACGTCGTCGTCGCGCTCACCATCTACACCGTCGCCCTGCTGGTCCGCACTGTCGCCGACGGCCTCGCTGCCGTGCCAGAGGACGTACGACTGTCGGCCACCGCCATGGGCTTCCGGCCGGCGAGGCTCTTCTGGAGGGTGGAGCTGCCCGTCGCCGTACCCGTCATCGCCTCCGGCCTGCGGGTCGCCTCGGTGTCCAACGTCAGCCTCGTCTCGGTGGCGGCGCTCATCGGCATCCCGCAGCTCGGGCAGCTGTTCACCGACGGGTTCAACCGCGCGTTCTACACCCCCCTGGTCGTCGGGATCGTGCTGTGCGTCGTGCTCGCGCTCACCCTCGACGGGCTCATCCTGCTGGGCCGTCGGCTGCTCACGCCGTGGGACCGGTCGGTGCAGGCAGCATGATCGGCAACCTGTTCTCGTGGTTGTTCGACCCGGCCAACTGGCAGGGCGACTTCGGCGTCCCGCACCGCCTCCTCGAGCACCTCGTCTACTGCGGCATCGCGCTGGGTGCCGCGCTCCTCATCGGGGTCCCGCTCGGTCTGGTCATCGGGCACACCGGCCGCGGCACCTTCGTGGTCACCGGTGCGGTCAACGCACTACGGGCGCTGCCTACGCTGGGGCTGCTGCTGCTCGTCATCCTGCTGCTCGGATCCCGCATCCCCGGTGCGGTCGGCTTCGCGTTGCCGGCGATCGTCGTGCTGGTCGTGCTGGCGGTGCCGCCGATCCTGGCCGGCACCTACTCCGGGGTCACCGGTGTCGATCCCGACGCGCGCGACGCGGCGTACGGCATCGGCATGATCGGACGCGAGGTGCTGTGGCACGTCGAGGTGCCGGGCGCGATGCCCCTGGTGATGTCGGGCGTGCGCTCGGCGACGCTGCAGGTCATCTCGACGGCGACCATCGCGGCCTTCGCGGGACTCGGCGGCCTCGGCCGCTTCCTCATCGACGGGCTCGCCGTCCGCGACTACCCGCAGGTGCTCGCCGGGGCGGTGCTCGTCGCGGCGCTCGCCATCGCCGCCGAGGTCTCCCTCGCCGGACTGCAGGCCGTCGTCGTCCCGCGCGGCATCTCGGGACGTTATCCGCGAGCCGAGGCGTTGGAGGCTCCGGAAGCGGGGCGCGGCATATGACGCGGCACGGCACGCTGTCCCCACCCGACCGCGAGAGGACCCCATGAAGCGCATCGCACTGCTGTCCCTGCTGGCCGCGGCCGCCCTGCTCTCGGCGTGCTCGAGCAGCGACCCGCTGTCGACGGCCAGCGAGACGGCTGCCTCCGGCGGGACCGACGGCAGCGTCGTCGTCGGCTCGGCCAACTTCCCCGAGAACGAGCTGCTCGCCGACATCTACGCGGGGGCGCTGAAGGGCGCCGGCGTCGACGTGTCCAGCAAGCTCAACATCGGCAGCCGTGAGGCCTACATCGCGGGCCTCAAGGACGGCTCCATCGACCTCATCCCGGAGTACACCGGCGGCCTGCTGCAGTACTTCTCGGAAGGGTCGACCGCCAAGGCGCCCGACCAGGTCTACGACGCGGCCAAGGCCGCGCTGCCGGCTGGCCTGACTCTGCTCGACAAGGCGGCTGCCGAGGACAAGGACTCGCTCGTCGTCACCAAGGAGACTGCCGACAAGTACAACCTGTCGAAGATCTCCGACCTGTCTGCGGTGGCCGACAAGCTGGTCATCGGTGGACCTCCGGAGTGGCGCACCCGACCCGACACCGGCATCCCGGCGCTGAAGAAGACCTACGGGCTGACGTTCCAGAAGTTCCAGCCACTCGACGTCGCCGGTCCGCGGTCGGTGCAGGCGCTGAAGAACGGCCAGGTCGACGTGGTCAACCTGTTCACCACCGACCCCAACATCGTCGCCAACGACTTCGTCGTGCTCGAAGACGACAAGAACATGTTCGCCGCGCAGAACGTCGTGCCGCTCATCCGCACCGATGCCGCCAAGGGCGACGTGGCCGACACACTCAACGCGGTCTCGGCCAAGCTCGACACGGACACGCTCGCCGGCCTGGTCAAGCAGGTCGTCGCCGACAAGAAGAACGCCGCCGACGTCGCCCAGCAGTGGCTGTCCGACAACGGGTTGTCCTGACGCGGTACGTGGTAGGCGGGGCGGCGGGGCGGCGGAGGCGTGGCACCCTTGGGGACGTGACCCCCGCAACCTTCGACCCGCACGACCCGTTGGGCATCGACGACCTGCTCAGCCCTGACGAGCTCGCGGTCCGCGACCTGGTGCGCACCTACGCCGCCAAAGAGGTCGCCCCGCACGTCGCCGAGTGGTTCGAGGCGGGTCACGTCCCCGACGTGCGCGCCGTCGTACGCGGCTTCGGTGAGCTCGGCGTCCTCGGGATGCACCTGCGCGGCTACGGCTGCGCGGGCATGAGCGCCGTCGACTACGGCCTGGCCTGCGTCGAGATCGAGGCGGTCGACTCCGGCGTCCGGTCGATGGTGTCGGTGCAGGGATCGCTGTCCATGTACGCGATCTGGCGGTACGGCAGCGAGGAGCAGAAGCAGCAGTGGCTGCCCCGGATGGCCACCGGCGAGGCCATCGGCTGCTTCGGCCTCACCGAGGCCGACCATGGCTCGGACCCCGCCGCCATGACCACCCGGGCACGGCGTGACCCTGGCGGCGACTGGGTGCTCGACGGTGCCAAGATGTGGATCACCAACGGGTCGGTCGCCGACGTCGCCATCGTCTGGGCACAAACGGACGAGCAGGCGGGCGGCAGCAGTGGCATTCGCGGCTTCGTCGTGCCCACTGACGTCCCCGGCTTCTCGGCTCCGGAGATGCACCACAAGGCGTCCATGCGGGCATCGGTGACGAGCGAGCTGGTCCTCGACGGCGTACGGCTGCCGGCTGACGCGGTGCTGCCGGAGGTCCGCGGGCTCAAGGGCCCGCTCGGCTGCCTGTCCGAGGCGCGGTACGGGATCGTGTGGGGCGCGCTCGGCGCCGGGCGCAGCGCGTTCGCGTGCGCGCTCGACTACGCGGGCACCCGGGAGCAGTTCGGGAAGCCGATCGCGGCCTACCAGCTCACCCAGGCCAAGCTCGCGCAGATGTCGCTGGAGCTGCAGAAGGGGATGCTGCTCGCGCTGCACCTGGGCCGGCGCAAGGATGCCGGGACCCTGCGGCCCGAGCAGGTGTCCTACGGCAAGCTCAACAACGTCCGCACCGCCCTTGACGCCTGCCGCACGGCGCGCACGATCCTGGGCGCCAACGGGATCAGCCACGAGTACCCCCTCATGCGCCACGCCGCAAACCTCGAGTCGGTGCTCACCTACGAGGGCACCGAGGAGATGCACACCCTCGTGGTGGGCCAGGCGCTCACCGGCGTACCCGCCTTCCGGTGAGTCGCGGGTCCGCCGCCGGTGCCGCCGCGGCGGCTGCAGCCGTGCTGCTGATGACGGCGTGCTCCGGCAGCCCGTCGGGTGTCGCGGCGGCGTCGCCGACCGTCGCGCCGTCGAGCACAGTGACGGCGAGCACAGTGACGGCGAGCCCAGTGACGGCGAGCCCAGTGACGGCGAGCACAGTGACGTCGAGCACAGTGACGGTGAGCAGTCCGCCGGCGTCCGCGGCGACCTCGGCGGCCGCGGGCACGACGTCGACGACGCCGAGTCGCACCGCCACCTCCTCGCCGACCCGCCCGGACACTGCCTCGGCGTCGCCCCCTGAGTCCGCCTCCTGCGTCGATCGCGCGCTGGCGCGGATGAGCACCGGGCAGCGGGTCGGTCAGGTGTTCATGGTCGGCGTCCCTGCTAGCGGCGTCGACGCCGCCACCGGGCGGCTGCTGGCGCGCCATGAGCCCGGCTCGGTCATCCTCATGGGCAGCGGCGCCGCAGCCGGCGTCGGCGAGGTCGCTGCCACGACTGCGGCCCTGCGGCGTACGGCCGGCGCCCCGGGGGGTGCCCGGCTCGCCGTCGCGGTCGACCAGGAGGGGGGTCTGGTGCAGCGGTTGAAGGGCCGCGGCTTCTCGGACATGCCGAGCGCGGCCACCCAGGCTGGTTGGAGCGACGCTCGGCTGCGCGCCGCCGCGAGGCAGTGGGGGCGCGAGCTGGCGCAGGCCGGCGTGACGGTGGACCTCGCGCCGGTCGCCGATGTCGTGCCGTCCGCGGTCGGCTCGGCCAACCGTCCGATCGGCGCCCTGCGGCGGGGCTACGGCAGCGATCCGACGGTCGTGTGGCGAAGGTCGCGGCGTTCGTCGAGGGCATGGCCGACGCCGGCGTGCAGACCACGCTCAAGCATTTCCCCGGCCTGGGCCGGGTCACCGGCAACACCGACGTCACCGCGGACGTCGTCGACCGGCGGACGCGCCGGGCTGATCCGCTGCTGGCGCCGTTCGCGGCGGGCGTGCGGGCCGGTGCCGATTGGCTGATGGTCGCCACCGTCACGTACCCGCGCATCGACCCCGATCGGCTCGCCACCTTCTCCCCGACAGTGCTGCGCGGGATGGTCCGCGACGACCTCGGCTTCGGCGGGGTCGTGGTCTCCGATGACATCGGCGCTGCGCGGGCCGTGCAGGCGTACGCGCCGGGGGAGCGCGCCGTGCGGTTCCTCCGCGCCGGCGGTGACGTCGTGCTCACCGTCGACCCGGGCGTCCTCGACCCGATGCTCGCCGCGACGCTGCATGAGGTGCGCCGCGACGAGGCGTTCGGACGGCGGGTCGACGATGCCGTACGGCGGGTGCTCTCCGCCAAGCAGGCCGCGGGGCTGCTGCGTTGCGGCTGAGCCGCGGTGGGCGCTGATCAGCCGCCGCCATCTGTGTTGATCAAGGAGAAGACCACGTTCCGAGCGCCCCAAGAGGTGGTCGTCTCCTTGATCAACAAGGGGTGAGGGGGCTGAGCCGCGTACGGTGCTGGCCGACGGCGCACAAGGAGGGAGCGAATGAGCGGCATGACCCGCATCGTGGTGGTGGGCACCGGTCCGCTGGACCCCGCCGATGTCGTCGCGGTCGCCCGCGACGGTGCCGCCGTCGAACTGACGGCCGAGGCCCTCACCGAGATCACCAAGAGCCGAGAGGTCGTCGAGGGGTTGGCGGCCGCGGACCTGCCGTACTACGGCGTGTCCACCGGCTTCGGCGCGCTCGCCACGACGCACATCCCACCGGCCAAGCGGGCGCAGCTGCAGCGCAGCCTCGTCCGCTCCCACGCGGCCGGCACCGGGCCGGAGGTGGAGCGCGAGGTGGTGCGGGCGCTGATGCTGCTGCGGCTGTCCACCCTCGCCACCGGGCGCACCGGCGTACGCCGGGCGACCGCGCAGGCGTACGCCGCACTGCTCAGCGCCGGCATCAGCCCGGTCGTCCACGAGTACGGCAGCCTCGGCTGCTCCGGCGACCTCGCGCCGCTGGCGCACTGCGCGCTGGCGCTCATCGGCGAGGGCGAGGTGCTCGACGCGGCCGGCGTCCGGCGTCCGGCGTCCGAGGCGCTCACCGACGCCGGCCTGCGCCCGGTCGAGCTGGCCGAGAAGGAGGGTCTCGCGCTCATCAACGGCACCGACGGCATGCTCGGCATGCTCGTGCTGGCCCTGCACGACCTGCGGCTGCTGATGCGCACCGCCGACGTCGCCGCCGCGATGAGCGTGGAGGCGCTGCTGGGCACCGACCGGCCGTACGCCGAGGACCTCCAGGCGCTGCGTCCCCATCCCGGCGTGCAGGCCAGCGCGGCCAACCTGCGTCGCCTGCTCGCCGGCTCGGAGGTCGTCGCGAGCCACCGCGGGCCGCAGTGCACGCGCGTGCAGGACGCCTACTCGTTGCGCTGCGCGCCGCAGGTGCACGGCGCCGCTCGTGACACGGTCGACCACGCCGCCACCGTCGCCGGGCGCGAGCTGGCCGCCGCCGTCGACAACCCGGTCGTCACCGTCGACGGCCGCGTGGAGTCCAACGGCTCGTTCCACGGGGCGCCGGTCGGCTACGTGCTCGACTTCCTCGCCATCGCCACCGCCGACGTGGCCGGCATGTCCGAGCGGCGCACCGACCGCTTTCTCGACGTGGCCCGCTCGCAGGGGCTGCCGCCGTTCCTGGCCGGCGATCCCGGCGTCGACAGCGGCTTGATGATCGCGCAGTACGCCCAGGCCGGCATCGTCACCGAGCTCAAGCGGCTCGCCGCCCCTGCGAGCGTCGACTCCATCCCGTCGAGCGCCATGCAGGAGGACCACGTCTCGATGGGCTGGAGCGCGGCGCGCAAGCTGCGCCGCGCGGTCGACGGGCTGGCGCGGGTGCTCGCCGTCGAGACGCTGACCGCGGCCCGCGCGCTCGACCTGCGCGCCCCGGTGGCGCCGGCGCCGGCCACCGCCGCCGTCCGCGACGCGCTGCGGGCCGCCGGGGTCGGCGGCCCCGGCCCCGACCGCCACCTGTCACCCGAGATCGAGACGGCCACCGGCCTGGTCCGCTCCGGCACGCTCGTCGCGTCGGCCGAGTCCGCGGCCGGCCCGCTGCTCTGAGGAAGGGAGAACCGCCATGACCTCCGGCGCCCGCCGCGTGTGTGCCCCGCGCGGCAGCACGCTGACCGCCCGCAGCTGGCAGACCGAGGCGCCGCTGCGGATGCTCATGAACAACCTCGACCCGGAGGTGGCCGAGCGTCCCGACGACCTCGTCGTCTACGGCGGCACCGGCCGGGCCGCCCGCGACTGGGCGTCCTACGACGCCCTCGTCCGTACGCTCACAACACTCGGCGAGGACGAGACGATGCTCGTGCAGAGCGGCCGCCCGGTCGGGGTCATGCGCACCCACGAGTGGGCTCCGCGCGTGCTCATCGCCAACGCCAACCTCGTCGGCGACTGGGCGACCTGGCCGGAGTTCCGCCGGCTCGAGCACCTGGGCCTGACGATGTACGGCCAGATGACCGCCGGCTCCTGGATCTACATCGGCACCCAGGGGATCCTCCAGGGCACCTACGAGACGTTCGCCGCGGTGGCCGCCAAACGGTTCCACGGAACGCTCGCCGGGACGCTGACGCTGACCGGCGGCTGCGGGGGCATGGGCGGCGCCCAGCCGCTCGCGGTCACGCTCAACGGCGGCGTGTGCCTCGTCGTCGACGTCGACCCGCACCGGCTGCGGCGGCGGGTCGATACGGGCTACCTCGGGGAGGTCGCCGACGACCTCGACGACGCGCTCGACCGCGTCCAGCGGGCCAAGGACGAGCGAAGGGCGCTCTCGGTCGGGCTGGCCGGCAACTGCGCGTCGGTCCTCCCGGAGATCCTGCGCCGCGGCGTGGAGGTCGACATCGTCACCGACCAGACCTCCGCGCACGACCCGCTCGCCTACCTCCCCGAGGGGGTCTCGCTGGATGACTGGCCCGGCTACGCCGAGGCCAAGCCGGAGGAGTTCACCGACCGCGCGCGCGCCTCGATGGCCGCGCACGTCGAGGCCATGGTCGGTTTCCTCGACGCCGGCGCCGAGGTGTTCGACTACGGCAACTCGATCCGCGACGAGGCACGGCAAGGCGGGTACGAGCGCGCGTTCGCGTTCCCCGGCTTCGTACCCGCCTACATCCGTCCCCTGTTCTGCGAGGGCAAGGGGCCGTTTCGCTGGGCGGCGTTGTCCGGGGACCCGGCCGACATCGCCGCCACCGACCGTGCCGTGCTCGACCTGTTCCCCGACGACGACCACCTGCAGCGCTGGATCCGGGCGGCTGGTGACAAGGTCGCTTTCCAGGGTCTGCCGGCGCGGATCTGCTGGCTCGGCTACGGCGAGCGCGACCGGGCGGGCGAGCGCTTCAACGAGATGGTCTTCTCCGGCGAGCTGTCGGCGCCGATCGTGATCGGCCGCGACCACCTCGACTGCGGCTCGGTCGCCTCGCCCTACCGGGAGACCGAGGCGATGGCAGACGGCTCCGACGCGATCGCCGACTGGCCATTGCTCAACGCGATGGTCAACGTCGCCTCGGGGGCGACGTGGGTGTCGTTCCACCATGGGGGCGGGGTCGGCATCGGGCGCTCGCTGCACGCCGGGCAGGTGACCGTCGCCGACGGGACGCCGCTGGCCGCGGACAAGGTCCGCCGGGTGCTGACCAACGACCCCGGAATGGGCGTCATCCGGCACGTCGACGCCGGCTACGAGCGCGCCGTCGAGGTGGCAGAGGAGCGCGGCGTCCGGGTGCCGATGCGAGAGGACTGACCAGGCTGGGTACGGTCCCCGGGTGCTCGAGGCGCTCCAGGTGAGCCACCGCTTCGGCCACCGGGTCGTGCTCGACGCCATCACGCTTCGGGTGCGCCCGGGCGTGCTCACGGGGCTGCTCGGCCCCAACGGGGCCGGCAAGACGACCCTGCTGCGCCTGTTGCTCGGCGTGATCGAGCCGGACGCCGGGCGTTTCATGCTCGACGGGGAGCCGGTGACCGCGCTCGCGCGGCAGCGGTGGGGCTACCTGCCACAGGAGCGCGGGCTGTACCCGGCCATGAAAGCCGGCGACCAGGTGGCCTACTTCGGCCGCCTGCATGGGCTGGACGCACCGGAGGCGACGCGCCGGGCGCGCGAGCTGCTCACCGAGGTGGGCCTGTCCGATCGCTGGGAGGACCGTACCGACCGGCTCTCCGGAGGCCAGCAGCAGCGGCTGCAGCTGGCCAGCTCCCTCGTCCACGACCCCCACGTGATCGTGCTGGACGAGCCGTTCGCAGGGCTCGACCCGGTGGCTGTCGCGGACCTGTCGCGCACCTTGACCGAACGGGTTCGCGCCGGACGCACCGTCCTGCTCTCCAGCCACCAGCTCGACCTCGTGCAGGAGCTCTGCGAGGAGATCGTCATGATCGACCACGGCCGCACGGTCCTGTCCGGTGCCGTCGCCGACCTGCGCTCGTCCTCCGGCAGCCGGCAGCTGCGGCTCGTCCTGGTTCCACCGGATCAGTCATGGCTGTCCGGCGTCCCCGGTGCGCAGGTCGTCGAAGCGGCCGCGGACGAGCTCCGGATCGCGCTGTCTCCGGGCACCGATCCGCTGTCCGTGCTCGACGCCGCGCGCGCCGCCGGGCGGGTCACCGATTTCGGTCTGGATCTCCCAACACTGTCGCAGCTGTTCCTCGACGCGGCTGGGCATGCCGTCGACGCGGGCGAGCGCGCCCTCGAGCCGGAGACGACCCGGCCGTGAGGTCCGGGTGGTGGAATGGCACGTGGCTGGTGGCGCGGCGGGCGCTAGCCGAGGGGCTCGCGTCGCGGAGCTGGCGCGTGGTGACCGGGCTCATGTTGCTCGCCGGGCTGGCCGTGGTCGTCGTCCCGCGCCTGCTCGGCGAGGAGGCGACGACCTACCGGTTGGCCGTCGTCGGGGAGGCTCCCGAGGCCCTGACCCGACAGCTCGACGCGGCCGGCAGAGCCGCGGACTTCCAGGTGAGGGTGCTCGCGCGTTCCGACGCCGCCGCGGTCGAGGCGACGGTGCGTGACGGCGACGCCGATGTCGGGCTTGCCGGGTCGGGCCAGGGAACCACGGTGTACGTCGGTCCCGACCGGGCCGGGCCGTTCCCCAGCATCGTCGCCGGAGCGGTGACCGCGGGGCGGACTGCGCAGGCCCTCGTCGACGCGGGGCTCACGCCCCAGCAGATCGCCACGGTGCAGGGGACCGAGCCTCCGCGCCAGGTCGTCGTGGGGCGCGTCGACGACCGGGCGCGGGCCGGCGTCGGCTTCGCCGTGGGCATCGTGCTCTACATCGCCCTGCTCATCACCGGCATCGGCATCGCCACCACGGTGGCGACGGAGAAAGCGACGCGGGTCTCCGAAGTGCTGCTCTCGGTGCTGCGCCCGAGCCAGCTGCTCGTCGGCACGGTCGTGGGGGCCGGGCTGCTGAGCCTGCTGCAGATCGCGGCGCTCGCGGTGCCGGCCGGTGGGTCGCTGCTGCTGTCGCACCGCAGCGACGTACCCGCCTCCGCCGCACCCGACATCGCGCTGGCGGTGCTGTGGTTCCTGCTGGGGCTGGCCGTCTACGCGTTCGTGTTCGCCGCGCTCGCCGCCCTCGTCGACAAGGTGACCGAGGTCAACGGGGCCATCGTCCCGGTGCAGATGCTCCTCATCGGCGCCTACCTGATCGCCGTGGTCGTGACGATCTCCTCGCCGACCAGCCCGGTGTCCGTGGCGGCGTCGCTGTTCCCCCTCACCTCCCCGATCGTCATGCCGGTGCGGTGGGCGTCCGGGCTGGTGCCGGTCTGGCAACTGGTCGCCAGCATGGTGCTGGCGGTGGCAACCGCCGTGCTCCTGGCGCGCTTCGCCTCACTGGTCTACCGGCGGGGCGTCGTCCGCACGGGCCAGCGGGTCAAGCTGCGCGAGGTCCTCGGCCGAGAGCACGCCCCCTCGCCGGGACTTGTCAGACCCACCAGGGGCCAGGGCAGCGGCAGGGTCTGACACGTCGTGCGGGACCGGGGGTCAGGGCGACAGGGGTCACGGCGACAGGGGTCACGGCGACAGGGGTCACGGCGACAGGGGTCAGGGCGACAGGGGTCAGGGCGACAGGGGTCCACCGCGCCAGGTGGGCAGCGGTCGCTGCCCGACCGCGACCTCGAACGCCGCCCGGGCCAGCAGGCGCGTCGAGTCGAGCGTGGGGAGCGGTGAGACGTCCGGCGTCACGAGCAGGGGGATCTCCGTGCAGACCAGCGCCACGGCGTCGCAGCCGCGCCCGGCCAGCCGCTCGATGATGCCGACGTACGCATCGCGCGACTCGTCGCTCAGGAAACCGTTGACCAGCTCGTCGAAGATCACCTGGTCGACGGTCTGCTGGTCCGCCGGCGACGGCACCATCGCCGTGACGCCGTGCTCGGCCAGCACCCTGGGGTAGAGCGGCCCGGTCATCGTGATGCGGGTACCGAGCACCCCGACCCGTCGTCGGCGATCGGCGGCGGCACGCTCGGCCACCACCTCCGCGATGTGCAACGCCGGCAGCGCGAGCGGATCGCCGGGCCGTTCGAGTGCAAGGTGTGCGGTGTTGTCGGGGCAGACCGCGAAGTCGGCCCCGGCCGCCGCGAGCCGCGCGACGCTGCGAGCGAGCACCCGCCGTACGCCGTCGTAGTCCATGCCGTCCCACGACGGCATGCTGCGCGCGAGCGCCACGCAGTCCAGCGTCACGTCGGGGTGCTCGTGCTCGCCCAGCTCGCGGAAGCCCTCGTGGCAAAACGCCCGGAAGCACAGCGCGGCGCCCTCCGCGCTGTGCCCGGCGATGCCGAGATGGAGCACGACGACCTCCTACGCGCGTCGGCGTCGCGCAGGCAGATCGGCGATGCGCTGCGACTCGGTGAGGAGCTCGCCGAGGGTGTTGGCGTCGATGCGGTCGAGGCACACCAGCACGAGCTGCGGTGAGCGGTCGTGGTGCGGGGTCCAGAAGTACGTTTCCGGGTCCTCGGCGGCCAGCGCCTCGCGCTCCTCGGTCTTGACGGTGAGCACGCCGTCCTCCCATATGCGCGCCATCAGCGTGCGGGAGAACCACGCCGGCCGGTCCCAGCTCGGCCGCTCGGTGACGCCGGGCAGGCCCAGGCACGCGCGCCGTACGTCGTCCTCGTTCACCACGGCTTCCACGATGTCAGACGGGGGACGGCGGCGCGGGGGTCCGGTGGTGGGCCGATGTCGACCGGCGCCGGACGCTGCACCCGCCTCACCACCGAGGATCTCTCGGATGCGAGGCGACGATCTTGAGGCGTTCCCGTTTCCATCGCCGCAGCCTCGCCTCATGATCGGCACCAGACTGGCGATCTTGAGGCGTTCACGCCCCCATCGCGTCCACGACGCCTCAAGATCGACCGCGGGACCCTTATGGGATCAGGCAGACCTTGCCGGCCTCGCCCTCGTCAGCGAGCCGGTATGCCTGCGCGGCCGCGGACAGTGGCAGCCGGTGAGTCACCACGACCTGCGGGTGCAGCTCCCAGCGCACCAGCCGGTCGAGCAGGTCGGCGAGGTGGCCGATCGACGTCACCCACGATCCGTGCAGCTGGACCTGGCGGTGGATGAGCAACTCGGACACCGGGAACGACACGTCGCCGCCTTCGCCGACGAAGACGCAGCGCCCCCACCGCCGGGTGCCGTGCAGAGCCAGCAGGCGACCGGCTGGCGAACCGCTGGCGTCGACCACCGCCTCGCACCCCTGCCCACCGGTCAGATCGGAGACCTCGGCCGCCGCGTCCGCGGCCTCGGCCGCCACGACGGCGTCGACGAGGCCGAGCTCCTGCGCGCGCCGGCGCCGGGCCGGGACGACGTCGGCGCCGATGACGTGGGGCACGCCCATCGCCCGCCCGAGCATCGCCGCGGCCAGCCCCACCGGCCCGAGTCCGGTGACGAGCAACCGGTCCCGGCCGGAGACGTCGATGCGGAGCAGCGCCTCGTACGCCGTCCCGAAGCCGCACGCGGCCAGTGCCCCGTCGACCCAGGTGAGCCGCTCGGGCAGCGGGAGGCAGCTGGCCTCCTCGGCGAGCAGGAACGAGGCGTGGCCGCCGTCGCGCTGCCAGCCGTACGCCGCGCGCAGCGGCGACGTGCACCCGACGGCGTAGCCCCGCATGCACTCCTCGCACTGCCCGCAGCCGGCGATGTGGTAGACGGCGACCCGGTCGCCGACAGCGAGCCGCCGGCACCCGGCACCGACCTCGACGACCTCGCCGGCCGGTTCGTGCCCCGCGATGACACCGCGATACGCCTCCGCACCGCTGCCCAGGTGCTCGCGGTAGATGGCGCGTACGTCGCTGCCGCAGATCGACGACGCGTGCACCTGCAGCAGCACCTGCCCCGGCCCGGGCGACGGGACCGCGACCTCCACATGCTCGACCCGGCGCCCGCCGGGCAACCGGACGCCCTCCATCGTGAGCGGGCGGTCGGTCACGGGTGCACGACGACCTTCACCGCGGCCGGGTCACTCCGGCCGGCGGTGAGCGCCTCGGGCACTTGGTCGAGTCCGTAGCCGCCGGTGACCAGCCGGTCGACGTCGACGCGCCCCGAGGCGACGAGCGCGATGGCGGTGGGCCAGGTGTTGGCGTACCGGAACGACCCCAGGATCTCCAGCTCCCGTTCCTGTAGCAGCGGCAACGGCACCGGAATCTCGTCAGAGCCGATGCCGACAAGCACGGCGCGCCCTGCGCGGTCCAGGGCGCGCAGCCCGTCGGCGGTGGCCGGCGGTGACCCGGAGCACTCGAGCAGCACCTCGGGGGGTCGGTCGAGGTCGCCCGGCCGCTCGCTCCGCGCGTCGAGCACGGCGGTGGCGCCGAGCGCCCGGGCGAGCTCGAGGCGGTGCGGCGCGACGTCGGTGACGACGACCTCGCTCGCCCCGCAGGCCAGCGCCACCTGCAGGCTGACCAGCCCGACCGGCCCGGCGCCCGTGACCAGCACGCGCGAGCCGGCAGTGACCCGCCCTCTGCGGCACGCCCACACTCCGACGGACAGCGGCTCGAGCAGCGCGGCGGCGTCGTCGCCGATGCTGTCGGGCACCGGGTGGGCGAAGGCCTCGTGCACCGTGACGTACTCGGCGAACGCCCCGTCGACCGGCGGGGTGGCGAAGAACTGTATCTGCGGGCAGAGGTTGTAGCGGCCGGCGAGGCACTGCGGGCAGCTCCGGTCGGGCACGCCCGGCTCGATCGACACGCGCTGCCCGGGACGGAGCCGGCGGACAGCCGTGCCGACCTCCACCACCTCGCCCGACGGCTCGTGCCCGAGCACGAGCGGCGCCTCGACCACGAACCGGCCGATGCGCCCGTGGTCGTAGTAGTGGGTGTCCGAACCGCAGACGCCGACCGAGGCGATGCGGACGAGCACCTCGTCCGGTGCCGGCTCGGGGACCGGCCTGTCCTCCACCACGACCGCGCCAGGGCCGTGCAGGACCGCCACTCTCACCGCGCCGGCTCCGCGCCGCCAGCTGCCTGCAGCGTGGCGCGGGCGCCGCGCTCGCGCAGGGAGCGCAGCGCGGCGAGGTACGCGCGCGAGAAGCGGTCGTCGTCGGCGAGGTCCCCGAAGACCTCGCGGTCGCTGAGGAACGCCAGCGGCTCCTCGCGCGAACGCTGGGCGAGCGGGACGAGCCGCTCGGCCAGCCGGTCGACGACCTCGATGGGTTGCCCCCGCTCGTCGGTGCCCTCGGCGTAGCGCGTCCACGCCGCGACCACGGTGGCGGCACGGTCGACCGGTCCGCCGGTGCGGAGGTTCTCCCGCACGACCGGCAGCAGCCACTTGGGGATCCGGTTGGAGCTGTCCGCGCATAGCCGGGCCACCGTGTCGGCGACGGCCGGGTTGGCGAAGCGCTCGAGGAGCTCGGCCTTGTAGGCGGTGAGGTCGATCCCCGGCACCGGCGCCAGCGTGGGGGTGCCCTCGGCATCCATGTAGCCCCTGACGAAGTCGGCCAGCTCGCGGTCCTGTGCCGCGTCATGCACGTATTGGTGGCCGAGCAGGTGGCCGAGGTAGGCCAGCGCCTGGTGTCCCGCGTTGAGCAGGCGGAGTTTCATCAGCTCGTACGGCTCGACGTCGGCCACCAGCTGCACGCCGGCGTCCTCGAGCGGCGGGCGCCCGTCGGGGCCACCGACGAAGTCGTCCTCGAGCACCCATTGGGTGAACGGCTCGCACACGACGGGCCAGCCGTCGGTGACGCCGAGCGCCTCGCTGACCATCGCCCGGTCGGCGTCGGTGGTCCCCGGGGTGATGCGGTCGACCATGGAGCTGGGGAAGCGCACCTGCTCTTCGATCCACGCGGCCAGTTCGGGGTCCTTGAGCCGGGCGTAGGTCGTGAACGAGCGCCGAGCCACCTCGCCGTTGCCCTGGATGTTGTCGCAGCTGACGACGGTGAAGGCCGGCATGCCGCGATCCCGGCGTCGCCGCAGCGCCTCCACGACCAGGCCGAACGTCGTACCCGGCACCGCACCCGGTTCCAGGTCGGCCCGCACTCCCGGGTCGTCAAGGTCGAACTCCCCGGTGATGGCCGAGAAGTTGTAGCCGCCCTCGGTCACCGTCAGCGAGACGATCCGGGTCGTGGGTGCGGCCATGCGCTCGACGACGGCGTCGGGGTCGTCGGGCGCGAGCAGCGCGTCCACGATGGAGCCGATGACGCGGAAGTCCACCCGGCCGTCGGCGTGCTTGACCGCGAGGGTGTAGAGGCCGTCCTGCTGGTTCAGGGTGTCGATGATGCGCCGGTCGACGGGCAGGACGCCCACCCCGCAGATCGCCCACTCCCTGGCCTTGTCCTCGGCCAGCAGGCGGTCGAGGTACATGGCCTGGTGCGCGCGGTGGAACCCACCCACGCCGATGTGCACGATGCCGGGGGTCAGGGACCCGCGGTCGTACGTGGGCACTGGGACCGGCAGCGCGTCGAGCACGGCCGAGGACAGGGTTGTCACGTTCGCACGCTAACGACTGGAGCATCCGCATCGCTATCCGCAGCCAGTTTCCTGCGAGACCGCTCGCTGGACTTGCTGATGACAACCGAGTGGTTGACAAAGCTCCGAGGGCAGCCTAGCGTCGTCTTCAACCAAAGAGTTGTCTACGAGAGGTCCGAGAATGGTGGCCGACCCGCTCTCCCGAGCGTTCTCGGCCATGGCCGATCCGACCCGGCGCGACATCGTGGCCCGGCTCACGGTCGCCGACTCCACCGTGAGTGAGCTGGCCGAGCCGTACGACATGAGCGTCCAGGCGGTCTCCAAGCACCTCAAGGTCCTCGAGGAAGCCGGGCTGGTCAGTCGCAGCCGCGACGCGCAGCGACGTCCGGTGCACCTGGAGGCACAGGTGTTCGACCTGATGACGAAGTGGCTCGAGCGTTACCGCCGCGAGGCGGAGGAGCGCTTCCGCCGACTCGACGACGTCCTGCGCTCGATGCCCGACGACGTCGACCCCATCCCACCGTCCCCCCAAGGAGGGCAACGATGACCACCACCCGCGAGCACGAGACGCAGATCGTGGCCGACCCCGAGGTCCCGCTCGTCCGGATCACCCGAGAGTTCGACGCCCCGCCGGACAAGGTGTTCCGCGCCCACACCGACCCCGAGCTCGTCGGCCGGTGGCTCGGGCCGCGTGACCTCACGATGCGGGTCGAGCACTACGACTGCCGCACCGGCGGGTCCTACCGCTACATCCACAGCCGGGACGGGGAGGAGTACGGCTTCCACGGCAGCTTCCACGAGGTCCGGCCCTCCGAGTTGATCGTGCAGACGTTCACCTTCGAGGGGGAGCCTGACGGCGTCGCGCTCGAGCGCCTGACCCTCCAGGACCTCGGCGACGGGCGCACGCGACTCGTGACGACTTCTCTCGTCGACTCCTTCGCCGCCCGGGACGCCGTCATCGCCAGCGGCATGGAGCAGGGTGTGCGCGAGGGCTACGAGCGGCTCGACGAGCTGCTCGCCGGTTGAGCCCGGTTCAGCGCCCGTGAGCGGGCGGCATGGTCGCGCTCGAGCACCGCGGCAAGCCGTTGCTCGGGGCTACCGTCTCGTCGTGGCCTTCGACGTCGCCCCCGACGCTTATGGGCGTTTCATGGGCCGCTACGCCGAGCCGCTGGCGGTCGAGTTCGTCGAGTGGGCCGGGGTGGGGCCGGGCCAGCGGGCGCTCGACGTCGGCTGCGGCCCGGGCACGGTGACCGCTCGCCTCGTCGAGCGTCTAGGTGCCGGCGCCGTCGCGGCGGTCGACCCGTCCACGACGTTTGTCGCGGCGACGCGGGAGCGTTTCCCGGACGTCGACGTCCGGCGTGGCGTCGCGGAGCGTCTCCCGTTCCCTGACGGCGCGTTCGACGCTGCACTCGCGCAGCTGGTCGTCCACTTCATGTCCGACCCCGTCGCCGGACTGCGGGAGATGGCGCGGGTCACCCGGCCCGACGGTGTGGTCGCCGCTTGCGTCTGGGACCACGCCGGCGGACAGGGTCCGCTGTCGGTGTTCTGGCAGGCGGTCCGCGACATCGACCCGGACCACCCCGGTGAGGCCGACCTGGCGGGCACACGGCAGGGCCACCTGGAGGAGCTCTCTCGGGCGGCGGGCCTCGAGCTCGTCGAGGTTGGCGCGCTGTCCGTAACGGTGCCCTACGCCTCGTTCGACCAGTGGTGGGAGCCGTTCACTCTGGGCGTCGGACCGGCCGGTGACTACGTCGCCGGGCTCGCCGCGCAGCGGCGCGCGCTGCTGCGCAGCAGGTGCGCGGATCGCCTCCCGCCCGCCCCGTTCGAGATCAGCCCCATCGCCTGGTGCGTCCGCGCTCGCGCCTGACCAGCCGGAGGACGGTGCGCTCAGGTCGTCCGCCGTACGCTCGCCCGGTGGCGCGATACGTCGACGTGCACCCACGGGACCCACAACCGCGCCGGGTCACGCAGGCGGCGGCACTGCTCGAGGCGGGAGGGCTCATCGCCTACCCGACGGACTCCTGCTACGCGCTGGGAAGCCGGCTCGACAACCCGGCCGCCGGCGAGCGGATCCGCCGGATCAGGGGCCTGGACGAGCGGCACCACTTCACGCTCGTCTGCGCGACGTTCGCCCAGCTCGGCCAGCTGGTCCACCTCGGCAACGCGGCCTTCCGCGCCATCAAGGCGGCCACGCCCGGTGCGTACACGTTCATCCTGCCGGCGACCAAGGAGGTACCGCGCCGGCTCGCGCACCCGAAGAAACGCACGGTGGGTGTCCGCATCCCTGACCACCCCTTCGTCCACGCACTGCTGCGCGAGCTCGGGGAGCCGTTGGTGTCGAGCACGCTCCTGCTGCCCGGTGAGGACAAGCCGATGACCGAGGGCTGGGAGATCCAGGAGGAGCTGGGCTCGGTCCTCGACGCCGTCGTCGACGCCGGGGACTGCGGCACCGAGCCGACGACGGTCGTCGACTGGTCGCAGGGCTATCCCGAGGTGGTGCGGGTCGGCGCGGGGGATCCGGCGCGCTTCACGGCTCAGTGACGTCGGCGAATCGTCGCGTCGAGGCCCTTGCCCGCCCCTCCGTCACCCCGAGGCTCCGAGGATCCTGTCAGCATGCCCACCGTGACGCGCCTCCTGGACGACATCGCCGAGGTCGGCCGTGACCCGGGCACGGGCGGCTACACGCGCCTGGCGTACGACGGTCCCGAGCTCGTGCTGCGCGAGTGGTTCGTCGGCGAGGCCGTCCGCCGTGGCCTCGACTGCCAGGCCGACCGCAACGGCAACCTGTGGGCCTGGCAGGGCGACCCCGACGCCGACGGGCCTGGCGTCGTCAGCGGCAGCCACCTCGACTCGGTCGTGGACGGCGGGGCGTACGACGGACCGCTCGGCGTCACATCGGCGTTCGCCGCGCTCGACCTGCTCAGCGAGCGCGGCGTACGGCCGGCCCGGCCGTTCGGCATCGTGGCGTTCGCCGACGAGGAGGGCGCCCGCTTCGGGATCGCCTGCGCCGGGTCGCGCCTGCTGACGGGCGTGCTGGCCCCCGAACGCGCCCGTACGCTGCGCGACCGCGGCGGCACCTCGATGGCCGAGGCGATGCGAGCCGCCGGGCACGACCCGTCGGGGATCGGCCGCGACGACGAGGCACTGCACCGCATCGGCAGCTACGTCGAGCTGCACATCGAGCAGGGACGCGGCCTGGTCGACGTCGGCGCGCCGGTCGGTGTCGGCACCGCGATCTGGCCGCACGGCCGGTGGCGGCTGACGTTCACCGGCGCCGCCGACCATGCCGGCACGACGCGCATGGAGGACCGCCGGGACCCGATGCTGACGTACGCGATGACCGCGCTCGCCGCCAACAAGCAGGCGCGCCTGCGCGGCGCGCGGGCCACGTTCGGCCGGCTCGAGGTGACCCCCAACGGCACCAACGCGATCCCCTCGCAGGTAAAGGCCTGGCTCGACGCCCGCGCCGCCGACCAGGCCACGCTGGACGCTCTCGTCGCCGACGTGCACCGGCAGGCCGGCGAGCGCGCCGGCCGCGACGGCACCACCCTCGCTGTCGAGGCCGAGTCGCTCAGCCCGCTCGTCGAGCTGCCGGCCGACCTGCGCGACCGGATCGGCCGCCTGCTCGGCGATGCTCCCCAGCTGCCCACCGGGGCCGGCCACGACGCCGGGATCCTCGCCACCGCAGGGGTCCCCGCCGCGATGCTGTTCGTCCGCAACCCCACCGGGGTCTCGCACGCCCCGGCCGAGCACGCCGACGACGCCGACTGCATCGCCGGCGTCGGGGCGCTGGCCAGGGTGCTCGCCGACCTGCTCGCCTCGCCGGCGCCGTGACCGGCCCGACCCGGGCGTTGATCGCGGTGGCCGCCACCGCCGCGGCCCTTGCCGCCTGCAGCTCGAGCGGCGACGGTCCGAGCGCCAGCCCGCCGCAGCCGGCCACGGGGACCGGCAGCCCGAGCCCGGTCGCGGGGGCGGACTGGCCGACGTACCACGCAGACCCCGCCCGCACCGGCGTCGCCCGCGCGATGCCACCCAGCACCGACCGGCTGCGCATCGTCGCCTCGCTCGACCTCGGCGCCAACGTCTACGCCTCACCGGTCATCGCGGGAGGCGTCACGGTCGTCGCCACCGAGCGCAACGCCGTCGTCGGCCTCGACCGTCGCAACGCCCAGCTGTGGCGCACCGTCCTCGGCTCGCCGGCCCGCGACAGCGAGCTGCCCTGCGGCAACATCGACCCGCTCGGCATCACCGGCACGCCGGTCGTCGACGTCGGCCGGGGCGTCGTCTACGTCGCGCCGGAATACGGCGACCCGGTCCGCCACGAGCTCGTCGCGCTCGACCTGAAGACCGGAAAGCCGCTGTGGCGCAAGGACATCGACCTGCCCGGCGTCGACGCCACGGCCATGCAGCAGCGCGGTGCACTGACGATCACCAAGGGCCGCACCTGGGTGCCCTTCGGCGGGCTCGCCGGCGACTGCGGGGCCTACAAGGGCCGCGTCGTCGGCGTACGTCTCGACGGGACCGGGCCGCCGGTGGCGTTCACCGTCCCCACGACGCGCGAGGCCGGCATCTGGACCCCGCCAGGTCCGAGCGTCGACGCGCGCGGAGGGATGTTCGTCGCCGTCGGCAACGGCGAGTCGGGGCCGGGCGACCCCTACGACTTCAGCGACTCCGTCCTGCGCCTGGACGGCACCCGGCTCGCCGACTCGTTCTCGCCCACCACGTGGGCCACCGACAACGCCGCCGACCTCGACCTCGGCTCGCAGGGGCCGGCCCTGGTGGGGCAGCGCTGGGTGCTCATCGCCGGAAAATCCGGGACGGCGTACGTCCTGCGCCGGGACGACCTCGGGGGCATCGGCGGCGAGGTGAGCAGCGCCGAGGTGTGTCACTCCTTCGGCGGCACGGCGGTAGACGGCGACGTGGCGTACCTGCCCTGCACCGACGGGGTGCGCGCCGTGCGGGTACGCGACGACGGCACGCTCGACGTGCTGTGGCGGGCCCCCGAGACGGTGACCGGGTCACCCGTCGTGGGGGGCGGGCGGGTGTGGGCCCTCGACACCGACGCCGGCGTGCTCCACGCGCTCGACCTGGCGACCGGACGCTCGCGCGCGCAGGTCGAGGTCGGGCCGGTGAACCGCTTCGCCACGCCGGCGGTGCGTGGCGGCGAGCTGCTCGTCCCGACGCTGTCCGGACTCAGCGTCGTCGAGGCCGGCGGGTGATCGGAACTTCGCGTGATCGGAGTTCGCGTGGTCGGACTACGGTGCCGACCGTGCCGCTCCTCCGTCGCCGCGCAGACCCGCCGGCCGACCCGCGGCCGGCGATCGCGGAGTTCTGGGTGTGGTGGGACCGGTTCCGGCCGGCGGCCGTGGCCGCCCTGGACGCCGTGCCTGGTCAGCTGCCGGACGCCACGGCGGGCGAGTTCGAGGCCGCGGTGGCGCGGCTGCACCCCGGGCTGGATTGGCAGCTGGGTCGCGGCACGGCCGGCGCGCGCTACGACCTCGTGGTGTCCGGCGGCGGACGACCAGAGCTGCGATCACTCGCCGAGCGTTGGTGGCTCGCCGCACCGTCGGGTGACGACACCTTCGACTACCACCCGGCCCGCCCGCGGGACGCCGTCGCCATGGGCGGCAGCCTCACCCTCGAAGACGTCGAGCTGCCGCTGTCCGAGCTGGTTGCCGGCACCCACCTGGACCGGCAGCGCCGCCGGCTCGACCTCGCCGTGCACTCGCCGGTGTTCCCGCTGCTCAGCGACGACGCCCGGTTGCAGGCGGCCTTCCTGGGTCTCGACGCCGCGCTCGGCGAGGACGATGTCGAGCGCTTCGTGGGCGCGGTCGAGGTGGCCGTGGACGCCCCGCTCGACGGCGTACCGCTGTCCTCCCTCGGTCCCCTCGTCGACGGCCTGCGCGCAGGCCCCGACTCGTGGGCGACGCTCACCGGGAGCAGCCCCGACGGCGACGTGGTGGGGCTGGTGCGGCACCCCTTCGCCCGCGTCGACCGCCCGCTCGCGGACACCCACGTCGCTGTCTCGCTGGGGTACCCGCCGGCCGAGGGCGGCCTTCCCGCCGACGCCGGGGTCGGCGACCGGATCGAGGCGTTGGAGCGGCGCGCCCTCGAGGCCCTCGGCGGCGACGGCCCGCACGCTGTGCTCGTCGGCCACGTCAGCGGGCAGGGCCGCTGCCTCGTGCACCTCTACCTCGACGGCCTCGAGGTGGACCCGGCGGTCGTCGAACCGCTGCTCGCCGACTGGTCCGACGGCCCGGCGCGGCTGAACGTGTCTCCCGACCCGGCCTGGCGCGAGATCGGGCACCTGCTCCGATGAGCTCCCGCGACTCGACCACATGGTGGTGCGAGCAGGCGTGGATCGGTGGTGGACCGCAGCCCCGAGTCTGGGTCGAGGCCGATGCAGCCGGGACGATCACGGCAGTCCGTAAGGGAGTCGAGCCAGCCCCTGGCGACACGTGGCTGCACGGCATCGTGCTGCCTGGCTTCGCCAACGCCCACTCGCACGCCTTCCACCGCGCCCTGCGCGGTCGCATGCACGGGGACGGCGGAACGTTCTGGACGTGGCGGCAGGGCATGTACGCGCTGGCGTCCCGGCTCGATCCCGACTCCTACCGCGTCCTCGCCACGGCCGTCTACGCGGAGATGGCGTTGTCGGGTGTGAGCTGCGTCGGGGAGTTCCACTACCTGCACCACCGTCCCGGGGGCGGGTTGTACGACGATCCCAACGCGATGGGGGAGGCGCTGCGGGAGGCCGCCCGGCGCGCCGGGATACGGCTCACCCTGCTCGACGCCGCCTACCTCGCCGGCGGGATCGGCGAGGCGCTCAGCGGGCCACAGCAGCGCTTCGGCGACGGCGACGCCTGGCGCTGGGCCGACCGGGTGGCGGCGCTGCGCGCCGACGACGACACCGTCATCGGCGCGGCGATCCACTCGGTGCGTGCGGTGCCGGCCGACGAGATCCCGGTCGTCGCCGCGGCGCTTCCTGGTGCCCCGCTGCACCTGCACCTGTCCGAGCAGCCGGCGGAGAACGACGCCTGCCTGGCCGCGCACGGTGTGACGCCGACCCGGCTGCTCCACGACCACGGCGCGATCGCGGCGCGCACGACGGCGGTGCACGCCACCCACGTCGACGGCGACGACATCGCGTTGCTGGGTGCGGCGCGGGCGTACGCCTGCTTCTGCCCCACCACCGAGCGCGACCTCGCCGACGGCATCGGCCCGGCCCGCGCCCTGGTCCGCGCGGGCGCGCGGCTCACGCTCGGCTCGGACCAGCACGCCGTCGTGGACCTGTTCGAGGAGGCCCGAGGTCTGGAGATGCACGAGCGGCTCGCCAGCCGGCACCGCGGACGGTTCGCACCGGCGGCCCTTGTCGATGCGCTCACCGGCGTGGGCCACGCCTCACTCGGGTGGCCGGCGGCCGGACGGTTGGCGGTGGGCGCTCCCTGCGACCTGGTCGCCGTCCGCCTCGACAGCGTGCGTACCGCCGGCGCCGCCCCAGCCCAGGTCGTGCTCGCAGCCGGCGCCCCCGACGTCGACACCGTCGTCGTCGGCGGGCGCACCGTGGTGTCCGGCGGGCAGCACGTGCTCGGCGACGTGGGCCGGCTGCTCGCGGCGGCGATCGAGCCGCTGTGGGCCGAGGAGTGAGGCCGGCACCGTGATCAGCATCCTCGTCGACCGGATCGGGCTGCTGGCCACCCAGGATCCGGCGCTCGGCGAGCTGGCCGACGCCGCGCTCGTCGTCGAGGGTGACCGAGTCGGCTGGCTCGGCCCGTCGGTGCAGGCGCCGGCCGTCGACGAGCGAGTCGACGTCGGCGGACGCTGCGTCGTGCCGGGCTTCGTCGACAGCCATGCCCACCTGGTCTTCGCCGGTGACCGGGCGGCGGAGTTCGCCGCCCGGATGGCCGGACGGCCCTACTCGGCCGGCGGCATCGAGACGACCGTCGGCGCCACGCGGGCCGCGACCGACGAGCAGCTCGCCGCTGGGGTGGCCCGGCTCGTGGGGGAGATGCTCCGGCAGGGGACGACGACGGTGGAGATCAAGAGCGGGTACGGCCTCACCGTGCGCGACGAGGCTCGCTCGCTCGCCGTTGCCCGTCAGGTGACGCCGGAGACGACGTTCCTCGGCGCGCACGTGGTGGCACCGGAGTACGCCGGTGACCCCGACGGCTACGTCGCCCTGGTCACCGGGGCGATGCTCGACGCGTGCGCGCCGCACGCCCGCTGGGTCGACGCCTTCTGCGAGCGAGGTGCCTTCGACGCCGACCAGGCGCGCACGGTGCTCGAGGCCGGACGCGCTGCGGGGCTGCTGCCGCGGCTGCACGCCAACCAGCTCGGCCCGGGCCCCGGCGTACGGCTCGCCTGCGAGCTCGGAGCCGCCAGCGCCGACCACTGCACCCACCTGTCCGACGCCGACGTCGATGCCCTGGCCTCGTCCTCCACGGTGGCGACGCTGCTGCCCGGGGCGGAGTTCTCGACGCGCTCGGCCTATCCGGATGCGCGGAGGCTGCTCGACGCCGGCGCCACCGTCGCGCTGGCCACCGACTGCAACCCCGGCTCCTCCTACACCTCGTCGCTGCCGTTCTGCCTGGCGCTGGCCGTGCGGGAGATGGCGATGACGCCGGCCGAGGCACTCTGGTCGTGCACGGCCGGCGGGGCCGCGGCGCTGCGCCGCGACGACGTCGGGGTGCTGCGCGCGGGTGCCCGGGCCGACCTCGTGGTACTCGACGCGCCGTCGTACGTGCACCTGGCCTACCGCCCCGGTGTGCCCCTCGTGGCGCAGGTCTGGCAGGCCGGGCGCCGGGTCGTGGGCTGAGCGAGTGTCAGCCCCTCGCGGGGCTATGGCCGCGGCACGGCCTGACACATCGCCGGGAAGTCAGGTCACCTCGTCGGCTCCGGGCGGGAGGTGGCCGGTGACGGTGCGCCACGACTTCGCCATCTGACGCGACGCGAGCATCCGGGCGACGCCGACGGCGGCGCCGGAGGCGAGCGCCCAGCCGAGCGCCTCGCCCCAGTTGACCTCCGGGTTCTCCGGGTTGGTGGGCGGCGGCGTGCCGGCGCCGACCTTCCACGCCTTCGTCGTCAGCTTCCTGGTCAGCACGCCGGCTGCGACTGCGGCCGCCAGGGCCAGCAGCTTCCACGCTGTGTTCTCCACTCGCTCCTGGACCGCCACCGGTCTGCCTCCTCCTCGGACCTACAGGACCTACAGGACCACTGAGCCCAGCCAGCTCAGCAGCACCAGCAACCCGGGCGCCGCCAGCACGAGCATGCCCAGGGCGACGATGAGCGCCAGCAGCCGGACGCGCACGTTGGGGCCGCCCGTCGCGTCGCGCATCGCCCGGAGCACGCGGACAGGCTACGGAAGCCCCGCTCGGGCACTAGCGTCCACCCCCGTGACGACCGTGAACATCGCCAGACCGTCCGGTGAGAGCACCGACGCGGTCGACACCTTCGTCCGCGAGTTCCTCGAGGAGCTGCGCTTCGGGCAGGGCGTGGAGCTCGGCGGGGCCACGCCCAACGACCGCTACCTGGCGCTCGGGCGCACGGTGCGGCAGTACCTCATGACCCGCTGGATGGACACGCTGAGCACGCAGCTGCAGCGCGGCTCCAAGGCGGTGGTCTACCTCTCCGCGGAGTACCTGCTCGGACGCCAGCTCGACAACGCCCTGCTGGCCGCAGACCTGCGGGGCACCGCCGACGAGGCACTGCGCCGGCTCGGGCTCAGCCTCGACGACCTGCGGGACCACGAGGTCGAGCCTGGCCTCGGCAACGGCGGACTCGGCCGGCTCGCGGCCTGCTTCCTCGACTCGCTCGCCACGATGCGGATCCCGGCGGTCGGCTACGGCATCCGCTACGAGTACGGCATCTTCCGGCAGACCTTCGTCGACGGCTGGCAGGTGGAGCAGCCGGACTCGTGGCTGCAGACCGGCAGCCCGTGGGAGTTCCCGCACCCGGAGATGGCGGTCGAGGTCGGCTTCGGAGGGAGCGTGCAGTCCTCTCCCGACGAGAACGGGCGCGAGTGTCGCCGCTGGGTTCCGGCGTCGTACGTACAAGGAGTTCCCTACAACTACATGGTCCCCGGCTACCGCAGTGATGCGGTCAACACGCTTCGGCTGTGGCGGGCGCGGGCCACCCAGGCCTTCGACCTGCAGATCTTCAACTCCGGCGACTACGTCACCGCCGTCCGCGCCCAAGACGAGGCCGAGACGATCTCGAAAGTGCTCTACCCCGAGGACTCCACGCCGCAAGGCAAGGAGCTGCGGCTGCGCCAGCAGTACTTCTTCGTCGCCTGCTCGATCCGCGACCTGATCGACCACGTCCTGCCGCCCGGCTTCGACCTGCGCGACCTGCCGGACCGGGCGGTGTTCCAGCTCAACGACACCCACCCTGTCATCGCGATCCCCGAGCTGATGCGGATCCTCGTCGACGAGCGCGGGCTCGACTTCGAAACCGCCTGGGACGTGACCCGCCGCTGCTTCAACTACACCTGTCACACGCTGCTGCCCGAGGCGCTCGAGGTGTGGCCGGTCGCGCTCATGGAACGGTTGCTGCCGCGGCACATGCAGCTCGTCTTCGAGATCAACTCCCGTTTCCTCGCCGAGCTGCGCGAGGCGTTCCCTGGTGACGAACCGCGGGTGCACGCGATGTCGATCATCCAGGAGCACCCGGAGCGAGCGGTACGGATGGCCTACCTCGCCACCGTGGGCTCCACGCGCGTCAACGGGGTGGCCGAGCTGCACAGCCAGCTGTTGCGCGACAAGGTGCTGCACGACTTCTCCGCGTACTGGCCGGACAAGTTCACCAACGTCACCAACGGAGTGACGCCGCGCCGCTTCATCCGGCTCGCCAACCCGGCACTGGCCGCGCTCGTCAGCGGGCGGATCGGGCAGGGCTGGGTCAACGAGCTGGACCGGCTGCGGGAGTTGGAGGCGTTCGCCGACGACGAGGACTTCCTGGCCGAGCTCGGCGCGGTCAAGCGGGCCAACAAGGAGCGGCTCGCCGCCCTGCTGCGCGAGCGCGACGGACTCAGCCTGGACCCGGCCGCCATGTTCGACGTGATGGTCAAGCGGCTGCATGAGTACAAGCGGCAGCTGCTGAAGGTGCTGCACATCGTCACGCTCTACGAACGCATCAAGTCCGACCCGACGGCCGACGTCGTGCCGCGGGCGTTCGTCTTCGGGGCGAAGGCGGCCCCCGGCTACCGCGCCGCCAAGGCGATCATCGGGCTCGTGAACGCCGTCGGCCGCACGATCAACGCCGATCCGGACGTGGCGGGGCGGCTGCAGGTGGCCTTTCCCGCCAACTACAACGTCACGCTCGCTGAGACGATCATCCCGGCGGCCGACCTGTCGGAGCAGATCTCCCTCGCGGGCAAGGAGGCGTCCGGGACCGGCAACATGAAGCTTGCGCTCAACGGCGCCCTGACGATCGGCACCCTGGACGGGGCGAACATCGAGATCCGCGACCTGGTCGGCGAGGACAACTTCGTCCGTTTCGGGCTCACCGAGCAGGAGGTCGAGTCGTGCCGGGCAGCGGGGTACGCGCCGCACTCCGTGTACGAGTCCGACGCCGGCCTCAAGCGCGTGGTTGACCTGATCGCGTCGGGTGCCTTCGCCGACGGGCACGCCGACGTGTTCTGGCCCGTCGTGGAGTCCCTGCTGGGGGAGGACCAGTACCTCGTGCTCGCCGACTACCGCTCCTACGTCGACGCGCAGGATCGCGTCGACGCGGCGTACCGCAACCCCGTCGCCTGGCAGCGGATGGCGCTGTACAACATTGCCCGCAGCGGCTTCTTCTCCTCGGACCGCGCGATCCGCGACTACCTCGACCGGATCTGGCACGTCGACCCCGTCGACGTGCTCCCCAGCGACGGCAACGGCGGCTTCCGGGCCAACGTTGGGCCCTGAGCGCGGCGTCGGTCGCCGCCGATGGGGCTGCCGTGCGCCGCAACGGGGTAGGTCCCAGCCGTGACGAACGTCGTAGCCGATGTGTGGACCCGCGCCCGTGCCCGGTCGGGTCAGCTGGACCACCTCGGCAAGGCGCTCGGCCGCTACTTCTCCGACAGCAGCGACCGGCTGGCAGCCTCGGTGAGCTACTACGGCTTCCTCTGTGTCTTCCCGCTCCTGCTGCTGGTCGCTTCGGTGGTGGGCTTCGTCGTGGGTAGCGACCTGGAGCGGCAGCGCCAGCTGCTCGGCCATCTCGGCGACTTCGCCCCGGACACCTTGGCGCGCCCGCTGGTCACCCTGGTCACCGAGCGGGCAGGCATCACCGGGGCGGTCGGCCTGGTCGGCCTGATCATCGCCGGGCTCGGCTGGGTGGACGCCCTGCGGGAGTCCCTGCGTGCCGTCTGGCACCAGGACCCGCACCGGGGAAGGATCCTTCGGAAGAAGCTCACCGATCTGGTGATCCTCACCGGGCTCGGCGCCACGATCCTCGCGTCGGTGGCGGTCAGCGCATTCGCCACCACGCTCGCCGGACAGGGCCTGGGGCTGCTCGGCGTCTCCGCCGACCGGCCCGTCGCGGCCACCGGGCTGCGGACCGTCGCCCTCGTCGTGGCGTTGCTGACCAACACCGCCGTGCTCAGCTACCTGATGCTCTGGTTGCCCCGGTCGACCGAGCCGCTCCGCCGGGTCCTCCGAGCGGCGGTCGTGGGCGCGGTCGCCCTCGAGATTGCGAAGTACATCGGCTTCTACTACTTCGGGGTGGTGCTCGGTAAGGGGACGAGTCTGTACGGCGCCGGGCTCGCTGTCGCGTTCGGTCTGCTGCTGTGGATCAACGTGGCAGCGCGCCCGGTCCTGTTCACCGCGGCCTGGGCGGTGACCGCTCCCTACCGCGCGGACGTGCGGCCATCCGGCACTTCTCCGGAGCCGCCGCCCGCCGATGCGGCTCCCGACGCCCCCGAGGAGCGCGCGACCGCGGACCAGGGCTGAGCGGACCTCCCGGCGCCCGTCGCCCCGCCCCCTCCGCCCGCCCTCACCACCGACCAGTCAGGCCCAGCCGTAGCCGGGGCCACGCCGGAGCCTGACAGAGCGCCGAATCCGGCCGGCCGAGGTCTCATGTGACGGCGCGGTGGGGCTGGGTCCCCGGCTGAGCTCAGGGGCGCTGCGCGAGCAGGTAGCAGCGCCGGCTGGGGTACTCCACCTCCGGGCACGCCCGCCGTTCGAGCTGCGCCATGACCGAGAACCCTGCCGCCCGCAGGTCACCCGCGACCACGGCCGGATCGAGAAAGTAGCCGTCGAGCTGAACCCGCTCGCCGAACCAGGTCGTGAGGTGGTTGACGTCCCCCATGGCGAAGTCGGGACTGTCGACATGGAAGGCCAGCAGCAGCCAGCCCCCGGGGCGGATCGCCCGCGCGAGCTCGCGGCACGCCGTCGCCCTGTCCTCGGCGCGCAGGTGGATGATCGAGTACAGCGCCACCCCGCCCGCCCGCGCGCCGCCAGCGACCGGTAGCCGCAGCATCGACCCCACGGCGAACGGCAGGTCGGGATGCCGCTCGCGAGCCGCCGCGATCATGCCGGGGGACAGGTCGATCCCGATCACGTCCGGGTGGTGCGCGGAGAGGAACCGCGTGACGTGGCCGGGTCCGCAGCCGACATCGGCGATCGTGCCCTCGCCGGCGAGCTCGACGAATCCGTCGATCAGCGCTCGATCCAGCGGCTTGCCGTCGAGCTCGTCACCGAGCTGGGCGGCGTACGCCCGCGCCACCGCGTCGTAGGTCGCGCGGACTCCCACAGCGACTGGGGGCACCCCAGGTGGCTCGCCAACTGGCTCCGGTCCGGGCACTCGGCGACGGTAGCGCGGTACGTGGTCAGTCGTCGGCGGGCCGCAGACCGCATGTACACGCCAGTCGTTCGGCGAGCCGGTCCAGCCCGCTGGCGACCATCTCGACGTAGCCGTCGGGCGCGACTGCCCGGACGGCAGCGCGGCCCCGCCGGAGGTGATCGCGGGCACGGTCGACGTCGGCGAGCTTGCGATAGCACTCGCCGAGGTTGAGATGCAGCGACGGGTAGAAGCCGGCCACCGGGCCGGCCAGCCCGGCCTGCGCCGCCCGCTCGTCGGTGATCAGGTCGGCCGCCTGCAGTGCACGCAGATCCCACACCAGCTCGTCTTCGACGTCGTCCTGGACGTCGGCCATCGCGTGGGCGAGCGCGCAGCGGTGCAGTGGGTCACCTTCCTCCCCGCCGATCTCGCGCCACACCTGTGTGAAGAGCCGGCGGGCGGCGCTCCGCTCACTGCGCTGGGACAGGGCCAGCCCGTCGCCGATCCGGATCATCGTCTGGTCGGCCTCGACGGAGTTGCCCTCGGCCACGGCGTCCTCCCCAGTGCCCGGTCTCAGCTCACGATGTCGATGGTGCCGTCGTCGGCGACCGGGAATCCGGGCGCGAACGCCGCCTCCCACAGGTGCCCGTCGGGATCGGCGAAGTAGCCCGAGTAGCCGCCCCACGGTGCTCGCCGGGCGGGCTTGACCAGCCGTGCGCCGGCGTCGACGGCGGACGCCAGCGCCTCATCGACGGCCTGCTCGTCGCCGAGGTTCAGGGCCAGCGTGATCCCGCGGTAGGCAGCGGGCGGATCGGCGGGAACGCCGACGTCTGCGGCCAGCTCGGCGTAGCCGAACAAGCCGATCCAGCTGCCGGAGGTGCGGAACCAGGTGATGCCCGCGGACGGGTCGCCCCGTTGCTCCCACCCGAGCCGGCGGTAGAACGCAGCTGATCTGGCGAGATCCGCTACGCCCAGGGTGACGATGGTGAAGTTCGGCGGAATGCTCATCCGGCCATGATTGCGGGCCGCCCCGACAGCCGACCGACACCGTGGGTTTCTCCTCGCTGCGCGTCAGCGGTCCGGGCCGACTCAGGTGACTGGCTCCGCGTCCGTCGCCGGTGCCGCGACCGCGTCCACCTCGACGAGCTGGTTCGGGTAGCCGAGCAGAGCGACACCGAGCAGGGTGCTCGGCGGTTCGTGCGGTGCGAGCTCGTCACGGATGACCTCCCACGCTGCGACCAGTTCGGCCCGCTCGGCGGCGGCGACGTAGACGGTCGTCCGCACGACGTCGCTCGGCGCGGCACCTGCGTCGCGCAGGCCGATCCGCAGGTTCGCCATGACCTGCCGCGCTTGTGCGCGGACATCGTCGACCCCGACGACCGTCCCGTCGAGATCGAGCGGACAGGCACCCGCCGTGAACACGAGGCGGCAGCCAGCAGGCACCACGCTGGCCGCGGCGTAGTCGGCGGCTGCGAGCTCCGGACTGCGGACGAGCTCGGGCGAGCGAGTCACGCCAGTTATTCGACCATGCACCGTGATGTGTCGACGGCGGGTCGTCGTCGCTTCACAGCCCACCTACTCGAGCACGCCGGGATCCTTCGGTACGTCGACAGCGTGCTCGCGCAGCGCTTCGATCGGTACGACAGCCAGCGCCGCCTCGTTGGTCGAGGCGAGCACGACCGGGGCGGCCACGCCGTCGGCGTACGCCTGCAGCCACCGGACCGCGACCACGCACCAGCGGTCGCCGGGCACCAGGCCGGGGAAGCCCCACTCCGGACGCGGGGTCGTCAGGTCGTTGCCCACACGGCGCTGGTGCTCGAGGAACTGCGTTGTCACCACCGCGCACACCGCGTGCAGCCCGACGTCCTCGGGACCGCACGAGCAGGCGCCGTCGCGGTAGAACCCGGTCACCGGGTCGGTGCTGCACGGCTCGAGCGGACCGCCGAGGACGTTGCGTTCGCCACGGGCCGGGAGTCCGCCGCCGGCCGCTGCCTCGTGAGTCACCTGCACCATCCTGGACGGCTGGGCACGAGACAGGGACGGTGGGGGCGGGTCACAGCGACGTACGTGCCCTCACGGCAACCGAGGAGGAAGACCAACGCCATGAGCGTCGACGCCGAGCACCCCGCCGACGAGGTCCTCGAACCCACGGTGGAGGAGGTCGCCGAGGGGATCTTTGCTCACCTGCAGCTGCACGGTCAGTGGGGGCTGAACAACGCCGGGTTCTGCGTCGGGAGGGACGCGGTCACCCTCATCGACACCGCCTTCACCGAGCGGCGCGCCCGCGCATTCCTCGACCGGGTCCGTGCCGTCTCCGGGAAGCCGATGCGCACCCTGCTGAACACCCATCACCACGGTGACCACACCTACGGCAACTTCCTCGTCGCGGGCGCCACGATCGTCGGGCACCGGCTCACCCGTACAGAGATGATCTCCACCGGCCTGTCCACCCAGAGGCTGTTCCCCGACGGGACCGACTGGGGCGACATCCAGGTCGCCCCGCCGTTCGTCACCTTCGAGGACACGCTCAGCGTGTTCGTCGACGACCTCGAGATCCGGGCCCGCTTCGTCGGCCCGGCACACACCACGAACGACGTCGTCTACTACGTACCGGAGCGCAAGCTGATGTTCAGCGGCGACGTAGTGTTCAACGGCGGGACCCCCTTCGTGCTCATGGGATCGGTGGAGGGGTCGTTGCGCGCCTACGAGCGACTGCGCGATTTCGACGTCGAGACCATCGTCCCCGGCCACGGACCGGTCTGCGGCCCCGAGCTGTTCGACGACATGGCCGGCTACCTGCGCTGGATCCAACACCTCGCCCGCGACGCGTACGCCGCCGGCGTCCCGCCGCTGGCTGCCGCGCGGGAGGCCGACCTCGGCCCGTTCGCCGGCTGGCATGACAGCGAGCGGATCGCCGGCAACCTGCACCGGGCGTTCTCGGAGCTGCGCGGCGAGCCGCTCGGCGTCGAGCTGCCGCTGCCCCCGATCATCGCCGACATGGTCGCCTACAACGGCGGCAAGCCGCTGCGCTGCCTCGCGTGAGTGCGTGGGCTCGCTCCCGTCGCGGCGCCGCCCTGCGCGGTCAGGCTCGGGTGACCGCGAGCCCCAGCCACGCGGCGAGCGCCTCCGTCTCCTGTTGCACGTCGGCGCGCATCGCCCTGGTGAAGCGCACGTCCTCGTGCATCGCGTTGACGGTGAAGGTGCCGGCCTTGCGATCGGCCTTCGCGTCGAGCTTGCCGACGAGGCGGTCGTGATGGAGCACCGGCAGTGCGAAGTATCCCCAGCGCCGCTGCGCCGCGGGCTTGTACATCTCGAGGATGTACTCGAAGTCGAACAGACTTTGCGTGCGGTCGCGGTCGTGGACCAGGCGGTCGAACGGCGACAGCAGCGCCGTGCGGCCGGTGAAGGGCTGGTCGAGCCCGTCGGGGTCCGCCCGCCACTCGCCCTCGAGCCCCTCGACTGTCACGGGGACGCCCGCGTCGCCCACCGAAATCGACTCGCCGGGGACGACAGCGGTCTTGGCACGGGCGATCCCGAGCGATCGAAGTCGTCGCTCCTCCCGCAGCCGCTTGGCCTCCTCAGCGGGAAGCCGCTGGAATATCGGGTAGACCCGGTCGGCGACGTCCCACAGCCGTTGTCGTCCGACGCGTCCGGCGATCGCGACCTCTCCCCGTGCTGAGAGCAGCTCCAGCATCTGCGTGACGTTGCGGTTGTTCGTCCAGCCGGTCGAGCCCCACGGCACCTGGCTGGTGTCGGGGACGTCGCGCGAGAGCAGCGGTCCGGCGTCGCGGAGTCGGGCGATGACGTCGCGCCGGAAGCGGTCGTTCGCCTCGACCCAGGCCCGGACTCCCGAGTGCGCGGTGTAGTGCGTCTGCTCGGGAACGTGCAACGCCACGGCGGTCATCGGCCGGATAAAGGCGCGCAGCTCGAAGAGAGTCCGATCCTCAAGCGCCTGGGTCAGGTCGGCCGGCTGGTGCGACGCTCCGAGCCGGCTCCACGCGACCAGGTCGGCGTTCGGGGCGATCGCCGCCGTCGGGTCCACCTGCAGCAGGGTCAGCCGGTCGACCATGGCGACCAGATCGGTCGGCCTGGGGGCGTCGAGCAGCTGAGCGCGTACGGCGAGCTGCCGTGCCTCAGCGCGGTCGAGCCGTCGCACGTCCATGCCACCGAAACTAGTGACCACGTCCGACGTCCGGCGAGCTACCGTGATCGGCCCGCGACGCGGCGCGTGTCGTTCCCCTCGGCCGAGTGACTCCCGTTGACCGATTCATGATCGAGAGGAGGATCAAATCCGGTGAGACCGGACAGTGATGACCCCGGACGCGACGTTCCCAGGCACGGCGAGTCGGTCAGCGGCCTTTGCAGCAGCCAAGGCTGCAGGGCGGCGACATGAGCGACGCCGAGCAGGCGTACAGGGGTGCGTGACTGGCTGAGCTGGCTCGGGCTGGCTGCCGCGGTGATGGTGGTCAGCTGGGTGCTGCTGATCCTGCTGGCGCGCCGCCTGCCGGAGGGGACGGCGAGGGAGCTGGCCCGATTCCTGCCGGCCTGCGTTACCACAGTGCGACGGCTACGGTCGCATCCGGCGGTGCCGCCCCGGGCGAGGATCGCGGTCGGTGTCGCAGGATTGTGGGTGCTGTCCCCGATCGACCTGATCCCGGAGTTCCTGCCGGTGATCGGTCCCCTGGATGATGTAGTCGTGGTGGCGTTGGCGTTCCGGTACGCGGCTCGCAGCGTGCCCCGCGAGGTGCTGCTGGACGCCTGGCCCGGAGACCCGCGGCTGATGGAGCGCCTCGTCGGCCCCGCCCGGCCGTCGAGGCATGACACTCCCTATGTCAACCTCATGCCGCCAGTGGGGCGTTCTTGATCTTGTTAGCGTTGCCGTGAAGAGCGGGGTCGTAGGGGACCTTGTCTTGCCAGCAGCGCCAGATGACGCGGGTCCAGGCGCGGGCCAGGAC
>JBBRVP010000021.1:0-49086 GCA_038246785.1 Jiangellales bacterium
ATCGGCGCGATCAACGCCCACTGCTCATCGGTCAGATCGGAGGGATAGGGGCGCGGGGAAGTAGACGCCACACCGCCACACTGGCCACCTCAGTCACAACAGTCACGGAGGCTCGCCGAGTGCTTTCCCAACACGTTCTTACACAGATAACTTGACAAGCTCGCCTTCTTCGGCGCCGCGCAGCCCGTCCAACCGGTCGGCCCGCCCGGCCAGCTCGGCCACCACCCGGGTCACGATCCCGTTCACCGTGCGCCAGGTGACCCGCAGCAGCTCCGCCACCACCGACCCGGCGGCGTACGCGGCCAGCCACGCACAGGTGTCCTCCAAGCCGCTGGTGCACCGCGCCCCCGGCCGGGCCCACGGCACCGCCGCGACCACCACCCCGTGCTCCGGGCAGGCCACCCGCGGCGCGTCGGCCTCCAGGAACGCCTTCACCGTGCCCACCTCCAGCGTCCGCCAGCAGCGCCGCCCGTCCCCGCCGTCGTAGCCGCGGCAACGCCGGCCACAGCGCGAGCAGCGGCGCTGCCGGGAACGGGTCGGCCGAACCCGGGCCACCAGCACCTCCTCCTCAGCGCCGTTGCCCTCGAGCTCGACCGCCTCGATCACCGTCTGCTCGACCCCCAGCAGCCGCCGCCATACCCTGGTCGCGCGCACGCCGTACTCCGCTCTGCGGTTGCTGAACCTCGACAGTCCAGAAACCTAGACCGAGCACGGCGTGTCGCGCTCACAGTCCCATCAACCCGCCCACGGGAACGGCACAAGAGCCGATTCGAACTTGGGCCGCTGAGACGGTCCTACTCTCTGGGCTGTGTGCCTGCGTCCGGAGCAACCCGAGAACCATGTCGCCGGCAGGGAGCTGCACCTTGCGGCCTTCGGAGCATGGAAAGGTCGTAGCCGACCTCGTCGACGAGCTCCGAGGGCTCATCACCTCCACCGACGGACAGGCTCTCGTCGTCCAGGAGCGGGCCGGTCGGGCACGTGCTTTCACCCGCAACCTGCTTGACGCACCTCGACGGTTCGTCGACGGAGGCTCCGCCCCGTCGCGGTCAGACCCGATCGGCAAAGACAAGGCATCGGCTCGTCCCTGATCTGCAATGGGCTCGCGACGATGGCCGAGCGCGGTGTGCCCGTCGTGTTCCTTGAAGGCGACCCCGCCTACTACACACGGCTGGACTTCGGACCGGGCGCCGGGTTCGGCTTCCGGAAGCCGTCGCTGCGCGTCCCGGACTCCGCCTTCCAGGCCGTCACCCTCCCGGCGTACGAGCCGTGGACGAGCGGCACTGGTCTACTCCGAGGCCTTCTCGCGCCATGACGCAGTTGGACTTCGCGATAGCAGGAGGCCTATTCATACAGTAAGACGCGGGAGTGGCCTATGGATCATGCGTTACGGGACTCATCGGTGCTGCCCTGTCGCAGGACAGCGGTGTGGGAAGGCCGCGCCATCCCCGGAGCGGCCCTGATGTGCCCGGGGAACTCTCCGCGCTGCCCAGGCGTCATGACCGGTCCAGCCACGTCGTCGCAGGGAGCCCCATGAAGATCCTCGAATCCGCGGTCAGCCTCACCGTCGCCGACCCGGATGCCTCGGCACGCTTCCTCATTGAGCACTTCGGGTTCACCCAGGCGATGGCCGCCGACGGCTTCGCCTCGCTGACCCGTCCCGACGCCGGGATGAACGTCGTGTTCCTCCGGGTGGGCATGCCGACCCTGCCGGACGACCAGCGCAATGTCGCCGCCCAAGGGCAGCTCCTCGCCTTCGTCGTCGAGGATCTCGAAGGCGAGTTGGCCCGACTGCAGGCCGAAGGCGTGACGATCACGATGCCGCTCACGACGGAGGAGTGGGGAGAGCGCGCCTTCCAGGTGCGCGACCCCAACGGGGTGATCGTCCAGCTCGTCGACTGGAACGCTCCGCCGGCCGGCTGACCCATCGCCCTTTCGGCGGGGCTGGTCGCGTCGGCGGACCGAGTCCACCACGTGGAACGCGGGGTACGCGGCCGCGACCGCCTCGAACTCCGACAGCGAGCCCGCCGGTCGACGGGGATGTGCGGACGCCCGCCGGGCACCTGCTGCAGGTACCGCCGGATGACCGGCGCCCGCTCGGAGACCGGCAGCTCGACGAGGCGGACTGGGCGGCCCCGGCGGCGGCACAGCACGGCCACGCCGGAGGCGGCGCGCACGTCGCGTACCCAGGCGCAGTCCTCGCCGAGCATCGAGACGAGGTACCACTCGCCGTCGAGAATCGGCCATCCCCAACGGGAAGCGGCGCAGCACGCCCGATCGCCGGCCGACCACCTCGAGGGTCACCCACCGCCGCGGCAGCAGTCCGAGGGCGAACGCCGCGCCCACCAGCGCGCGAAGCGCCGTGCCCGCCGGTCGCCGCACCCGCCGGCGTACATCGCCCGCAGCGAGTCCGTGGAGTAGCCCAGCCGCACGGGACATCGTGGCACCGCGCCAGCCGGGCGTGATTGGGCGGGGCTGGTCACGGCGCCGACCGCCGACGTGCCGGCCGGCGGACCAACCTGCCCGGCCCTGCCTCTTGACGGGACTGCCAGCCGGCGCGTACAAAGTGCCCCAACCCGACGTGTAAGCGCTTTCTGACACCATCCCCGGACAGGTCGGAGGCCAGCCGCAGGGCCGTAGCCGAACGCTCGGGTGAGCGGCCGACCATCTACTCCGTCGCGGACTCCGCCGGGGTGTCCATCGCCACGGTGTCGCGCGTGCTGCACGGCTCCCCGGCGGTGTCCGACACGGCGCGGGACAAGGTGCTCAGCGCCGTCGACCGGCTTGACTACGTGCCCTCCGGGGCCGCCCGCAGCCTTGCGGTGCGCCAGTTCGAGGCACACGGGCTGGTGTTGCCAGAGTTGCGTGGGCCCTACTACTCCGAGCTCCTGCTCGGCTTCGAAGCCCGCGCGGCGGAGCTCGAGCAGAGCGTCGTCGTCGTCCTCGCCGACGGCAATCGCGACCTCGACCATGCGCTGCGCCGGCTGGCAACCCGGGTCGACGGCATCGCCATGCTCGGGTCGATCGCGGCGCAGGAATGTGCCGCACGGACGATGCGGGGTCCCAAGCCGGTGGTCGTCGTCGGCGGCGACCCCGCCCTGGGCGTCGAGACGATCTGCGCCGAGAACGTCTCGAGCGCGCAGGCGCTGACCGAGCACCTGTTCGCCCACGGCCGCACCGACCTGCTCTTCGTGGGCGACCCAGACGGGGCACCCGACGTCCGGCTCCGCCTCGAGGGATTCCGCGCGGCCCATCGGGCGCGCGGGCGGCCGGCCGCCGATCCAGTCCGCATACAGTTCCGCGAGTCCGACGGCGTCGCGTTCGTCGATCGGCTCCTCGCGCGTCGCCACACTGCCGACGGGCTCGTCTGCGCCAACGACGAGCTCGCGGTGTCGGTCATGGCCCGGCTGGCCGAGCGCGGCGTCGACGTCCCCGGCGATCTCGCCGTCGTGGGGTGGGACGACGTCATGACGGCCCGGTACGTGAGTCCGGGCCTGACCACGGTCCGCCAGCCCGTCCACCGGCTCGGTGCCCTCGCCGCCGAAGCGCTGCACGCGCAGGTCACCGGCGCCCGGCAACGCACGCGATGTCGCGTCCTTCCCACCGACATCGTCATCCGCGGCTCGTGCGGATGCACGGCCCCACCACTCCCCAGGAAGTGAGGAACCGATGAGACGTAGCTCGGCCATCTCGGTCGCCGCCCTGGCAGCCCTCGCGCTGACCTTCTCCGCCTGCGGACGAAGCGACAGCGGCGCCGGCACCGCAAGCGAGACCGGCAAGGCGATCAGCTCCGGCGCGGCCAAGGGCACCATCACGGTGTGGGCCATGGGGGCCGAGGGCCAGAACCTGCCCACCCTGGCCAAGGAGTTCGAGGCCGCCAACCCCGGCGTCAAGGTCGAGGTCACCGCGATCCCGTGGGACGCCGCCCACGACAAGTTCACGACCGCGATCACCGCCGCCAAGACGCCCGACGCGGCGATGGTCGGCACGACGTGGATGGGCGAGTTCGCCGGCCTGGACGCCATCGACGCGACTCCGCCCTCCATCGACTCGTCGGTCTTCTTCGAAGGCGCCCAGAAGACGACCGAGGTCAACGGGACCTCGTTCGGCATCCCGTGGTACGTCGAGACCCGGCTCGTCTTCTACCGGACGGACCTGGCCAAGAAGGCAGGCTTCGACGCACCGCCGAACGACTGGGACGGGCTCAAGGCGATGGCCAAGGCCATGCAGACCAAGGCCGGTGCGAAGTGGGGGATCGGGCTGCAGGCCGGCGGCACCGGATCGTGGCAGTCGGTGCTGCCGTTCGCCTGGTCAGCGGGTGCCGACCTCACCAAGGACGACGGCAAGCAGTACAACTTCGACAGCCCCCAGGTGCTGGAGGCGCTGAAGTACTACCAGTCCTACTTCACCGACGGCATCTCCGACAAGGCCGCCCCACCGACTCCGACGACCGAGCCGGACTTCGTGAGCGGCAAGGTCCCGATGTTCATCTCCGGGCCTTGGATGATGGCCTCGGTCGAGAAGGTCGGCGGCCCGGGCTTCAAGAACAAGTACAACGTCGCGCAGATCCCGGCCAAGGAGATCTCCTCGTCGTTCGTCGGCGGCTCGGACTTCGTCGTGTTCAAGAACTCGCCGAACCGTGACACCGCCTGGAAGTTCGTCCAGTGGCTTGCCGAGCCGAAGGTCCAGGTCAAGTGGTACCAGCTGTCCACCGACCTGCCGTCGGTCAAGAGCGCCTGGGACGACCCGGCCCTCAGTGCCGACCCGAAGCTCGCCACGTTCGGCAAGCAGCTCGAGACCGCCCAGGCACCGCCGTCGTTCCCCACCTGGGAGCAGGTCATCACCTCCTTCGACACCGAGGTCGAGAAGGTGACGAAGACCGGGGCCGACCCCGCCGCAGCCCTCAAGACCGTGCAGCAGCAGGCCGAGTCCATCGGGACCGGGCAGTGACCACGACCGACACGACCACGACCGGCACGGCCCTGGCCCCACCCTCCCGCCGGCGGCCCAGATCGGGCCGCCGGGAGGGGCGGGCGGCCTGGACGCTCGCGCTCCCGTTCTGCGTGCTCTTCCTCGTCTTCACCGCCTGGCCGGTCGTGCACTCGCTGTTCATGAGCTTCACCGACACCAAGGCTCGCGACCTCAGGACGCCGTTTTCCGTCGACTTCGTCGGGCTGGGCAACTACACAAAGGCCTTCTCCGACCCGGTGGCCCGCAAGGCTGCCCTCAACACGGCGTACTTCGTCGTCGTGGGCGTGCCGCTCACGCTGCTCGTCGCACTCGCCCTGGCCGTCGCGCTGGACCGAGGCATCACGAAGCTGCGCGGGATGTTCCGGCTGGGGTTCTACAGCCCGGTCATCACCTCGATCGTCGCGGTCGCCGTGGTCTGGCGGTTCCTGCTGCAGCGCGAATCGGGCCTGTTCAACACCGTGCTCGGCTGGTTCGGCATCAGCGGGCCCAACTGGCTCGGCGACCCCACATGGGCTATGCCGGCGCTGATCATCATGGCCACCTGGCGCAACGTCGGCACCGGGATGATCATCTTCCTGGCCGGCTTGCAGGCCGTGCCGTGGGCGCTGCACGAGGCCGCCGCGATCGACGGGGCCAGCGCCTGGCAGCGCTTCCGCCACATCACGCTGCCCATGCTGCGGCCCACCCTGCTGTTCGTCTCGGTGACGACCGCGATCGGCTACCTCCAGTTCTTCGAAGAGCCCTTCGTCATGACCAGCGGCGGGCCGCTCAACAGCACGATCTCGGTCTCCATGTACACCTACAACCAGTTCGGCTTCGGCAACTACGGCTACGCCGCCTCGATCAGCTACCTGATCTTCGTCGTCATCGCCATCGTCACCGCCGTCCAGTTCCGCCTGCTGCGAGAGAACACGTGAGGCCGTCGTGGCGACCATGACCGGCAAGCGCAGCGGCAACAAGTGGTGGCTCTACGTCATCCTCGTGATCGCCTTGATCGCCTTCGTCACACCGTTCGTCTGGATGATCCTGGGCGGCTTCAAGACCGAGGGTGAGCTGCGCCAGTCGCCTCCCACCTGGTGGCCGCAGACGGCCACCCTCGACAACTACACGCAGTTGTTCTCCCGGCTGTCATTCGGCACCTACTTCCGCAACTCCATCTTCGTCGCGGTCGTGGTGACCGCCGGCAACCTGCTCTTCTGTTCGATGCTCGGGTACGCGTTGGCGATGCTGGAGTTCCGCGGCCGGCGGGCCGTGTTCATCACCGTCATGGCCACCCTCATGATCCCGGGCGTCGTGACGTTCGTACCGCTGTTCGTCCTCGTGGCCAACATCGGCCTCGTCGACAGCCTGCCCGGACTCTTCCTGCCCTTCCTCGTCGCCCCGTTCGGCGTGTTCCTCATGCGGCAGTACATGCTCGGCCTGCCGAAGGACCTGCTCGACGCCGGCCGGGTAGATGGCGCGGGGGAGTTGTGGATCTTCATCCGGATCATCCTCCCGCTGTGCGGCCCAGCCTTGGCGACGCTCGGGATCCTCACCTTCCTCGGCAGCTGGAACAACTTCCTGTGGCCGCTGGTCGTCGCCCAGACGGAGACGAACTACACCCTCCCGGTGGCGCTCGCGCTGTACTCCACCGGCCAGAACAGCACGCAGTACGGCCTGCTGCTCGCCGGCGCGACCGTCGTCGTGGTCCCGATCCTCGTGGTGTTCATGCTCTTCCAGCGTCGCTTCATCGAAGGGATCGCCACTACCGGCATCAAGTGAGCCGGTCCCGTCCGAACGGAGTCCATCGTGTCCGAACTGTCTGCCCCGGTCTCCCGGCGTCAGGTGCTCGCCGCGGGCGCCGCCTCGCTCGCCACCGTCACCCTTGCCCCCAACGGCCTCGCCTCCGCGGCCTCGCTCGCGTCCTCGACGCGACAGCATCACGGCTGGCCTCCCGGTCGCGCCCGCGTGCACCGCTGGGCCGCCGACACCTGGCGCAGCCTGGTCGCGATGACCGATCCGCGGACAGGGCTTCCGGCGGACAACATCCCCGGGTCGCTCGCCGCCACCGACCGGTCGGGCTACACCTCGCCGACCAACATCGGCGGCTACCTGTGGAGCGCCGTCGTCGCGCGCGAGCTCGGCATCATCACGCCCAGCGAGTGCACCCGCCGGGTCCGCCGCACCCTGCGCACGCTGCTGCGGATGGACGTCCACGCGCCGAGCGGCATGTACGTCAACTGGTACGACCCGGCCACCGGAGAAGTCATCCGGGTCTGGCCCGACGACGGCGGCACCGTGATCCCGTTCTACTCCAGCGTCGACAACGGCTGGCTCGGCGCCGCGTTGCAGGTGGTGCGCCACGCCGTCCCAGGCGCCCAGCCGCTCGCCGAGCGACTCTGGCGACGGATGCGGTGGGACATGTTCTACGACCCCGACGCATCGCGCCCGGGTGGCCTCGTCCACGGCGGCTTCTACGCGGAGGACCCGCACCGCAGCGACGTATTCCTCGGCAACCACATCGGCATCGGCCCGGACGTCTGGTACACCAACCACCACTACGACACGACCGTCTCCGAGACCCGCATCACGACCTACCTCGGCCTCATCCGCCGGCAGATCCCCCCGACCAACTACTACGCGCTGTGGCGCACGTTCCCGGAGACCTGCGACTGGGACTGGCAGGAGATGCAGCCGGTTGGCAGGCATCGCACGTACTTCGGCCTCGACGTGTACGAGGGCGCCTACACCTACCGCGGCATGCACATCGTCCCCGGCTGGGGCGGCAGCATGTTCGAGGAGCTCATGCCCGACGTCTTCGTTCCGGAGGCGCGCTGGGCACCGCGCAGCTGGGGGATCAACCATCCGCTGCACGTCCGAGCCCAGCGCGAGCACGGCCTCCTGGAGGCCGACTACGGCTACTGGGGGTTCTCACCGGCCAGCGATCCGTTCGCCAACTACCGTGAGTACGGCGTCGACGCGCTCGGGCTCAACCCCGACGGCTACTTCTCCGACGAGGAGAAGACCAACTACGACGTCGGCTTCGGGACCTGCCGGCCGGCCACCAACCCGCACCCCACCTTCGGCGACGGCGTCGTCACGCCGCACGCGTCGTTCCTCGCGATGCTGCACGAGCCCCGCGCGGCGTACGACAACCTCGTGCGCATCCAGCGCGAGCTGGGGGCGTACGGCGACGGCGGGTTCTTCGACGCGGTGGCCGTACGCAGCGGCACCATCGCCCGTCGCTACCTCGCGCTCGACCAGGCCATGGTCATGGGCGCGATCGGCAACGTGCTGGCCCACGACGTCGTCCGCCGGGCGTTCAGCACGTGGGCAGTCGCGCGGGCGCTGCGCCCGGTCATCGGCATCGAGCGGTTCGGCGCCGGACGCGTCTAGCGTCCATGCAACCGGCCACACGGACGAGTCCGGAGGGAGTCGCCTACCGCGACCTCAACGGCAACGGGCGGCTGGACCCGTACGAGGACCCGCGGCTCGACGTCGCGAGCCGGGTCGCGGACCTCGTGCCACGGCTGTCGCTGCCGGAGAAGGCCGGGCTGATGTTCCAGACAGTCATCGAGACCGGTGAGGACGGCTCGCTGCTCGAACACCCGGGCCAGATCAGCAAGTCCCCGACCAGCGTGGTGGTGCTCGGCAAGCTCCTGTCCCACTTCAACGTCCACGCCCTTGCCGACCCACGGACGGCCGCGCGGTGGCACAACACGCTGCAGGCCCTCGCCGAGGGCACCCCGCACGGCATCCCGGTGACGATCTCGACCGATCCGCGGCACTCGTTCGTCGAGAACGCCGGCGCCTCCTTCGCCGCCCGGGCTTTCTCGCAGTGGCCGGAGGCGCTCGGACTGGCCGCGCTCCGCGACCCGGAGCTGGTGCGGGAGTTCGCCGACGTCGTGCGGCAGGAGTACGCGGCGGTCGGTATCCGCGCCGCCCTGCACCCGACGCTGGACTTGGCCACCGAGCCGCGCTGGGCGCGCCAGTCGCAGACGTTCGGGCAGGACCCGGCACTCGTCACCGAGCTCGGACTGGCCTACCTGCGCGGCCTGCAGGGGGCGGTCCTGGGACCGGGCAGCGTCGCGTGCACGGCCAAGCACTTCCCCGGCGGCGGCCCGCAGCGCGACGGGGAGGACGCCCACTTCCCGTACGGACGCGAGCAGGTCTACCCCGGCGGGCGGTTCGCCGACCACCTGCGGCCGTTCCCGGCAGCTGTGGAGGCCGGTGTCGCCGCCGTCATGCCCTACTCCGGCATGCCGCTCGGGCTCGTCGTCGACGGCGAGCCGGTCGAGGAGGTCGGCTTCGGGTACAACCGCCAGATCGTCACGGGGCTGCTGCGGGACCGGCTGGGATTCCAGGGGGTCGTCGTCACCGATTGGGAGCTGGTCAACGACAACCACGTCGGCGACCAGGTGCTGCCCGCGCGCGCCTGGGGGGTCGAGCACCTCGATCCGGCCGGCCGGATGGAGCGCATCCTTGCCGCGGGCGCCGATCAGTTTGGTGGGGAGGAGTGCGTCGAGGTCCTCCTCGACCTGGTCGCGCGGGGTCGGGTCGGCGTCGAGCGCATCGACGAGTCGGTTCGCCGGCTGCTCGCCGTGAAGTTCCGGCTCGGGCTCTTCGACAACCCCTACGTCGACGAGGACGCGGCCGCGGCGACCGTCGGCCGGGCGGACTTCCGGGCCGCCGGCCACGCCGCCCAGGCCCGGTCGGTGACCGTCCTGCGCAACGGCCACGGCACCGCGACGGTCCTGCCGCTGAGAACCGGCCTGCGGATCTACGCCGAGCGCATGGACCCGGACGCCGTCGCGCGGGCCGGAACGCCCGTCGCGCGGCCCGCCGATGGCGACGTTGCGGTCGTGCGGCTCACGGCGCCGTACGAGCCACGCTCGGACCTGTTCCTCGAGAACGCCTTCCACCAGGGATCGCTGGACTTCCCGCCGGGCCTTGCCGTGCGGCTGGCCCGCATCTCGGCGCAGTGCCCGCTGGTCGTGGACGTGACGCTCGACCGGCCGGCGGTCCTCACGCCGCTGCTGCCGGTCTGTGCGGCTCTCGTCGGCAGCTACGGCGCCAGCGACGAAGCGCTCCTCGACGCCCTCACCGGGGCCGTACCGCCGCAGGGCCGGCTGCCGTTCGACCTGCCCCGCTCGATGGAGCAGGTGCGAGGACATGGGGAGGACGTACCGGGGTACGACGACCCACTGTTCGCCATTGGGCACGGCTGAGTCCAGCGGGCCCAGCGGTCCAGTGTCCCGCTGACCGGCCGCCGGTGAGTGGCGGCGAGCAGACTGGAGACTGGCGGGACCGATCGATGACACGGAGGGCTGATCATGACCGCGGACGGAGCAGGGCATCCGGGCCGACCGCCGAAGGTCTACCACGCCGGACGCTGGCGCCGCGTCGGCAACGTCGCAACGAGCGGCCTCGTGCGCCTGGGGCTACTGCCGCACTCGTACCTGCTCACCACCGTTGGTCGCAAGAGCGGGCAGGCGCGCCGAAACCCCGTGACGATCGTCGAGGACGGCGGCCGGCGCTGGCTGGTGGCGCCGTACGGAGCGGTGTCGTGGGTGCACAACGCGCGCGCCGCGGGGAAGGTGAGCCTGACCCGGGGGCGGACGACGCAGGAGTTCGTGCTGCGCGAGGCGAACGCCGCGGAGGCCGGGCCGGTGCTGAAGCGCTACGTCGCCATCGCGCGGGTCACCCGGCCCTACTTCGCCGCCGACCACGACGACCCACCCGAGACGTTCGCGGCCGAGGCGGCGGCGCACCCGGTCTTCGAACTGCTCCCGGCGGCTCACGAGGATCCTGCCGCGCCGCCCGAGGCGCGGCCCTGAGTGGATCCGGTCGGACCGCGACCGGATGCGAGCGGCGGCCGCGGCCACGCATCACCCGTCCGGGAGGAGGCGCGACCAAGGTCGGCGCGCAACGGTCAGGCTGTCGCTGACGAGGAGGCGCCATGTCCGAGGACCGAGGGCTCACGCTGGGCTCGGAGCTCAACACGAGGGTGCTTGCGGGAGGGCTCGTGCTCGCCGGCATCGGTGGCGTGCTCGCGTTCACCGGCTTCACCGTGACTGCGGTGGCTGTGCTGACCGCGACCCGGCGGTGGATCAACAACCGGGACGTCCCTCCCAGCGAAGTCGTGAGGCACAAGTGGGAGCAGGCCCGCTCGGCGACCGCCGCCGGGGCCAGCGCTTGGAAGAGCGGCTAGTCGGCGCGCCCTCCGAATGGGCGGCGACCGGCTTCGTCCCCCCTCCACCGAGTTGATCTAGGAGAAGATCACGTGAACAGCCACCTGAAACGTGGTTTTCTCCTTGATCGCGGAGGACGCGGTCGGGGTGGGCCGCTGCTAGGAGGTCGGCGGGCGAGGGTTGGCACTGGCCGCCCGCGCTACAGCGTCGTGAGACCTTCCGCGCGGAAGGCGCCGCGCGCCGCCTCCAGCTGCTCCGGCGTCGGGCCGGGGACCCCGGCGAGCGGGTAGGAGGTCCCGAGCTCGGCGTACTTGTGCGCGCCGAGGTCGTGGTAGGGCAGCACCTCGACGCGCTGCACCGACGGGCCGAGCGAGGCGACGTAGCGCGCCACCGCGGCGACGTTGTCCGGCGCGTCGGTGACGCCCGGCACGAGGACGTACCGGATCCACATCGCATTGCCGCGGTGGGCCAGCCGCTCACCAAACACCAGTGTCGGCGCCAGCTCCGCGCCGGTGAGCCGGCGGAACGTGTCGGGCAGCCCGGACTTGACGTCGAGCAGCACCAGGTCGATGAGGTCGAGCAGCTCGTCGCTGGCCCGGTCCCCGAGGTTGCCCGAGGTGTCGAGCGCGGTATGCAGGTCCCAGCGTTGCTTGACCCGGCGGAACAGTGCCTCGACGAAGCGCGGCTGCAGCAGCGGCTCGCCCCCGCTGAGCGTCAGGCCGCCGCCGGTCGTGCGGAGGAAGACGAGAAACTCCCCGATGTCCCCGACCACCCGGTCGACGCTGACCTGCTCGCCGAGCCGCATCTCCCACGTGTCGGGGTTGTGGCAGTACAGGCAGCGCAGCGGGCAGCCGGACAGGTAGAGCGAGTAGCGCACGCCGGGTCCGTTGACGGTGCCCGTCGTCTCGGCGGAGTGGATGAAACCGCGGACCTCGCCGTCGTGGGACGGCGAGTCGTTGTCGGGTACGTCGGTCAGGGACGGGCTCAGCGCACCCGTCCCCTCGCGGAGCCGATAGTCGGCCACTACAGGTTCATGTGGAACGTGCGGCTGATGACGTCGTGCTGCTGCTCGCGGGTGAGTCGCACGAAGTTGACCGCGTAGCCGGACACCCGGATCGTCAGCTGCGGGTACTTCTCCGGGTGCTCCATGGCGTCGACCAGCGTCTCGCGGTTGAGCACGTTGACGTTCATGTGGAAGCCGTCGGAGATCATGTAGCCGTCGAGGATGCCGGCCAGCGTCGACACCCGCTCCTCCGGCGTCTTGCCCAGCGTGCCGGGCATGAGCGACGCGGTGAGCGAGATGCCGTCCTCCGCGTCGTCGTAGGGCAGCTTCGCCACCGACAGCGCTGCGGCCACCAGCCCCTTATGGTCGCGCCCGTGCATGGGGTTGGCTCCCGGCGCGAACGGCTCGCCGGCCCGCCGGCCGTCGGGGGTGTTGCCGGTGTGCTTGCCGTAGACGACGTTGCTCGTGATGGTGAGCACCGACTGGGTGTGCTGGGCGTTGCGGTAGGCGGGGTAGTGGCGCACCTTCTCCATGAACGTCTCCACGAGCTCGACGGCGATGGAGTCGACGCGGTCGTCGTTGTTGCCGTACGTCGGGTACTCGCCCTCGATCGTGTAGTCGACGACCAGGCCCGTCTCGTCGCGGACGGGTCGCACGGTCGCGTCCCGGATCGCCGACAGCGAGTCGGCGGCCACCGACAGCCCGGCGATGCCGCAGGCGAGCGTGCGGTGTGGCGCGTAGTCGTGCAGCGCCATCTCCAGCCGCTCGTAGGAGTACTTGTCGTGCATGTAGTGGATGACGTTGAGCGCGTTGACGTAGGTATCGGCGAGCCATTCCATGAGGCCGTCGAGCCGGCGGCGTACGTCGGCGTAGTCGAGGACGTCGCCGCTCACCGGCTCGGAGTCCGGCGCGACCTGCTTGCCGGTGACCTCGTCGCGGCCTCCGTTGATGGCGTACAGCAGCGTTTTGGCGAGGTTGACCCGGGCGCCGAAGAACTGCATCTGGCGGCCCACCGGCATCGCGGACACGCAGCAGGCGATGGCGGTGTCGTCACCGAAGCGCGGCCGCATGAGCTCGTCGTTCTCGTACTGGATAGCACTGGTGTCGATGGACACCTGGGCGGCGAAGCGCTTGAAGCCCTCCGGCAGCTGCGGCGACCAGAACACCGTGAGGTTGGGCTCTGGCGCCGGGCCGAGGTTGTAGAGGGTCTGCAGGAAGCGGAACGACGTGCGGCTCACCAGGGGCCGGCCGTCGAGGCCCATGCCGCCGATGGACTCGGTCACCCAGGTCGGGTCGCCGCTGAACAGGGCGTCGTACTCCGGGGTGCGCAGGAAGCGCACGATGCGCAGCTTGATGACGAAGTCGTCGATCAGCTCCTGTGCCTGCTCCTCGGTGAGCCGGCCCTCGACGAGGTCGCGCTCGAGGTAGACGTCGAGGAAGGTGCTCACCCGGCCCAGCGACATGGCCGCGCCGTTCTGCTCCTTGATCGCCGCCAGGTAGGCGAGGTAGAGCCACTGCACCGCTTCGTACGCGGTGCGGGCCGGACGCGCGACGTCGAAGCCGTACGCCGCCGCCATCGTGCGCAGCTCCTCCAGCGCGCGCAGCTGCTCGGCGAGCTCCTCGCGGTCACGGATGACCGCGTCGCTGGAGAACTCGACGTCCAGCGCGGCCCGTTCCGCGCGCTTGGTCTCCAGCAGCCGGTCGAGCCCGTAGAGCGCCAGCCGGCGGTAGTCGCCGATGATGCGGCCGCGGCCGTAGGCGTCGGGCAGGCCGGTGACGACCCCGCTCGCGCGGGCCGCGCGGATCGGGGCGGTGTAGGCGTCGAAGACCCCGTCGTTGTGGGTCTTGCGGTACTTCGTGAAGATCTCGCGTACGCGGGGGTCGGGCTCGTAGCCGTAAGCCTTGAGGCCGTTCTCCACCATGCGCCACCCGCCGTTGGGCATGATCGCCCGCTTGAGCGGCGCCTCGGTCTGCAGCCCGACGACGATCTCCTCGTCGAGGTGGCCGGGCGCGTGCGAGGTGATGGTGGACGGGGTGGTGACGTCGACGTCGAGGATGCCGCGCTCGCGCTCGACCACCATGAGGTCCATGAGCCGGCCCCACACCCGGCGGGTGCGGTCGGTGGGGCCGGCGAGGAAGCCGGCGTCGCCCTCGTACGGGGTGTAGTTGTCGACGACGAAGTCGCGGACGTCGACGCGCTCGCGCCACGACGTGCCACGGAAGCCGCGCCAGGGGTCGAGCCCCTCGGCGTCGGCGGACATGCGGGCGTCACCCACCCGCGGGGTGGTCAACGACATGATCGGTGCCTTCCCTCGCCAGACCTGATGAGGCTCCAGTGTCGCTCACCGGCACGGCCGGACAGCAGGGGCGTTGGGCACCCGGCGTAACGATGCCCGGGCGGGTCGGCTGCGCCGTCGACGCTAATCGGGTCGGTGGCACACCGCTTCGACGTTGTTGCCGTCGGGGTCGCGGACGAATGCGCCGTAGTAGCCCGCGTGGTACTCGGGCCACTCGCGCGGTTCGTGGAGGACCTCCGCGCCGGACCCGACCGCCGCCTCGAAGAAGGCCTGGACGGACGCCCGGTCGGCGGCGGCGAAGGCGATGTGCAGGTCGTGGTGAGGCCCGGCCGGGCCGGTCGGCCCCACCCAGAACGTCGGCTGGTCGCCGACGCCGTACCCGATGACGGGGCCGAAGTCCATGACCCGCTGCCCGCCCAGGGGAGCGAGCACCCGATCGTAGAAGGCGGCGCTGGCGACGACGTCGGCACACTGGACCGACAGGTGGTCGAGCATGCCCGGCATCCTTGCAGCACGGCGGCCGCGCGAAGCGGACAGCACTCGACTCCTGCCCTGCGTGGCGGGGCTGGACGCCCGATTCAGAGGTCGAAGCCCGGCAACCAGCGCCGCAGCTCGGGCCGGACCGGCACGGTGGCCCCCAGCTGGGACAGCACGCCGACCACCCCGAGCCAGACCCGGTGGGTGAACAGGTGCTGGGCCGGCATCGACAGCTGCAACGCCACCGCGAAGTCGGGATTGCGCGGGTCGTTCACCCGGGCGAACTGACCGCGCAGCCACTCCCGGCTGAAGGCGAACCGCTCGTGCCGGGCCGGCTCGGTGAACGGTGCCATGTAGTCCCGCAGCTTGCCCGCCTCCACCCGGGCGCCCGGGCGGACGAAGCCCTCAGCCCGCAACCGGGCGAGCACCTCGTCGTCGGTGCCGCGCTGCAGGACGCTGATCAGCCGGCCGAATGTCGGCGGCAGTCCGTCGGGCATCCCTAGCGCCGAGCCGAAGTCCATGACGCCGATCCGGCCGTCGGCGCATAGCCGAACGTTCCCCGGGTGCGGGTCGGTGTGCAGCCACCCGGCTCTCGCCGGGCCGGCGAGGTAGAAGCGCTGGTAGAGCTCGCCGGCCCGGTCACGCTCCGCCGGCGATCCGGAGCGGGCCACCTCGGCGAGCGGGGTGCCGGCCAGCCACGTGGTGACGAGCACGCGCCGAGTGGCAAGCACGACGTCAGGGACGAGGACCTCGAGGTCATCGCGGTATGCCGCCGCGAACGCCTCCTGGTGAGTGGCCTCGATGACGTAGTCGAGCTCCTCGGCGATCCGCGTACGCATCTCGGCGAGCAACGGCGGCAGCGCGAGGCCGCGAGCGACGAGGCCGGCGAGCCTCGTGGCAACGGCTACTGCAGCGAGGTCGGTCGAGATCGCCTCGGCCACACCCGGGTACTGCACCTTGACCGCGACCTCGCGGCCGTCGGTCCAGGTGGCCCGGTGGACCTGGCCGATCGAGGCCGCCGCGACCGGCGCCTCGTCGAACTTCCGGAAGTGGTGGCGCCAACGGCGTCCGAAGTCCGCGACCAGCACCGGCTCGAGCTCACCGAAGGGTACGGGCGGGCTGCCCTCCTGGAATCCGGTCAACGTGTCGCGCCACGTGCTCTCGGGGTCCTGGGGGAACAGTGCCTCGACGGTGGACAGCAGCTGGCCCGCCTTGAGCGCCCCGCCCTTGAGATCGCCGAGCACCCGACGGGTCCGGGCGGCATTGCGTCGCCGCAGCCCCCTGCGTACGGCCTCCGCGTCCTGACCGGCTGCGCGCCGGACCAGGCCCTCCACCGACAACGCGACTGCGCCGACCGGAAGCGACAGCAGGCGGGCAACGCGGACCACCCGGCTCCCCGACAGCGCTGCCACACCGGCATCCTGTCCGAGGGGTCGACGAGCGACCGACGGCTGGAGTGGTGGCGTGCGGCTCTACCTGTCCTCGTTCCGCGTCGGAGCCGCAAGCGATGCGCTCGTCGGCATGGTCGACCCGCCGGGTCGGGCGGCCGTGGTCGCCAACGCCATGGATGCCGCCACACCGGACGTGCGCCGCGAGGCGGTCGAGCTCGAGGTGGCCGCCCTGCGGGACCTCGGCCTCGATCCGGTTGAGCTCGACCTGCGCAACTACGTGGACGACGGTCCCCGGTTCGCCACCGACCTCGTGGGCTTCCAGCTGCTGTGGGTGCGCGGCGGCAACGTCTTCGTGCTCCGGCATGCGTTGGCGCGCAGTCGCGGCGACGACGCCGTACGCGACCTGCTGGCTCGTGACGCGCTCGTGTACGGCGGCTACAGCGCCGGCCCGTGCGTCCTGGCGCCCACGCTGCGGGGCCTGGAGCACGTCGACGACCCGGCCGACGTCGCTGCCGCCTACGGCGACGGGGCGCAGGTCGTCTGGGACGGCCTCGGGGTGCTGGACCGGGCGTTCGTGCCCCACGTCGACTCGCCGGACCACCCCGAGAGCGCTTTCTGCGACCAGATTGCCGCCCGGCTGCGCACGCGGGGGGTGGCGCACTGGGCGCTGTCCGACGGGGAGGTCCTGGTCGTCGAAGGTGCCTCGACGACGCTGCGCTGATCCCGGCGGGTGACGGCTCCCAGCGCTCGGTCGGCCGACCCGCCCGGCCGGGTCGGGAGCCGCCGGAGCAGGCATTGACCGAGGTCCGCGCCGGGAGGACTCTGTGATCACCCCCCTGGAGAGTGAGTCCCATGACCTGGCGCTTGGACGGCACCTACTTCGAGAACTGCTCCTGCGACATGGTCTGCCCTTGCACCACGTCGGGGTTGACGAACCCGGCCACCCAGGACCGCTGCCGGGTCGTGCTGGTCTTCCACGTCGACCGCGGCGACATCGACGGGGTCGACGTCGGTGACAAGACCGTCATCGTCGTGGCCGACACCCCGCAGGTGATGGCCGACGGCAACTGGAAGGTCGGCGTGGTCATGGATGCCGAGGCGTCGCCGGAGCAGGCCGCCGGGCTGGGCGCAGTCTTCGGCGGGCAGGCCGGTGGGCCGATGGCGGCCCTTGCGCCGTTGATCTCCGAGATGGTCGGCATGGAGTCCGCGCCGATCGACTACGCCGACGACGGGCGACGGCACTCGGTCAAGGTCGGTGACCTGATCGACATCGAGATCGAGGACTACGTCCCGCCACAGCTGCGCCCGGACGGTGAGGTGGAGATGCTCACCGGCATGTTCCACCCGGCCAACTCCACGCTGACGGTGGCCACCGCGAGCCGTTCCCGGGTCTCGGTGTTCGGGATGGACTTCGCCAACGAAGGCAAGAACGGGCACAGCGCCCCGTTCTCCTGGGCGGCCTGACGCGGCAGCAAGGGCCGCGCGGGTGACCTCCACCGGGACGGCGCCGACGCTGCGACAGGTGACCCTGCCGGCCTCGGTGCTGCTGCTCGTGGGTGCCGGGGCCTGGGTGGCCGTCGTCGTGCTCGCCCAGGGCATGGGCGCGATGCCGGGGACGATGGGGCTGTCGTTCGGCGGGTTCGTGCTGACGTGGGCGCTGATGATGACCGCAATGATGCTGCCCACCATCGCCCCGTTCGCCGCGCTCTACACCCGTACCCTCACCGACCACCGGGCACGGCGCATCACCGAGCTGAGCGCCGGTTACCTGCTGGTCTGGGCGGCTGCGGCGGTGCCGGCGTACGGACTGGCGTGGCTGGCCGGCCGGCTGGTCGACACCCGGCCGACCCTCGCCACCATTCTCGCGGTCGCCATCTTCGCGACCTGCGGTGTCTACCAGCTCACGCCGATCAAGGACCGCTGCCTTGCCCACTGCCGCTCGCCGCTGGGTTTCGTCTTCAAGTACGCCAGCTACCAGGGCCGGCTGCGCGACCTGCGGGTCGGGATCAGCCACGGGGCCTTCTGCCTGGCGTGCTGCTGGGCGCTCATGGCGATCCTCGTCGCGGCCGGGTTGATGAATCTCGCCGTGATGGTGGTCCTGGCCGGCGTCGTCCTCGTCGAGAAGACCTCACCCTGGGGCAACCGGGTCAGCCGGGTGGTCGGCGTGGCCGCCCTGGCGCTCGCCGTCGCGGTGGTGTTCCGGCCCTCGCTCGCGGCCGGCCTGCATCCGGCACCGACGATGTCAGACGGCATGGCCCTCTCGTCGGTCGACCGTGTCTGAGCCGGTCGGCGTCGGTTCGCCGCCGGGCTCGAGGTCGGCGAGGATGGCGGCGTGCCGACGATCACGCGATTGACCGGTGTCTACGACGCTGACGGCGGGGTCCGCGGCGAGTTGGCGTACGCCATCGGCAAGGTTCGGGGCACCGCGCATTGCGCGCTGTGCGACATCACCCACCGCACGGTACGGATGCGGCCGCAGTGGCGCGGCTTCACTGCCGGGCTGGGGGTTCCGTTCGACCTCGTACACCGCGACGAGCGCAGCCCCGAGGTACGCCGGGCAAGCGAGGGCCGCCTGCCCTGCGTGCTGGCCCACAATGCGGACGGCCTGCAGGTCCTCCTCGGCCCGGCCGAGCTCGACCGGCTGCACGGCGACGTGGCCGCGACCGCCGAGGCGCTGCACGCCGCGGCCGGCGCCGCCGGCCTGACCTGGCCGGCCGCGGGGGGGCCGAGTTGATCACGTTAACGTGATCAACTCCCCGTTCCCGCGTCCTGCAGGGGTCGGGAAGGGGGGGTACGGGTCGGGAAGGCCCCCGCGCGGGCCTGCCCAGTGGCTCAGAGCCAGTTCTTGCGCCGGAATGTGACGTAGAGCAGCGCCGAGATCACGACGATGAGCAGCGACGACGTGACGAAGCCGCTGTAGCGGGCGAAGCCGGGGTAGGGCAGGTTCTGACCGTAGAAGCCAGTGATCGCAGTCGGTACGGCGATGATCGCCGCCCAGCTGGTGACCTTCTTGGTGATGACGTTGAGCCGGTTGCCCGAGATGGTGAGGTTGGTCTCCAGGACGGTGGTCACCAGGTCGCGCAGGCTCTCCGTCCACTCGGTGGCGCGCAGGACGTGGTCGTAGACGTCCTGGTAGTACGGGAAGAGCGGCTCGGTGACGATGTTCGCGTCACGGCGCATCAGGCCGTTGACGACCTCGCGCATGGGCAGGACGACCCGCCGCAACAGCACGAGGTTCTTGCGCAGCCGGAAGGAGCGGCGCTGTACGTCGCCCTGCCGGGCCGCCTCGTCGAAGAGCTCGTCCTCGAGTCCTTCGATCGCCTCGTCGAGGGACTCGACCGCCGCGAAGTGGCCGTCGACGACGTGGTCGAGCAGCCCGTGGAGGAGGTAGCCGACACCGGCACCGGTCGGGCCGCCGCCCTGGTCCCAGCGCGTCACCACGTCGGCCATGTCGAAGTCCGGGTCCATGCGGATCGTCACCAACGCCTGCGGCGTGACAAAGGCGGCGACCTCGATAGCGGTGAGCTGCTCCGCCGCGTCGTCGAGTCTGACCGCGTAGAGGTTGACGAAGCAGTGGTCGGCGTAGTGGTCGACCTTCGGACGCTGGCGTCGCTGGACGGCGTCCTCCACTGCCAACTCGTGCAGGCCGAGCTCGTCGCCGACCTTGACCAGCTCGGCCTCGGTCGGCCGAAGCAGGTCGAGCCACACGACCACGTCAGGGTGGCCCACCAGGCCCGAGATCTCCCCGACCGGGAAGTCCTCCCGCTCCAGGACGCCGCGCCGGTAGAGCCGCGTACGTCGCACCGCCGACGTCTGCGCGCTGGTGTCGACCACGCCATCACGGTACGACGGCAGGCCAGGATGAGGTGCCGTCGCAACGGCCCACCACCGCGCCACTCTCGCCGACGTCGCGGTGGACCGGACGGCGCAGGTGCATGACCGGGTCGTCAGGCGAGCGCTGCGAGCGGAACCGGAGCCTGTCATGAGTGATCCCCACCAGTTCGACCTGGTGATCGAGAACGCCAGGCTGCTGGACGGGTCGACAACCGACCTGGGCATCCGGGGCGATCTGTTCGCCCACATCGGGGACTGTGCGGGAGCGCCGGCGAGGACCCGGCGGGACGTCGGGGGCCGGTTGGTCACGCCGGCCTTCGTCGACGGTCACCTGCATCTGGACAAGGTCTACACCATGTCCATGCTCGACGGTGCCGGCCTGTCGGCCTACACGTCCGGCTCGATGGGGCAGGCGATGACGTCCATCGAGCTCGCCTCCGCTGTGAAGCGGAACTACGACCGCACGTGGATCATCCCCAACGTGCGGCGTGCGTTGGAGGAGGCGGTGCGCTACGGGGTTCTCCACATCCTGGCCTTCGTCGACGTCGACACCACCGCCGGACTGGAGGGCATGCATGCGGTGCTGGCCGTCCGTGAGGAGTTCCAGGACGTCTTGGACGTCCACGTGGTCGCCTTCCCACAGGACGGGCTCGTCCGCGATCCGGGCGCCGCAGGACTCTGCGAGGAAGCACTGGACATGGGCGCCGACGTGGTGGGCGGCATCCCGTGGATCGAGCACTCCGACGCCGACGCCCGGCGCCATGTCACGTGGGCCTGCCGGCAGGCGAGGGCTCGGGAGCGACGTGTCGCGATGCTCGTGGACGATGCCGGCGATCCGTCCTTGCGGACCACGGGCATGCTGGCCGAGCAGCTGATCGAGCACGGCCTTGTCGGCAGGGGCGTTGCCTGCCATGCCCGTGCGGTGGGCTGCTACGAGATGCCTTCGATCCTGCGCCTGGCTCGCCTGGCCAGGAAGGCGGGCCTGGGGTTCATCTCCGACCCGCACACGGGACCCCTGCACCTGCCCGTCGAGACCTTCATCCGGGAGGGTCTGCACGTTGGACTGGGTCAGGACGACATGGAGGATGCCTACTACCCGTGGGGCCGCCACAACATGCTGGAAGTGGCCTTCCTGAGCGGCCACCTCCTCGGTTTCCGCTCCGAGCCGCAGCAGCGGCTCCTCATCGAGATGGTGACCTCGCGCGCCGCTGCGGCGATCGGCTTGGAGCGCTACGGGATCGCGGAGGGCTGCTTCGCGGACTTCTGCATCCATGTGCACGAGCGAACGGTCGACCTGCTGCGTGAGCACAGCGCCCCGTCCGCGGTGTATCGCCGTGGGAGGCTCTTGGCGGAGACCGCCGTACCCACGACGCAGGTACACCGAGGCCCAGCGGCTCGGTGAACGCGCAGACGTGATCAGGGGAGCTTGGCGACGGTGAGCAGCACCGCCGAGGTCTCGAGCGCCTCGAGGCTGTGCCGCTCGCGGGGCACCACCAGCAGGTCGCCGCGGCGGCCCTCCCACGACGCGTCGATACCGATCAGGCGCACGCGGCCGCTGAGGACGAGCACGGTCGCCTCACCGGGGTTCTCGTGCTCGGACATCTCGGTGCCCGCCGCCAGCGCGATGACGGTCTGCCGCAGGGTGTGCGCGTGCCCGCCGTACACCGTCTCGGCGGCACGGCCGCTGGACGCCGCTGCCGCCGCGGCCGACTGCTGGCGGGCGACGGCGTCGAGGCTGAGCTTGTCCACGTCGGCTCCTGTGGGTCGAGGTCAGCTGCCACCGTACGGCGCGGGCTCAGCGCCGCGACGGCGGGGACGCCGACTCGCGCGGGCGAGCCGGCGTGCGCGGCCCACGCTCCCAGCCCCGCCGCGCCGGCCGGCTCGTCGAGTGACCGACCTCGCGACTTCGGTAGACGACGTAGGGCCGGAACAGGTACTTCACCGGCGCGCTGAACGCGTGCACGAGCCGCGTGAACGGCCAGATCGCGAACAGCAGCAGCCCGATCGGCGCGTGCACCTTGCACGACGGCGCGGCGGCGGCAGACTCGCCGCAGCCGGGCGCGTGCGCCGCATGTCCGAGCCGCGCACCGTCACCACGGCGCTTTTGCTACCGGCGGCGTGTAGGAAAAACAACCCTTCGGCCGGCGCTTAGCCGATCGCGTGCCCGTGGCGCGCGCTCCACCGGCTGAGCACGCCGACGACCGGCAGCGCCAGCAGGACCAGGACCGCGAAGGGCAGGAAGCCGCGGGCGTACCCGGTCGATCCGCCGACCAGGCCAGTGACCACGCCCATCACGGGCGGGATGACGAACCCGCCGAGCGCCCCCAGGCCGCCGATCCAGCCGGAGGCCCCGCCCACCGCGTCCGGTACGTACTGCGGCAGGTATTTGAACACGACGGCGTTCTGCAGACCCATCCCGAGCGCGACGGCGATCGTGGCCACCAGCGAGACGGCGAACGTGCCGGTGAAGGACAGCACGAGGGTGCCGGCCAGCATCAACAGGAAGTTTCCGGGTAGCGCGTACTTGATCGTGATCCGGTCGGACAGCAGGCCTCCCGGTACCCGGATCAGCGCGGAGATCAGGGAGAAGATCGCGGTGAGGATGCCCGCCTCGCGCAGCGTGGTGTCGTACATCGACGTCCAAAACGTCGGCAGCCACGTGGTGAAGGCGAGGAACCCGCCGAAGGAGAGGAAGTAGAAGAAGACGAGGATCCAGGTGGCCGGGCTGCTGGCCGCGTGCCTCAGGCCCGCGACGGCGTCCCCGGTGGGCACCAGTTCGCCGCCGCCCAGGTCGGCGTCGGCCATCTCCTCTGCGGTGAGCGTGCGCCCCTGGCGGTGGAGCTGGAACCAGGGCGCGTCCTTGATGAACAGGCCGTAGACGAGGGTGATCGCCAGCAGGACGCCGAACCACACGCTGTAGGCACCGAGCAGGCCCATCGCCCCGACCGCGATCGGCAGCAGGAGGGTGGACAGCCCGGGACTGGTGTTGCCCAGCCCGGCGTATGCACCGAGGGCGCCGCCCTGGTCCTTCTTGGCGAACCAGTACGACACCTGGCCGATGCCCACCGAGAACGTCGCGATGCCGCAGCCGATCAGGGCCCCCAGCAGCAGCAGCAGCGGGTAGGTGCCGGCCATGGAGTCCGGGTAGGACGTGGCCAGAAGCAGGAGCAGGCCCACCATCCCCACGTTGGTGATCGCGAGCAGGGCAAGGAACGGCCGCTTGCCGCCCATCCGCTCCACCGCCGCTCCGAACGGGATGCGCAGCAGTGAGCCGGTGAGCGAGGGGATCGCTGCGAGCATGCCCGCGGCGAACGGGCTCAGATCGAGCAGGTCCTTGAACCTGGGCACGAGGGGGCCGAACACCGCGACCCCGGCGAACCCGCCGAAGAAACCGACAGTCGCCAGGACTCCGGCCTGGTGAGGCGACCCGCTGACCATTGCCCGCAGGCCGGAACCGCCCGTCGGCGTCTGTTCCGTCGTCATGGCTGATCCTCTCGCTCGCGACGCGCCTCCCAATCGCCCGGAGTTCTACCACGAGGCTGCTCAGGTGGGCGCAGCGCGGACCACCTACCGGCAGGATCGGGGTATGAACGACGCCGACATTTACGACCGCATCCGTGCCCTCGTCGCCGAGGAGCACGAGGTTCGCGACGACCCCGAGGTGGAAACCGCGCTGAAGACCGACGCCGTGCGCCGCATCGAGGAGGCCCTCGACCAGTGCTGGGACCTGCTGCGCCAGCGCCGTGCGCTGCGGGACAGCGGCGGCGACGCCGCGGCCGCGCAGGCTCGCCCGGTCGACGAGGTCGAGGGGTACCGGCAGTAGGTCCGCTCTCCACCCGGCGGCCGTGGTCAAGTCCGCGGTCGGCACAATGCGGGTCATGCGCCTCGACCACGTCTCGTACGTCGCGGGTCCGGACGGGTTGGCGAGCACGGTCCAGAGGCTCGGCGGGGACCTCGGTGCAGGGTTTGTCGACGGCGGCATCCACCCCCGCTTCGGGACGCGCAACTTCGTCCTGCCGCTGGCCGGACCCACCTATCTCGAGGTGGTCGGGATCCTCGACCATCCGGCGGTCGACCGGGCGCCGTTCGGGCGCGCGGTCAAGGCGCGCACCGAGCGCGGCGGGGGGTGGCTGGCCTGGGTGCTGTCCACGGACGACCTGGCGCCGATTGCGACCCGGCTCGGCCGCGACCCGCGGCCCGGCAACCGCCACCTCCCCGACGGCACCGAGCTGCGCTGGCACCAGGTGGGTGTCGCCGACCTCGCGTCGGACGCGCAGCTGCCGTTCTTCATCCAGTGGGACCTTGACAGCGCGCCGCATCCCTCGCAGGTCGGCGGCGGTGGCGGCGGCGTTCGCATCGAGCGGCTGGAGATCGCGGGTGACCCGCAGCGGGTGCTCGACTGGCTCGGTGACCCGGTCGTCGACCCGCTCGCCGGCGTGGCGGTCGACTGGGTCGACGGCGACGAGCCGGGGATCGTCGCCGTCTCCTTCGCCACCCCCCACGGCTCCGTCCGCATCGACTGACCCCCAGTTGATCACGTTAACGTGATCAACTCGTGGTTCCCGCGTCCTGCAGGAGGGGGAGAGGGGGAGTACGGGTCGGGAAGGCCCAGGCTGTCCCCGCGGCGGCCCGTCCACAGCGCAGTCGTGCCGGTACGAGGCCGTCCACAACATCGTGCGATCACCCCTCATTGCCGCGCCGGCCGCGCATGCTGCGGCCGTGCTCCGGATCCCTCCGCACGCCGACCTGCACGGCGGCGTCTTTCTCTGTCGACACGCTCTTGCCCTCGGCTACGACCACGACTGCATCGCCCGCGCCGTGAAACGCCGCGAGTGGCGCCGCCTGCGCCGGGGCGCCTTCACCTCGCAGCATCGTTGGGACGCCGCTGATGCGCGGGCTCGCCACTTGCTCATGACCCATGCAGTTGCCCAGCAGGTCGGACCGCAATCGGTGGTCAGCCACGCCTCGTCCGCCGTCGCGCTCGGGTTGCCGCTCCAGGGGGTCGCGCTGTCCGAGGTGCATGTCACACGCCCGTACGGGACGTCGCGCCGATCCGCCGGAGTGGCGCACCACAGCGCCAGCCTGGACGGCGCCGACATCGTGGCGGCAGCCGATCTGCTGGTGCTCTCACCCGCACGTACCTCACTCGACCTCGCTCGGGAGTGGGGCCGTGCGGCAGGGATGGTCGCCGCCGACGCTGTGCTGCGGACGACAACGGTGACCCCGCAGCAGCTGCGCGACGCGGCCGAGCAGATGGCGGACTGGCCTGGGGGCCGAGACGCGGCCTTCGTTGCGAGCGAGGCCGACGCGAGGTCCGAGACCCCAGGCGAGTCGCTGTCGCGCCTGGTCTGCCTCGAGCTGGGCTACCCGCTGGTGCTGCAGGTCGAGATCGAGGACGGGTTGGGCCAGGTCATCGCCCGTGTCGACGGCCTGCTCTTCGAGGAGGACGTCATTGTGGAGTTCGACGGCGCAGTCAAGTACGCCACAGACGGCGACGCCGGCAGCGCGCTGTTCGCCGAGAAGAAGCGTGAGGACCGGCTCCGCGAGCTCGGCTTCGAGTTCGTCCGCCTGACCTGGGGCGACCTTCCCCTCACGCAGCTGGTCGACAGGAAGATCCGCCGGGCCATCGAGCGTTCGCGCGAGCGGCGCGCTGCTCGCCGCCGCGGACGCTGAAGCCCGGCCACGCAAGGCCCCTTGCGAGTCCAACTCCCCCTTCCCGCCTCCTGCAGGACGCGGGAAGGGGGAGTTGACCACGTTAACGTGATCAACTCGGGGCCCCGTCAGGCGTCTCGGCGCTCGAAGAGGGCCCAGCCGACCGCGAGCACGACGGCGACGAACGCGCCGAACAGCAGTCCGGCCTCGAGGCGGGTGAGGATCCGGGTGCCGGCGCCGACGATCTGGTTGGTCGCGGCGTCGATGTCGAACGTCTGCGCCATCCGCGCGCCGGCCGCGAACGGCCGCCACGGCACGACGGACTTCAGCCAGTCGAGCTCGGGGATGAACGACAGCCCGCGGATCAGCGGCTCCAGCACGAGGGGGATGACCAGGAGTACGACGATCGTCGCGACGGTCGAGCGGAGCAGGAGTGTGATGGCGACACCGAGCACGCCCCACAGCACGACGAGCAGCAGGTAGCCGACCAGTGCGGCCGGCAACGGCGCGGATCCGATGGCGGGGGCATCGCCGCGTACCACCCACAACACCACCGAGTTCACCGCAATGCTTACGACAGTCGTCAGCGCCGCGATCGCGCCGACCACGATCAACTTGGCGGCCACCAGGGCGGAGCGATGCGGCAGCGCGGTCAGCGTCGGGCGGATCGTGCCGTGCCGGTACTCGTGCCCCACCGCGAGCACGCCGAGCAGGCCCACGAGCACGGGGGTGAGCGGCACGGGTACGAGTCCGACGGCGCCGTTGAGCTGGACGCCGGTCAGCTCCGGCGTGAGCGCTTCGTCACGGCTGCCGTACGCGACCAGCCAGGCCACCAGGCCAGTCAGTACGACCGCCAGCCCGACCAGCCAGTAGGTGGAGCGGACCGTGCGGATGCGCACCCACTCGAAGCGAAGCGCGTCGGTCACGACGCGCTTCCGGCGGTGCGGAACTCCTGCGACGCTCCGGTGGCCTCGAGGAACGCCTGCTCGAGGGACGCCGTACGGCTGGTCAGCTCGTGCAGCACCACGCCGTGCCGGGCGGCGAGCTCGCCGACGGCCGACGTCTCGGCACCACTGACGAGCAGCACGCCGTCCTCGGAGGCGACGTCCGCGCCGTCGTCGAGGAGCAGGCGGGCGAGCCGCTCGACGTCCGGGGACCGCACGAGCACCTGCGAGGTTGTGAAGCGTCGGACGAAGTCGGCCACCGGACCGGCGTCGATGAGCCGCCCGCGCCCGACGACGACGAGCTCGTCGGCCATCAGCGCCATCTCGGCGAGCAGGTGGCTGGAGACGAATACCGTGCGCCCGGACCGCGCAAAGGCGCGCAGGAAGTCGCGCAGCCACTGGATGCCTTGCGGGTCGAGTCCGTTGGCCGGCTCGTCCAGCAGCAGGGTGTGCGGGTCACCGAGCAGTGCCGCGGCAAGCCCCAGCCGCTGGCCCATGCCGAGCGAGAAACCCCTCGGCCGCCCGCGGGACACCTCGGCGAGCCCGACCAGCGCAAGCACCTCGTCGACCCGGTCGTCGCCGATGCCGTTGGCGGCGGCGAGCATGCGCAGATGGTCGCGAGCCCGGCGGGTTGGGTGGAACGCCTTGGCCTCGAGCACGGTGCCGATCTCGCGCATCGGGTGGCGCAGCTGGCGATAACGCCGGCCGTCGAAGACCGTCGACCCTCGACCACGGTCGAGGCCGATCATCAGCCGCATCGTGGTCGACTTGCCGGCGCCGTTGGGCCCGAGGAAGCCGGTCACCACGCCGGGGCGGACCTCGAAGGACAGCTCGTCGACCGCCACCTTGGGCCCGTACGCCTTGCGCAGGCCCGCCGCGACGATCACCGTTCCCACGGTACGTGAGGACAGGATGGGCCGCATGGACGGCGTCCCGCACGAGCTGGTGGCGCCACCGGTCGAGCTGGGGCCGTTGCCGGCTCGGTGGCGGCGGCGGCGGCGGGGCGTCCGCGAGGAGACGCTCGTGGGTCTCGGCCCGGCTCTGCTGGCGGTCGGGGGCGGGCGACGAATAGTTCAGGGCGCTGCAGCGGCGGCGGCTGCAGGGTTGCCGTGGGTGGCAGTGCCGACGACGTACGCACCGGCCTGGGCCTGCCTGCGTCCGCCCCCCGCCCGTGTGCTGGTCGATCCCGCGTTGCCGGCGTCGCTGTCCGGGGAGGAGCGGGCGTTCGCCGTGGCCGCTGCGCGAGCCGTGGCAGTGGAGGGGCTGTGGGCGCCCGACGGATCGCCGTCGGTGCGCTGGGTCGCCCTGTCCGCACTGCGCACGCTGTACCGGGCGGTGGTGTCGCCGGCGCGAGTGCCGCCGGCGGCGGTCTCGCGGGCCGCAGCGCTAGCCGCCGTCGGCGCCGGCAACTGCGCGCCGGGGCTGCTGTCCGTCATGGCGCAGGCCTGCTCGGCCCATGGCCTGCCGTGGGCGGTCGCGATGGCTCGCCTGCTCCCCGCGGTGGGCGCCTTCCAGGCTGCGGCCGCCGGCGACGCGATGGAGACGGTCGGCGATGTCGTCGGCGCGACGCACGCGGGCGCGGCTCTGGACGCGTTGGTCGTCCCCGCCCCGCCCCGGCTGCCCGGCGCGAACACCCTCGAGGCCGTCGCCCGTGAGGTGCTGGGCCGGCCCTGGACGTCTCCGCGTACCCCCGACCGCGGCGACGTACGTCGGCTGCTCGTCGCGGCGTGGAGCTGAGCCGCAACACCCGTCCTGGGGAGGATCACCCCATTCGGCCGTTGGGGCTGGGGACCCCCACCCTGGTCCTACCGGGGCAGGGGACCACCACCCTGGTCCCACCGGGGGCAGGGGACCACCACCCCGGTCCTACCGGGGCAGGGGACCACCGTCGCACCGGGTGACGGGTCCTACGGGGCAGGGGTCCCCCGCCGTGGTGGCGAAGGGGGCGACCCGGGCGACGCTAGAGCGGGCGACGCTGGAGGGGGCGACGCGGGAGGGGGCCCGGGAGGGCGCACCACCGCCGAGTGCGGCCGAGGCCGTGGGTGCGGAACAGGGGCCGCGCGGGCGTAGCAGGTGCCCCCACGACAGTGCCACCGAGCCGCAAACGCGGCTAGAGTCAGCGGATGCCGACGTTCCGAGTCAAGCAGGCGGCCGCCCTCCTCGGGGTGAGCGACGACACTGTCCGCCGCTGGGCGGACGGCGGGCGCATCGACACGACCACCGACCCCTCCGGCCGGCTGGTCGTCGACGGGGCGGCGCTGGCCCGCTTCGCCCAGGAGCTCGCGCAGTCCGCCGAGCAGGTGGAGGAGCGGGCGGTGCTCGCGCAGTCGGTCCGCAACCGTTTCCCGGGACTGGTCACCCGGGTCGTCCGCGACACCGTCATGGCCCAGGTGGAGATCCAGGCCGGGCGGCACCGCTTCGTCTCGCTGCTCAGCCGCGAGGCCGCCGACGAGCTCGGCCTCGAGCCGGGAGTGCTCGCGGTCGCCGCGGTGAAGGCCACGAACGTCTCCGTCGAGCTCGCGACGATCCGCTGAGCGAGCGAACGCCCCCGCGCCAGGTACACCGAGACCCAGGAGCAACCGTTGCGCCGTACCGTCCTCGCCCTGTCCGCGGGGCTGCTCACCGTGGTCGTCGCCGGGTGCGGCTCGGACCGCGGTACGCCGGCAGCAGCGGGTACGACCGCCGGCATGGCGTCGCCTGGCGCCACGTCCGGCTCCATCACGGTGCTGGCGGCTGCGTCGCTGACGGAGTCGTTCACCACGCTGGCCACCGGGTTCGAGACGGCCCACCCGGGCAGCACGGTCACGCTGAGCTTCGCCGCGAGCTCGGCGCTGGCCAGGCAGATCACCTCGGGCGCCCCGGCGGACGTCTTCGCCTCGGCGAGCACCACGACGATGCAGCAGGTCGTCGACGCGGGCGAAGCCAGCGCTCCCACCGACTTCGCGACGAACACCATGGAGATCGCCGTTCCGCCGGACAACCCCGCCGGTGTCACCGGGGTGGACTCGCTGAGCGACCCCGCGGTGAAGACAGCGGTCTGCCAGCCGCAGGTGCCCTGCGGGGCGACCGCGCAGAAGGTGTTCGCCGCGGCCGACCTGACGGTCAGGCCGGTCACGCTCGAACCGGACGTCAAGTCCGTGCTGAGCAAGGTCGTGCTCGACGAGGTCGACGCGGGCATGGTCTATGTGACCGACGTCGCGGCCGCCGGCTCGACGGTGCAGGGCGTGCCGATCCCCGCAGCCGTCAACGCCACCACCGCGTACCCCATCGCCGTGCTCACCGGCAGCACCGAACCGGCGGCGGCTCGGGCCTTCGTCGACTACGTGCTCTCCCCGGCCGGCCAAGCGGTCCTCTCCGTCGCCGGCTTCGCGAAGCCCTGAGCGCGTAGTCGACCAGAGGAGGGCCGATGGCGACGCCGGCGCGGTTGTCCCGCCGGGAACGCGCGCGGCGCGCCACTCACAGCGCAGCGGAGCCGCGCACCGTGCCGGTGCCGCTGCTCGTCCCCGCGGCAGTGGGCGTCGGCTTCCTCGTGCTGCCACTGGCCGGGCTGCTCGTGCGGGCCCCGTGGGGGCGGCTGTGGGCGATCCTCACCGGGTCGGACGCTGCGCAGGCGCTGCAGCTCTCACTGTGGACGTCCACCACTGCCACGGCGATCTCGCTCGTCCTCGGCGTCCCGCTCGCCTGGGTCCTTGCGCGGACGGCGTTCCCCGGCCGGCGGCTGGTCCGAGCGCTGGTAACGCTTCCGCTCGTCCTGCCTCCGGTCGTCGGCGGGGTGGCACTGCTGCTGGCGTTCGGGCGCAACGGCTTCCTCGGCAGGTGGCTGGACGCCTGGTTCGGGATGACTTTGCCGTTCAGCCCGGCCGCGGTCGTGATGGCCGAGACGTTCGTCGCGATGCCGTTCCTCGTCGTCACCGTGGAGGGGGCGCTGCGCTCGGCCGGTCAGGGTTACGACGAGGCGGCCGCGACCCTCGGCGCCAGCCGGATGACGGTCTTCCGGAGAGTGACCCTGCCGCTGGTCGCTCCCTCCCTCGTCGCGGGAGCGGTGCTCTGTTGGGCCCGCGCGCTCGGTGAGTTCGGTGCGACGATCACCTTCGCCGGCAGCTTCCCCGGTCGCACGCAGACGATGCCGATCGCGGTCTACTACGCGCTGGAGAACGACCCGGATGCCGCGATCGTGCTGAGCCTCACGCTCCTGCTGGTGTCGGTGGTCGTGCTCGTGGCGCTGCGCGACCGCTGGCTGCGTGGGGGCTCGGTCCCGTGACCGGCCGTGGGCTGGTCGTGGACGCCGAGGTCGCCCGGGGCGGCTTCCGGCTGGCCGCCGCATTCAGTGCCGCGCCACGCGAAGTGCTCGCCGTGTTGGGGCCCAACGGTGCCGGCAAGTCGACCCTCCTCGCTGCTCTGGCCGGGCTGCAGCCGGTGGTCACTGGCAGCATCCGGATCGGCGACCAGGTCGTTGACGACGCCGACAGCGGGACGTTCCTCCCGGCCGCCGGACGACCGGTCGGGTACGTCTTCCAGGACTACCGGCTGTTCCCGCACCTCAGCGTGCTCGACAACGTCGCGTTCGCCCCCCGTGCCCGCGGCCTGCGCAGCGCGACGGCCCGGGCGCAGGCAGCCGGCTGGCTGGACCGCCTGGGCCTGGCCGAGCTGGCCGACCGACGACCGGCCCGGCTCTCCGGAGGGCAGGCGCAGCGCGTCGCGCTCGCCCGCAGCCTCGCCGGCGAGCCGGCCCTGCTGCTGCTCGACGAACCCTTGGCCGCCCTGGACGCCCGTACCCGCCTCGAGGTGCAGGGCGAGCTGCGCCGCCACCTCTCGCGGTTCCCCGGGCCGTGTCTGCTGGTGACCCACGACCCGCTCGAGGCGCTCGTGCTGGCCGACCGGCTGCTCGTGCTGGAGGGCGGTCGGATCGTGCAGGAGGGGACGCCGGCGCAGGTGGCCCGCCGACCGGCCACCGAGTACGTCGCCAAGCTGGTCGGGCTCAACCTCTACGCCGGGCGCGCCGACGGGCACACCGTCGTCATCGACGGCGGCGGGAGGTTCGAGGTGCCCGACCACGGTGAGCACGGCGACGTTCTGGTGGCCGTGCGGCCGTCTTCGGTCGTCGTCAGCCGCCAAGCCCCCGCGTCAAGCAGCGCGCGCAACGTCTGGCCGGCGACGGTCGCCGGGGTGACGATGCTGACCGACCGCGTGCGACTCGACCTGGCCGCCCGCCCGCCCGCGCTGGTCGACGTGACCCCGGCCGCGGTGGCCGAGCTCTCGCTAGCCGCGGGCAGCGACGTATGGCTGTCGGTCAAGGCGACCGACCTGGAGGTCTACCCGCGCGCCACGGCCGCGGAGCGCGACGCGTGAGGGGGACCGCTCCGGTAGGTGGGTCTCAGGCGGCGTCGGCGGCCCTCTCCAACCCCGCCACGTCGATCTTGCTCATCTGCATCATCGCCGCCATGGCGCGGGAGGCCCGGCCGGGGTCGGGGTCACCGAGGAGCTCGCCGAGCCGGGTCGGGACGATCTGCCACGACAGCCCGAAGCGGTCCTTGCACCAGCCGCACTGGCTCTCCTCGCCGCCGTCGGCGGTGAGGGCGGTCCACAGCCGGTCGACCTCCTCCTGCGACTCGCAGCTGACCATCAGGGACACCGCCTCGGTGAACGGGAACTCCGGGCCGGCGTTGAGCGCCACGAAGGACCGTCCGAACAGCTCGAACGACACGGTCATGGCGGTTCCGGCCGGTTTCGGGCCGCCGTCGCCGTAGCGAGAGGTCTCCAGCACGCGGGCGTCGTCGAAGAGCGAGACGTAGAACGCGGCCGCCTCCTCCGCCTCGGTGTCGAACCACAGCCAGGGGGTCACCTTGTCCACGAAAGTCTCCTCTTCTGCGATGCCTGTCGCTGGAACAGACCGTGCGCCCGGGGCGGACTCATCGGCCGCGGTGGAGCGAACGGACGATCCGTCTCGAGATCAGCCGCGCCGGATCTCCTGGAGTGCCCACGTGTTGCCGTCAGGATCGGGAAACGTGACGAAGGCTCCCCATGACTGGACGTCGACGTCGCTGGCCGCCACGCCGCGACCGAGCAGCTCCTCGCGCAGGGCGGTCACGTCGTCGACGACCACCTGCAGGCCGCGCTGCGAGCCGGGCGCCATCTCGGTGATGCCGGTGCCGATGGCGATCGAGCACGCCGAACCGGGCGGGGTGAGCTGGACGAAGCGCAGCTCGGGGTTGACCTGCTGGTCGTGGTCGGCGACGAACCCCACTTGGTCGACGTAGAACGCCTTCGATCGGTCGACGTCGGTCACCGGCACGAAGACGAGCTCGAGTCTCATGTCCATGTAGCGGGACGCTAGCGAGCCCGACCGACACTCCGCCGGTCAGGCCAGCGACCGGGCCAGCCGGCCCGCCTGCGCGCCGTAGCCGCCGGCGAAGAGCGCCGCGTGCACCAGCACCGGGTGCAGCTGGTGGAGGGCGACCCGTTCGTCCCAGCCCGCGGCCAGCGGCCAGGCCTCGTCGTACGCCCGCAGGAGCCGGTGCAGGTGCGGCGCGCCGAACAACGCCAGCATCGCCAGGTCGGACTCGCGATGCCCGCCATGGGCCGCCGGGTCGACCAGCCAGCCGCGCCCGTCAGCGCCCCAGACGACGTTGCCGCTCCACAGGTCGCCGTGCAGGCGGGCCGGCGGCTCGGGCGGCCCGGCGAGATCGGCTACCCGGCCGAGGACGTGCTCGACCCCCCGTAGGTCGCCGTCACCGATGGCACCGCGGTCGCGAGCCAGGCGCAGGTACGGAAGCAGCCGGCCCTGCACCCACATCGTCGGCCAGTCCGGCCACGGCCCGGCGGGCAGCGGGAGCGTCCCGATCCAGCCCGCACCCTCGCGCGAGCCGAACACCTCGGCACCGGCGCGGTGGGTGGCCGCCAGCTCGCCATCAAAGCGCTCCGCCGCGGCGACGTCGGGCCGGCCGGGCTCGACGGCGCGCAGCACGAGCACGTCATCGGCGACCCCGAGCACCTCGGGCACCGGTGCGCCGCCCTCGGCTGCGGCCAGCCAGCGCAGCCCGGCAGCCTCACGGGCGAGCAGACCGGCAACCGCCGTCGGCAGCACCTTGGCGAAGACGTGGCGTCCGTCGCCGAGCCGGCCGAGGAAGGCCCGCGCGACGTAGCCGCCGCCGACCTCGCGCAGCGCCGCGACACCAACACCGGCCGGGTCGCCAGGTGCTGCGCCAGCGGCGGCGCCGACGACGGCGGCGATCCGGACCTCGATCACGCGAGGCGCCCCGCGAGGTCCCTGACCAACCCGTCGACGGAGCGCTCGACGACGGCGAGTACCTCGCGGAAACCGGCGTCCCCTCCGTAATAGGGGTCGGGTACCGAGAGGTCACCGCCGGCCTGCGGGTCCCACTCGCGCAACAGGTGCAGCCGCGCTGTGACCGCACGCGGGGCGCCGGCCTCGGCAGCGAGCCGGCGCAGCACGGCGAGGTTGTCGGTGTCGAGGGCGAGCACGAGGTCCCGGGAAGCCAGCCACTCGGCGGCGAACTGCCGCGCTCGGTGGGCCGAGCCGTCGTACCCCGCGCCCCGCAGTGTCGCCAGAGCCCGCGCGTCGGCCGCATCACCGACGTGCCACCCGCCCGTGCCGGCCGAGTCCACCTCGACGCGGTCGGCGAGCCCGGCCGCCGCGAGCCGGTCGCGCAGGACGACCTCGGCCATCGGGGAGCGGCAGATGTTGCCCATGCACACGAGGCAGATCCGGTACGGGTGCTCGTCAGGGGCGGTCATGGATCGACCAGCTCGACGGAGGCTGCCCCCCGGCGGCCGAGATCGCCGGTGAGGTAGCGCTGGATCGTCGGCCCGATTGCGGCGACGAGCTCCGCGTCACTCGCCTCGCAGATCGAGGCGATGCCGATGACGAACCGGGTCATCGCCAGCCCGGCGAGCTGGGAGGCCACCAGCCCGGCGCGCAGCTCGGCGTCGCGGGTGCCCATCCGGGCAGCGAGTCGGCCGACGAGCTCGCGGGTGAGCAGGTCCCGCACGGCGACCTGGGCATCTGCGTGGGAGATCGCGGTCCGCAGCAGGGCGGCCAGCTGCTCGCGCACCTGGGGCGCGTTCCAGACCTGCAGCACCCGGGCGACGAGGGCCGGGCCTTCGCCGCCGGGGTGCTCGTCCAGGACGGCGAAGACCGCCGCTGGGTCCATCGGCAGCTCGATCGCGGCCCGCATCAGCTCCTGCTTGGTGCCGAAGAAGTGGTGGACCAGCGCGGGGTCGACACCGGCTCTCGCCGCGATGGCCCGGATCGTCGCGCGGTCGTACCCGACCTCGGCGAACAACGTCCGGGCTGCCGCGAGCACGGCGCCGCGGCTGCTGCCTGGGCCGGGGCGACGTCCACGCCGCGGTCGGCTCGCCACCGCCGACCCCAACACCCCTCCCGCTCCCGACGTCCCGGGCCGCCCCTGGTCGGTGCTCACGCGGTGACCGCCGCCGACCTGGCCCGGCTGACCGCGGTCATCTTCTCTTCGAGGGTCGCCGGCACCACGTCCACGCGTCCGGCCACCCCGGCCGTGCGCAGCACCTCCTCGACGGTGCCCACTGGGGTGTCGACGACGCGCACCTCGGTGCCGGCGAGTGCCACCGGAAGGCCCCGGGCGCGCAGGGCCTCGAAGACGTCGTTCCACGGTGCGCCGCTGACCCTCACCGCCGTCGTGTCCCCGACGATGGCGCGGACGGTGCCCTGCGCCACGATCCGACCGAGGTCCATGAGCAGCAGGCGGTCGCACTGCTCGGCCTCCTGCATGTAGTGCGTGCTGACCAGCACGCCGACGCCGGCTTCGGCCTGCTGGTGGATGGTGTCCCAGAGCCTCGCCCGGGAGATCGGGTCGACACCGGAGGTCGGCTCGTCGAGGACCAGGAGGGCGGGTCGGTGGGCGAGTGCGCAGGCGAAGGCCAACCGGCGCCGGTGGCCGAGGCCGACGGTGTCGACAAGCGCGCTGGCGACCTCCGTGAGATCGCCCTGCGGATGCGCCGATCCGCCGTAGGCCGAGGAGACGAACGCGAGGTTCTCCGCGACGGTGAGATCCCGGTACAGGCCAAGACCCTGCGGCACGTAGCCGAGCCGGCGGCGCGTCTGCCGCGACGGTGCGTCGCCGAAGAGCGAGACCTCGCCGTCCGACGCCTCCAGGACGCCGAGCAGCATCCGGATGAGGGTCGTCTTGCCGGCTCCGTTCGCGCCGATGAGCCCGACGATCTCGCCCGCGCCGACCGAGAGCGACGCGGACTCGACGGCCGTGGACGGGCCGAAGCGACGGGTCAGGGCGTCGGCCGCGACGAGCGGCCCGTCGCCGAGGCCGGCCGTCGCGGGCGCTGGAGCTGGTACGGGGCTGCCGCCGTCGTGCCTGCGCTCGAGTGCGGCGGCGACGACCGCGTCCTCCATGTCCGGCGTCACGACGTCGTCTCCGGGCGCCGCCGGGCCGGCGTGCCACCGGCGGAGCTGGCGGCCTCGGCGCCAGGTGAGCCCGGCGTCGTCGGCGGCCGGATCGCTCGTCACCGGGCCGTTCGACACGCTCGCCACGTTGGTCACCGTGCCGGGCGCCGACGAGAGCACCTGCGCCGGCGTGCCGCGAAGGAGCACCACGCCCTCGTCGAGCACGAGGACCTCGTGAACACGCTCGGCCTCGTCGAGGTAGCTCGTGGCGAGCACGACGGCGGCACCGTTCGCGGCGGCCTCGGCGATCAGCCCCCACAGCTCCACCCGGCTCACCGGGTCGATGCCCGTGGACGGCTCGTCGAGGACGAGCAGCTCCGGCTCGTGCAGGATCGCCATGCAGAAGCCGAGTTTCTGCCGCATGCCACCCGACAGGTGCGAGGCCAGCCGCGTACGGGCGTCGAGCAGCCCGGCCGCGCGGAGCAGCGCCTCGCGGCGCGCTCGCTCCGCCACCGCGTCGAGCTGGTAGGCGCTGGCCACCAGGTCGAGGTTCTCCTCGACACTGAGCTGCCCCCAGGAGCCTCCCGTGGCCGGTTGGTAGCCGATCCGCGCCCGCTCGGCCGTCCGGACGAGCCCGGCTGTCGGCAGGATGCGGCCGGTTATCGTGCGCAGCAGGGTCGTCTTCCCCGCCCCGTCACCGCCGACGACCGCGACGATCTCGCCCGGCTGGACCGGCAGCGACACCGAGTCGAGGACCAGCCGGTCGCCCAGCGTCACGCTGACGCCCTCGACGCCCCAGCGGTGGCGTGGCTCAGGCACCGGTGATCGCCTTGGCCCGCGCCGACGAGCGTCCGCCGCTGCGAGCCGGTGCCAGGTCCCGCCGGAACCGCAGCACCGCCGAGCCGAAGATGACCAGCGCCATCACGGTGAGCACGAGGAGCGGGACCCAGATGGTCGGGGCGGTGATGGGCGTACCGCGGACCATGGTCCCGCGACTGATCATGGTGAAGTAGGTCAGCGGCATGACGTAGCCCAGCCAGCGCACCGCCCACGGCATCGCGATCAGCGGGAAGATCATGCCGGAGAGCAGGATCTGCGGCAGCAGCACCAGGAGCGCGCCCTGGATCGCCTGCCCCTGGTTCTTCGACAGCGTCGAGATGAGCACGCCGAGACCGAGCACCACGAACAGGAAGATGGCCGCCCCGAGGGCGAAGGTGAGCAGGCTGCCGGCGAAGGGGACGCCGAAGAGCAGTACCCCGAGCACCGTGATGATCAGCAGGTCGATGCTCGCCAGCAACAGGTAGGGGGCGATCTTGCCGAGGATGACCTCGCTGGGCCGGAACGGCATCACCGCGAGCTGCTCGAGCGTGCCGGTCTCCCGCTCTCGCACCAGACCGATGCTGGTGATGACGGTGCCGATGAAGGTCAGGATGAGCCCGATCAGCGAGGGGACCATGTACCACGACGTCTTCAGGGCGGGGTTGAACAGGACCTCTGTCCGCACTGAGCCGCCCGCCCGGGTCAGCACCGCCTGGGCGGTCTGCGCGGAGAACAGGTCGCCGCCGTCGACCCAGGCGGTGGGCGGACTCGTGGTGGTGTCGATGACGACCTGGGCCGACCCGTCACGCAGCAGCTCCTCGGCGTCCGCGCTCCCAGAACCCGGCCGCGTGGCCGTGACGTCGAACAGCGGCGGGAGCTGCCCCCGGGCCGCCGCGGCCTGCGGGCCCACCACGACCGTCTCGAGCGAGGACACCGAGAAGTTCGCGGCGTAGCCGAAGATGACCAGCAGCAGGACCGGCAGCACCACGAGCATCGCCACCGTACGGCGGTCGCGCCTGAGCTCTCGGAACTCCTTGATGACCATGGCCCTCATGCGCCGGACCCTAGACGCGGCTGGGGCCACAAGTCAACGTTTGTTGAGTTTCTGCTCAGACGTCGTCGAGCACCTCGGCGAGCGGGCGCCGCCCGGCGAAGGGGGGCGGCTGGTCGGCGTACCCGAGCCGGAGCAGCACCTGCGGACGCGCGATGCCCACGACGTCGGCGATACGGCGGCGATGCGTGACGAGCTCCAGCGCCTCGGTGAGGAACGCCGCGGAGACCCCGGCCAGCGTCGCGAGCAGCAGCACCCGCTGGAGCGCCTGTCCGGTGCGCAGCCACGCCACGCGGCCGTCGTCGGCGGTACCGATGACGGCGTACGCCGGCGAGGCCTCCGCCGGGAGCACGGTGCGCAGCCGGTCTCCGAACCAGGTGCGCGTCTCGGCTGCGCGCGCAGAGTCGGCGACGGCGTCGCCGGCGGCGTCGGCGACGACATCGGTGAGGTGTTGGGCCTGCTGGCCGGTCGAGACGACGAGGTGCGTGCCCTCGTCGGCGGCGGCGGCGACCAGCGCGCGGACGAGCCCGGTGCCCAGCCTCCGGTCGTGGAAGGTGCCCCGGGCCGAGTGGCGCTCCGGGATCGCCAGCCACATCCACTCGTCCTCGAGGGTCGGCGCCGGGCCCTCCTCGATGAGCAGGTGCGCCAGCAGCCGCGGGTCGGTCGGGTCCGGCTCGAGGGTCACCGTCGCGGTGCGGTGGAGGTGTCGCAAGGCGACCCGTGCGGTGTAGAGCGCGGCGCCGCACGAGATGGCGAGCATCCGGCCCGCGGGGTCCGCCACACGCAGCAACCGGTCGGAGTCCCCACGCAGCTCGAGCCCGTCGTCCACCGGCCGCCAGGTCCAGGGCTGGGTGTTGAGGATGCTGGGTGCGCGAACCGCCGCCCGGACGACTTCCTGCAGGTCACCACTGCTCAGCGCAGGCTGGGGCACCGACGAATCGTTACCCCCGAGCTCCGCAGCCTGAAAGGGGCCAAGGTCCCGCCACGGCCTCGGGAAGCGCAGACGTGGTGGGATGTCCCGCGTGACCGTACGCGTGTACCTCCTCGACGACCACGAGGTCGTCCGCCGGGGACTGCGTGACCTGCTCGAGACCGAGCACGACATCGAGGTGGTCGGCGAGTCCGGGTCGGCGGCCGAGGCCACCCGGCGCATCCCGGCGCTGCAGCCCGATGTGGCCGTCCTCGACGCGCGGCTGCCCGATGGGCACGGCATCGACGTCTGCCGGGACATCCGCTCGGTCGACCCGACGATCCGCGTGCTCATCCTCACCTCCTACGACGACGACGAGGCGCTGCTGGCGTCCGTGGTCGCGGGGGCTTCGGGGTACGTGCTCAAGCAGGTCGGCTCCGGGGAGCTCGTGGAGTCGGTGCGCCGCGTGGCCGCCGGCGAGTCGCTGCTCGATCCGGCGCTGGTGCAGCGCGTCGTCGAGCGCACCCGCGCCGAACAGGCGCCGCCCGAGGAGCTGCGCGACCTCACCGACCAGGAACGGCGCATCCTCGCCTTCGTCGCGGAGGGCCTGACCAACCGGCAGATCGCCGAGCAGATGTTCCTGGCCGAGAAGACCGTGAAGAACTACGTGTCGTCGCTGCTCGCCAAGCTCGGCCTGGAGCGGCGTACGCAGGCGGCGGTGCTCGCCACGCGGCTGCTGGGGCGCTGAGGTCACCGCCCGCGGCGCGGCGGGGCTCTGCCGCTCAGGCGCTGATGGGTGCCCGCCAGGTGATGCGCGTGCCGGGCCCCCGCGTGCGGCCGTCGGACGCCTCGCCCTGGCCGACCCCGCCCGGCTCGACGACCAGCGTGCCGCCGAGCGCGTTGGCGCGATCACTGAGGTTGCCCAGGCCGCTGCGGCGGGCGGAGGCGATCCCGCGGCCGTCGTCGACGACCCGTACGATCACCCAGCCGTCGCGGGCCGTCACGAGCACCTGCACCGAGCCGGCCGCGGCGTGCCGGGCCGCGTTGGACAGCGTCTCGCGCAGTACGGCGAGCAGGTGCGGCCGTAGCCGGTCGCTGACCGCGGTGGCGACGGGCCCCTCGATGACGAGGGAGGGGGCGAAGCCGAGCACCGCGGTCGCCGCCTGGACCACCTCGCGGATCGCGACGCGGATGTCGTTGCTGCCGGTGCCCTGGTGCAGCTCGAAGATCGTCGCGCGGATGTCGGCGATGGTCGCGTCGAGGTCCGCGATGCCCGCCTTGAGCCGGGTCACCACCTCGTACGGGCTGGCCATCCGGGCGGCCCCCTGGAGCATGAGCCCGGTGGCGAAGAGCCGCTGGATGACCATGTCGTGCAGGTCGCGCGCGATCCGGTCCCTGTCGGCGAGCACCGCGAGCAGTTCGCGGTCGGCCTGCGCCTGGGCCCGATCCAGGGCGAGGGCCGCCTGAACGGCGAAGCTGCGGACGAGCTCCACCATCGATGCGTCCACCGGCAACTGGCCGAGGATCGGGTCGCCGGGCGCGACGACGACGAGGACGCCGTCGGCTCCGCCGGGCCCGGTGAAGGGCACGGCCACGGTCTGCGCCCGCTCGTCCTGGCCCAGCCACTTGGGTGCGGCGTCGTCGGTCGCCGGGCGGCCGGACTCGATCACCCGCTCGAGCAGACCCTCCCGGTCGAGCACCTGGCCCACCTCCAGGCCGGCGCCATCGACAGCCTCCACGACCAGCTGACCGGCGTCGTCCTCCAGCACCACGGCCGCGACGTCGCCGGACATGCCGGTGCGTGCCCGGTGGGCCACCAGGCGCAGCGCGTCGGTGATGTCGATCCGTGACAGCAGCGCCTGCCCGACGTCGGCCGCGGCCTCGAGCCAGGCGAGGTGGCGCTCGCTCTCGGCGTAGAGCTGGGCGTTGCGCACCGCGACCGCCGCGGCGGCGGCCAGCGTGACCACCAGCTGCTGGTCCTCGGCCGTGAACGGCGTCCCGTCGAGCTTGTCGGTGAGGTAGAGGTTGCCCAGCGCCCGGTCGGGTCCGGGGACCGGGACTCCGAGGAGGCTGTGCATCGGCGGGTGGTGCGGCGGGAAGCCGACGGCCAGCGGGTGCTCTCCCATGTTCTCGAGCCGGATCGGCCGTGGGTTGTCGACCAGCAGGCCGAGCAGTCCGAGCCCGCGCGGGCCGGTGCCGATCGCCTCCCGCTGCTCGGCGGTGATCCCGTAGGTGATGAACTCCACCAGCCGCTGGTCCTGCACGACTCCCAGGGCGGCGTAACGCGCGCCGACGAGGCCGGCGGCCTCCTCCACGAGACGGGCCAGCAGGCTCGGAAGGTCGAAACGCGACCCGAGGGCGATGACGGCCTCGAGCACCTCACGCAGCCGGTCGGCCGCGAGCGCGCCGTCGCCTTGTCCGGCCGGTGGCCAGCTGCTCACCGGTGTCACGCTATCGCCGGGGGGCCGTTGTCGCGGTCAGTCCCCGACGACCTTGGACAACACGACGCTGACGACGGACACGATCAGGGCGCCGAGCAGCGCCGACCAGAAGTCCTGGATACGGAACGCGAGGTCGAGCCGGGCGCCGATCCAGGCCGCCAGCATGAGCATGAGCGCGTTGATGACGAAGGTGACCAGTCCGAGAGTCAGCACGTAGAGCGGGATCGCGAGCGTCCGCACGATCGGGCGGACCAGCAGGTGCACGAGCGCGAGGATCGCGCCCACCCCGAGCACGCTGACGACCTGCCGCCCGGTGGTGCCGTCGACTCGGATCCCGCCGAGCACCCAGGCCGCGACGCCGACCGCCGCCGCGGTCACCAGCACGCGCACGATCAGTCGCACGGGCCCAACCCTGCCACGCTGGCCGGTGCCGCCGTCCGGGTCAGACGCGCAGTGCTGCCATCCACGACTCGACCGCATCCGGCTCTCGCGGCAGTGCGGCGCTGAGGTTGCGCGGACCCTCATCGGTGACCAGCACGTCGTCCTCGAGGCGGATCCCGACTCCGCGCAGCTCGGGGGGCACGAGGAGGTCCTCTGCCTGGAAGTACAGCCCCGGCTCGACGGTCAGGACGTGCCCCGGCTCGAGCTTCCCCTCGAGGTAGTGCTCGGCGCGCGCGGCGGCGCAGTCGTGGACGTCGAGGCCGAGCATGTGCCCGGACCCGTGCAACGTCCACCGTCGGTAGACCGTCGAGGACTCGTCGAGCGCCTCGTCCGCCGAGCAGGGCAGTACGCCCAGGTCGTCCAGGCCGCGGGCGAGCACCGCCATGGCCGCCCGGTGGATGTCCCGGTACGCCGCGCCGGGCCGGGCCGCGGCGATCGCCGCCTCCTGCGCCGCGAGTTCGAGCCGGTACAGCTCGCGCTGCACGGCGCTGAACTCTCCCGACGCCGGCAGCGTGCGGCTCACGTCGGCGGTGTAGAGCGTGCGGGCCTCCACCCCCATGTCGAGCAGCACCAGCTCGCCGGGCACGACGGGGCCGTCGTCGTCCGTCCAGTGCAGCGTGGTGGCGTGCACGCCGGCCGCGACGACCGACGAGTAGCCCACGTCGTTGCCCTCGACCCGGGCCCGCCGCCAGAACGTCCCCTCGATCCACCGCTCGCCGTGTTCCATGGCGCGGTCCCACTCCCGCACGCAGTCCTCGAAGCCGCGCACGGTGGCGTCCACGGCGGCCTGCAGCTGCTCGATCTCCCACGGGTCCTTGACCAGCCGCAGTTCCGCGAGGACCGCGGCCAGCTCGCGCTCGGCCTGGCCGTCGTCGCGCTCGTCGACCAGCCGGTCGACCACCGGGTCGCTGCCGCGCAGCACGCGCGTGGGACGGTTGCCGCGGAGCGCGGAGCCGAGGGCGTCGAGGTGCCGGCACTCGAGACCCAGCGCGGCAGCGGACTCCTGCAGGCTCGGTCGGCGGCCGGCCCACACGTCGCCGTAGCGCCGGTCGCGCCAGAACGCGTCGCCGTCGCGCGAGCACCCCGGCCGCATGAACAGCACCGCCGCCACGTCATCGAGCACCAGCACGGCGTCGGAGGAGGTGTTGCCGGACAGCCACACGTGAGCCGAGTCCGCGCGGAACCGGTAGTCGGTGTCGTTGGCGCGCACCACGAGCGGGCCGGCTGGGAGCACGAGCCGCTCGCCGGGAAATGCCTCGGCCAGCCGCGCTCGGCGCTTCGCCGCCCACGGCGCCACGTCGGCGGACGGCGGCGCGGCTGGTGCCGGCTCGGCCCATCCGCGGCGCATGAGCGCCGCCAGGTCGGGGGTGACGGGCATGTCGTGGCTGCTCGTCGCGAGGTCGTCGTCGTCGGGCACGCGGCAACGGTACGCGCCATCCGCGGATCCGGCCCTCCGGTCGATCATCTCCGCTGTGCTCTGCTCGGTTGCCACAGTGCCATGTGACATGGCACTGTGGTCGCAGTCTGGCGCCGCGGACAGCGGCGCTCCCGTCCTGAGGAGATCACCGTGCGCCATCCCTGGCACGGCGTGCTGGTCGCGACCGCCCTGCCCTTCCGCGCCGACCTCTCGGTCGACCTCGACGCCTACGCCGACCACGTTCGGTGGCTGGCCGAGGCGGGCTGTCACGGGGTGGTCCCCAACGGCTCGCTCGGGGAGTATCAGGTGCTCACCTCCGACGAGCGGGCCGCCGTGGTGCGCGCCGCGGTCGCCGCCGCGCCCGAGGGCTGCGCCGTCGTGCCCGGCGTCGGCGCCTACGGCGCCCGCGAGTCGCGCGGCTGGGCCGAGCAAGCCGCCGAGGCCGGTGCCGCGGCAGTTCTGGCGCTGCCGCCGAACGCCTACCGCGCGGACGACGTCGCGGTCGTGGAGCACTACCGCGAGGTCGCCAACGCCGGCCTGCCCGTCGTCGCCTACAACAACCCGATCGACACCAAGGTCGACCTGACCCCGAGTCTGCTCGCCCGGTTGCACGGCGAGGGGCTGATCGTCGCCGTCAAGGAGTTCACCGGTGACGTGCGGCGGGCCTACGAGATCGCCGAGCTGGCCCCCGACCTGGACCTGCTGGTCGGCAGCGACGATGTGCTGGTCGAGCTCGCAGTCGCCGGAGCCGTCGGCTGGGTGGCCGGCTACCCCAACGCCCTGCCCCGCTCCTGCGTCGAGCTGTACGAGGCCGGGCTTGCCGGCGACCTCGAGCGCGCCCTCCCGCTCTACCGCGCCTTGCACCCGCTGTTGCGCTGGGACGCCCGCACCGAGTTCGTGCAGGCGATCAAGCTGTCGATGGACGTCGCTGGGCGCCCCGGAGGCCCGTGCCGGCCCCCGCGGCGGCCGCTGTCCGAGGACGCCGCCGGCGCCGTGCGCGAGGCAACCGAGAAGGCGCTCGCCGCCGGGCTCGGCTGAGCGTGCGCCCGGTCGGCACCGTCGACTACCACACGGCCGGCGAGCCGTTCCGGATCGTCGTCGACGGCGGTCCCGATGTCCCGGGCGCGACGGTGCTCGAGCGTCGGCTGGCAGCACCCCTCGGGGAGGCCGACGCCGTACGCCGGCTGTTGTGCAACGAGCCGCGCGGCCACGCGGACATGTACGGCTGCTTCCTCGTGCCGCCCGACGACGACGGCGCCGACCTCGGGGTGCTGTTCTGGCACAAGGACGGCTTCTCCACCGCCTGCGGCCACGGCACGATCGCGCTGGCTGCCTGGGCGGTCGAGGCAGGGGTCGTGACGGCACCGACCGACGGCGAAGCCGACGTCGTCCTCGACGTGCCGAGCGGCCGGGTCACCGCGCGGGTCGGGCGGGCCGGCGGTCGCACCACCGGGATCGCGTTCCGCAACGTCGCGTCCTGGGTGGCGGCGTCCGGGCTCCGCGTCGAGACCTCGGCCGGCCGGCTGGGCGTCGACGTGGCGTACGGCGGCGCGTTCTACGCCTCCGTCCGGGCCGCCGACGCCGGGCTCGCCCCCGAGCCGGAACAGCTGCCGCGGCTGGTCGAGCTGTCGGCGCAGGTCAAGGCGGCGCTGCGGGGCTCGGCTGTCGTCGAGCACCCGGCCGAGCCGGGCCTCGGCGGCCTCTACGGCGTCACCTGGTGGGCCGACGAGGGCGCCATCGAGGCTGGCGGGCTCCGCCAGCGCAACGTCACGGTCTTCGCCGACGGCGAGGTCGACCGCTCGCCATGCGGGTCGGGCACCAGCGCCCGGCTTGCCCTGCTCGACGCGGCGGGCACTCTCCCCGAGGGGGCACCGCTGGTGTCGGTCGGCGTCGTCGGCACCGCCTTCCTCGCCAGGGTGGTCGACCGTGAGCCCGGGCCAGCTGGCCGGCCGGCGGTGGTCACGGAGGTCGCGGGAGCGGCGTACGAGACCGGACGCTCGACGTTCGTGCTCGACCCGCAGGACCCGCTCGGCACCGGGTTCCAGCTGCGGTGAGCGTGGGGAGCAAGCCGGCCGCCGCACCGCTCTCGTTGCCCGCCCTCGCCGGACGGAGCAGCCTGCGCGAGCAGGTCGGCGACGTACTGCGCGCCGCGCTCGTCAGCGCCGAGATGACGCCCGGGCGGCTCTACTCCGCACCGGCGCTCGCGGCCCGCTTCGGCGTGTCGGCAACACCCGTACGCGAGGCGATGCTCGACCTCGCCAAGCAGGGGCTCGTCGTGGCGGTGCCCAACAAGGGTTTCCGGGTCACCGTCATGGAGGAGGCGGACCTGGACGCCGTCACCGAGGTGCGGGCGCTGCTCGAGCCACCGACCGTCGCGCGGGTTGCGACGACCGCCGCGGCCGCGGACCTGCGGGCGCTACGGCCGCTGGCCCGGGCGATCGCGGCGGCGGCCCGCCGCAGCGACCTCGTCGGCTACGTCGAGGCGGACCGTGCCTTCCACCTGCGCCTGCTCTCCCTCGCCGGGAACCCGCGGCTGGTGGACGTGGTGGCCGACCTGCGGGCGCGCACCCGGCTGTACGGCCTCGCCGACCTGGCCGATCGAGGCGAGCTGGCGGGCTCCGCCGCGGAGCACCTCGAGCTGCTCGACCTGCTGCTCGCCCGCGACGCCAGCGGCGCCGAGCGGCTCATGCGGCGGCACGTCGGGCACGTCCGCGGCGTCTGGGCGGGACGTCCGGAGCCCCGACTCCCGGAGGCCTGAACGGGGCGAGGCCGTCTGCGCCAGCCCGACCGCGGCGAGCACGGCGACCCCACCGAGGACCTGAGCCGGGGTCAGCGCCTGCCGCAGCCACGCCCAGGCGACGACCGCGGCGATGACCGGCTCAGCCATGCCGACCACCCCGACCGTGGTGGCGGGCAGCCGGCGCAGGGCGGCCATGGTGAGCGCGTACGGCACCAGCGTGCCGAGCACGACCACCCAGGCGAGGGCCACCCAGGCCGGCCACGAGACCTCGGCGAAGGCGCCCTGCAGCGACGCCGGGCGCGCGAGCACCGAGGCGTCGAAGCCCCACCACGGCGCCATGACGGCCCAGAACAGCCCGCCCACCGCGAACATCCAGAACGACAGCGACACCGGGTCGCGCTGGGTGACCCGGCTGCGTCCCACGAGGTAGTACGTCGCCAGGCAGGCCGCCGCCCCCGCCCCCGCGGCGACCCCCAGCGGATCGAGCCCCACGTCGCGCCAGACCTGCGCCACCAGGGCCAGGCCGCCCAGCGCGAGCCCGATGGCCAGCCACAGCCGCCGGCGTACCGGCTCCCGCAGCACGACCCGGCACCACAGCGCGACGAGCACCGGCCCGGTGAACTCCAGCAGCAGCGCCACCCCGACCGGCAGCCGGTCGATGGCGACGAAGTAGAGCGCCTGGATGAGCGCGGCCCCGACGACGCCCAGCACGAGGAGCGAAGGCACCTCGCGCCAGGTCACCCGCAGCAGGCGTGGTCTGGTCGCCAGCAGCACGAGGAGCAGCCCCAGTGCGGCGCCGGTGCAGCGCAGCGCGGTCAGCCTCACCGGGGGGACGCCCGCGTCGAGCACGACCTTCGCGACGCAGGCGTTGGCCCCGAACAGGGTTGCCGCCGCGATGACGTAGGCGTAGCCACGAGCCGACGGCGAGCGCACGCTGCGTACGGTAGCCACGGGTAGCGGGCTGGTGTCCCAGCGTCCGTGGGATGGGACGGTACGGTCGCCTGCATGACCGGCCCGCGCCTGCGCCCAGCCCTCGACGGGATCCCCGCCTACGCCCCGGGCCGCCCGCCGGCCGCCCGCGGCGACCGGCCCTCGTACAAGATCTCCTCCAACGAGAACCCCTTCCCGCCGCTGCCCGGGGTGCTCGACGCGGCGCTGGACGCGCTGCGGGCGATGAACCGCTACCCGGACATGTTCGCGAGCGCGCTCGTGGCCGCGCTGGCCGAGCGGCTCGACGTGCCGGAGAGCCAGCTGGCCACGGGCACCGGAAGCGTCGGCGTGCTGCAGCAGGTGCTGCAGTCCACGGCCCAGGAGGGTGACGAGGTCGTCTACGCCTGGCGGTCGTTCGAGGCGTACCCGATCGTCGTGCAGATCTCCGGAGCGACGTCGGTGCGCGTGCCGGTGCGCCCCGACGGGCGGCACGACCTCGACGCGATGGGCGACGCGATCACCGACCGCACCCGCCTGGTCATCGTCTGCAGCCCCAACAACCCGACCGGTCCGGCGGTGCATCGCAACGAGCTGGACCGCTTCCTCGAGCGGGTACCCGCCGACGTGCTCGTCGTCGTCGACGAGGCCTACAGCGAGTTCGTCCGCGACCAGGCGGCGGCCGACGGGCTCGCGGCCTACCGCGACCACACCAACGTCGCGGTCCTGCGGACGTTCTCCAAGGCGTACGGCCTGGCGGGGCTGCGAGTCGGCTACGGCGTCGCGCACGAACCGGTGGCGGAGGCGCTGCGCAAGACCGCAGTGCCGTTCGGGGTGTCGACGGTCGCGCAGAGCGCCGCGATCGAGTCGCTTCGGCGTGAGGACGAGCTGCTCGCGCGGGTCGCCGACCTTGTCGCCGAACGCGACCGGGTGTCCGGCGAGCTGGCCCGGCAAGGCTGGTCGCTGCCGGAGACGCAGGCCAACTTCGTCTGGCTGGCGCTGGGCGCGGACACGGTGGAGTTCGCGGCGAGGTGCAACGAGGCCGGGATCAGCGTGCGGCCGTTCGCCGGCGAGGGCTGCCGGGTCAGCATCGGGGAGAAGGAGGCCAACGACCTCTTCATCGACGTGGCGGCGGGTTGGCGGCGGGGGCGCTGAGACCGGCTCGAACGCGTGACACCTCGTACCGGGGGCCGGTTTCTCTTCTCGGCGAGCGGCTGTGTCCTGTCGTGCCGAATGTCGGACGTTTCGCAAGAGGGGCAGCGGGCGATGGGGCCGCCCTGAGCAGGGCGTGACCGACCTCTGCCACCCAGACAGGCCACCACGCTACGCAGCCCAGGACTCGACCAGGCGGCCCTCCACGGAGTCCTCGCCCGCGTGCGCGACCTCGGCGCCGCCCTCATCTCGGTCACGACCGGACGAGGCGCACGCCGGTCGCGAGCAGCCAGACGAGCCAGGCGGCGAACCCTAGGAGCCCGACGAAGATCAGCGCCGAGCCGTCGGCGATCGCGAGGTTGCCGACCCCCGCGGCGAGCAGCAGGCTCCCGCCCACCAGGCCCAGCAGGCGCTGCCAAGCCGGAGTCAGCCCGCTCGCGTGCGCGGCGAGGGCCGCGCCGATGAAGGTGGTGCCGAGCGCCGGCAGCGCCAGCGCGAACGCCGCCGCGTGAACCTGCCAGACGAGCTCGAACGCGGGCGTCGGCTCGGCGAGCCCGCCGGCGGAGAGCGCGAGCCCGATCTGCAGGACGTTGACCAGCGCGAAGATGGCCGACAGCGTCGCGCCAGCGGCCAAGGCGAGGCGCGACCAGTCGGCGCCCGCTCCGCCGCGCCGCTCCACGAGGCCGTGCAGGCCCGTCACGAACACGAGCAGCAGCGGCAGGCTCAGGGCCACCACACCGGTCGCGATCGCGACCGAGTCGCGGTTGGCCGCGTAGTAGGCCAGAACTTCCTCGATCGGAGCGCCGAAGGTCGGCGCGCCCGTTCCCGCCAGCACCGCGTTCTCTATCGCCACCGACACCGCGAACGCGATCGCCGCGGCGCCGACGAGCCGGCCTCGAACGAACCAACTGCGGGCTAGCCTGCCGTTCGACACCGCCGATGAGCTCGCGGACATGGCCGAGGACGTCTACCTGCCCCAGCTCCCTCCTGACGAGTTCCCCTACCTCAACGAGTCCGCCGCGGCGCTCGTCGCTGCCGGCTACGACCCGGCAGAGGAG
>JBBRVP010000022.1:0-49022 GCA_038246785.1 Jiangellales bacterium
CGGTCAGATCCGCGACACGCTCGTGTCCAGCAGCGGCGGCAGGCGAAGATGGCATGAGCGGGTGTGGTCCTCGGCTCGATGGCTGATGTGAGAACCACCATCGAAACCTCAGGGACCACACCCGTCACACACGCCACGCCGGGAGCAAGCCGACGAACCCGCAGGTCACAGCCCTACCGGACGACCTTGCCGGGGCCCTGGTGAGGACGAGTGTCTCTGCCTTGTGGATGGCGAGCTGAAGGGCTTCTGCGACGAGGACCGCTGGGTCGCCGGTCCCGGGAGCTGCGTCTTCATCCCTCGTGATCGGCCCCACGGCTTCCTGGTGATCAGTGATGCACCAGCCCGAGCGGTAGTGATCGTCGGGCCACCGCGGCTGGACCGGGAGGTTGCCGCTGGCGGGCTCCGGGTTCACGGTCGTTCTCGGTAGGCCAGCCCTTGCGAACGGCAGCAGACAAGCCGTTTCGCGCGCTGCGGCCCCCCCTGCGTGTGGGCGGCGTTCCCCGGACCCCCGTCCAGCCATGGGGGCTCCTGAGCGCGCACGTGCCGGCTATCGCGGGCATCGGGCTTATGTGCCCGCCTTCGTCGTCGTGTCCGGGCCTCCCGCGAGCGGGAAGACGACGCTCGCCCGGGCGCTGGCCCCCCGGCTCGGGCTGCCGCTGCTCACCAAGGACACGCTCAAGGACGCGCTGATGACGGTCCTGCCGGTGCCGGACGTCGAGACGTCGCGGCTCGTGGGCCGAGCAGCGAGCGTGGCCCTGCTCGCCTTGGCGGCCGAGGCCGGCCGCGGAGTCCTGGAGGCCCTGTGGCACCGCAGTCGGGCGCTGCCGGCGCTGCGGGCGCTGCCCGGCGACGTCGTCGAGGTCTTCTGCCGGTGCGACCGGCCGGTGGCCGAGCGGCGCTACCGCGCGCGGGCCGGCACCCGCCACGCCGGGCACTTCGACGCCCAGCGCGTGCCCGAGGAGCTGTGGAACGACGAACTGGCGCAGCCGGTCGCCGGCGGCTGGCCGGTGGTGGAGGTCGACACCACGGGGCCGGTCGACGTCGACGCCGTCGTACGCCGGGTGCTGGCACAGGCGCACCCCGGCACCCCCACGCGCGCTGTTGATCGACGAGGGGTCGGGGCCGGCCGGTCCGGTTTGCCCCTCACCCGCGACCCCGGTCGGCCGCCCTCCGCCCGGCTTCCCACGGGCCGGTGCCAGACGCCGGTCCCGGCTCAGGGCGAGGGAAGGTCGGCGGGTACGGCGGACAGCCCGAGCTCGGCAGGGGAGGCCAGGTGGGGGTGCGAGGGCACGACGCGCACGGTGTAGCCGAAGGGTCCCGTGCGGTCGAGTGCCACCTCTCCCTCGTACCGGTGCCGGCCACCCTCGTAGGTCTCGACCACCGCGAGCGGGCACACCTGCGGGTCGGGGATGGAGTCGTCGTCGGCCACCCGGCCGTGCACCGCCTGCACCTCCACGTCGCCGGGCGCGAGCGAGCCGAGCGTGACGTAGACCCGCAGCGTCAGCGTCGACCCCAGCTGAGGGCTGTCACCCACGCCACCGGGCTCGACGTGGTCGACCAGCACGTCCGACCAGGCCGCCGCGACGCGGTGCTTCCAGGCGGCCAGGTCGCGGGCCGCGCCGAAGTCGGTGTCCAGCGCGTGCGCAGACCGCGCGGCCGGGAGGTAGAGATCGCGGACGTAGTCGCGCACCATGCGCGTCGCGAGCACCTTCGGGCCGAGCGACCCGATCGTGTGACGGGCCATCTCCAGCCACCGGCGCGGCAGCCCGTCGTCGTCGACGTCGTAGAAGCGCGGCGCCACCTGCTGCTCGACCACGTCGTAGAGCGCGCCCGCCTCGAGGTCGTCGCGGTGCTCCGGGTCGTGGACGCCGTCGGCCGACGGGATGGCCCACCCGTTGCCCCCGTCGTACCACTCGTCCCACCAGCCGTCGCGCACCGACAGGTTCAGTGCGCCGCCCAGTGCCGCCTTCATGCCCGAGGTGCCACACGCCTCGTACGGCCGCAACGGCGTGTTGAGCCAGACGTCGCAGCCGGGATAGAGCGCGGCCGCCATCGCCATGTCGTAGTCGGGGAGGAAGACGATCCGATGGCGTACGTCGGGCTCGTCGGCGAAGCGCACGATCTCCTGGATGAGCCGCTTGCCGGTGTCGTCGTCCGGGTGCGCCTTGCCGGCGATGACCACCTGCACCGGCCGTGACGGGTGCAGCAACAGGCCGCGCAGGCGCTCGCGGTCGCGCAGCATGAGCGTGAGCCGCTTGTACGTCGCCGCGCGCCGCGCGAACCCGATGGTGAGCACTGCGGGATCGAGCACCCCGTCGACCCAGCCCAGCTCCGCGTCGCTGGCCCCGCGCTGGCGCCACGACTCGTGCACGCGCCGTCGGGCGTCGCGGACCAGTCGCTCGCGCAGCACCCGCTTGACCTGCCACAGCTCGCCGTCGCTGGGGCCGCTCACGACGCGCTCCCACCCCTCGCCGCGCTCGAGCAGGGCGCGCCCGCCGTCGCGCTCGGCCATCGCCATGACCTCCGGGGCCACCCAGCTCGGCGCGTGCACCCCGTTGGTCACCGACCCGATCGGCACCTCGCTGGTGTCGAAGTCCGGCCACAGGCCGGCGAACATCTCCCGGCTGACCTTGCCGTGCAGGCGGCTGACGCCGTTGGCCCGCTGGGCCAGCCGCAAGCCCATGACAGCCATGTTGAACACCGTCGGGTCGCCACCCGGGTAGGTCTCGGCACCGAGCTCGAGCACGTGCTCGAGCGACACCCCCGGGCAGGCGAGTCCTCCGGCGAAGTGCTGGGCCACCAGGTCGCGGGAGAAGCGGTCGATGCCGGCCGGCACGGGGGTGTGCGTCGTGAACACCGTGCCCGCACGCACCGCCTCGAGGGCCTCGGGGAAGGCCAGCCCGGAGCGCTGCACCAGCTCGCTGATCCGCTCGACGCCGAGGAAGCCGGCGTGTCCCTCGTTGGTGTGGAACACCTCGGGCGCCGGCCACCCGGTGAGCCTCCCGTGGGCGCGGACCGCCCGAACGCCGCCGATCCCCAGCAACATCTCCTGGAGCAGTCGGTGCTCTCCGCCGCCGCCGTAGAGCCGGTCGGTGACCTCGCGCTCCACCGGGCCGTTGACCTCGGTGTTGCTGTCGAGCAGCAGCAGCGGGACCCGACCGACGTGGGCGACCCAGATCTGCGCGACGATCCGCCGGTCGTCGGGCAGGTCGATCTCGACGAGGGCGTGGCTGCCGTCGGGTTCACGGAGCAGGGTGAGCGGCATCTCGTCGGGGTCGATGAGGGGATAGCGCTCCTGCTGCCAGCCCTCCCGGGACAGTGACTGGCGGAAGTAGCCCTGCCGGTAGAGCAGACCAACCCCGACCACCGGCACGCCGAGATCACTGGCGGCCTTGAGGTGGTCGCCGGCGAGGATGCCCAGTCCTCCGGAGTACTGGCGGAGCACGTGGCTGACCCCGAACTCCGGCGAGAAGTACGCGATGACGCCCGGCGCGCCCTCGAGCGTCTGGTACCAGCGGTCGGTCGCGAGGTAGTCGTGCAGCTCGTCCAGGGCGTCCTGGACTCGGCGGACGACCCGGCGGTCCGCGGCGAGGGCCGCCAGCCGCTCCGGGGACAGCCCGCCCAGCAGCCGGACGGGGTCGTGGCCGACGCGCTCCCAGCCGCGGGGGTCGAGGCTGGCGAACAGCTCCTCCGCCTCCCAATGCCAGCACCAGCGCAGGTTCATCGCCAACTCGTCGAGCCCCCCCAACGGCGGCGGGAGCACAGTGCGGACGGTGAAGCGACGGAGGGCGCGCACGCTGCGTCACGTTAGCCCGCACGGCCGGTCACCGCGAGGTCTCGCGACCTCGGGCTCGCGGCGGGTCCATGGGGGCGCCCTCGCCACCGCCCGACCGGTCATGGGGAGATTCACCCCGTTCGCCGTACGTGGCGGGGGTCCCCCACCTCGGACCTACCGGGGTGGGGGACCCCAACCACGGAAGGGACACGCGGGCCGGGGTCCCCAGCCACGGAAGGGTCCCCCGGAAGGGGTCCCCAACCACGGTGGGGACCGTGGCGGGGGTCCCCCGCCACGGTCCTGGTCGCCGAACCCGTCGCCCTGGATAGGTTGGCGCCCGTGACCGGCCGCATCCCCGTCGTCGACGTGCAGCCCGTCGTCTCCTGCACGGAGTACCCGGCCAAGGCGGTCGTCGGTGAACGATTCGCAGTCTCGGCCACGGTCTTCCGCGACGGTCACGACGCGGTCAACGCCACTGTGGTGCTGCGGCGCCCGGACGGCAAGGCCCACGCGCGGGTGCCCATGACCCCGGGCGCGCCGGGCACCGATCTCTGGCAAGCCACGGTGGCGGCCGACACCGTGGGCGCCTGGAGCTTCGCCGTCGAGGGCTGGTCGGACCCGATCGGCACCTGGCGGCACGACGCCGCGATCAAGGTCCCGGCCGGGCTCGACGTCGAGCTGGTGCTCAGCGAGGGCGCCCTGCTCTTCGAACGGGCCGCCAAGGGCCTGCCAAGGGGACGGCCGGAAGGCCGCACGCTGCTCCGCGAGACGGTCAAGGCGCTGCGCGACCAGCGCCGCCCGCCCGAGGTCCGGCTGGCCGCCGGTTTCGCGCAGGACGTGGTCGAGGTCCTGCGCGTGGATCCCGTGCGCGACCTCGTCACCTCCGAGGGCCCCTTCCCGCTGATGGTGGAGCGCGAGCGCGCACTGTACGGGTCCTGGTACGAGCTGTTCCCGCGCTCGGAAGGGGCGGTTCGGCTGGAGGACGGTTCCTGGCGCTCGGGCACTTTCCGTACCGCGGCCGAACGACTGCCGGCGGTTGCCGCGATGGGCTTCGATGTCGTCTACCTGCCGCCGGTGCACCCGATCGGCACGACGTTCCGCAAGGGGCCTAACAACACCCTCGACCCCAGACCCGGCGACCCCGGGGTGCCGTGGGCGATCGGGAGCCCCGAGGGCGGGCATGACGCGATCCACCCGGACCTCGGCACGTTCGCCGACTTCGACGCGTTCGTGGCCCGCACCCGCGAGCTCGACATGGAGGTGGCGCTCGACCTCGCGCTGCAGGCCTCGCCGGACCACCCGTGGGTCAGCGAGCACCCGGAGTGGTTCACGACCCGCGCCGACGGCACGATCGCCTACGCGGAGAACCCGCCCAAGAAGTACCAGGACATCTACCCGATCAACTTCGACAACGACCCCGAGGGCATCTACCGGGAGGTTCTGCGGATCGTGCGGCTGTGGATGTCGCACGGCGTGCGCATCTTCCGGGTGGACAACCCGCACACCAAGCCGGTCAGCTTCTGGCACCGCCTCCTCGGCGAGATCCGTCGGACCGACCCCGACGTGATCTTCCTCGCGGAGGCGTTCACTCGCCCGGCGATGATGCACACCCTGGCCAAAGTCGGCTTCCAGCAGTCCTACACCTACTTCACGTGGCGCAACGAGAAAGTGGAACTGCAGGACTACCTGCGCGACCTGGCCGCAGACAGCGCCGCCTACATGCGGCCGAACTTCTTCGTCAACACCCCGGACATCCTGCACGCCTACCTGCAGTACGGCGGCCCGGTCGCCTTCAAGATCCGCGCTGTCGTCGCGGCGACATCCTCTCCGAGCTGGGGCGTCTACTCCGGTTACGAGTTGTTCGAGCACGTGGCGGTGCGGCCCGGGAGCGAGGAATACCTCGACTCGGAGAAGTACCAGTACCGGCCGCGGGACTGGGCCGCCTACGAGCCCGGCCGAGAGCGCGCCGGGCAGTCGCTGGCTCCCTACCTGACCCGGCTCAACGAGCTGCGCCGGGCGCACCCGGCGCTGCACTGGCTGCGCAACCTGCACCTGCACCACGCCGACAGCGACGCGGTCATGGTCTACTCCAAGCGGCGTCCGCTGCGGGACGGCGGACACGACACGGTGATCGTCGTGGTCAACCTCGACCCGCACGGCACCCGCGAGGCCACCATCGCCCTCGACATGCCGGCGCTCGGGATGGACTGGCACCAGTCGTTCGCCGCCCACGACGAGCTCACCGGACAAACCTTCGGCTGGGGCCAGTACAACTACGTCCGGCTCGATCCCTCGCACGAGCCCGCCCACGTCATCTCGGTGCGGAGACCCTGGTGAGGAGGCCCCGATGAGGAGGCACCGGTGAGCCTGGGCTCCAGCGAGCTGCTCGCCGGCGACCCGTACTGGTTCAAGCGGGCCGTCTTCTACGAGGTCCTGGTCCGGTCGTTCTCCGACTCCAACAGCGACGGCGTGGGCGACCTGAGTGGGCTGACCGCACGGCTGGACTACCTGGAGTGGCTCGGTGTCGACTGCCTGTGGCTGCCGCCGTTCTTCTCCTCGCCGTTGCGCGACGGCGGCTACGACGTGTCCGACTTCACCGGCGTGCTCCCCGAGTTCGGCTCGATCGACGACTTCAGCGAGCTGCTGCGGTCGTCGCACGCCCGCGGAATCCGCGTGATCATCGACTTCGTCATGAACCACACGTCCGACCAGCACCCGTGGTTCCAGGCGTCACGCCACGACCCGGACGGTCCGTACGGGGACTTCTACGTCTGGTCCGACGACGACATCGGCTACCCCGACGCGCGGATCATCTTCGTCGACACCGAGGTCTCCAACTGGACCTTCGACCCCATCCGCAAGCAGTACTTCTGGCACCGCTTCTTCAGCCACCAGCCCGACCTCAACTTCGACAACCCCGCAGTCCAGGAGGCGATCATCGGGGCGCTGCGGTTCTGGTTGGACCTCGGCATCGACGGCTTCCGCCTCGACGCGGTGCCCTACCTGTTCGAGCGGGAGGGCACCAACTGCGAGAACCTCGGCGAGACGCACGCCTTCCTCAAGCGCGTCCGCAAGGTCTGCGACGACGAGTACCCCGGCACCGTCCTGCTCTGCGAGGCCAACCAGTGGCCCTCCGACGTGGTGGAGTACTTCGGCGACGAGTCCGTCGGCGGCGACGAGTGCCACATGGCGTTCCATTTCCCGGTGATGCCGCGCATCTTCATGGGCGTGCGACGCGAGTCGCGCTACCCGATCTCTGAGATCCTCGACTCCACGCCGAAGATCCCCGAGCACTGCCAGTGGGGCATCTTCCTCCGCAACCACGACGAGCTCACGCTGGAGATGGTCACCGACGAGGAGCGTGACTACCTCTGGTCGGAGTACGCCAAGGACCCCCGCATGAAGGCCAACATCGGCATCCGCCGGCGGCTGGCCCCGCTGCTCGACAACGACCGCAACACCGTCGAGCTGTTCACTGCCCTGCTGCTGTCGCTGCCCGGCTCACCGGTCCTGTACTACGGCGACGAGGTCGGCATGGGCGACAACATCTGGCTTGGGGACCGCGACGGTGTCCGCACACCCATGCAGTGGACACCGGACCGCAACGCCGGCTTCTCCACCGCCGAGCCGGGCCGGCTGACGCTGCCGGTCGTCATGGACGCCGTGTACGGCTACCAGGTGACCAATGTCGAGGCGCAGCTGGCCAGTACCTCGTCGCTGCTGCACTGGACCCGGCGGATGATCCAGGTGCGCAAGGAACACCCGGCGTTCTCGCTCGGTGCGTTCCACGACCTCGGTGGCAGCAACCCGTGCGTGCTCTCCTTCGTCCGCCAGCTCGGCGACGACGCCGTGCTGTGCGTCAACAACCTGTCGCGCTTCGCCCAGCCGGTGGAGTTGGACATGCGCCGCTGGGAGGAGGTCGAGCCGGTCGAGATGCTCGGCGGCACCCGCTTCCCGCGTATCGGCGAGCTTCCCTACCTGCTCACGCTCGGCGCGCACGGCTTCTACTGGTTCCGGCTGCCCAAGCCCACCGACGGTGGACCGCTCGTGCCTGGACCGTAGTAACCGCAGCCACCGACGCCCGGGTCACAGCAGCTCCGAGGAGGCACCGCATGACCGACTCGCTCCGCGAAGTTCCGGAGCTGCCGGCGCTGCTCGCGGCCTGGCTGCCCGGGCAGCGATGGTTCGCCGGCAAGGACCAGGCCGTCGAGGCCGTGCGGATCGTGCAGGAGACGCCGGTCCCGGTCGAGGGTCCGCTGCGCGTGCACCACCTGCTGGTCGGCGTGACGCAGCATGGCGGCGAGGACCTCTACCAGGTGCCGCTGAGCTTGCGGCCCACGTTCGAGGACCGCCTGCAACACGTGTACCTCGGCGACTCCGGTGGATACCACGTTTTTGACGCACTGCACGACAAGGCGGCGACGGCGGCAATACTCGCCGGCTTCGCCTCAGCGCCCGCCACGGGCTCGCTGCGCTATCACCTCGAGCCGGCGGCTGAGCTGCCCTACGACCAGCCCTCGATCGTGCTCTCGGTGGAGCAGAGCAACACCAGCCTGGTCTTCGGGGACGCCGCCATCCTCAAGGTCTTCCGCCGGGTCGCCGAAGGGCTCAATCCCGACATCGAGGTGCACGACGCGCTCACTCGCGCCGGCTCGACCCACGTGGCGCCGCTGCTCGGGTGGATCGACGGCAGCTGGCCCGATGGGACCGCCGAGCGCAGCGGCGCGCTGATGATGCTGCAGCGCTTCCTGGTCACGGCCACCGACGGCTGGGCGCTGGCCGCGGTCAGCGTCCGCGACCTGTTCGCCGAGGGCGACCTGCACGCCGACGAGGTCGGCGGCGACTTTGCTGCCGAGTCGGCCCGGCTGGGCCAGGCGACGGCGGAGGTCCACCGGTTGATGGCCGAGACCATGCAGACCGGGGAGCGTGACCGGGAGGGCAACCGCGCGCTCGCCGCCGCCATGCACCGGCGCCTCGACGCGGCGCTCGCCGTAGTCCCCGAGCTGGTGCCGCTCTCGTCCGGGCTCCGCGATGCCTACGACGCGCTGGCCGGCGCCGCGGAGCCGGTGCCCGTGCAACGTGTGCACGGCGACCTGCACCTCGGCCAGGTGCTGCGCACGGTCGTGGGCTGGAAGCTGCTCGATTTCGAGGGGGAGCCGGAGAAGCCGCTGGCGGAGCGCCGCCAGCTCGACTCGCCCGTGCGCGATGTCGCCGGGATGCTGCGCTCGTTCGACTACGCCGCTCGGCATCCGCTCGTCACCGACCATCCGGGCGACTCGCAGATCGCCTACCGTGCCCGCGAGTGGGCCGTCCGCAACCGGGAGGCGTTCTGCGCCGGCTATGCGACGGGATCGGGCCGTGATCTCGGCGCAGACGCCGTGCTCCTGCGTGCCTACGAGACCGACAAGGCCGTCTACGAAGCGGTGTACGAGGCGCGCAACCGTCCGCGCTGGCTGCGCATCCCCATGGCGGCCGTCGAACGGCTCGCCGCCGCGCCTGCCGCCCGGCACCCAGGTCCCCTGCCCACCGCACCTGCACCCGACGGAGGCCCGACCCCGTGACTGCCCCCACCCCCGCCCCAGTCGAGCGCACCACGCTCGACGCCCTCCTGGCCGGCGCGGTGGCGGACCCGCACGGCGTCCTCGGCCCGCACATGCACGCCGGCGGGGTGACCGTGCGCGTGCTGCGCCCGTGGGCCGAGACCGTGCAGGTGCTCGTCGGGGCGCGCAGCCACGACCTCAGCCACGAGCACGAAGGCGTCTGGGTCGGCGTGCTGCCCTACCCGGAGGTGCCCGACTACCGGCTGGCCGTCACCTACCACGGCTCCCGCGTCGTCACCGACGACCCCTACCGCTTCCTGCCCAGCCTCGGCGAGCTCGACATGCACCTGGTCGGTGAGGGCCGCCACGAGCAACTGTGGCGGGTGCTGGGAGCGCACACCCGTACATACGAGACGTTCACCGGGCCGGTCAACGGCACGACCTTCGCCGTGTGGGCGCCGAACGCACGCGGCGTACGGCTCGTCGGCGACTTCAACTCCTGGGACGGCCGGGCCCACCCGATGCGCGCGCTCGGGAGCACCGGTGTCTGGGAGCTGTTCGTGCCCGACATCGGTGACGGCACGCGCTACAAGTACGAGGTCCTCGGCACCGACGGCGTACGCCGCCAGAAGGCCGACCCGCTGGCGTACTGCACCGAGCACCCACCGGCCACCGCGTCGGTGGTGTTCACCTCGACCTACCAGTGGGCCGACCAGGAGTGGATCGAGGCGCGCCAGGGCGACGCGCATGCCCGGCCGATGAGCGTCTACGAGGTGCACCTCGGCTCATGGCGGCAGGGACGGTCCTACCGCCAGCTCGCCGACGAGCTGGTCGGCTACGTCGCCGAGATGGGCTTCTCGCACGTCGAGATGCTGCCCGTTGCCGAGCACCCGTTCGGCGGGTCGTGGGGCTACCAGGTGTCCTCCTACTTCGCGCCCACGTCGCGCTTCGGCGACCCCGACGACTTCCGCTACCTCGTCGACCGCTTCCACCAGACCGGCATCGGCGTCATCGTCGACTGGGTGCCCGCGCACTTCCCGAAGGACGAGTGGGCACTGGGCCGTTTCGACGGCACGCCGCTCTACGAGCACCCGGACCCGCGACGCGGCGAGCAGCTCGACTGGGGGACGTTCGTGTTCGACTTCGGCCGGCGCGAGGTGCGCAACTTCCTCGTGGCCAACGCGCTGTACTGGCTGGAGGAGTTGCACGTCGACGGGCTACGAGTCGACGCCGTCGCCTCGATGCTCTACCTCGACTACTCCCGGCCCGCCGGCGGGTGGGCGCCCAACAAGTACGGCGGTCGGGAGAACCTCGAGGCGGTGGCTTTCCTGCAGGAGTTCAACGCCACGGCCTACCGCCGGGTCCCGGGCATCGTCACGATCGCCGAGGAGTCCACCGCCTGGCCCGGCGTCACGCGGCCGACCCACCTGGGCGGGCTCGGGTTCGGCCTGAAGTGGAACATGGGCTGGATGCACGACTCGCTGGCGTACCTGTCCCACGAGCCGATCCACCGGCAGTACCACCACCACGAGCTGACGTTCTCGATGGTCTACGCCTACTCGGAGAACTATGTGCTGCCGCTCTCGCACGACGAGGTCGTGCACGGCAAGGGGTCGCTGCTGCGCAAGATGCCGGGCGACCGCTGGCAGAAGCTGGCCAACCTGCGGGCGTACTTCGCCTTCATGTGGGCGCACCCGGGAAAGCAGCTGCTGTTCATGGGCGGCGAGCTCGGCCAGGAGGCGGAGTGGTCGGAGAGCCGCGAGCTCGACTGGTGGCTGCTCGACTCCGCCGATCACCGCGGGCTGCAGCACCTCGTCCGCGACCTCAACCACGTCTACCGCGCGAGCCCCGCGCTGTGGTCGCAGGACATCGATCCGGCGGGCTTCGCGTGGATTGACGCCAACGACGCTCAGGGCAACGTGTTCTCCTTCCTGCGCAAAGGCTCCGACGACTCGGTGCTGGCCTGTGTCGCGAACTTCTCCGCGGTGCCGCACCCGGACTACCGGCTGGGCCTGCCGCTGGCCGGGCGCTGGGAGGAGGTCGTCAACACCGATGCCGCGCTCTACGGCGGCTCGGGCGTAGGCAACCTCGGAGCCGTCGAGGCCTCCGGGCCGTCGTGGCACGGGCGCCCAGTCTCCGCATCGCTGCAGGTACCGCCACTGGGCACGCTCTGGCTGCGCCACACCGACGCAGTTGCGAAGTCGGCCGCTTCCGGAGACTGAGTCCGGACCCCGCCGGCCCGGCCCACCCCGGTCCCCACGCACATCCCCCCGCGCACATCCCCCCGCCGGATCTTGAGACGCTGTCGCGCCCATCGAGGCAGGAGCGCCTCAAGATCCAGCGGATCACGTCGATCTTGAGACGTTGCCGCGCTCATCGGAGCAGAAACGTCTCAAGATCCGGAGAGGGGGTCGGGGACGCGTGGGCCCGGAGAGGGTCTCGGGGACGCTTGGGCCTGCAGAGGGGTCGGGCAGGGCCGGCGGCGTCACCCTCCGTACGTGAGGTGTGAGCGGTACATGGCGGGGCGCGCCCCGTAGGCAAACCAGCCAGGCCCCGCCTCGCCGCCGTGCTCGAGCTCGGGCGCTGGCTCTTCCCCGTCGCCCGGACCACCGAGGCTGTGCCCGGTGAGCGAGTCCTGCGCCTCGACCAGCTCGGCGACGGCGACGAGCAGGTGCGCGCCGGTCGTGTGGTCGTCGCCACCCTCGGCGGCGAGCAGCGACGCCCGCCGCGCGGCCTCCTTGACGAAAGACGCGGGCGCCCCGGCGCTACGGTCGACGAACGCAGCCGCCTGCTCGTCGGAGACGTCGATGCCGCGGCCGTAGAGCGCCAGCAGCGCACGGCGGGCTGCACCGTCGGGCAGCGGCACCTCGACCGCGAGGTCGACGCGGCCGGGCCGCTGCGCGAGCGCCGGCTCGAGCAGGTCGACCCGGTTGGTGGTGAGGAGGAACGCGACGTCGGAGTCGGCAGCCAGCCCGTCCATCTCGTCGAGAACGGTGAACAGCAACGGGTTGCTCCCATTGGGCGAGAAGGCGCGGTCATGCGCGACGAGGTCTACGTCCTCGAGCACGATGAGCGCCGGCTGCAGCGTCCGGGCCAGCGCGCACGCCGTGCTCATCGCCCCGATGCCGTTGCCGGTCAGGAGGACGACGGTAAAGTCGCGGAGCCGCCCGGTGAGCCAGCGCACGCTGTGGGTCTTGCCGGTGCCGGGAGGTCCGTAGAGCAGGACCCCGCGCTTGAGGTGGCGGCCCTCCCGGCGCAACCGCTCGCGGTGGCGGGCGATGCCAGCCACCTGGCGATCGACGCGGTCGAGCACGCTCGCCGGCAACACGACGTCCGCGCGCGACAGCTCCGGACGCCGGTGGAAGGTCACCGGGCCGGTCCCGGCTTCGAACGGGTTGGCTCCGAACGAGAGCACCTGCCCGCGCAGCAGGTTGCGCTCGGTCCGCTCCGCTCGCAGCCGGGCGAGCCAGGCACGGGAGGTGGCCACGTCCGCCGAGACGACATCGATGCTGGCACTCGTCATCGTGTGCTCGGATCCTGCCCGGAGCATGACGGCCAGCCGGTCGTCTCCGTCGCTCACGAGGTAGATGCCGAGGCTGACGCAGGCCATCTCGGCGTCGACCGACACCGCCACGCTCGTCCACTGGGGCGGCCCCACCGTGAACATCCCGTGGTGGCGGCCCAGCTGCAGCATGTCGCTAAAGCTGTGGTGCTCGGCCTGCCCGCCGCCGACACCGATGAGCTCAGCCCCACCCGGCTCTTCCCGCCCGGTGATTGCGTCGATGGCCACCTGGATCGTCGCGTGCTCGAAGGGCAGGTAGGTCTCCTGCACGAGCGGCAGGTCGGCCGGGTCTGCACCGAGGTGCTGCTCGAGCCGCTCGACCAGCCCGGCCCGTCCCGGATCGGCGGGCTCGACGTGCACCACCTGCTCGAGAAACCTGCGGAACAGCTCGCCAAAGCGGCCTACCTCGTCCTGCTCCACGTCGACCTCCCGTGTCGTCGGTCCGCGTCAGCCGCGCGCCCGCACGGCCGCCTCGATCGCCGGTCCGATCTCGTCGGGCTCGGCGTCGCTGAACAGCACCACGCTGGTGGCACCCGCCGCGGCGAGCTCGTCGACGGCGTCCGGCCGCCCGAACACGGCGCTGCTCGCGATGTAGCAGACGACAGAGAACGGCTCGTCGCGCCCACCGCGGTCCCGTCCGACGCGGACCTGCTCGACGGCCGTCGACACCATCGGAGCCGTGGTGCGGTCGTCGAGCACCACGCCGTCGGCCAGCTCGCCGGCGAGAGCGAGGGTACGGGGGCCGCGCGCCCCGACGAGCAGTGGCGGCGCCGGGGACGGCGGCCAGTCGAGGGCCACCCGCTCGAGGCGCACGTAGCGCCCCGCCGTGTCGACCGTGTCGCCGCGCAGCAGGGCCCGTACCGCCGCGGTGTACTCGGCGAGCAGCATCAGCGGTGACTGCACGCGGGCCCCGACCTGCGCCATCCACTCCAGGACGCCGTGGCCGAGGGCCGGCCGGAAGCGGTCGGGGTGCAGCCGCGCGACCGCGGCGATCTCCATCGCCGCCAGCGCCGGGTTGCGCAGTGGCACCGGCAGCAGCCCCACACCGATCCGGATCCGCTCAGTCGCGGCCAGCGCGGCCGTCGCCGCCGCGATCCCTCCGGCGAGGAAGCAGTCCTCCCACAGCCACACCTCCTCGAGCCCGGCGTCCTCGGCCGCCCGCACGGACTCGCGCAGCCGCTCGGGCGGCACCTGGGGCGGGCACACCACTCCGAGGCGCCCGCCGGTCATCCGATGAGCGGCGAGGGCGCGGAGCCGATCCGACCCTCCTCGTCACGCACCCACATCCCGAGCAGGCCACGGAAGTGGGCGAGGAACCGCTCCTGCTCGTGCTGAGGGTAGGTGGCGCGCACCGTGTCGACGAGCAGGGCGTCGAAGTCGGGCCCGGACACCCAGTCGAGCACGCGGGCGTCGAGGTCGCCCATCCGGCTCGCGCAGAAGTCGAGGTAGGAGCCGGTGGTGAAGTAGTCGTCGGCCAGCTTGCGGTAGGCGGCGAGCTTCTCCCCGTACGACAGGTCGTCCCGGTCGGCCACCTCGAAGTAGCGCCGGGTGTCGGTGTCGAGCGGCCGTGGCCGGCCGGTGACCAGGGTGTAGACCGACCAGCGCACGAGCGCCTTTATCGCCCACGGGAAGTAGTAGTGCAGCGAGGTGATGGCGACGTCGGGGCAGGCGTTGGCGTAGTCGATGGGGTGCACCGAGTCGCCGCCAGGATCGAAGCGGACGAGCATCTCGCAGGAGTTGAACTCCCAGCGGAAGAACGCGTTGACGACCCTGCTGATCGTGACCGTCTCTTCGCCGGCTGCGGCGCTGAGGAAGTCGTGCGACACCGCGTACCGGTCGTGCATCGGCAGCTCGGGCCGGAACTTCATCACCATGGTCTCCGGTCCGATCGACAATGCACGGGCGAAGACGTCGTAGTCGATCGACGCCTGCAGGTGCATGAGCATCTCGCCGGACTCGTCGTAGGCGCGGTTCAGCTCGTCGCGGTTGTGGATGCGCGAGACGCCGCGCCAGCCGCCGCCGTCGAACGGCTTCATGAACAGCGGGTAGCCGAGGTCCTCTGCGATCGCGTCGAGGTCGAACGACCGGTTGTACTTGCCGGAGGTGTAGGCCCAGCGGACGTTGTCGAGGGGGTTCTTGTACGGCACGAGGACGGTGCGCGGCACCTTGAGCCCGAGCCGCAGCATCGCGCAGTAGGCCGAGTGCTTCTCCATGGACTGGAACGTGAACGGGCTGTTCAGCAGGTAGACGTCGTCGATGAGCGCGACCTTCTTCAGCCACTCGCGCGGGTGGTAGTACCAGTAGGCCAGCCGGTCGATGACCAGCTCCTGGCGCGGCCGGTCGAGCAGGTCGAACGGCTCGATCGTCACCCGCTCGGTGTCGAAGGCGTGCTCGCTGCCGTCGGAGCTCGTGACCGGGCCGAGCCGGCGCACGATCTCCTCGAACGCCCGCGGCCAGTCCTCCTCCGCGCCGAGCAGCAGCCCGATGAGGTGCCGGGTCTGGTCCGCCACTGCCCCTCCTCCTGGCCGGCGTCGCCGTCGTCGGGGCGACCCTAGTGGCCCTCAGCAGAACTGCGGCAGGTGGTGCGCGAGGTCGTCGACGCTGAGCTCGACGGTCGCCCGGGGCGACGTGGCGACGTACGCGGTCACGTCCGCGCGTCGCGGACGGCTCGGATCAGGTCGGCGGCCTCGGTGAGCGACAAGCTCCCGCCGCGCGCCTCCACCCGGCGGGCCAGCTCCTCGAGCGTCGGGGCTACTGCCGGGATCGGCTCAGGCTCGTCGTCGTCAGGCACGTCCATATCGCCACCGTACGGGCGCCGCCGCCCTCACCCACGCTCCTGCCAGGTGCACAGGCAGACCTTGTTGCCCTCGGGGTCGGCGAGCACCCAGAAGCTCGGCGCGTGCTCGTCGCTGACCAGCGTGCCGCCGGCGGCGAGCGCGGCGTCGATGCGCGGTTGGACCTGCGCGGGGTCGAGCCAGATGTCGGGGTGCCAGCGCTGGCGCGGCTCCTCGCTGCCGGAACGCTGGAACCAGACGGCGGGCAGAACGGCGTACGGGTCGCGCAGCTCGTCGTCCCACCCCTCCGCGCTGACGGTCTCCATGGCCAGCACCGCGCGCCAGAACGGCAGCACCGTCTCCGCGGCCGGGGTGTCGAGCCCCAGCTCGAGGCGGGCGACACTCGCGCACTCCAGCTCGAGTCCGGCGTCGGCGCCGAGCGAGGAGATGGTGCGCGCCAGCCGCACGTCGCGGTCCGTGACCCCGCGCGCGTCGTGGCTGGTCAGCCGGACGTCGACGTGCGTGTAGCGCAGATCGAGGTCGGGATGGTGGTCCATCTCCTCCGCCGCCGCCCCGATGGCGTCGACGAGCCGCAGCCCGGTGGCGAAGTCCGGCGTGGGGATGCGGGTCTGTAGGCCGCCGACGAGGTTGGCCCACCCCGCCAGCCCCGCGTCGGCGATCTGCGCTCCGGTGAGCTTCGGCATGACCGCCATGCTGGCGTACGCCGTCGCGCTTCGCGAACCCCGCCCCCGAAACGATCATGTCTGCGCGGAGACCGCCCCCGGGAACGCTTCCGCTGAGACGTTCCCCCCCACTAGTCCGCTTCCTCCGAGAGGGTTCGAGAGGGTCGCCGTCCCTATCGCACGTGGCCGGCTACGTGCTCACCACGGGGAGGTACCGCGCGGCTCTGGATCAGAACAGCGCGCTGGTGAGTGCCGCGCGGGCCTTGACGACCGCGGGGTCGGCGCTGCCGACGACCTCGAACAGCTCGAGCAGCCGCTTGCGCACCCGCTCGCGATCGTCCCCGGAACTGCGCCGCACGGTGTCGACGAGCCGGCCGAAAGCGGCCTCGGCGGCGTTGTCGAGCAAGTCGAGGTCGGCAGCGACGAGTGCCTTGTCGACGTCTTCGGGGTCGGCGTCGGCGGCGGCGCGGGCGGTGGCCGGGTCGACGCCGGCGGTGCGCTGCAGCAGCTCGACCTGCGCCAGCCCGGCGGCGGCGTCGGCGTCGGCGGGGCTGTCGGCCAGCAGCGCGCGGTAGGCCTGCGCCGCGGCGTCGAGGTCGCCGCGCTCGATGGCGTCGTAGGCGGCGTCGTAGCGCGGATCGTTCGGGGGCTCGGCCGGCTCGGCGGGCGTCTCACCCTCCGGCGCCGGGGCCGGCGCCGTGCCGGTGATGCCCAGCCGCGCGGCCTCCGCAAGCAACGCCTCGAGGTACTGCCGCACCTGCGCCTCGGGCAGCGCCCCCTGGAACAGCGGCAGCGCCTGGCCCCCGACGACGGCGATGACAGTGGGGATCGACTGCACCTGGGCGGCGGCGGCGATGCGCTGGTTGGCGTCGACGTCGATGGAGGCGAGGACGAAGCGGCCGGCGTACTCCGCCGCAAGCTTCTCCAGGATCGGGGTCAGCTGCTTGCACGGCTGGCACCAGTCGGCCCAGAAGTCGACCACGACCGGCACGGCCGTCGAGCGCTCGACCACGTCGGCCTGGAACGTCACCTCGCTGACCTCGACGACGTAGCCGCCAGCAGCGGCCCCGGCGGTCGCACCATTGCCGCCGCCACCCGGGGCCGCTGGGGCGGCGGACCGCCGGGCGGCGAGCGCGCCGAGATCGACGGCGCCGTACGGATTGAAGCTGGGCTGCGGCCCTTGAGCAGACATGACGCTCATTGTCCCCGACGGCCGGCCGTGCTCGCGCCGCCGGCAGAACTGGCCGCGGCGGTCCCGAAGGCTCAGGCCCGGCGAGCCGCCCAGCCGCGCGGCCGCCGCAGGCTCGGCCCGCCCGCCCGGGGCCCTCCACCGGCTCGCCGCCCAGGCCTCCACCGGCTCGCTAGCCCAGTTGATCTAGGAAAAGACCACGCTCTGGGCGACCTGAAAGGTGGTCTTTTCCTAGATCAACGCGAGCGAGGGGCGGGCGGGTGTGGTGTGGGTCAGCTGGGGAGCGCCGCCAACGGCCCGCGCGAGCACGCGCCGGGTGCGCTAGAGCCGGGCCGGCTCGCGGTACTCCCCCCAGACCTCGCGCAGCGCATCGCAGAGCTCGCCGAGCGTGGCCTCGGCGCGCGCGGCGGCGAGCATGGGCGGGACGAGGTTGCCCTCGCCGCGGGCGATCTCGACCATGGCGGCGAGCGCGCGGCGTACTGCGCTCTCGTCCCGCCCGGCACGCCGAGTCGCGAGCTCGGCCACCTGCTCGCGCTCCACCTCGTGGCTAACCCGGAGGATGTCGAGCTCGTGGGTCACCGAGGCGGTGTGCGCGTTGACGCCGACGACGGTCTTGTCGCCCTTCTCCAGCGCGGTCTGGTACGCGAACGCGGCCTCGGCGATCTCGGACATGAACCAGCCGTCCTCGATGCCGCGCAGGATGCCGCTCGTCATGGTGCCGTCGCTGCCCATCTCGCGGATCCGGGCGAAGATCGCCTCGGCCTCGGCCTCGAGCCGGTCGGTCAGGGCCTCGACGTACCACGAACCGCCGAGCGGGTCGGCGACGTTGGTGACGCCGATCTCCTCCATGAGCACCTGCTGGGTGCGCAGCGCGATCTCGGCGGCCTGCTCGCTGGGCAGGGCGAGCGTCTCGTCAAGGGCGTTGGTGTGCAGCGAGTTGGTGCCGCCGAGCACGGCGGCGAGCGCCTCCACCGCCGTACGCACGACGTTGTTGTAGGGCTGCTGCGCGGTCAGCGACACCCCGGCGGTCTGGGTGTGGAAGCGCAGGGATTGAGCTCGTTCCGTGGTGGCGCCGTAGACGCTTCGCATCCAGCGGGCCCAGATGCGCCGGGCGGCGCGGAACTTCGCGATCTCCTCGAAGAAGTCGAGGTGGGCGTCGAAGAAGAACGACAGCCCCGGGGCGAAGACCTCGACGTCGAGCCCGCGGGAGAGCCCGAGCTCGACATAGCCGAACCCGTCGGCGAGCGTGTAGGCGAGCTCCTGCGCGGCCGTCGAACCGGCCTCGCGGATGTGGTAGCCCGACACCGACAACGGCTTGTAGGCCGGGATCTCGGCGGCGCAGAACTCCATCAGATCGCCGATGAGGCGCAGGTGCGGCTGCGGCGGGAACAGCCACTCCTTCTGCGCGATGTACTCCTTGAAGATGTCCGTCTGCAGCGTCCCGTCGAGCGTGCGTAGGTCGAAGCCCTGGCGCTCGGCCGCCACGAGGTACATGCAGAACACGGGTACGGCGGGTCCGCTGATCGTCATGGACGTGGTGACCTCACCCAGCGGGATGCCGGCGAAGAGCACCTCCATGTCGGCTGCCGAGTCGATCGCGACACCACAGTGCCCGACCTCACCGAGGGACTTCGCGTCGTCGGAGTCGTGGCCCATCAGCGTCGGCATGTCGAACGCGACCGAGAGCCCGCCGCCGCCACGCTCGAGGATCATGCGGTAGCGCTCGTTGGTCTGCCGGGCGTTGCCGAAACCGGCGAACTGCCGGATCGTCCAGGTGCGGCCGCGGTAGCCGGTGGCGTACAGGCCACGGGTGAAGGGGTACTCCCCCGGCCACCCGATCCGCTCGAAGCCGGGCGGCTCGGTGCCGGGCTCAGGGCCGTAGACCGGCTCGACCGGCATCCCGGACAGCGTCGTGAAGTCGGCGTCGCGGACCCGGCGGGCGGCCAGCGCGGCGTCGTAGCGCTCCTGCCAGCGGCGGCGCCCGGCGCCGGGCTCCTCGTCGAGGCGGCTGTCCACGCGGCTCCCTCCCCGGCGCGCGTGTGACACGCACGCCGCACGACGGTGTGCAGGCTGTCACAGCGAGGGTACCTGTCGGCGCCGAGTGCCCTAGCCTGGCGCCACGTCGGGCCCGGACGGAAGGCGAACATGAACGAGCAGATCGTCGAGGACCTGCGGCAGGTCGACCTGTTCTCCGGACTGTCACCGAAGGTCCTGCGCCGCATCGCGGGCCAGGGGAGCGAGCGGGACTACCCGCCTGGGCACCACGTCACCTCCCAGGGCGAGTCGGTGGCCGGCTTCCGCCCGCTGTCGCCCGAGGGCGTGAGCTTCCACATCGTGCTCGGCGGGACCGCGCAGGTCCTGGTCGCCGGCGAGCGGCGCGCCGACCTGGTGCCCGGGCAGTACTTCGGCGAGCTCTCCCTCATCGACGGCGCGCCCCGGTCGGCCGATGTCATCGCCGGCGACGAGGGACTGCGCACGTTCGCCCTCGACAAGTACGCCTTCCAGGGGCTGCTCGAGGAGCTGCCGGAGATCGCGGTGCCGATGCTGTCGGTGATGGTCGCGCGGCTGCGCCGGGCGGAGGCATAGCTACCGGCGGACGAGATCGAGTCGACGGGCGATCTGGTCGACCTACACGACACCGGTCCCGGCGTCGATGACCAGATCCGTTCGCAGCGTCATCGCCTGTCGAGAACTGGTACAAATGTGATACCCAACGCGACCTGTGCACTGACCGGACCCTGGCAGGTACGCAGCCGTCACGAGCGGCTCACCCGTCCTCGACGGGTTTCGCGCCCGCCTGACGGTGGGCGTGCCGGCCGGCGGGAGGGCCATGGTCGGTGCGTACCCACGCGGGTCGTCCCTCGTCGAGCCGCAGCTCGGCGTCGCACGCGGCCGCCGCCTCCGGGTCGTGGCTGGCCAGCACGACGGAGGCGCCTCGACGGGCCTCGGCGCGCAGCAGGTCGACGACCCGGGACCGGCTGACTGCGTCGAGCTCGCTCGTGGGCTCGTCGGCGAGCACGACGTCCCCGCGCTGGGCGAGGCCGCGGGCGACCGCGACCCGCTGCTGCTGCCCACCGGAGAGCTCCTCGACCAGCTGTCCGGCGGCGCCGGCAAGGCCTACGTCCTCCAGCGCGGCCAGGGCGCGGGCCCGGGCCTCCGCCGCGGGGAGCCCCACCGCGAGCAGCGGCACCAGGACGTTCTCCTCGGCGGTCAGCACGGTCGCCAGGCCGTTGTCCTGCGGGACCAGCACGACTCCAGCCGCCTCCGCGGCGTCGCGGTCCTCCACGGACCGCCCGTCGATGCACACCTCGCCGGCGGCCGGACGCAGCAGGCCGGACAGCGCCCACAGCAGCGAGGTCTTCCCCGCGCCGGACGGGCCGGTGACGGCCAGCATGCGGCCGGCCACCAGCGCGACGTCGACGTCGTGCAGGGCGACCAGGTCGCCGTAGCGCACAGTCAACCCGCTGGCGGTCAGCAGCTCGCTCACGGCCCCTCCGGCTCGGCGACGGGCTCCGCCGCGGGAGCCAGCCGTACGCCGCCGTCCTCGTCGAGCGTCACCCGCAGCAACGACCCGGGTGGCACAGCGTCGAGTACCTCCGGCGGCAGGGCCAGCGAGCCGTCCCGCCCGACGACCGCGAAGTCCTCGCCACGACGGCCCTCCGCGCCGACCCGGCCGTCGCGGATGGTGACCGTGCGCGGCAGCCGCTCGGCGACCTCGGGGTCGTGGGTGACCGCGACGACCGTCGTCCCCAGCTCGCGGTTGACGTCGGAGACGGCGGCCAGCACCTCGTCGCGGCCCTCGTGGTCGAGCTGGCTGGTCGGTTCGTCGAGCAGCAGCAGGCCCGGCCGCGCGGCCTGGCCCACGGCCACAGCCAGCCGCTGCCGCTGCCCGGGGGTGAGCCGGTCCAGCGGGGTCCCCGCCTCCCGGGCCAGTCCGACCAGGCCCAACACCTCGTGCTCGCCGGGCAGGGCGCGCCGACCGGATCGGCGCGCGCCCCGCTGGGCGAAGCGCACGTTGTCCACCGGCGAGGCGTACGGCAGCAGGTTGCGCATCGCGCCCTGCAGCACGACGCCGACGTCGCGGGCGCGCATGCGAGCCAGGCCGCGCTCGTCCATCCGCGCCGTCTCGTGCTCGCCCACCCGCAGCCGGCCGGCGCTCGGGCGCAGCAAGCCGGCGAACAGGTTGAGCAGCGTGGACTTGCCGGACCCGGACGGGCCGAGCAGCCCCACCACCTCGCCGGGAGCCACGTCGAGGTCGACGCCGGCCAGCGCGACCACGTCGTTGCCCTCCAGCCGGTAGATGTGCACGAGCCCGTGGCACGACACGCCGATCCCACTCACCGGACCCCCTCCCGCAGCCGGCCGGCCCGCCCCGCCCGCAGCTGCAGGAGCGCCGTGAGGACCGCCACGGCCACGAGCAGCACCGCCAGGGCGGCCACGGTGAGGGCTCCGGCGACCAGGGCGAGCGCGCTGCGCGGCGCGATCATCTCCGACGCCGTGTCGAACACCGGGACCACCGGCAGCACCGCCCACGCGGCCGCCACCGCCCCCGCGGTGCCGACGACGAGGGCGACGCTCGCCGTTGCGGCGTGCTCGCACGCCAGCGACGCGAGCACCGAGCGACGGCGCACGCCGACGGCCCGCAACGCTGCGACCTCGTACGCCCGCTGCCCCGTGCCGACGTAGGCCGACACGAGCAGCGCCCCGACCGCGACGGCCACGGCCGCCGCACCGCACAGCAGCAGCAGGCGCAGCGCGAGGACCGCCCCGTCGCCGGCGTAGCCGTCGGCCCGGGTCTCGGCGACGTCGCGCCCGGTCACGCCGATCCCCGCCGTGCCCAGGCGGGCACGCAGCACGCGCTCGGCGGCCGGGTCGTCGCGGGAGAGCCACACCTGCGCGTCGCCGTTGCCGGCGAGCGGCGCCGGACGCAGCGCCAGGCCCAGGTCGACGGTCACGGCGTTGCCCCCCAGGCGGGGCACGAAGCCGGTCCGGGCGAGCACGCGGTACGTCACCTCGGCGCCGCCGGCGAGCGCCGGCCCGTCGCTGACTCCCTCGGTGGGAGCCACCCGCGGCCCGGCCAGCACCGGGAGCGGGTCGGGGGCGTCCCCGTGGACGACCTCGGCGGCGACCCCGCCGGCCACCGCGACCGTGACGCGCAGGCGCGGGCCGGGGACCAGCTCGACGGTCGCCGCCCCGGACCTGGTGGGCCCGGCGTGCCACGAGCGCCCGTCGGCGAACCTCGTCGCCAGCACGACGGCGCCGCCGGCCCGCCGCCAGGCAAGGGAGACCAGGTCCGTGCTGGCCTCGGCCACCGGCAGGTCGGTGACCGCGTGCCGGAGCACGAGCGCGGCGAGCCGGCATCCGCCCGCGCAGGCAGCGGGGAGTCGGCCGGTGTAGGTGCGGTCGCCGACGGCGAGCGCTCCGAGCGGGATCTCGACCCGGCCGGGGTCCCTGCCGGGGCCCCTGCCGGGGTCGCTGCCGGTGTCGAGCAGGGCCTGCAGGTGCAACGGCGACGGGGTGTCCAGCCGCCGGGTGTCCGCGCGGACCAGCAACGCGCCCGCTCCCACGCTGATCGGCGCCGGCAGCGGGGGCAGCAAGCTGTGGCGAGCCCCTCCGGCGGGGCGCTCCTGCGCAGCGCCCCACGAGGCCACCTCGTCGATGCGCTGGCCGTCGGCGGCGAGCACGTCGGGGGCGCCTTCCTGTCCGTGCAGCACGACTGCGGCCATCGCGTACCGCCCGGCGGGTTCGGCGGCCCGGACCTGCGACAGCAGCCGGGCCGCGGGGGCGCCGCGCACGCGGAGCACGACGGCCGCGCCGGTCTCGGCGAGCCCCCGCTCCCTACGGTCGCGGGCCGCGACCGCCCACGCCTGCGTGCCGACGAGCAGCAGGCAGGTGGCCACGGCGAGGACGGCGGCAGTACGCCGGGCCGCCGGGCGCCGGGCCGGACCGGCCCAGCCGACGAGCCGGGCGACGTGGCCCGCCGCGGCCGCCCGCCCGAGGTGTCGCCGGGCGACCCGCACGAGCACCCGGGCGGCGAGCAGGCCGGCCGCGACGCCGACCATGCCCGGCCCGAGCAGGGCGACCGGGCCCGGCTTCCCGCCGCGGCTCGCCACGAGCTGCAGCAGGCCCGCGGCGGCCAGCGCCACCACCACGCCGTCGACGAGGCCGGCCCGCCGCCGGCCGTGCTCGGCGGGGACCCGGCGCAGCAGGTCGACCACTGGCCGTCGTACGACACCCCGCGCCGCGGCGGCCACGGCGGCGAGCCCTCCGGCAAGGCCGAGCAGCTGGGCCACGAGCAAGGCCGACGTCGGCGCGACGGTCGTGCCGGGGGCGAAGAACGACGCCGCCACCCAGCGCAGCAGCAGGTAGCCGAGCACCGTGCCGGCCGGTGCGGCCACCACGAGCAGGACGACGACCTCGGTGAGGCCGAAGCGCGCGGCCGCGCCGGGCCGGTGGCCGCGCAACTTGGCCAGACCCAGCTCCGGGCCGCGCTCCTCCGTCGTCGCGGCCACCATGAGAAACAGCGTCCACCACGTGAGAAGCACCAGCTGCGCCACCGCCAGCGGAGACGCCACCCGCACGATGTCGCGACCGTGGTCGGCCTCGGCCACGGCCTGCTGCACGCCGGTGACGGCGCCGAGCTGCATGGCGGACATCGCCTGCACGGCCGAGGCCGCCTCGGCGGCGAGCGCAGAGGTGTCGTCGAGCCCTGGACGTATCGGGTCGATGGGGACGTCGATGCCGTACGTGGCCAGCCGGTAGCGCCGGTGGGCGCCACCGCCGACCAGGATCGAGTCCGCCCGCGGTGGCCCCGGCTCCAGGCCGAACGAGGAGGTCGCCAGCGCGTGGTCGAAGTAGACCCGGCCCATCCAGTAGCGGTCTTCGGTGTCCGGGGGGTCGTAGGTGCCGACGATCCGCACCGGCCCGGCGCGACCTCGCCGCGTCGCGGGCGGCAGGTCCACGATCAGCGACTGGCCGACCTTCGTGCCCAGCAGGGCTGCGCTGCGCCCGGAGACGAGCCCCTCTGCCGGTCCCCGCGGGCAGCGGCCCGCCGTCAACCGCAGGTGGGCGCAGGCCGCCGCCCGCTCGACGACGCGGCCGAGGACGAGGCCTCCGGCGACCGGCCCGACGACCGGGTGCAGCACGACGTCGGCCTGGTAGGCGACCACGGGCTGCCCCCACGCGGGCGAGAGCAGGACGCCGCGCAGCATGCTGAGCGGTGCCTTGGGTCCCCTCGGTGTGACCGTGCCGGGCCCGCTCGCCGGCACCGAGACCCGCAGGGCCAGCCGGGCCGGGCCGGCGTCGGTGAGCGTCGAGCGCACGATGGAGTCCTCAGCCGACCGTGCGTACAGCGGCGCGACCGCGGCCGCGGCGGCGGCGACGACGGCGAGCGCGAGCACGACGGTGGCGGTGCGGCGCCGGTACCACAGCCCGCGCAGGGCGAGCCTGATGGTGGTCACTGCGGGTCCGTGCGCAACAGCCGCGGGTCCGCCGAGCGGCTCGCCGCCCGCCCCACCGCGACCGCGGTGGCGCAGAGCACGACCGCGGCTGCCCCGACCACTATCGCCACGACGGCCCAGGCCGGCGCCACGGCGGTCGGCAGCACACCCGCGTCGGGGGTCAACAGGATCCGGTCCAGCACGGCGTGGGCACCGAGCAGCCCCAGCCCGGCGCCGAGGGCGGTGCCGAGCAGCACGACCGCCACCGGCTCGGCCGTGGCCGCGGCACGCAGGGTGGCCGGCGGCACACCGCACACGCGCAGGGCGGCCAGGTCACGCGCCCGGGCCGACCGCGCGGTCGTCGCGGCGACGAGGAGCCCCACCGCGGCGATGAGCACGCCGGCCACCCCGACGACCAGGGCGAGGCGCAGCGCCGGGGTGGGCGCCTCCGCAGCCAGCGCCTCCTCGTGGGCTTCCTCGGTGTCGCGAGCGGTGACGACGACCTGGCGGCGTTCCAGCGCCGCCACTAGCGCGGCCTCGCGGCCGGGGTCGTCGGCGGCCAGCCACACCTGCAGCCGGGTGCCGGCCCCGATCGGTCCGGCGAGCTGGCCGGCGAACCCCAGGTCGACGAGCAGGCCCGGTGCGCCGCTGCGCGGCACCTGGACAAGCTGCCCGACGATCCCGTAGGTGACGGTCGCACCGGTGAGGTCCGGCGCCTCGGCGATCCCGGCGACCGGGACGTCGGTGCCGGTCGCCGAGGCCGCCGAGACCGGGCCGGCTCGCAGGGCGGCCAGCTCCACCGGCACGTCGCTCCGCTGCGCCTGTGCCTCGGCGGTGCCGTCGAGCTCCCAGGTGAGGCGCAGCCGCGGACCGCCGTCGATCGTGGCGGGGACGTCGCCGCCCACCCCTGCCCAGCCGCCGTCGCTCGGGTGAAGCGGCACCGGCGCGCCGTCGACGCGGAGGTCGTCGACCCGAAGCTCGATGGAGACCCAGCTGATGTCGCCAGGGACACGGCGGATGCCGATCCGGTGCAGCCGGCAGCCGCCGGCGCAGGGCACCGCCGCCCGGTAGACGTGCTCGGGCCGGACCAGCCGGCCCAGGTCGACCTCGTGGACGGCGCTGTCGGGGTCCACCACCTGGACGACGAGCCGCTCGGGCCGGGGCGGAGGGGTCGGCGGCAGATCCGGGGGCAGCGGGACGAGGCTTCGGCTGCTCGACGCCCGCCGCCGCAGCTCGCCGCCGGACAGGCGGACCGGGCTGGTGGAGGCCGCCGACAGCGCGGCGAGCGGGCCGGGGTCCGGTGCGCGCCCGGGGTCCCCCCACCGGGCCACCCGCAGGAACTGCGTCGGTATGACGGCAGTCGTCGTCGGGCCGTCCGCGGTCGCCGAGGTTGCCACGGCCACCGGCGTGGCGTAGCGACCGGTCGGCTCGACCGCCGCCACCGCCCGCCGCAGCGCGCCCGGCCCGGCGGCAGACCCGGTGAGGACGACCGGCGCGCCGGCCTGCAGGCCGGCGAGCTGGCTGCGCGCCCGCTCGGCGACGGACCACGCGTCGGCGGCGAGCACGAGCATCGTGATCGCGACGGTGACGGTGACGAGCACCCGGCGCATGGCGACCCCGCGGGACAGCCAGGTCGCCGCCAGCCCGGCCGCCAGCCGGCCGCGGCGCAGCGCGCGCGAGCCCAGTCGGCCCGACACCGGCCGCAGCACCTGGGCGACGAGCAGGCCGATGGCCAGGGCGAGCAGCGCCGGAGCGGCGAGGGCCACCGGGCCGGTGTCCGAGGGAGCGGACCAGGCGGTGACCAGAGCCGCCACGGCGAACGCGATCGCGGCCCCGTCGACGAGGCCGGCCCGGGCCGCCGACCGGCGCGCCGGTACCCGGCGCAGCTGGTCCGCGACCGGCTCGCGCAGGGCCGGCGCGGCGGCCACGGCCACGGTGGCGGCGGCGACGCCCGCTGCGCCGGCGACCGCCGCGGCAACCGGCCAGCGCCACTCGACACCGACGCCGCCGGGCAGCCAGCGAGACACCGCGAGGCCGGTGACGAGCTGGCCGAGCACGCCACCGAGCACGCTGCCCAGCAGGACGGCCGGCCCGAGCGCGGCGGCGATCAGGCGCGCCGCCGCGCCGGCTCCCTGGCCGCGCAGCCGGGCCAGCGCGAGCAGCGGCCGGCGCTGCTCCACGGCCGCAGCACCGGCGGCGGCGAGCGCGACGAGGCAGAGCAGGCCGAGCTGGACGGCGAGCACCGGAACGACGACGGCGGCCTGACCGCGCCGGTGCGCCGCCGAGTCCAGCAGCGCGGTGAGCTCGCTCGTGACCGTCGCCCCCCGCTCCGCCGCGGCGACCGTGAGGCGGTCCAGCCCGGCCCGCAGCCGGTCCTCGTCGCCGAGGCGGACCCGGTCGGGGTCCAGCGGCACGTCCACCGCCGCCGGCACAGAGCCCCACGAGGACCCGTCCGCGACGGTGCCCTGGGCGGCGAGCACGGCGTCCCCGGCCACCTGGTCGCTGGACCCGGCCGGCACGACGCCGGCGTCGTCGTGGTCGAACCAGTAGGTCGACGAAGCGTCGTACGGCGCATAGGTGCCGACGACGCGCAGCCTCGTCGGCGGCGCCCCCGCTGTCCGCGGCGGGCCGCACCGCGACCGCCCCGCCAACCTCGGCCCCGAGCAGGCCCGCGGTGCGCCCGGTAAGCAGGACCTCGCCCGGGGCGCGCGGGCACCGACCGAACAGCCGCCGGACGTGCGTGCACGCCCCGGCCCGCTCCATCAGCGGAGCCGACACCGTCAGGTGGGCGGTGGCGACGGTCAGCGGCGCCTGGACGGCCGTCACCGGCAGGCCGTACGCGGGCCCGAGCCGGGCTCCGCGGACCAGGTCGAGCAGGGACGCTGTGGCCGGGGCCCCGGTGGACTCCGCCACGACGCTGAGGCCGCGGGCGCTCGCCGGGGCGGAGGCGAGGGTGTGGCGCAGGGTCGAGACGTCGACGGCGCGCGCGTACGAGACGCCGAGCGCCGCACAGGCACCGACGAGCCCGGCGAGGAGCCCGACGAGCAGGGCTCCGGCGCGGCGGTGACGCGCAGTGGCAGGCGACCGCCGCAGCGCCATGCCGCCTCCTGGACCTCGTCTGCAGCCGCCGTCCGCAGCCAGACGAGGTACGTGCGGGAGCCGCCGCGGTCACCGTGCTCCGCCGCAGTCGCCTGGGCCAGCCCGGCGACCAACTCGTGACGGTTTCGTTGCACAGCACTGGCCTCGGCCGCAGCGGCGCAGGAGCACCCACCTCGGCAGCCGGCGCCGGCGCGTCCGAGCCTGGCGGCGACCCGGGCCCGCGGAGGCGCACCGAAGCGACCAGATCGTCGGGCAGCCGTCCGACGTCATCCTGTTCGCGGGGCTTCCGCCGAGGGTGCTGCGGCGGATCGCCGCACACGCGGCTTCCCGCCCGGCCACCACGTCACATCCGAGGGGGAGTCGGTCTCCGCCCGCTGGCCCCGGAGGGCTGGGCCTCCATGCCGTGCTCAGCGGCAGCGCCCACGTCCAGGTCGCCGGCGAGGAACGCGGCGAGATCGGGCCGTCCAGGGCGCGGAAGCTCTCCGGAGGCCGGTTGGCCGCGCTGAGAGCAGCCCGGCGGCAGCCTCAGTCGGCGGTGACGCCGGACACCAGCTCGTCGGCGGCGCTGAACGGGTCGAGCGCGCCGGCCGCCACCCGTGCCGCGAGCTCGTCGAGCGGACGGCCACCGGACAGCTTCCCGAAGCGCCCCCGCAGGACGGCGAGGGCCAGCGCCTGCACCTCCTCGGCGGCGCGCCTCGTGCGGCGGCGGGCCAGCTCGCCGGTCTCGGCCAACCAGGCCCCGTGCTTGTCGAGCCCGGCGAGCAGGTCGTCGATCCCCTCACCGCGGTCGGCCACCGTGAGCACGATGGGCGGCCGCCAGTCCCCGGGGCGGCGGCGTTGGCCGAGCGCGAGCATGTGACGCAGCTCGCGCGCCGTCGCGGGCGCCCCGTCACGGTCGGCCTTGTTGACGCAGAAGACGTCGCCCACCTCGAGGATGCCGGCCTTGGCGGCCTGGATGCCGTCGCCCATGCCGGGCGCGAGCAGGACCACAGTGGTGTCGGCCAGGCCCGCGACCTCGACCTCGCTCTGCCCGACCCCCACGGTCTCGACCACGACGACGTCGCAGCCGGCGGCGTCGAGCACGCGCAGCGCCTGCGGGGTGGTCGCCGAAAGGCCGCCGAGGTGTCCGCGGGAGGCCATCGAGCGGATGAACACACCCGGGTCGAGGGCGTGCTCCTGCATCCGTACCCGGTCCCCGAGCAGCGCCCCTCCCGAGAACGGCGACGAGGGGTCGACGGCGAGGACGCCCACGCGCTGGCCGCGCGCCCGCAGCGCGCCGACGAGGGCCGAGGTCGTCGTGGACTTGCCGACCCCCGGCGAGCCGGTGAGGCCGACGACCACGGCCCGGCCGGTGGTCGGTGCGAGCAGCCGCATCACCTCACGCAGCTGCTCGGCGCCGTCCTCGACGAGCGTGATCAGCCGGGCGACGGCCCGCGGCGAGCCCTCCCGGGCGCGCTCGACGAGGTCGGCCGCGTCGACGCGCCGGTCACCGCGCCTCAGGCGGCGTTCCCGGGCACGCGCAGCACGAGGGCGTCGCCCTGCCCGCCACCGCCGCACAGCGCCGCCGCGCCCACACCGCCGCCGCGCCGGCGCAGCTCCAGTGCCAGGTGCAGCGCGATGCGGGCGCCGGACATGCCGATCGGGTGACCCATCGCGATGGCCCCACCGTTGACGTTGACCTTCTCCTCGGGCAGGTCGAGGTCTCGCATCGACTTCAGGCCCACGCTCGCGAACGCCTCGTTGATCTCGACGAGGTCGAGGTCGGACGCCGCGATGCCGTCCTTGGCACAGGCGGTCTCGATGGCCCGCGTCGGCTGGGCCTGCAGGGTGGAGTCGGGCCCGGCGACGACGCCGTGGGCGCCGATCTCGGCAAGCCAGGCCAGTCCGAGCTCGTCGGCCTTGGCCCGGCTCATCACGACGACGGCGGCCGCACCGTCGGAGATCTGCGACGACGACCCGGCGGTGATGGTGCCGTCCTTGCTGAACGCCGGGCGCAGCCGGGACAGGCTCTCCGCAGTGGTGTCGGCGCGGATGCCCTCGTCGTCTTTGAAGACGACCGGGTCGCCCTTGCGCTGCGGGATCTCGACCGGGACGACCTCGTCGTCGAGCAGGCCGTTCTTCCAGGCCTCAGCCGCACGCTGGTGAGACCGCGCGGAGAAGGCGTCCTGGTCCTCGCGCGAGATGCCGAGCTCGGCGTTGCACGCCTCGGTGAGCGCGCCCATCGCCTGCGTGGTGAACACGTCCCACAGCCCGTCGTAGGCCATCGAGTCGACCAGCGTGGCGTCGCCGTACTTGACGCCCTCGCGCGACTTCGGCAGCAGGTGCGGCGCGTTGGTCATCGACTCCATGCCACCGGCCACGACGACGTCGAACTCGCCGGCTCTGATGAGCTGGTCGGCGAGCGCGATCGCGTCGACGCCGGACAGGCACACCTTGTTGATGGTCAGCGCCGGCACGGTCATCGGGATGCCGGCCTTGACCGCGGCCTGCCGGGCCGGGATCTGGCCGGCGCCGGCCTGCAGGACCTGCCCCATGATCACGTACTGCACCTGGTCGGGCGTGATACCTGCCTTGTCCAGGGCGCCCTTGATGGCGAAGCCACCGAGGTCGGTGGCGCTGAAGTCCTTGAGCGAGCCGAGCAGCCGACCCATGGGGGTGCGGGCTCCGGCGACGATGACCGAACCGGACATGTCATGACCTCCGGGCGTGCGGTGGGGAGTGCCTCCACCTTAGTCGCGATCCGCGCCCCTTCGAACGTGAGGAAAGCGTCACACCGGGCCCGCGGAGGCTTCCACCGGGCCACCGGCCGCGGCACGCTGCCCCCATGCCGGACACCGCATCGAGCACAGAGCCGCTGCTGCGCGCCATCGACCACGTCGGTGTCGCGGTCGCCGACCTCGACGCCGCGATCGCGCACTACCGCGACGTCTTCGGGCTGCAAGTCGTCCACGAGGAGGTCAACGAGGAGCAGGGCGTGCGGGAGGCGATGCTGGGGGTGGGACAGAGCGGGTCGTACGTCCAGCTGCTCGCCCCGCTGCGCCCCGACTCCCCCATCGGGCGCTTCCTCGACCGCAGCGGCCCGGGGCTGCAGCAGGTGGCCTACCGGGTTGGCGACGTCGCCGCGGTGTCGGACACCCTGCGTGCCCGCGGCGTACGCCTGCTCTACGACGAGCCCCGCCGCGGCACCGCCGGCAGCAGGATCAACTTCGTGCATCCCAAGGACGCCGGGGGCGTCCTCGTCGAGCTCGTCGAGCCGGCGCCTGAGCACTGAGCGCCGCTTTGAGCAGCACCCGCCAGGCAGGGTCGTCGGGCCCTGGACGCGCGGTGCCCGGCAGCGGTGGCATGGAGGCGCGTCGCAGCTGTGGCACTCAGCCGCGTCACCTGCCAGCGAAACCCACCCACCACAGCGGAGGGGCACCGTGAAGGAGATCCTCGAGGCCATCCTTGCCGGCGACACCCCGGCGCAGGAGTTCGCGTCGATGCCCGTGCCGGAGACCTACCGCGCGGTCACGGTGCACCAGGAGGACGTCGACATGTTCGACGGACTGAGCACGCGGGAGAAGGACCCGCGGCGCTCGCTGCACCTCGACGAGGTGCCCGTCCCCGAGCTCGGGCCGGGTGAGGCGCTCGTCGCGGTCATGGCCAGCGCGATCAACTACAACACCGTGTGGACCTCGATCTTCGAGCCGGTGCCGACCTTCGGCTTCCTCCAGCGCTACGGCCGGCTGTCCCCGCTCGGCAAGCGCCACGACCTGCCGTACCACGTCATCGGCTCGGACCTGTCGGGAGTCGTGCTGCGCACGGGCCCCGGGGTCCACGTCTGGAAGCCCGGCGACGAGGTGGTCGCCCACTGCCTGTCCGTCGAGCTGGAGAGCCCGCTCGGCCACAACGACACCATGCTCGACCCGGAGCAGCGGATCTGGGGCTTCGAGACCAACTTCGGTGGGCTCGCCGAGCTCGCGCTGGTCAAGGCCAACCAGCTGCTGGCCAAGCCCGACCACCTCACCTGGGAGGAGGCCGCCGCGCCGGGGCTGGTCAACTCCACCGCGTACCGCCAGCTCGTCTCGCGCAACGGCGCCGGCATGAAGCAGGGCGACGTCGTGCTGATCTGGGGCGCCTCCGGCGGGCTCGGCTCGTACGCGACGCAGATGGCGCTGAACGGCGGGGCCACGCCCGTCTGCGTCGTGTCCAGTCCGGAGAAGGCCGCGATCTGCCGGCGGATGGGCGCCGAGCTCATCATCGACCGCAACGCCGAGGGCTACCGGTTCTGGAAGGACCCGACGACGCAGGACCCGAAGGAGTGGAACCGCTTCGGCAAGCGGATCCGCGAGCTGACCGGCGGCGACGACGTCGACATCGTCTTCGAACACCCGGGGCGCGAGACGTTCGGGGCGAGCGTGTACGTCGCGCGGCGAGGCGGCACCATCGTCACCTGCGCGTCCACGAGCGGGTTCATGCACGAGTACGACAACCGCTACCTCTGGATGAACCTCAAGCGCATCATCGGCTCGCACTTCGCCAACTACCGAGAGGCCTGGGAGGCCAACCGGTTGATCGCCCGCGGGAAGGTGCACCCCACGCTGTCGAGGACCTATCCGCTGGAGGAGACCGGGCAGGCTGCGTACGACGTCCACCGCAATCTCCACCAGGGAAAGGTGGGGGTACTGTGCCTGGCACCGAACGAGGGCCTCGGCGTGCGCGACGCGGGCATGCGCGCCCTTCACCTCGATGAGATCAACCGCTTCCGCGACGCCTGATCGCCCGCCGGGCGCCGTGGCCGGGCCGGAGAGCCATGAGCAACGACGCGACGTCCGCCCCCCGCACGTTCCCGCTGGCCATGCGTGGCTACGACCGCGCCGAGGTCGACGCCGAGATCGCCCAGCTACGCGAGGACGCCAGCGCCGCGTGGAGCGCCGCCGCCGAGCACGAGGGACGCGCGGGACGGCTCGCCGACCAGCTCGGCGAGGCGCACGCCAAGATCGAGGAGCTGGACGCCCCGACGTTCGCCGGCCTGGGGGGCCACATCGAGCGCCTGCTGCGACTCGCCGAGCAGCAGGCCTCCGAGGTGCTCATCGCCGCCCGCGCCGACGCGGACAAGACGCTGGCCGAGGCCCGGCTGGACGCCGAGCAGCTGCGCGCGCTTGCCGAGCAGGACGCCGCCCGGGTGCGCGGCGAGGCGACCCGCGAGGCGCAGGCCGTCCGCCAGGACGCGGCGGCCGAGGCCGAGGCGAGCGTGGCGGCCGCCCGGGCCGAAGCGGCCGAGCTCCGTGAGAGCGCCGGCCGGCACGCGTCCGCGCTGCGCTCCACGGTCGAGCACGAGGTCGCCGAGCTGCGGGCCACTGCCGAGCGCGAGACCGAGCTGGTCCGGGCAAGCTCGGAGAAGGTGGCGACCGAGGTCCGCGCCGGGGCGCGGGTCGACGCCGAGCAGCTGTTGTCGCTCGCCCGCACCCAGCACGAGCAGCTGCTCGTGGAGCTTGCGACGCTGCGCGAGCAGGCCGAGCGTGACGCCACCGAACGGCACACAGCCACCGTCGAGCAAACTCGTCACCTCGTTGGGGAGGCGCAGGCGCGGGCCGCCGGCGAGGAGGAGCGCGCCGCCGCCGCCGCGCAGCACGCCGACGAGCTGCGGCAAAGCTCGGAGCAGCGGGCCCGGGACATCGTCGAGGCCGCCCGCACGTCCGCCGAGCAGTTGCTGGCCGAGGCGCGGGCGCAGGCCGAGACGCAGCTCGCCGACGCGCGCGCCGAGGCCGAACGCACCCGCAGCTCCGCCCGGCGCGACGTCGAAGACCTCACGCGGCAGCGCGACGGCATCAGCAGCTCGCTGGGCCAGCTGCGCGACCTGCTCGGCACCGTGGTCGTCGAGCACGCCGCGGTGGCGCGGGCGGTCGAGGAGCGGGCAGCGGCGCTGGCGGCGGAGCCGGACACCGAGCCGGACACCGAGCCGGACACCGAGCCCGACACCGAGCCGGACACGGTGGTCGCCGAGGAGTCGGAGCAGTCGTCCACCGATCCCCAGCCCGCCGACCAGGCCGCGGCCGACGAGGCGCCGGCTGAAGACGCGCCAGCCGACGAGACGCCGGCTGAAGACGCGCCAGCCGACGAGACGCCAGCCGAAGGCGCTCCGGCGGGGGAGAGGCCGGCCGAGGGCGAGCCCGTAGCGGCCGAGCCCGCCGACCAGTCGGCGGCGGCCAAGGCGGGCTGAGATCTCTCCGGCCGTGGCGCCGGGTCGCCCGTCCGGACTCGGCTGCCGTGATCGGGCGACGCGCTGAACACGGTGCACTCGCGGCCACCCGACAGCGCGGCACCCGTGGTCGCAGCCGGTCTGATCGGCAGCTTCGGGCCGGCGGTCGTGACCGAGCTCGATCAGGCCCTGGGTGGGCGCCTGCGGGTGGTCCACGCCACCGCAGACAGCCGGTTGCTCCTGGCCGGGCCGCGGCACGTGCCGTACGCGTCCTCGAGTGCCGGCAGGTGCTTCGCCTGGGGGCAGGAGCTACCGGGCGCCGGAGAGAGCCTCGATGACGTGCTCGCCCGCCGCGAGTGCCCCGGCTTCGTCGACGAACCGGCGCGTGTCATCGTGCACGCCGGTGTCCTGGGTGTGCACGACGTCTACTACCGGGCACTGGGCGACGCCGTCGCCTTCGCCACCTCGATCGACCCGCTCGCCCGCCTCACCGCCGGCTCTGCCGGCTCTGCCGGCGCCCGGCTGCACGTGGACTGGCAGTCGTGGGCGGGCACCTGGTGCACCCTGCACCCCCTCGGCGGGGGAACCCCGTTCCGCGAGGTGCGCCGCTTGCTGGGAGCCGAGTCGCTCGTCTGGGATCGCGGCCGACGTCGCTGGCGGGTGGAGACCCGCCGCCCGCACTGCTGGGACGTCGAGCCAGGGACAGCGGGCCCGGAGGACGTGGCGCAGGCCTTGCGCGAGGCGACCTCTCGCCGGCTCGGTGCGCATGTCGAGCTCACGCTCAGCGGGGGGTGGGACTCCCGCGCGCTGCTGCTCGCCACCGGCCGGGACCACACCAGCGTCCGGGCCTGGACGACCTATCCCGATGACGGCCTGGACCGCGACGTCGCGCTCGCCGCGATGATCGCCGAACGGCTGGGGCTGCCGCACACCGTCGTACCGACCGACGACCGGCCGTGGCCGGCGGACGCCGCCTGGGTGCACGAACGCCTGGAGTTCCAGTCGCCGTGGCACACCTGGTTGGCCCGGCTGTCCCAGCGCCTGGCCGACCGGACGGACCCGGTGCTCGACGGGCTGGCGGGGGACCAGCTGGTCAAGGGCCGGATCGCCGCGCTGATCAGCCCGGCCGAGGACGGCCGGCAGCGGCCGCAGGCCGCGCTGCGCCCGCTGCTCGTGCGCCCACCGCTGGACCTGCTGGCCCCGGCCGCCGTCGAGTGGCTCCGGGCTGCGTGCGAAGACGCCTTCGGCGCCGCGGTCGCCGACCTCGAGGGCAGCCCGGCGGCCACCACGCACGCCGTCCTGCGTACCCGGACCGCGCGCGGGACCGGGCCCTCGCCGATGCGGCTCTTCGGTCCCGACCGACCCGTCGCGCTGCCCTTCCTCGACCCCGACGTCGTCACCGCCAGCTTGCAGGTGCCGCTGGCGGCCAAGTCCGACGGGCGGTTCTACCGGGCCGTCCTCGAGGCCCTCGACCCCGACGTCGCCGCGTTGCCCAGCACCAACGATCGCGGCGGCGACGCTGGGCCGGTGCGGCCGGTACGGCAGGCCGGGGCGGACGCGGCTGCCTTCCACGCAGAGCGCCTCGGCCACCTGCGCGCCGTCGACGGCCTGCTCGGCGGGACGGCCCGGATCGGATCGGGTGACGAGGCCTCGGACGTCGTGCGTCGACTGCTGGTGCGCCGCAACGGCTGGCTGTGGCTCAACGGGTTGTCCGCGTTCGCGGGGTGGCTGGAGCGCTACGCAGACCGGCTGGCGGCCGTCCGTGCCCCGTGGCTGTCATGACGTGGCGGCCTGGGGGCGCGGCGGGGATCAGACCGTGTCGAGCCAGCCGCGCAGCGCTTCGCTCACGGCGTCGGGTCGCTCGACGCTGGACAGGTGACCCGAGCCGCTGACGACCATGAGGCGGGCGTCGGGCAGGGCCTCGACCATGGCCCGGGCCTCGGCCATCGGGGTCAGCTCGTCCTCGTCGCCGACCACGACGAGCGCCGGTACGTCGGCGGTACGCAGCACGTCGAAAGAATCCGGCCGGGCGGCCATGGCCCGCTGGGCCCAGGCGACGCCGGCCGGACGGACCGCCTCGAGCCAGCCGGAGACGCGCTCGACGACGTGCAGCCGGGAGTCGCGCGTGGTCGGCCCGAGCAGGGCGTCGAGCATGGGCCGCACAGCGTCCGCGCCCTGCTCGAGCACCGCCTCCGCGACCCGAAGCCGGTTGGCGCGCGCAGCGTCGCCGTCGGCCGCGGCCTTGGTGTCGACGAGGACGAGGCCGCGCACCCGCTCGGGGTACCGGCGCAGGAACGCCATCGCGACGTAGCCGCCCATCGACAGCCCGCCGAGCACGACGCGGTCGAGCGCGAGCCGGTCGAGCAGGTCGCGGACGTCCTCGGCCATCGCGTCGAGCGTGGGCGGGCCGTCGCCCGGGTCGGGCGATGCGCCGAAGCCTCGCAGGTCCGGGGTCAGGACGCGGGCCTGCGCGGCGAGGTCGGTCCGCTGCGCGGCCCAGACCTGCTGGGAGAGCGGAAAGGCGTGCAGCAGCACGAGCGGGTCGCCCGACCCGGTCTCGGTCCAGGCCAGCTCCACGGTCATACGGACACCCGGAACGTCTCGGCCGGGCCGTCCCACTGGTCAGCCAGTGGGGCCGCGCCGGGCACGACCCGGGCGACGACCTCGTCGAGCACCCGGCGTACGAAGGGCTCGCCGACCCACAGGTGCCGCGCGCCGTCGACACCCACGACCTCGGCCTGCGGGACCCGGGCGAAGCGGCGCCGCGCCTCGTCGGGGCGCAGGTAGTCGTCGTGCTCGGGTACCAGGCAGAGCAGCGGCTTGGCGGAGGCCGCCCAGGCGTCGAGGTGCTGGTCCGTCGTCGAGCGCAGCGGCGGGCTGAGCAGGATCGCCCCGGTCACCGCCGGGTCGAGCCCGTGCATGAGGGCCAGGTCGGTCCCGAACGACCAGCCGAGCAGCCATCGTCGCGGCAGGTCGTGGAACTCGGCGTACTCGATCGCCGCGGCCACGTCGTAGCGCTCCCCCACGCCACCGTCGAACGATCCCTCGCTGCGCCCGGCCGGGCTGGCGGTGCCGCGCGTGTTGAAGCGCAGCACGGCGATCCCGGCGAGAGCGGGCAGCCGCCAGGCCGCCTTGCGGATGACGTGGCTGTCCATGAAGCCGCCATGAGTGGGCAGCGGGTGCAGGGTCAACAGCGTCGCCGCCAGCGCCCGGTCGAGCGGAACGGCGAGCTCGCCGACGAGGGTGAGACCGTCGGCCGTGTGCAGCGCCAGCGGCTCGCGGCGGGCCGGCAGGACGGTGTTGGCGTTGATCTCGACCATGGCGGCACCAGCCTCCCACCCGCCCCCGGAGCCCCCGCGATCACCCTCGCCCCGACCCCGCCCGCGGCCCCCACCACCCCGCGAATCAGTCAGGCCGTGGCGGGGCTGGGGCCCCGCGAGGGCCTGACACACCCGCGGGGGCGGCAACCTGTCAGGCTGTCGCGGGGCTAGGGCCCCGTGAGGGCCTGACACATCCGCGGGGTGGGGCAACCTGGGGTGGCGCAGGCCCCAACGCGGTCAGGCGTACGTGCGGAACCCGCGCCCGGTCTTGCGCCCGAGGTAGCCGGCCGTGACGAGGTGCTCGAGCAGCGGCGCCGGGGAGTAGCCCCGCTCGCGGAACTCGAGGTACAGCGTGCGCTGAATCGCCAGCGAGACGTCCAGGCCCACGACGTCCAGCAGCGCGAACGGGCCCATCGGATAGCCGCAACCTGCCTTCATCGCGGTGTCGATGGCGTCGATGTCGGCGTAATGCGCCTCGAGCATCTTGACGGCGTCGTTGAGGTAGGGGAACAGCAGCGCGTTGACGATGAAGCCCGCTCGGTCGGCGCACTGCACCGGGTGCTTGCCCAGCCGGCGGCACACGTCGACGACGGTGGCGACCACGTCTTCGGCGGTCGCGACGGTGTGGACCACCTCGACGAGGCGCATCACCGGCGCCGGGTTGAAGAAGTGCATGCCGACGACGTCACCCGGGCGCTGCGTCGACGCGGCGCACTCGATGACCGGCAGCGAGGACGTCGTGGTCGCGAGGACCGCGCCCGGCTTGCAGATCTCGTCGAGGTTCTCGAACAGCGCCTGCTTGACGGCAAGCTCCTCCACGACGGCCTCGACGACGAGGTCGCAGCCAGCGAGGTCGTCGAGGTCGGTGCTCGCGGTGACCCGGCTCAGTACGGCGTCGCGCGCGGCCTCGTCGAGCTTGCCCCGCTGCACCGCCTTCTCGAGGCTCTTGGTGAGCCCGGCCTGCACCCGCTTGGCGCTCTCCGCGCTGCGGGCGACAAACACGACGTCGTGCCCGCCTTTGGCGATCACCTCGACGATCCCGGTCGCCATCGTGCCCGAGCCGACGACGCCGACCGAGTGCACCGGCCGCAGCGACGCGCCGACGCCGCCGCCGGCGCCGGGGGTGAGCGCGTCGGCCACCACGGTGCTCGAGTCGGGCTCCTCATAGGTGTAGAACCCACGCCCGGACTTCCGCCCGCGCAGGCCGGCGGTCACCATCTGCTTGAGGATCGGGGCCGGCGCGTGCAGCCGGTCGCGGCCCTGCTTGTACATCGTGTCGAGGATCTCGTACGCGGTGTCGAGCCCGATGAGGTCCATCAGCGCCAACGGCCCCATCGGCAGCCCGCAGCCGAGCACCATTGCGGCGTCGATGTCCTCGCGGGTGGCGTAGTGGCCCTCGTACATGCGTACGGCGTGGTTGAGGTAGCCGAACAGAAGCGTGTTGGCGATGAATCCGGCCTTGTCTCCCACCACGACCGGCTGCTTGCCGAGCCGCTCCACCAGCGCGGTGACGTCGTCAACCACGTCGGGCTCGGTGACCACCGTGCGCACGACCTCGACGAAGTTCTGGACCGGCGCCGGATTGAAGAAGTGCATGCCGACCACCCGGCGCGGGTTGTGCGTCGCGACGGAGATCTCGGTCACCGACAGGCTCGAGGTGTTGGTGGCGAGTACGGCATCCGGACGGCAGATGGTGTCGAGCTTGCCGAAGATCTCGCGCTTGAGGTCGAGGTGCTCAGGCACCGCCTCGACGACCAGGTCGCAGTCGGCCAACTCCTCCAGCGACGTGGTCACGCGCACGCGACCGAGCAGGGCGGACGCCTCCTCCTCGGACAGCTTGCCGCGGTGGACCGCGCGGGTCGTCGAGTGCTGAAGGTGCTCGCGTCCGGCCCGTACGGTCGCCTCGTCGGCCTCGACGCCGACCACCTGCACCTCGTTGCGCGCAAGGACCTCCGCGATGCCGGCACCCATCGTGCCGAGGCCAACGACACCTACCGTCTCGAACGTTCTCGCCATGTCCGGAGTCTGTCACGCGGGCGTGGCCGGGCGCAGTGACGTCGCTCACCGCCGCCGGCTGCACCTCGGACGCCACGGGTACCGCAGCCTCCGCCCGAGTCGGTGGGCCAGGGCCGCGCGGGCATTACCGTGCAGCCGTGCGCCTCGTCATCGCCCGATGCCAGGTCGACTACGTCGGGCGGCTGACGGCGCACCTGCCGATGGCCACCCGCCTCGTCCTCGTCAAGGCCGACGGCTCGGTGTCGATCCACGCCGACGACCGGGCCTACAAGCCGCTCAACTGGATGAGCCCACCGTGCCGGCTGGACGAGGACGGCGCGACCTGGACCGTCGCCAACCCGGCCGGCGAACGGCTCGTGCTCACCATCGAGGAGGTGCTGCACGACAGCCGTCACGACCTCGGGGTCGATCCGGGTCTGGTCAAGGACGGCGTCGAGGCGCACCTGCAGCAGCTGCTCGCGACGCACGTCGAGACGCTGGGACCGGGCTGGACGCTGGTGCGTCGGGAGTACCCCACCCCCATCGGGCCCGTCGATCTTCTCGTGCGCGACCACGGCGGCGCCCACGTCGCGGTGGAGGTGAAGCGGCGTGGCGAGATCGACGGTGTCGAGCAGCTGACGCGGTACCTCGACCTACTCAACCGCGACCCGCTGCTGGCCCCGGTGCGGGGCGTGCTCGCCGCCCAGGAGATCAGGCCGCAGGCACGGACGCTGGCTCGCGACCGGGGCATCGACACGCTGGGACTCGACTACGACGAGCTGCGCGGGATCGAAGACCCCTCCCTGCGGCTGTTCTAGGCACGGCCGTCCGCCGGACGGTGGACGCGTGGCGCCGCCGTCCGGTGCTCGCGGGCCCGGTAGCCGCGGGCCATGATCCAGCCATGGGTAGCAGGACGCCAGCGGCGTCGGTGACCGTGCGCGGGCTGCGCAAGGACTACGCCGGCGCGGCGGCGGTCGACGGCATCGACCTCGACGTCGCCCCGGGAGAGGTCTTCGCGCTGCTCGGACCGAACGGCGCGGGCAAGACGACGACCGTCGAGATCCTCGAGGGCTTCCGGGACCGGAACGGCGGCGACGTGCGGGTGCTCGGGCACGACCCGGCCCACCCGACACGCGCGTGGCGGTCCCGCATCGGCATCGTCCTGCAGACGCCGCGCGACCAAGGAGAGGTCACCGTCGAGGAGCTCGTCGGGAGCTTCGCCACGTTCTACCCCGACCCGCGCGACCCCGTGGAGGTGCTGCAGACCGTGGGGCTCGGCGAGAAACGGGGGACGCGTACCCGGCACCTGTCCGGCGGGCAGCGGCGCCGGCTCGACGTCGCCCTGGGGATCCTCGGGCGGCCCGAGCTGCTCTTCCTCGACGAGCCGACGACCGGCTTCGACCCGGAGGCCCGGCGCTCCTTCTGGAACCTCGTCGAGACGCTGTCGGCGGAGGGCACGACGATCCTGCTCACCACCCACTATCTCGACGAGGCCGAGCGGCTCGCTGACCGGGTCGCGGTCATCGTGCGCGGCCGCGTGGTAGCGCTGGACACGCCCGAACGGCTGGGCGGCCGCGATGCCGCCGACGCGGTCGTGCGCTGGGTGGAAGGCGGCTCGGTGCGCTCGACGTCCACCCGCACCCCCACCGCCTTGGTCGGCGAGCTGTCCGCCCGGCTCGGCGGCGAGGTGTCGGAACTGCAGGTCCTTCGGCCCACGCTCGAGGACACCTACCTCCGACTGATCGAGGAGCAGCGATGACCACGACGAACGGTACGTCGGGGTGCACCGCCCGGCGTGAGCAGCGGCCGTTGCCCGGGCTGGCCCGGCCGGCGCTGAGCCGGGTGGCCATGGAGCTGCGGGTGTTCTTCCGCGAGAAGGACCAGGTGCTGTTCACCTTCGCCTACCCGGTCATCATGCTGGCGATCTTCGGATCGGTCTTCTCCCAGGACATCGCCCCCGGCCTGTCGTTCAGCCAATACTTCCTCGCCGGCATGGTGGCCACCGGGATCATGCTCGTGAGCTTCCAGTCCCTCGCTATCACGATCGCGATGGAGCGCGACGACGGGACGCTCAAACGGCTGGTCGGCACGCCGATGCCGCGGGCGGCCTACTTCCTCGGCAAGGTCGGCATGGTGCTCGTCGTCGGCGGGGTCCAGGTGGCGGTGCTGCTCGTCGTCGGGGCAACGCTGTTCGACGTGACCCTGCCCGGCGAGGTCGGGCCGTGGGTGACGTTCGGCTGGGTGGCGCTGCTCGGCCTGGCCGCGGGGACGCTGAGCGGCATCGCGTTCTCCAGTGTCCCGCGCTCGGGCAAGAGCGCGAGCGCCGTGGTGACCCCCGTCGTCCTCGTGCTGCAGTTCGCCTCCGGGATCTTCTTCGTCTACAGCGAGCTACCCGAGTGGATGCGCAGCATCGCCGCGCTCTTCCCGCTCAAGTGGATGGCCCAGGGCATGCGCTCGGTCTTCCTTCCCGAGTCGTCCGCGGCGCGAGAGGTGACCGGATCCTGGCAGCACGGGGCCACTGCCCTCGTGCTGATCGCCTGGACGTTGGGCGCGCTCGTCCTGTGCCTGCGCACCTTCCGCTGGCAGCGCCGGGACGACGCATGAGCGAGGCCAGCGAGGAGTCGGCACCGCGCTCGTTCTGGGAGCGCAGCACGCTCGGCTGGCACGTCACGTTCGGGGTCGTCGCCACCGTCGTGGCCATCGGAGGCGCTGCCTCTGCGACCGGGGTCGCCCGAGCCGTCGTGCCCGCCCTCGTCGCCGTCATCGTCGCCGCGTACGTCGTCGCCGGCCGCCTCGCACTCGGCAGCGACCGGCTGCCGCTGGCCCTGGGCTACCTCGTCCCGGCGTGGCTGGCCCTGCTGGCCATCGTCGTCCGCGCCGACGTGGGCTACCTGCTCTTGTTCGTGCTGTTCCCGCAGTCGTGGGCGATGCTGCCGAGCCGGCGCACCGCCGTGGTGTGGAACTGCCTCACCGTCGCCGCCCTCGTGGCGGTGCAGCTCGAGCAGGGCGGCGACACCGGCTGGGCGGTGCTGTTCGGCATCGCCCAGCTCGCCCTGACACTCCTGCTCGGCCTGTGGATCTCCGGCATCGTCGCGGAGAGCACGCGGCGGGCCGAGCTGCTCGAGGCGCTGCAGCGCACCCGAGCCGAGCTCGCCGAGGCCGAGCGGGCCCGTGGCGTCCTCGCTGAGCGCGAGCGGCTGGCCCGCGAGATCCACGACACCCTCGCCCAGGGCTTCACCAGCGTGCTGACCCTGGCGCAGGCGGCCGAGGCGGCACTGGACCGGGACCCGGCTGTCGCAGCCGCCCGGCTCCAGCTGCTGGAGCAGACCGCCCGCGACAACCTCGCGGAGGCGCGCGTCCTGGTCGCCGCGCTGGGCCCGGTCGACCTGAGCGGCAGCACGCTCGCCGAGGCGCTCCGCCGCCTGGCCGGCCGGTTCTCGGCCGAGACCGGGATACCGGTGTCGGTGGAGGTCGACCCGACGACCGGGCTGGCCCTGTCCGCGAACGCCGAGGTGGTGCTCGTGCGAGCGGCGCAGGAGGCGCTGGCCAACGTCCGTCGTCATGCCGGAGCGGCGGCTGTCACGCTACGGCTGCGCCGCGACGCGACGGGCGCCGAGCTCGTCATCGACGACGACGGCCGCGGGACGGCCGCCGACGAGGCCAGCGGCTACGGGCTCGCCGGCATGCGGGCGCGCGCCCGCGAGGTCGGCGGCGCGGTCGAGGTCAGCAGCCGTCCCGGCGTCGGGACCACCGTGCGCGTCAGCGTCCCGTAGCGTCACCCCGGTGAGCGTCCGCGTCCTGCTCGCCGACGACCACCCGGTCGTGCGAGCCGGGGTGATCGGGATGCTGGAGGCGGCCGAGGACATCGAGGTGGTGGGGGAGGCCGCCGACGGGACCACGGCGGTCGAGCTGGCAGCCGCCCTGCTGCCCGACGTGGTCCTCATGGACCTGCGCATGCCAGGACTGGACGGAGCCGCGGCCAGCGCGCGCATCGCCACCGAGGCGCCCGGCGTGCGGGTGCTCGTGCTCACCACGTACGACGCGGACGCCGACATCGTCCGGGCAGTCGAGGCAGGCGCATCCGGCTACCTGCTCAAGGACACCCCGCGCGAGCAGCTGACCGAGGCGGTGCGAGCTGCCGCCCGGGGTGAGACGGTACTGGCCCCTCCGGTGGCCGCCCGGCTGGTCTCCCGGCTGCGCGAGCCGGCCGGTGCGGCGCCGACGGCGCGCGAGCTCGACGTGCTGCGGCTGGTCGCCCAGGGGCTGTCCAACGTCGAGATCGGTCGGGAGCTGTTCATCGGCGAGGCAACCGTGAAGACGCACCTTTTGCGCGTCTTCGCCAAGCTGGGCGTCGACGACCGGACCAGGGCCGTGACGATCGCCTATGAGCGCGGGCTGCTGCCCGCCCCGGGCCGCTGAGGCCGCTGCGATGAAGCCCTCCGTCGACCTGCGGGTCCACGACGTGTGCTTCGCGCACTGGCGGGTGGCACCGGAACGGGTGGCCGCGCTGCTGCCTTCCGGCGCCGAGCCCGACGTCGTCGACGGTGCCGGCCACGTCGGCCTGCTCGCCATGCGCTGCACGGACGTCCGTCCGCTGGGGCTGCCGGCCGTGCCCGCGCTGTCGTCCTACGTCCAGGTCAACGTCCGGCTCTACGCCCGCGGGCCGGACGGCCGGCCGGCTGTGGTGTTCCGCTCCCTGGACGTGTCGTCGGGGGTCGTGGCGGCGCTCGGTCGGGTCGGGACCGGGCTGCCCTGGTTGTGGTCGTCGGTGCGGGGGTCGCGCGACGGGCGTGTGTCCGGCTATGACGTGCGGCGCCGCAGGTCGGGGCTGCGGGCACGGCTGGCCCTACGCGTGGGCGAGCGGACCTCGGGTGGCCCGCTCGAGCGGCGGCTCGTCGAGCAGCAGTCGGCGCTGCTGCGACGCGCCGGGCGGCTGCTGCGCTGGGACGACGAGCACGAGCGCTGGCCGCTGCACCGAGCCGAGGTGGTCGCGGTCGACGACGCCCTGGTGCGGGCAGCCGGGGTGCCGGTGGCCGACGCCGATCCGGTGAGCGTGCTGTGGTCGCCGGGGCTCGCGATGCGGCTCACGCCGGCCCCCGGCTGATCAGTCCGCAGGCACCTGCTCCCGCTGCTCGACGGCGAGCGGTGGCGTGGCGACGAACTCGATGGCCGCGAGCACCACCAGCAGCACGATCGCGATGCCGACGACCAGGCCGACGGTGGGCCGGTCGGCGAAGACGTAGGCCAGTGCAGCGAGGGCCGCGGCCGCGATCCGCAAGCCCCGCCTGTGCTCCCAGACCCAGCCGCCGACCGGCCCGGTGCGCCACCCGTGCCGCTCGGCACCCGTCCGCGCCGAGCCGAGCGTCCCGGCCAGCCACGCCCGGGTGCGCACCGCACTGGGAGATTCACCGGTGAGGACGGCGGCGGCGGCGAGCACGAGGGCGAGCACCAGGACGGTGCGCAGCGAGACGCGCAGGAACCTCACGAGCGCGTCGAAGACGGCGCCGGCGGCGGCGGAGTCGACGCTCCCGGGGAGGGCGTGCAGGTAGTAGGTCCGCCCGACCGTGAGGGCCACGCCGAGCAGCAGCATCGAGGTCGCAACGCCGAGCAGGCCGGCCACGAGAGCGCGCCGCGGACGCCGGGCGACGTACGCCCCGAGCACCAGCAAACCGACCGCGAGCACCGGCAGCCATCCACCGAGCGCTTCGAGCAGCCGGAACCCGGTCTGCGCCTTACCCAGGTCGGCCGACTGGAAGATGACGAACGTCGCGTCGACGGTCGGGATCCGGCTGGCCAGCTCGAGTCCGTTGTCGACCAGGCTGGCCTTGACCGCGTTGATCAACGTGGCGAGCCGCACCGACACGGCGCCGTCGGTGACGGTCACCGCCCCGCCCTGGTTGCCGGTGAGCGCCGCCACCAGCTCTTGGTGCGCGACGCGGTTGGCCTGCTCCCACGCTGTGGCGAAGACGTCGCTGCGTACCAGCCCGTCCACCTTGTCGCCGACGAAGCCCTGCACGCCCTGGGCGATCGGCCCCTTCAGCGTAGTCAGGGCCGCAGCCGCGCGGGGCGCGACGTCCCGCTGCTGCAGCCCCGCGGCCAGCTCGTCGACGAGGCCCGCGACGTCGAGCCGGCTGAAGATCTCGTTGGTGATCCGCCTGGCCACGGCGTCCTGGACGGCGGGGTCCTTGGCCAGCGGTGCCACCGTGTCGACGTAGGTGCCAGTGCTGCCGACCATGCGCGACGCCCACACCGAGGCCACCGACAGCGGGGCGAGCAGCACCGCGAGCGCGACGAGCAGGACGGCGAGCGGCGTACGCCAGCGACCAGTTCGGCGGACGGCCCGGGCGGCCTCTGGATCGGCCTCCTCCAGGTGGCGGCGCAGCTCTTCGTTCTCTGCGCGCAGGCGTTCCACCTCCGCGGCGGCCGCCGGGCCGTCGGCAGGTTCCTCCGGGGGCTGCTGCGGTCCGGCCTGCTCCACGCGACTCCCCTGCTCTCGGCTGTTCTGCCCGCCATGGTCCCGAGCCAGGCCGCCGGCAGCGTCACCCGTAGCGGGTGGGTGTCGGGCCGCCGGTAGTGTCGCGGACATGGCGAAGCAGTGGAGCGAGTTCACGACGGCCCAGCGGACCGGCGTCGTGGCGGCGGGTGCGCTCGAGCTGGCGTTGACGCTGACCGCCGCCGTCGACCTCGTCCACCGTCCGGCGGAGCAGGTCCGCGGGCCCAAGCTGGCGTGGTGGCCGCTGCTGCTCGTGCAGCCGATCGGGCCCGTCGGCTACCTGCTGGTGGGACGACGCAGCGACTGACCGGACGGCCCGACCGGCTCCAGCGGCGGCAGGTCTTGGGCCCGGCGCACCTCCTCGACGATCTGGCCGATGATGTCGGTGAGCCCGTAGTCCTTGGGCGTGAAGACCGCGGCCACCCCGGACGCGCGCAGGGCTGCCGCGTCGGCCTCGGGGACGATGCCGCCGACGACGACCGGGACGTCACCCAGCCCGGCCGCGCGCAGCCCGTCGAGCACCTGGGGGACAAGCGCCATGTGCGAACCGGAGAGGATCGACAGCCCGACGCAGTGCACGTCCTCCTGCACGGCGGCGGCGACGATCTGCTCCGGTGTCAGCCGGATGCCCTGATAAGCCACCTCGAAGCCGCAGTCGCGGGCACGTACCGCGATCTGCTCGGCGCCGTTGGAGTGCCCGTCCAGGCCAGGCTTGCCGACCAGCAGGCGCAGCCGGCCACCGAGCTCCTCCCCGGTGCGTTCCACCGCCGCGTGCACGGCCTCCACGGCCTCGTCGCCTCCGGCGCCGACCGCTCCGGACACGCCGGTGGGCGCGCGGTACTCCCCGAACGTCGCCCGCAAGGCATCGGCCCACTCGCCCGTCGTGACGCCGGCCTGGGCGCAGGCGATCGTGACGTCCATGAGGTTGGCCGACGTCGCGGCCGCCGCCCGCAGCCGGTGCAGTGCTGCCTCGGCGGCCGCGGGGTCGCGCTCCTGCCGCCACCGCTGCACCGAGGCCACCACAGCAGCCTCGGCCGCCGGGTCGACGCTCAGCACGGCCGTCGACAGGTCGGCGGTGAGCGGCGAGGGCTCCGTGGTCGTGAAGCGGTTGACGCCGACGACCACGTCCTCGCCGGACTCGATCCGTCGGCGCCGGTCGGCGAGGGAGGCCACCAGCGAGCTCTTGAGGTAGCCGCTCTCCACAGCGGCCAGGGCACCGCCCATCTCCTGCACCCGCTCGATCTCCGCCCGCGCCTGCTCGACCAGGGCGGCCACCCCGGCCTCCACCACGTGCGACCCGTCGAAGAGGTCCGCGTGCTCGAGCAGGTCGGACTCGTAGGCCAGCACCTGCTGGATGCGCAGCGACCACTGCTGGTCCCAGGGACGCGGCAGCCCGAGCGCCTCGTTCCAGGCCGGCAGCTGCACCGCGCGCGCCCGGGCGTCCCTGCTCAGCGTCACGGCGAGCATCTCCAGCACGATGCGCTGGACGTTGTTCTCCGGCTGGGACTCGGTGAGCCCGAGCGAGTTGACCTGCACGCCGTAGCGGAAGCGGCGCTGCCGGGGGTCGGTCACGCCGTAGCGGTCGCGCGTGATCTCGTCCCAGAGCCGCACGAACGCCCGCATCTTGCACAGCTCCTCGACGAAGCGGACGCCGGCGTTGACGAAGAAGGAGATCCGCCCGACGACCTCGCCGAAGCGTTCCGGGGCCAGGTGCCCGGCGTCGCGGACGGCGTCGAGGACGGCGATCGCGGTGCACATGGCGTACGCCAGCTCCTGCACCGGCGTGGCACCGGCCTCCTGGAGGTGGTAGCTGCAGACGTTGATCGGGTTCCAGCGCGGGGCGTGCTCGACGCACCAGGTCACCATGTCGGTGACCAGCCGCAGCGAGGGGGCGGGCGGGAAGACGTACGTGCCGCGCGAGAGGTACTCCTTGATGATGTCGTTCTGCGTGGTGCCGGCCAGCTGCGCGACGTCGGCGCCCTGCTCCTCGGCCACGGCGACGTAGCAGGCGAGCAGCCACATCGCCGTAGCGTTGATCGTCATCGAGGTGTTGGCCTCGGCCAGCGGGATCCCCTCGAAGAGCCGCCGTAGGTCGCCAAGGTGGGCCACCGGCACCCCGACCTTGCCGACCTCGCCGCGGGCCAACACGTGGTCGGGGTCGTAGCCGGTCTGCGTGGGAAGGTCGAAGGCGACCGACAGGCCGGTCTGGCCCTTGCCGAGGTTGCGCCGGAACAGCGCGTTGGACTCCGCCGGGCTGGAGTGCCCGGCGTAGGTCCGCATCACCCACGGCTTGTCCCGCTCGGGCTGCTGCACGCGTCCTCCTCGGTGCCGTCGTCCTCGGTGGCCGGCCTGCCGCGAGCGTAGGCACGTCCGGTCGGCCCGAGACGGCGTCGTGACGCGCTTCACCCTGCGGCGTCCCTCACATACCGCCTCGCCTCCCATGGGCGGCCCATGATCCCCACCCTCCGCAGATCGTGTGCAGGCGGACACGCAGCGGGGCGGTGGGGCCGAAACCGTATCCGCCGCCGCGGAGCCCCCTCCTCCAGGCGTCCAGCACCGCCGGCTCCCACGGGGGGGCCAACAAAGCCCAGGAGTCGCGCCATGTCCGGTACCGAAACCATCAGGACGACCGCCGCACCACGCGGCATCCGCGCGCACCCCCGCCTCGTCGCGGTCGGGGGGGCTGCCGCGGCCGTCACGATCGCCGTCGGCGCGGCCGTGTTCGTCACCTGGCCGACGACGCACCCAGTGGCGCCCCACAGAGTCGTGCTGCAAGCTCCGGCACCAGCAGCCCCCGTCTCGCCGCTCGTCGCCGAGCACGAGGCAGCCGTCGGCGCCGCCAAGTCCGACGCCGCCGCCGGGTTGGCGGCCTGGGGCCTGCGTTACCAGGGCGAGGCCGAGCAGGGCAGCGCCGCTGTGGCCCCCGTCTCGCCGCTCGTCGCCGAGCACGAGGCAGCCGCCGGCGCCGCCAA
>JBBRVP010000023.1:0-48590 GCA_038246785.1 Jiangellales bacterium
AGCAGGTGCTCGACGTTGGCCGGCGAACCGGTGAGGAAGTTGTCCAGGCACAACACCTGGTAGCCCTCGTCCAACAAACGGGCGCACAGGTGCGAACCGAGGAAACCCGCACCGCCGGTCACCACCGCGCGCGCCACAGCCGCCCCTCTCCTCGCCGGCCGGCCGCACCGGTGCGGGCGCCAGGCTCCCGACCGCTCATCCGGACAGCAACCGCTGCGCCGACTCGCCCAGCGCCAGCCGCCCCAGCGCGTCGAGGAGCAACGGTCCGGCGTCGGTCGGCAGCAGCCCGTCGAGGACCAGGGAGGCATAGCCGTGCACCATCGTCCAGGCCACCAGGTCGAGCCCCTCCCGCACCCCCGGCCGCAGCAGTCCACGCTGCTCGAGGTCGTCCAGCCGCTCGCAGAGCACCTGGTACGCCCCCGCTCCGGACTCCGCAGCCTCGACGTCGGCGGCCCCGAGCAGGGCACAGGCCGGCCCGAACACGTGCCGGAACAGGTGCGGCTCCTCGAGCGCGAAGCGGACGTAGGCCGTACCGGTGGCCAGGAACCTGGCGACCGAGGCGGCGTCGTCGTCCTGGCCGACGGGAGCGGCCGCACGGACCATCCGCTCGTCGAGGACACGCATTCCCCGCATGCCCACCGCCGCCATCAGCGCTGACTTGTCGGGGAAGTGTGCGTACGCCGCGCTCGGCGAGACCCCGACCGCCTGGGCCACCTGGCGCAACGAGACCCCATCGGCACCGTGGGCGCGCAGCTGGGCCATCGCCTCGCTCAGCAGGGCCTCCTTGAGATCGCCGTGGTGGTACGCCGTCCGGCTCACCGGCGTGGTCTCGGTGGACGGGTTCACCCGGCCAGTGTAGTCCGACATCTTGACAACGTTCAGATCTCGCGTCAGGCTGTTCGTGTGAACACCGTTCAGATCGCGACCGACGAGCCGGCCCGGTCCTCCCTGCCGCCCTCCCCGCGCGGCCCGTTCGCCGCGCTGGGCCGACTCGTCGTCCGGCACCGCCGGCTCGTCCTCGGCCTGTTCGGGCTCGGGCTGGTCCTGTCCGCGGTTCTCGGGAGCCGGGTCTTCGGCGCCCTGGGGACCGCCGGCTTCGACGACCCGGGCAGCGAGTCGGCCCGGGCCGCGACGGCACTGCACGAGCGGTTCGGGGTCGCGGAGCCGGTGCTGGTCCTGGCCGTGGGCACGCGTACGGGCGTCGACGACCCGGCCGCGGCCGCTGCGGCACAGGCGATCGTGGACCGCCTCGCCGCCGAGCCGGGCGTCAGCTCCGTCGCGTCCTACTGGACCTCGGGCCGCCCCGACGCGCTGCGCAGCGGCGACGGCCGCACCGGACAGGTCCTCGCCTACGCCGCCGGCACCACCGACGAGCAGCAGGCCGAGCTGGCCCGCACCGTGACCGCCGACCTCGGCGGCGACCGTGGCGGTCTCGTGGTCCAGGTGGGCGGGGCCGCGGCGGTCGGGGACTCGATCACCGAGACCATCACCGCCGACCTGGCCCGCGCCGAGTCCATCGCGATCCCGGTGACCGTAGTCCTGCTGCTGGTCGTGTTCGGCAGCCTGGTCTCCGCGGGGCTGCCGTTCAGCGTCGCCGCCGGGGCGATCCTCGGCAGCTTCCTCGCGGTCTGGATGGTGACCCTGCTCACCGACGTGTCGGTGTTCGCGCTGAACCTGATCACCGGGCTCGGGCTGGGTCTGGGCATCGACTACGCCTTGCTGGTGGTCAACCGGTTCCGGGAGGAACGCAGGGCCGGGTACACCAGCGACGAGGCCGTGGTGCGCACCGTGGCCACCGCCGGACGCACGGTGGCGGTCTCCGGGGTCACCGTCGCGGTCGTGCTCGGATCCCTGCTGTTCTTCCCTCAGTACTTCCTGCGCTCCTTCGGCTACGCCGGGATCGCCGTCACGCTGCTCGCCGTGCTCACCGCGACCACCGCCCTGCCCGCCCTGCTCGCCGTGCTCGGGCCGCGGGTGGACCGGTTCCGGGTCCGCCGCGGCGACCTCGCCCCGCGCGAGCAGGGCGCCTGGGCGCGGATCGCCCGGTTCGTCATGCGCCGTCCGTGGCCGGTGCTCGTCGGCGTCGTGGTGCTGCTTGCCGTGCTCGCCGCACCTGCGCTGTCGGTGACGTTCGGTCAGGTCGACGCCCGCGCTCTGCCGGCCGACGACCCGGCCGCCCGCGCATCTGCCGTGCTCGCCGAGCGGTTCCCCGGCCAGGAAGCCACCCCGGTCGAGGTCGTGCTCCCCGGCGCCGCGGGCAAGGACGCCGCCGTGTCGGCGTACGCCGCGCAGCTGTCTCGGCTGCCCGGGGTGACCCGGGTCGTCGGGCCGGTGGAGGTGGCCGCGCATGGCGCCATGGTCGGTGAGAACCCGCAGCTGCGGGGCTTCACGGCTGGTCCGGATGCCCGGGTGAGCGTGATCGCCGACGTGGCCCCCACCACGGCGCAGGGACAGGCGCTGGTGGACGCGGTGCGTGCGGTGCCGGCCCCCAGCCCCGACCCGATGGTCGGTGGCGTGGCCGCCGCGTACGCCGACTCGCAGGCCGCGATCGGCGGACACGGGGCGTGGGCCCTGGTGTGGGTGGCGCTGGCGACGCTGGTCGTACTGTTCCTCTACACCGGCAGCGTCGTGCTCCCGCTCAAGGCCGTCGCACTGAACGTGCTCAGCCTCGGCGCCACCCTGGGCGTGCTCGTGTGGGTTTTCCAGGAGGGCCACCTGCGCTGGCTGGTCGGTGACTTCACCCTGACCGGCAGCATCGACACCTCGATGGCGGTGCTCGTCGCCGTGGTTGCCTTCGCGCTGTCGATGGACTACGAGGTGTTCCTGCTGTCCCGGATCAAGGGGGAGCACGACGCGGGACGGGACACCACCGAGGCGGTGGCCCTCGGTCTGCAACGGTCCGGGCGGATCATCACCGCGGCCGCGGTCCTGCTCGCGGTGGTGTTCGCCTCGTTCGTGACCAGCGGCGTCACCAACATCAAGCAGCTCGGGTTCGGGGTGGCGTTCGCGATCCTGCTCGACGCGACCGTCGTACGTGGGCTGCTCGTCCCAGCCTTCATGCGGCTCGCCGGAGCGTGGAACTGGTGGGCGCCGCGCCCACTCGCCGAGCTGCACCGCCGGTTCGGTCTCGACGACAGGTGAGTGCGGGGGCGTCGTCCCGACCGGCTCGCCACGCTGAGTAGCTCCGGACGTGGCGGAGATCACGCTGCGACCGAGCGGCATAGACTCCAGACGTGCTCGAGGTCTTCTACACCGGCCTGCTCGTCGTCGTGGCACTGGTCATCGGCTGGTTCGCCGTGCTGGTGGTCTACAAGCTGTTCAAGGGCCAGGCCTGAGTGATCGAGCTGCCCGACGACCTCCCGCAGGCGGTCGCGCCGCTGGCGTGGATGCTGGGCCGCTGGGAGGGCGTCGGTGTCGGCGACTACCCCACCATCGAGGCGTTCCAGTTCGGCCAGGAGCTGAGGTTCGGCTACCTGCCGGGCAAGCCCTTCCTCACGTACGCGAGTCGCAGCTGGCTCATCGAGGACGGCGCGCCCGGGCGTCCGCTCGCCCGCGAGACCGGGTTCTGGCGCCCGCAGGCAGACGGCACCGTCGAGGTGCTGCTGACCCACCCCACCGGTTTCGTCGAGATCTACCTCGGCCGGGTCCAGCCGGTCAAGCTCGAGCTGTCCACCCGCGGCGTGCTGCGCACCGAGACCGCCAAGGACTACCGCAGCGGCCAGCGGATGTACGGCTACGTCAACGGCAACCTGCTCTGGGTGTTCGAGATGGCGGCGATGGGACTCGAGCAGCAGCCGCACCTGTCCGCGGAGCTGCGGCGGGTCGCCGGGGCCCTCGAGACACGCGAGGGATGACGGCGCGGCCGTGACGGCGGGCAACGACTGGCGGGCGCGGCTGCGCGAGCGTGGGTACCGGCTCACCCCGCAGCGCGAGCTGGTGCTCGACGCGGTCCAGGAGCTCGGCCACGCCACCCCCGAGGACGTGCTGGCCCACGTACGCCGCACGTCCAGCGGCGTCAACCTCTCCACCGTCTACCGCACGCTCGACCTGCTGCAGGCGCTCGGCCTGGTGTCCCACGCCCATCTCGACCACGGCGCACCCACGTACCACTCGACCGACGCCCCCCAGCACGTGCACCTCGTGTGCGGCAGCTGCGGCGCGGTGCTCGAGGCCGCGCCGGGGGTGGCCCGCGACCTCGTCGCGGACGCCGCCGCGCAGCACGGCTTCGTCGTCGACCTCGCCCACCTCGCGGTCAGCGGGCGCTGCCGGGAGTGCGCCGCGGCAGAACCGCGTTGACAACGGTCGTGGACACCGTCTCGCAGGCCCCCAGTCCCCTGCTCGCCCGGCCCGGCGCAGTCGCCGCCGACCCGCCCGACGCGGGGGTGGCCGCGCACTACGGCGATCCCTTCCGCGAGCAGCGGAAGCTGGCTGCCGGGGAGGCCGAGGTCGACCTGTCGCACCTCGGCGTCGTCCGGGTCAGCGGCCCGGACCGGTTGTCGTGGCTGCACTCCCTGACCTCGCAGCACCTTGCCGACCTGCCACCGGGCGGGCGCACGGAGGCGCTGCTGCTCAGCCCGCACGGCCATGTCGAGCACCACCTGCGCGTGCAGGACGACGGCGAGCACGCCTGGCTGGTCGTCGAGCCGGGCACCGCCGCGGCGTTGGCGGGCTTCCTGGACTCGATGCGCTTCATGCTGCGCGTCGAGGTCGCCGACGTCACCGCGGAGTGGGCGGTGTCGTGGTCCGAGCCGGACGGGGAGCGGTTGGTGCCGCGGTCGGAGCTGGCAGCGGGGGTCCCGGCCGACGCCGCAGTGGCCGGGATATGGGCGTACGAGGCGCTGCGGATCGCCGCCGGACGACCGCGCCTCGGCCTGGACACCGACGCCCGCACGCTTCCCCACGAGGTGGGCTGGATCCCGGGCGCTGTCCACCTCGACAAGGGCTGCTACCGAGGTCAGGAGACCGTCGCGCGTGTGCACACGCTCGGCCGCCCCCCGCGACGGCTCGTGCTGCTCCACCTCGACGGCTCGGTCGATCGGCTGCCCCGCCACGACGATGCCGTGACGGCCATGGACGCTCGCCCGGTCGGCTTCGTCGGCAGCGCCGCGCGCCATCACGAGCTGGGCCCGATCGCGCTGGCGCTGGTCAGGCGCGCCACGCCCGTCGATGCCCAGCTGCTCGCCGGCGGCGTCGCCGCCGCGCCGGAGGTCCTCGTCGACCCCGACGTCGGCCTGCACGTGCGCCCGCGACTCGCCTGAGGGTTCAGACCTCCAGCAGCAGGGTGACCGGGCCGTCGTTGACGAGCTCGACGGCCATGTGGGCGCCGAAGACGCCGGTGGACACGGTTGCCCCGAGGGCGCGCAGAGCGCCGACGTACGCCATCACCAGCGGCTCGGCCACTGGACCGGGCGCGGCGGCCGACCACGAGGGCCGGCGGCCCTTGCGGGTGTCGGCGTAGAGGGTGAACTGGCTGACCACCAGCAGCGGCGCCCCGACGTCGGAGCAGGAACGCTCGCCGTCGAGGATGCGCAGCTGCCAGGTCTTGCGGGCGATCCGCGCCGCGACCTCGTCGGTGTCGGCGTGCGTCACCCCGAGCAGCACGACGAGCCCAGGGCCCGAGATCGCGCCGACCACCTGGCCGTCGACGAGCACCCGCGCCGAGCTGACCAGCTGCAGCAGCGCCCGCACGACTGCCGATGGTGCCAGCCGGCGCCGGCGGCTGTGCGAGACTCCCGGCCGTGCCGGCCACGACGCTCATCACGGTCGCGCCCACGGGGGCCGAGTCGACCAAGCAGGACCTTCCCCACCTCCCGACGACACTCGACGAGCTCGTGGCCACGGCCAAGGCGTGCGAAGCAGCCGGCGCCGCGCTGGTCCACGTGCACGTCCGCGACGCCGAGCACCGGCCCTCGCTCGACCCGGCCCGGCTCCGCGACGCGGTGCTCGCGCTGCGCGCGCAGACCGGGCTGGTCGTCCAGCTCTCGACCGGCGGCAGCGTCCACGACCCGTACGCCGCCCGCCTGCGCGTCCTCGACGCCGAGCCGGACTCCTGCTCGCTGACCATGGGCACGGTCAACTTCGGCGACGACGTGTTCCTCAACCCGTGGCCGTTCGTCGTCGAGCTCTACCGGCTCGCTCGGGAGCGCGAGGTGGTGCCTGAGTTCGAGCTGTTCGACCTCGGCCACGTCGCCGCGCTGAACCGGCTGCTCGACCAGGAGGGGCTGCCGTACGGCGGCGCGGTGCACGCCGACCTCGTCATGGGCGTGCCCGGCGGGATGCCCGGCACGGCAGCGGCCCTGGTCGCCGCCGTCCAGGCGATGCCGGCCGCGGTGACCAGCTGGAGCGCAACGGGCATCGGCCGCACGACTCTCCCGGTGGCGCTGGCCGCGCTGAGCGCCGGCGGGCACCTGCGGGTCGGCATGGAGGACACGGTCACCTTCGCCCGCGGCCGCGCCGTCCATGACAACGCCGAGCTCGTGGAGCGGGCGGCCGCCCTCGCCACGCTGGCCCAGCGCCCGCCGATGACCGCCGACGCGGCCCGGGAACTGCTGGGCGTGAAGGGCCGCCGCCCGGTCGGCTGATCCCCGCGCCCGCCGGCCACCACCCCCTCACCGCCGTCATCCCCCTGCACCACCGTGACCGCCCGCACCGCCGTGACCGCCCAGCCCTCTCACACACATTTGAGGTCAGAGAGACCTCCGGGGCCACTGAGGCGTCACTGGTGACTCACCAGCCTCTTTGACCTCAAATGCGTACGGAGGACGGGGGCGGCCAGGAGCGGGGGCGGCGAGGGCGGGGCGGCCAGGAGCGGGGCGGCGCGGGATCGCCGGGTGGGCGTCGGTGGGTCGCCGGCGTCGGTAGGTCGCCGGCGTCGGTAGGGTCGCGGGCCGTGGCGTCCGCGGAGCTCGTCGAGGTCGTCCGGTCGGGCTTCGTCGAGGGCCGTCACCGCGGGTCGGTCGTCGCGGTCGCGCCGGACGGTGCGGTGGAGTGGGCGCTCGGGGATCCGGGGGGCCCGATGTACCCCCGCTCGTCCAACAAGCCTCTGCAAGCCGTCGCGATGCTGTACGAGGGGCTCGACCTCGACGGCGAGCTGCTCGCGCTGGCCGCGGCCAGCCACTCCGGCGAGCCGTTCCACGTCGCCGGCGCCGAGCGCATCCTGGCCGCGGCCGACCTCCCCGTCACGGCGCTGCAGACCCCCGAGGACTGGCCGGTCGAGGAGGCGGTGAAGCTCGACTACGTCCGCGCCGGCGGGTCGCCGACCCGGCTGCACATGAACTGTTCGGGCAAGCACGCCGCCATGCTGGCCACCTGCGCCGCCAACGGCTGGCCCATCGACGACTACCGCGAGCCGACGCACCCGCTGCAGCAGGCGATCGGGCGCACCGTCGGCGACCTCGCCGGTGAACCGCTCGCCCACACCGGGGTCGACGGCTGCGGTGCGCCGCTGTTCGCGTTCAGCCTCCGCGGTCTCGCCCGCGCCTTCTCCCGCCTCGTGCAGGCCGCGAGCGGTACGCCGGAGCGCCGGGTCGCCGATGCGATCCGCGCCCACCCGACGTGGACCAGCGGCAGTGCCCGGGACGAGGCGCGGCTGATGGCCGCCGTACCCGGCCTGCTCGGCAAGGCAGGCGCGGAGTGCGTGTACGCCGTGGCTCTCGCCGACGGGCGCGCGGTAGCGCTCAAGGTCGATGACGGTCACTCGCGCGTCCGTCCGGTCGTCATGTCCGCCGCCCTGCGCCGGCTCGGCGTCGACGACCCGATCGTCGACGCGATCGGGCGATGTCCGCTGCTCGGGGGCGGCCGAACGGTCGGGGAGCTGCGGCCCCTGTTCTGAGCGCCCTCTCCGGTCCGGTGGCGCTAGTGCAGCGGCTCGACCCGGAACGATCCATCGTCGGCGACAAGGAGCACGCCCTCGCCCTTGTGCAGCGGCGGGACGAGGTGGCCGGTGAGGCCGAGCACGGCGGCCTCGTTGGTGGGGCTGTGGCCGACGACGAGGGCACGGCCGCCGTCGGGCAGCCCGTCGACGACCTGGGCCAGCGCCCTGCCGAGCAGCCGCGTCTCGTGGTCGACCAGGTCCGGGTCGACCTTGCGCATCGCCTCGAGGTCGGCGCCCTTCCCGGCCGCCCTCGCTGCCTCTCGCCAGCGGTCCTCCACCGAAGACCGCAGCCCGGGGACCTCGGTGACGCCCACGTCGTCCTGCCCGGCGGCTCGCCGCAGGATCTCGACCAGCTGGGTCGCGCGCCCTGCTCCGGTCGAGACGAACGCGGCGTACGGCGGGTGCACACCGGCCCGCCCGATCTCCTCGGCCGCCGCGACGCCGTCGGGGCTCAGTACGTCGCCGTCGTTGTCGGTGTGCCGGCGCAGCTCCACGTATCGCATGCCCAGTCTATGCCCGGATCGGAGCGCCGTAGGCCCGTCGACCGCCTTTGCGAGTGGATACCCGCTGACAGCCTCAGGAGCCGAAGTTGACGGTCACGTCGGTGATGCCGAGGGAGTGGGCCAGCGTTGTCAGCATGTCTCGGGTGTTGGACTCTGCCCGCTCGACGAGGTCGCTGCGCGGGGCCGCGTCGGCCAGCTTGGCCTGCGCGGCGCGGAAGAGCTCGCGCTGGGCGTCCGCGTCGTCGCCGAAGGCGTCACCGACCCGGTCGAGGACGCCCCGGTCGCGGCTGAGCACCCGGCTGGCTCCGGTGTCGAGCACCACCTGGCCCAGCTCAGGTGCGGGGAGCGAGATCGTCGCGGCGCGGCCGTCGCCAGAGAGCACCACTCGGTCGCTGCCGAGGGCGGAGAAGTCGACGGTCGCGTCGACGTGGCCCACCGCGAAGAAGGTGGTGTGCTCCCCGCTGATGAACGACGGCACCCATGCGGTGTCCCGTTCGAGGTCGACGAGGACCTGCATGCTGCCGGTGGCGGCGTGGTAGTCGCTCAGCTCGTTCAGCGCCAGCATGAGCGGGGGCGCGCTGCGGTCGACGGTCGTCTGGCCGAACGGGTTGGGCAGGCTCGGCCACAGGTCCAGCCGACCCCAGAGCATCGAGCCCAGCACCGCCGCGACGGCTCCGGCGACGACGAGCCAGGCACCCGAGCGGCCTCGGCGCGGCGGTGGAAGGATGATGGGAGCTGGCGCCGGCGCCGTCGGCACTGCTGGCGGGGCGGACTGACCCACCTCGACCGGACGGGTGTCCAGCAACGTCTCGCCCATGGCGTCCTCCGCAGCGCAGTCGGCGAGCAGGCGTCGCCGGTGCAGGCAGGCTACCCGCGATGTGCGCTGGTGCGAGGCTCGTCCGCCGGCCGGCGTTCCGGGCGGTCGCCGCGGGGGAACGCCAAGAGGATGCCGCGCATCCCCGCCACGGACCTCGACATCTTCCCGCTCTGCCTGGGCGGCAACGTCTTCGGCTGGACGGCCGACGAGTCGGCGTCGGTGGCCGTGTTGGACGCGTACGCGGACGCCGGCGGCAACTTCCTCGACACCTCCGACTCCTACATGGCCTCGGCGCTGGGCACGGACGGCGGGGAGTCCGAGACGATCATCGGTCGCTGGCTGTCGGTGCGCGGCAACCGGGACCGGGTCGTCCTCGCCACCAAGGTCGGCAAGGAGCCGGATGCGCGGGGGCTGGTCGACGCCACGATCCGGCGCGGCGTGGAGGGGTCGCTTCGCCGCCTGCAGACTGACCACATCGACCTCTACTACGCCCACGCCGACGACGAGAGCGTGCCGCTCGAGGAGACTCTCGGCGCCTTCGACGCCCTGGTGCGGAGGGCAAGGTCAGGTACGTAGCGGCGTCGAACTACTCCGCGGAGCGACTCGCCGAGGCGCTCGCCGTCGCCGAGCGCTCGGGCTTCGCCGCGTACGTCGCCCTTCAACAGCACTACAACCTGGTCGAGCGGGAGGAGTACGAGCAAGGCGCCCGCGATGTCGTCGCGGAGCACGGGCTGGGCAGCGTGCCCTACTACGGCCTGGCCTCGGGCTTCCTCACCGGCAAATACCGCCCGGGTCAGGAGGTGGACAGCGCGCGGTCGCCGCGGGCCCGTGCCTACCTCGGCTCCGACAGAGGGCGACGGGTGCTGGCGGTGCTGGACGCAGTGTCCACCGAGACCGGTGCGTCGCCGGCCGCGGTCGCGCTGGCGTGGCTCGCCGCACAACCGACCGTCGTCGCCCCGATCGCCAGCGCGCGGACCGTCGAGCAGCTGCGCGAGCTGCTGCCGATGACCGGCCTGCAGCTCTCCGAGGGGCAGCCGGCGCGCCCGCTCGCCGGCCTGAAGGCCAGTTGACCAAGCAAGTCGACCAACCTAGTCTGCAACGGGTGACCAGGGTGAAGGTGCAGTACGCCAAGACCCACCTGTCCGCTCTGCTGGCAGCGGTCGAGGCCGGCGAGGAGGTCGTGATCGCGCGCGGCGACAAGGACGTCGCCCGGCTGGTGCCCGTGCCCTCGCGGGGGGACCGTGAGCTGGGCTTCGTGGCCTACCGCGTGCCTGACAGCTTCTACGCCGAGCTGCCCGAGGACATGGTCGTCGGGTGGGAGGGCGGCCGGTGAGGTACCTCCTCGACACGCACACCCTGCTGTGGGCCCTGACCGACCCGGCCTCCCTCGGTGACCGGGCCGCTGCCGTGATCACCGACGCCGACCAGACCCTCTTCACGTCGGCCGCGAGCGCGTGGGAGATCGCGACGAAGCGGCGGCTCGGCCGGCTCCCGCACGCCGACGCGGTCGTGGCCGGCTACGCCGGACACCTCCGCCGGCTGGGCGCCGAGCCGCTGCCCATCAGCGACGAGCATGCGCTGCTCGCGGGGAGCCTGGACTGGGAGCACCGCGACCCGTTCGACCGCATGCTCGCCGCGCAGGCGATGGTCGAGTCGCTGACCTTGCTGTCCCGGGACCCGGCGTTCAGCGACATGCCGGGGGTTCGCACGCTCTGGTAGCCGGCGGCGGCCGGAAGATCCAGTGCCGCAACAGCAGGAACCTGAGCAGCGCCGCGGCCAGGTTGGCGATCACCAGCACAGCGAGCTCCAGCCACCGTGCCGGGTGCGCCACCGTGGCGGCGAGTAGCGCCAGCGCTCCGGCGGTGAGTCCGAGGGCGAGCAGAAGGACGACCAACCCCTGCCACTGGTGCCGCAGCCCACCGCGCAGCCCGCGGATCCCGAAGGTGACCCGCCGGTTGGCCGCCGTGTTGCCGACCGCGGTGAGCAGGAGGGCCGCGGCGTTGGCCGGCTGAGCCCCGAGCGCCGGCCGCGCCAGCGAGAAGACGACGAGGTAGCCGAGGGTGCTGGCCGCGCCGACGGCGGCGAAGCGCATCAGCTGACGGCTCAGGCCAGCGGGTACGCCGGGTGGCCCGGGCTCCAGCGGGGTCCGCCCGATCTGGGCTCGGATCTCCTTCAGCGGGATCCGGCCGGTGGTCAGCGCCCATCCCACGCGGGCGACGCCCCGCAGATCGGTCAGCACTGTCGTCGCGATGGCCACCCTGCTGTCCGGGTCGTCCACCCAGTCGACCGGCACCTCGTGGATCCGCAGGCCGCAGCGCTGCGCGAGTACCAGCAGCTCGGTGTCGAAGAACCAGCCGGTGTCCTGCACGAGCGGCAGCAGGCGTCGCGCCACGTCGCGGCGGAGCGCCTTGAAGCCGCACTGGGCGTCGGAGAAGGTCGCCCCCAGTGCGCCGCGCAGCAGAGCGTTGTAGCCGCGTGAGAGCGTCTCGCGCCGGCGGCCCCGGACCACCCTGGAGCCCCGAGCCAGCCGGGTGCCGATGGCGATGTCGGAGTGGCCCGATACCAGCGGCGCCACCAGCGGGAGCAGTGCCGCGAGGTCGGTCGACAGGTCGACGTCGAGGTACGCGAGCACCGCCGCCTCCGACGCGGACCAGGCCGCCGCGATTGCGCGCCCGCGCCCCTTCTCGTCGAGCCGCCGGACTTCGACGCCGTCGAGCTCCTCGGCCAGTCGGGCGGCGATCTCGGGCGTGCGGTCGGTGCTGGCGTTGTCGGCGATGGTGATCCGGGCGGAGAACGGCACGGCAGCGGCCAGGTAGGCGTACAGGCGCCGGACGCAGGGCTCCAGATCGGTCTCCTCGTCGTAGACGGGGACCACGACGTCGAGCACGGGGCTGGTGCGCGGGCTCTGCTGCGTCGGGACCAGCGGTCCGGAGGCGATGGCGGGGAGATCGGCGAGAGTCGTCATGACCGAAGGCTCGGCTGGCGCGCTGTCGCGCGCGTACGGCACGGCTGTGGGGTGCCTGTGAGCCGCGATCAGGTCGTCGAGAGGCCTGGACCCTGGCCGGTGGCACCATCGTCGGGTGCCTGCAGATCGGGCTGCTGGTCCCGGTCCCGGCCGCTGTCCAGGTCGTGGTCCTCGTGCCCGCCGAAGGTTCCGGGAGGCGGCCCGGGCAGGCTCTGTTGGCCTGGCGTGCCCTGGCCGCCGGGTGCCTGGCCCCAGGGTGCCTGGCCGCCGGGTGCCTGGCCGCCGGGCACGGTCGTCCGTCCCGTGCCGTCCCGCTGGGCTGCGGCGGCGACGGCGACGGCACCGGTCGTCAGCACCGCGGCAGCCGCGGCCGCCGCCACAACGGTCCGCCGGCGCGACCACCGCGGCTGTCCGGCCGTGCCGCCCGCGCCGTCGGGCGCTCCCGGTGCGCCGGTTGGGACGTCCGACAAGCGTGGGTCGGTCTCGTCGACAGGGTCGTGCATGCTGATGGTGCCTCCTCCTGCAGACGCGCTCGGTGGCGCGCTCGCGGACCGCACCATCCGTGCCGGACCTGTGCCGACGCTGTGGCCAGCCTGGGCAACAGCCGTGAGAAACGCACAGGAACCTCACAGGAAGACCTCGGGGACCTCACAGCCGAGGCACGGACGCTGGCTGCCATGACGACGAAGGGGCTGCCGAGCACGGTCGCCGCACCCGAGCTGCGCCGGCTGGACGGCTCGCCGGTGCGTTTGCTCGTGGTCGACGACGAGCCCAACCTCACCGACCTGCTGTCGATGGCGCTGCGCTACGAGGGGTGGGAGGTGCGCGCCGCCGGCGACGGCAGCGCCGCCGTGCGCGCCGCCCGCGATCTTCGGCCCGACGCGGTCGTGCTCGACATGATGCTGCCCGACATGGACGGGCTGGAGGTGCTGCGTCGCCTGCGGGCCGAGGACTCCGGCGTACCCGTCCTGTTCCTCACCGCGCGCGACGCCGTCGAGGACCGCGTTGCGGGGCTGACCGCCGGCGGCGACGACTACGTCACCAAGCCGTTCAGCCTGGAGGAGGTCGTCGCCCGGCTGCGCGGCCTCATGCGGCGGACCAGCATGGCGGCCGCGCGCGACGGCGCACAGCTCGTGGTCGGCGACCTCGTGCTCGACGAGGACTCCCGAGAGGTCTGGCGTGGGGGCGACGAGGTAAGCCTTACCGCGACCGAGTTCGAGCTGCTGCGCTACCTCATGCGCAACCCCCGCCGGGTCCTGAGTAAGGCGCAGATCCTCGACCGGGTGTGGAACTACGACTTCGGGGGCCAGGCCAACGTCGTCGAGCTCTACGTCTCCTACCTGCGCAAGAAGATCGACGTCGGCCACCAGCCGATGATCCACACGATGCGCGGTGCCGGGTACGTGCTCAAGCCGGCCGGCTGAGCGGTGACCGGCTCCTGGCGCCGGCCCTCGACGTGGACGCTGCGTACGCGACTCCTCGTGGGGCTGGTCGCGCTGCTCGCGGCGGCGAGCCTGCTCGTCGGCGTGGTGAGCGTCCTCGCGCTCGACCGCTTCCTGCTGGGGCGCCTCGACATGGCCCTGACCTCCGCCGAGGGCCGGTCGCGCACCAACGCGGAGGGGCCAGGTGGCGGCCTCGGAGAACCCGACGACAACGGCCACCCGGCGTTCCTGTTCGCGCCCGGCCAGGCCGAGGGCACGCTCGCGGCCCGGATCGCGGAGGGGATGATGCAGTCCGGCGTCCTCGGCAGCACCGGTGAGGCGCGCTCCCTGTCCTCGGCGGCCGACTCCCGGGTCGCGCAGGTCCCCGCCGACGGCCAGCCCCGCACGGTCGACCTGGGTGCCGGGCTCGGGTCCTACCGGCTCGTGGCCGTGAGTGCGCCCGACGGTGACGTCATCGTCACGGGCCTCCCGCTGTCCGGCGTCGAGGCCACCACCTACCGGCTCGCCGCCGTGATCGCCGCCGTGACCGCGCTGGCGCTGGTCGCGGCGGTGCTGGCCGGAGGTGCCGTCGTACGGCTCGGCCTGCGGCCGCTGCGCCGGGTCGCCGGCACCGCCCGGCGAGTCGCCGAGCTGCCGCTCGATCGCGGCGAGGTGGTGCTCGCTGAGCGCGTGCCTGCTGCGGACACCGACCAGCGCACCGAGGTCGGCCAGGTGGGCGCCGCGCTGAACCACATGCTCGAACACGTCGCCGGCGCGCTCGCGGCCCGGCAGGCGAGCGAGATGCGCGTACGCCATTTCGTTGCCGACGCGAGCCACGAGCTACGCAGCCCGATCGCGGTCATCCGCGGCTACGCCGAGCTCGCCCGCCGCCAGCGGGCCGAGCTGCCTCCGGACGTCGCGCGCTCGCTGGCGCGCGTCGAGGCGGAGGCGGTGCGGATGACCGGTCTGGTCGAGGACCTCCTGCTGCTGGCCCGGCTCGATGCGGGCCGCCCGGTGGAGCGCCGGCCGGTCGATCTCGTCGGCCTGGTCGTCGACGCCCTGAGCGACGCCCACGCCGTCGCGCCGGACCACCGCTGGGACCTGCGGGTGCCCCATGACCCGCTGGACGGGGAGCTCGTCGTGAGCGGCGACGCTGCCCGGCTGCACCAAGTGGTGGCCAACCTGCTCGGCAACGCGCGGATGCACACGCCGCCCGGCACCTCGGTCACGGTGAGCGTCGAGCGCGGGTACGGGCCGGCGGAGGGGCCGCTCGCCGTCCTGCGCGTGCTGGACGACGGGCCCGGCGTTCCTGCAGACCTGCAGCCGGAAGTGTTCGAGCGCTTCACCCGCGGTGACTCCGCGCGTACCCGCACCGCCGGCAGCACGGGGCTCGGGCTGGCGATCGTCGCTGCCATCGTCGAGGCTCACGGCGGGACCGTGAGGCTGCAGAGCCGGCCCGGTCGGACCGAGCTGACCGTGCGCCTGCCGCTCACGGTGCCGGATCGCCCACAGGGGCCCCACAGCGATCGCCGCGAGTGCGCACAGCCGGTGGTCCGACGCTGAGTGCATGACGACCTCGACAGCTCCCTCCACGACTCCGGCCCGTCCGGCTCCTGACCTGCTCGAGGCGGCGCCGCCCCGGCGGCGGGAACACCGCTGGCGGCTCTGGTTGCGCGGCCCCGAGAGCGATCCGGCCTGGGCGCGTCCCGCGCTGCTCGGCCTGCTGGCGGCGACGGCGCTGCTCTACCTGTGGGGGCTGGGCGCGTCCGGGTGGGCCAACTCCTTCTACTCCGCCGCCGCCCAGGCAGGATCGGCCAGCTGGAAGGCGTGGTTCTTCGGCTCCTCCGATGCCGGCAACTCGATCACGGTGGACAAGACGCCGCTGTCGGTGTGGGTCATGGCCCTGTCGGTGCGGGCCTTCGGGCTCAGCAGCTGGAGCATCCTCGTTCCGCAGGCCGTCATGGGCGTCGGGGCGGTGGGGTTGCTGCACGCCAGCGTCCGCCGGGTGGCCGGGCACGGCGCGGCCATGCTCGCCGGCGCCGTGCTGGCGCTCACGCCGGTCGCGGTGCTGATGTTCCGGTTCAACAACCCCGACGCGCTGCTCGTGCTGCTGCTGGTGGCGGCGGCGTACGCCACTCTGCGCGCCGTCGAGCACGCGTCGACCCGCTGGATCGTGCTCGCCGGGGCACTCGTCGGGCTCGGCTCCATGACCAAGATGCTGCAGGCGCTGCTCATCGTGCCCGCGTTGGCACTGGGCTACCTCGTGGCGGCGCCCGCGCCGGTGCGCCTCCGGCTGTGGCAGCTCGTGCTGTCCGGAGTCGCCCTGCTCGTCAGCGGGGGGTGGTGGATCGCGGTGGTGCAGCTGTGGCCGGCGTCGTCGCGGCCCTACATCGGCGGCTCCCAGACCAACAGCGTCCTCGAGCTCGTGCTCGGCTACAACGGTCTCGGGCGGCTCACCGGAAACGAGGCCGGCAGCGTCGGCGGCGGCCAAGGCGGCGGCCAGGGGAGCGGCTGGGGCGAGACCGGCTGGACGCGGATGTTCGGCACCGACATCGGCGGCCAGATCGCCTGGCTGCTGCCCGCGGCGTTGCTGCTGCTCGTCGCCGGACTATGGGCTGTCCGGCGCGCTCCGCGCACCGATCGCGTCCGCGCGGCGCTCGGGGTATGGGGCGGCTGGCTGCTCGTGACGCTGCTGACCTTCAGCTTCATGGCGGGGATCTTCCACCAGTACTACACCGTCGCCCTTGCTCCGGCGGTCGCCGCACTGGTCGGCATCGGCGCCGTCCTGCTCTGGCGGACCCGTCCGGAGGCTTGGGCGTCGACCGTGCTGGCGTTGACGCTGGCGGTCACCGCGGGGTGGTCGTACGTGCTCCTTCATCGCAGCTCCGCGTTCCTCCCCTGGCTGGCGGCCGCCGTGCTGGTCGTGGGCCTGGCGGCGGCGCTGGCGCTGCTCGTGCTGCCGCTGCTGCCGTCACGTCTCGTGGCCGCCGTCGTGGGCGCTGCCCTGCTGAGCGGTCTGGCCGGCCCAGCGGCGTACGCACTCGACACTGCCGCCACGCCGAAGTCCGGCGCCATCGTGCTCGCCGGGCCGGCGGTGACGACCTCGCGCGCCGGCGTCCCCGGCGGGCTCCGCGGCCCGGCTGGCCTCGGCGGCCAGGGTGGCCCGGGTGGTGGACCTGGGCAGGGGACGGCAGCGCCCAATGGCGCGGGCAGCCTCCTCCAGGGCAGCACCCCGTCATCGGAGGTCGTCGCGGCGCTCCGGCAGGACGCCGGCTCCTACACCTGGTCGGCAGCGGCCATCGGCTCGATGAACGCCTCGGGCTACCAGCTCGCCAGCGAGGAGCCGGTCATGGCGATCGGCGGCTTCAACGGCAGCGACCCCTCCCCTTCGCTCGAGGAGTTCGAGGCCTACGTCGCCGCTGGCCAGATCCACTGGTTCATCGGCAGCGGCGGTGCGGACGTCGGCCCCGGTGGTGGCCGGTCGAGCGGCTCGGCCCAGGAGATCGCCGCCTGGGTGCAGGACAACTTCAGCGTGCAGACCGTCGGCGGCATCACGATGTACGACCTGACGACGGGCAGCGCGGCCACGGCTACCAGTGCCTGACTCGCCGGGATACGCCTCGGGTGACCGGTATCACCGTCGTCGAGCTTGCATCTGCTTGCTCTAGCTAGCACAATAGAGCCATGGCAGCGTTGAAGGTTGGGTCGCTGGGCGACTACCTGCGTGAGCAGCGGCACAGCGCCCAGCTCTCGCTGCGTCAGCTGGCCGCGCAGACCGGCGTCAGCAACCCCTACCTCAGCCAGGTCGAGCGCGGCCTGCGCAAACCGTCGGCCGAGGTACTGCAGCAGCTGGCCAAGGCGCTGCGGATCTCCGCCGAGGCGATGTACGTCCGCGCCGGACTGCTCGAGGACCCCGGCAGCGACCGGACCCTCGAGGCCGCCGTGCTCTCCGACTCCGTGCTCTCGGAGCGGCAGAAGCGCGTGCTGCTCGACATCTACGCCTCGTTCCGGCGGGAGAACCTCGCCGAGGCCGAGCGGTCCGCAGCCGATGCCATCGCCGAGGCGGCCACCGCTGAGGCGACCACGGCAGCGCCGACCACGGCACGGGCAGCGCCGCCTGTCGCCCACGGACCCGATGCCCCCCGGACCCGGCCGCGCACCGCAGCCGCCCGGCCAACGACGTCCAGCCGGACGTCCCGCACGACCGTCAAGACCCAGACCCGCACCAGCCCGTCCCAGAAGGAGTAACCATGCCAACCAAGGCACCAGTCAAGTACACGCCCATCACCTCCGTCTACGCCATCGTCGGTGTCGGCGACGCCATCGTGGCCAAGCTGCGCGACGTCCGCGTCGAGCGGCCGCAGTTCGACGTCGACACGATGCGGACCCAGGTCCGCGAGCTGCCCGAGCAGGCCCAGGCCCGCGTGGCTGCCACGGTCGACGCCGCCGTCGAGACCTACGACGAGCTCGCCACACGCGGCGAGCGGCTCGTGACCCGCATCCGCCACCAGCAGGCGTCCGAGGACTTCACCCGGCAGGCCAAGTCGACGGTGAGCAAGACCAAGGCCGCGCGCACGACCGCCCGCAAGAGCGCGTCGCGCACCCGCAAGTCGGCCAGCGCCGCCACTCGGTCAGCAGTCAGGGACGCAGCGCGCACCGGCTCGGCGGCCAAGGGCGCCGCGACGTCCGCCAGAAACACGGTGGAGGCGGCGACCACCGCTGCCGAGGCCGCGGCCGAGAAGGTCGGCAACTGACCTCACCACCTGGTCAGATGCACGAGGGCCCCGGGCATCAGCCCGGGGCCTTGTGCATCGCGACGACGACGCTCCCGGCCCCGTACGCTGGACGTGTGCCCAACCTCATCGGTTCCGCGCAGGGCCTCGTCTCCCTGGTGCTCTGGATCAGCGCGATGGCCGTCGTCGGTGTTGCACTCGTCGACGCCCTGCGCCAGCCGAGGGATGCCTACCCCGTCGTCGGCCGGCTTACCAAGCCCGTCTGGGTGACGATCCTGGCGGTCGCCCTGGCCTGCATCTTCACCTTCGGTGTGACCTTCATCCTCAGCCTGGCCGGCACGGTTGCCGGCATCGTCTACCTCGTCGACACGCGGGTGAAGCTGCGCGAGGTGCGCGGAGGCGGCAGCAGCTCCTCCGGACCGTACGGCGGCTGGTGAGCCGGCTTTCTCGCTGGCCGACCCGCCGTGCTATCCCTGCAGCAGCTCGCGGCAGGCCGCGTACGACGGCAGGATCCCCAGGTCGGCCGCCTCCAGCAGGGTGGGGGCGGCGGCGTCCTTTGGCGACAGCATCGGCTGCAGGCCGTCTGGCCAGGGCAGCCCGAGCACCGGGTCGAGCGGGTCGATGGCGCGGTCGCGCGTCGGGTCGTAGGCGGTGGAGCACAGGTAGGAGACCACCGCTACCTCGCTCAGAGCGCAGAACGCGTGACCGATCCCCTCGCTGATCAGCAGGGAAGTGGGGCGTTCGGCATCGAGCTGCACCGCGGCGTGCCTGCCGTACGTCGGCGAGCCGACCCTCAGGTCGACCACCACGTCGAGCACCGTGCCGGCCAGGCAGCTGACGTACTTGGCTTGGCCCGGAGGCACGTCGGTGAAGTGCACGCCGCGGACGACGCCGCGCGCCGAGACCGAGCAGTTGGCCTGCTCCACCGCGATCCGTCGACCGGTGGCAGCCTGCAAGGCATCCTGGCGCAGCCACTCGTGCAGGCGACCACGCGCGTCCGCGTGCACCGGGGGGCGCACGACCCAGGCGTCCGCCACCTCCAGCGGGAAGATCTCCATCTCAGGCAGCTCCCCCGGGCAGGGCGGCACGCGCCCGCAAGGGCTCCCACCATGCGCGCGAGGTGCGGTACCACTCCACCGTGGCGGCCAGGCCGTCGTCGAACGGCACCCGCGGGCCGTAGCCCAGCTCCGTGCGCGCCTTGGTGATGTCGACGGAGTAGCGCCGGTCGTGGCCGAGCCGGTCGGGAACCTGCTCGACACTGGACCAGTCGGCGCCGCAGGCCGCGAGCAACCGCTCGGTGAGCTGCCGGTTGGTCAGCTCCGTGCCGCCGCCGATGTTGTAGACCTCACCGGGTCGGCCCCGTTCGAGAACCAGTGAGATGCCGCGGCAGTGGTCGTCGACGTGCAGCCAGTCGCGGACGTTGAGCCCGTCGCCGTACAGCGGCACTGGGTGACCGTCGAGCAGGTTGGTGACGAAGAGCGGGATCACCTTCTCGGGGAACTGGTACGGCCCGTAGTTGTTCGAGCAGCGGGTCACCGAGACGGGCAGGCCGTGGGTGCGCGCGTAGGCCAGGGCCAGCAGGTCCGAGGACGCCTTGCTCGCGCTGTACGGCGAGTTGGGGGACAGCGGCGACTGCTCGGTGAACGAGCCGCGCTCCAGCGAGCCGTAGACCTCGTCGGTCGAGACGTGCACGAAGCGCAACACCTGATGGCGCAGCCCGGCGTCGAGCAGCACCTGCGTGCCGACCACGTTGGTGGACACGAACTCTGTCGCGCCGATGATCGAGCGGTCGACGTGAGATTCGGCGGCCAGGTGCACCACCGCGTCGGCGTCGGCGATCAGCCGGTCGACGAGCACGGCGTCGCGGATGTCCCCGTGCACGAACCGCAGCCGGGGATCCTCGCGCACCGGGTCGAGATTGGCCAGGTTTCCGGCATAGGTGAGCGCGTCGAGGACGACGACCTCGTCGGCGGTCGGACCGCTGCCGAAGCCGGGGCCGAGCAGGGTCTGGACGTAGTGCGAGCCGATGAAGCCGGCTCCGCCGGTGACGAGGATGCGCACCCGGCAACGATGCCACAGTGCCGATCCCGGGGGGCTACGGTGCTGCCGATGAAGGGGATCCTCCTCGCCGGCGGCTCCGGCACCCGGCTGCACCCGATCACCCGAGCGGTCAGCAAGCAGCTGGTGCCCGTCTACGACAAGCCGATGGTCTACTACCCGCTGGCCACTTTGATGCTCGCGGGCATCCGCGACGTGCTGGTCATCACCACGCCGCACGAGGCCGCAGGCTTCGCCCGGCTGCTCGGCGACGGCTCGTGGCTTGGCATGTCGGTCAGCTACGCCGAGCAGCCGCGGCCCGAGGGACTCGCGCAGGCCTTTGTCATCGGAGCCGACTTCGTCGGGGACGCCAAGGCGGCTCTCGTCCTCGGCGACAACGTCTTCCACGGTCCGGGGCTTGGCACGCAGCTGGCCCGGCACACCGACATCGACGGCGCGCTGGTGTTCGCCTACCGGGTCTCCGACGCACGGGCGTACGGCGTCGTGGAGGTCTCCGACGACGGGCGGGCGCTGTCCCTGGAGGAAAAGCCGGCGCGTCCGCGCAGCCCGTACGCCGTACCCGGCCTGTACTTCTACGACAACGACGTCGTCGCCTTGGCGAAGGGGCTCCGACCGAGCGCACGCGGCGAGCTCGAGATCACCGACGTCAACCGCAGCTACCTCGAACAGGGCCGGCTGCGGGTGTCCGTGCTGCCGCGTGGCACGGCGTGGCTCGACACCGGCACGTTCGACACGCTGATGCAGGCGGGGGAGTACGTCCGCGTCCTCGAGCAGCGGCAGGGCCTCAAGGTCGGCTGCATTGAGGAGGTCGCCTGGCGCAACGGCTGGATCGACGACACTGCGCTGGCGGCGCTGGCCGAGCAACAGCTCAAGAGCGGGTACGGGGAGTACCTGCTCGGCCTGCTGCAGGCGGGCGCCTGAGCGAGGAACAGCTCCATCCGCCTGCCGTCGTAGCGCTCGGTGCGGCCTCGGTCGTGCACTGGCAGCAGGAACACCGTCCCCGCCGCGACGCCCCTGTGGTCGGGGACCAGCGCCCACAGCCCGTACGGCGGCGCGTCCAGCTCGGCCCACCGGCGATCCGTCGCACCGCCTCGACCTCGCCGGCGCACGGCGCGCCGGAACCGCCGCCGAGCCAGCGGGGGACCTCCTCGCGGCGGCACAGGTCGTGGAAGCGGGCGACGTCTGCCCGGTCGTCGTCCCGCCACGGCCGCGCGCGAAGCCGGTCACGAGCGGTAGACCACGACCCGGTTGCCGACTCGGACCTGCCCGTAGAGAGCCCGGATGCCGCCGTAGTCGCGGACGTTGATGCAGCCGTGCGAGGCGCCGTTGTATCCCCGGGCGGCGAAGTCGGCCGAGTAGTGCACCGCCTGCCCGCCGCTGAAGAACATCGAGAAGGGCATGGCCGAGCCGTAGAGCGTGGAGACAACGTCGACCTTCTTGCGATAGACGGAGAACACGCCCTCGCGGGTCGGGGTGAACTCGGCGCCGAAGCGGACCGCCAGCGTCGTGCGCACGGCGCCGTCGACGACGAAGCGCAGCGTGCTCGACGTCTTGTCGATGCACAGCACGTGGCCACTGCGGCAGCGCGGGTCGAGCTTTGCCGCCACACGCGACTCGGTGCGCTCGGTGCGCTCGCTGGGTCGCAGTTCGGCGGCAGTCGGCTCGCGCGTCATGCCCAGCAGCCGGTCGAGCGTGATGCGGTCGACGTAGCCGGTGACCGCGATCCGTCGCTTGGCTTGGAAGCCGGTGACCGCGGCTGTCGTCACCGGGCCGTAGTAGCCGCTCGGGCTGTGGTCGAACCAGCCGATCTGCGCCAGCCGGGCCTGCAGCTCGCGGACCTCGTTGCCGGTGTCACCGGAGCGCAGCAGCGCAGGACCGGCGACCGGGGTCGGTTTCGGGGTGGGCGCTCGGCTCGGCGCGGGCGTCGGGCTGCGCGTGGCCTTGGGTGCGGGGGAGGGCGTGGCCGTGGGGGAGGCCGTCCGGACCACGGGCGGGGTGGCTGCGGGGCGCCGCGTGGACGCCGCCGTCGTCGGGCTCGGGGTCGGGCTCGGCGTCGGCGTCGGCGTCGGCGTCGCGGAGGGTCTCGGGAGCCTTGTCGGAGATGCCGGCGGGGTCGCGCTCGTGGTGCTCGCTCCGCGCGGCGGTGTTTCCGCTTCGCCGCTGGTCTGCGATCCGGCGAGCCAGTGCTGCGCCCCCACTGTGGCTCCCCCGGCGAGCACGCCGGCGCAGACGGCAATGGCCAACGCCGCGCTCACGCGCCCGGCTGCCTTCATCGCAGCCTCCCTCCTCGCCTTCTCGCCGCCGGCCCGTAGCGGCCGAACGATCAGGATGCCGCCTCATCGCCCCGATCGGGTGCAACGAAACGGTCACGAACGTGACACGGTCGGTGGCGACGGCCTGCGCGGACGCCTGATCAGCGGGTTTCGTCCGGTAGGTCGCGGTTGACCTGGCGCCTGCCGTTGCGCACGGGCGGCCCGCCTCAGGTGTGACCGCGACCGGAATGCGGGAGGATTCGGCGCGGTTGACCCGCCGGGTCACGGGAGCTGAGGCGGAGGAGGACCGGTGACGGTACGGACGCTGCGCACGGCGGCCCGCCGGCTGGGTACCCCTCGACGCGTCGCGATGCTTAGCGTCCACACGTCACCGCTGGACCAGCCCGGCACGGGCGACGCCGGCGGCATGAACGTCTACGTCGCCGAAGTCGCCGCCCGGCTGGCCCAGCTGGGCACCGAGGTCGAGGTCTTCACCCGCGCCACCTCCAGCGAGCTGCCCCCGCTCGTCGAGGTCGCACCCGGCGTGCTGGTGCGCCACGTCACGGCCGGGCCCTTCGAAGCGCTGGCCAAGGACCGGCTGCCCGGCCAGCTGTGTGCATTCACCGCCGCGCTCCTGCGTGCGGAGCCGGCGCGCGAGCCGGGGTCCTACGACCTGGTCCACTCGCACTACTGGCTGTCCGGACAGGCAGCCTTGCTCGCCCGGGCGCTGTGCCGCGTCCCGCTGGTGCACTCCATGCACACCATGGCCAAGGTGAAGAACGCCGCCCTTGTCGAGGGAGACACAGCGGAGCCGCTCACCCGGGTGATCGGCGAGCAGCACGTCGTGGACGCCGCCGACCGGCTCGTGGCCAACACCGACGACGAGGCGCAGGCCCTGGTCGGCCGCTACGGCGCCGACCCCGACCGGGTGGACGTCGTGCACCCCGGTGTCGACCTCGACCGCTTCGCCCCCGGCGACCAGCGGCTTGCGCGGGCGGCGCTGCAGATCCCTGCCGACGCGCTCCTGCTGCTCTTCGCCGGGCGCATCCAGCCGCTCAAGGCCCCCGACGTGCTCATCCGCAGCGTCGCCGAGCTCGTCCGCGGTGACCCGGGGCTGCGCTCGCGGCTCGTCGGCGCGGTCGTGGGTGGCCCGAGCGGCTCTGGATACGAGCACACCGAGCACCTCGAGCGGCTAGCGACCGAGCTCGGCGTCGCCGACCTGGTGCGCTTCGCACCGCCGGTGGAGCAGGACGTGCTGGCCCGGTGGTACCAGGCGGCCGACCTCACCGTCGTCCCCTCCCACAGCGAGTCGTTCGGACTAGTTGCGCTGGAGTCGCAGGCCTGCGCTACCCCGGTGGTCGCGGCTGGGGTCGGCGGGCTGCGGACGGCCGTCGCCGACGGGCGCTCCGGCGTCCTGGTCGACGGGAACGATCCGGCGGTCTGGGCCGGCGTGCTCGGCGACCTGCTCGCCGACCCGGTTCGCCGCGAGAGTCTCGCCCGGCGCGCTCGCAACCACGCCGCGGGCTTCGGCTGGGATGCGACGGCGCGGGGCTTGCAGGCCGTCTACCGGGCGGCCATGGCCGAGCGGCTGGTCACGTCGGCGGTGGCCGGATGAGCGAGCGGGCCAGAGCTGTCGCGACCGTCAGCGAGGCGCTCAGCGGCCTCGGCACCGACTGGCAGCAGACGTCGCCGTCGACGTTCGCCGTCACCCTGCCCGGCGAGCACAAGCTCAAGACCGAGTGCCTGCTCGACGTCGGCGAGCACAGCCTGCGGATCAGCGCCTTCGTCGTGCGCTGCCCGGACGAGGCGCACGAGCAGGTCTGGCGCTGGCTGCTGGAGCACAACTCGCGGGCCTACGGCGTCGCCTTCGCCCTCGACCGGGTGGGAGACATCTACCTCGTCGGCCGCGTGCCCCTGTCGGCGGTCACGGTGCCCGACGTTGACCAGTTGCTCGGCAGCGTGCTCGAGCTCTCCGACGGCTCGTTCGACTCCCTGCTGCGCCTGGGCTTCGCCGAGTCGATCCGCGCCGAGTGGCGCTGGCGCCTCGACCGCGGCGAGTCCACCGCCAACCTCACCGCCTTCCAGGAGCTGCGGCCTCCGAGTTGATCACGTTAACGTGATCGACACCCCGATCCCGCGCCCTGCAGAAGGCGGGAACGGGGAGTACGGCGCGGGAAGGCCCGGTACGGCAGGGGGCTGGGCGCCGGCTCTAGGCTGGTCCCCATGGCTGAGGCGCCGTACCGGTTGGTCCTGCTCCGACACGGCGAGAGCGAGTGGAACGCGCTCAACCAGTTCACCGGTTGGGTCGACGTCGACCTCAGCGACAAGGGCCGCGCGGAGGCCGAGCGCGGCGGGCATCTGCTCGCCGAGCGGGACCTGCGTCCCGACGTCGTGCACACCTCGGTGCTGTTGCGCGCCATCGCCACCGCCGAGCTGGCACTGCGTGCAGCCGGCTGGTCGTGGCTGCCGGTGCAGCGGCACTGGAGGCTCAACGAACGGCACTACGGTGCCCTGCAGGGAAAGAACAAGAAGCAGACGCTCGAGGCCTTTGGCGAGGAGCAGTTCATGCTCTGGCGCCGCTCCTACGACACCCCGCCGCCGCCGATCGAGCCGGCCGGGGAATGGTCGCAGGTGGGCGACCCGCGCTACGCCGATCTGCCGCCCGAGCTCATGCCGCTGACCGAGTGCCTCGAGGACGTCGTCAAGCGGATGCTGCCGTACTGGTACGACGCCGTGGTACCGCAGCTGCGCCGGGGGCAGACCGCGCTGCTGGTCGCCCATGGCAACTCGTTGCGTGCCCTTGTCAAGCACCTCGACGGGATCTCCGACGAGGAGATCGCCGGGCTCAACATCCCGACCGGCATCCCTCTGGTCTACGAGCTCGACGCCGAGCTGCGCCCGGTCTTCCGCGGAGGGGAGTACCTCGATCCAGACGCCGCCGCGGACGCCATCAAGGCGGTGGCGGCGCAGGGCCGCTGACGGCCCCACCCCGCCGCGCCCGCGAGCGCCCTCAGTCGTCGTGCTCGTGCGGGTAGACGCCCGTGACCAGATAGATGACCCGGCCGCCGATCGAGACAGCGTGGTCGGCGAACCGCTCGAAGTAGCGGCCGAGCAGCGCGATGTCAATGGCCGCCTCGACACCGTGCCCCCACTGCCGGTCCAGCAGCACGAGGAACAGGCTGCGGTGCAGCCGGTCCATCTCGTCGTCGGTCTTGGCGAGGTGGCGGGCCTGCTCGATGTCGCGCGAGCGGATGACCTCACTCGCCACCCGGGCCATGTCCTCGGCGACGTGGCCCATCGAGGAGAACGTCGTACGCAGGCTCTCCGGGATCGCCACCTCCGGGTAGCGCATCCGGGCGACCTGCGCGACGTGTACCGCAAGGTCACCCATCCGCTCGAGCTCGGCGCTGATCCGCAGCGCGGAGACGATCTCGCGCAGGTCGCCGGCGACCGGTGCCTGCCGGGCGAGCAGTTCGATGAGGTCCGCGTCGAGGGCGTAGCGCTGGGCGTCGACGGCGGCGTCGGCCGCGATGACCCGGTCGGCGAGCAGAACGTCGGCCTCGAGGAGCGCGCGCGTCCCGGTCCGTACGGCGTCGCCGACCGCGGCGGTCATCTCGACCTGCCGCGACGTCAGTGCCGCCAGCTGTTCCTGGTACGCCTCGCGCACTGCGAACTCCTCCAGCCGGTCCCCGTCCGGACCGGCGGGGTGCTCAGCAGCCAGGCTAGGCGACCGGACGCCAGCGCGGCGACGACGGAGTGAACGGGCGACGCACGGGCGGTGAACACTGCGTAGGCACCACGGGGCGGGCACGCGGCCCGGCGGGCAGCTCGCGCGGGGCTGCCTACGATCGCTGTCGTGCAGGTCGTCGCCATCGCGCTCGCCCTGGTCGCCGGGGCCGTCGTCGGCTACGCCGTCGGCCGTGCGCTGTGCCGGCGCCGATCGGGCCGCGACGACGCCGCCGGGGCGGCCGTGGCCGAGGTCGACGGTGTGCCGGCGGCCGTGGACGCGATGCTCGAGGTCCTGCCCTCGACGGTGCTGGTCCTGGGGCCCGGCGAGCAGGTCCTGCGGGCAACTCCCGAGGCGTACGTCGGAGGGCTGGTGCGCGGCGACCTGGTCGCCGACGCGGACGTGGCGGCACTGACCCGTGCTGTACGCCTGGACGGAGCAGCCCGCCAGCTGGACCTCGAGGTGCCGCGCGGCGACGGGCAGCCGCGGCGGCTGGGGCTCCGCGCGGCCAGGATCCCTGGTTCCGGCGGCCGTTTCGTCGTCCTGGTGCTGGTCCAGGACCGCACTGTGGCCGCCCGCATGGACGAGATGCGACGTGACTTCGTCGCCAACGTCTCCCACGAGCTCAAGACGCCGGTCGGCGCGATCGCACTGCTGGGCGAGGCCCTGGGCGAGGCCAGCGAGGACCCGGAGTCGGTCCGCCGCTTCGCCGCGCGGATCGGTCGCGAGTCGGTCCGACTGACCGAGCTGGTGCAGCAGATCACCGAGCTGAGCCGCCTGCAGTACGACGACCCGCTCGAGGCGCCGGGGGCCGTCTCGGTCGACGACGTGGTGTGCGACGCGGTCGACCGGGTGCGCGTGGACGCCGCCGCCAAGCGGATCACCATCGCTTCCGGTGGGGACTCTGGTTGCCACGTGCTCGGCAGCCGTCGCCAACTGGTCGTGGCGCTGGGCAACCTGGTCGAGAACGCCGTCGCCTACTCCACATCCGGCGGCCGCGTCGCGGTGGGCGTGCGGCGGCGCGAGGAGGCGGTCGACATCAGCGTCACCGATCAGGGCATCGGCATCCCGGAGCCGGAGCTGGGCCGCATCTTCGAGCGGTTCTACCGGCTCGATCCCGCCCGCTCGCGCAACACCGGCGGCAGCGGCCTGGGCCTGTCCATCGTGAAGCACGTCGCCGCCGGACACGGCGGCGAAGTGAACGCCTGGAGTGTCGAGGGCATCGGCTCGACGTTTACCCTGCGGCTCCCCCTGCTCCGTTCCCCGGCGGTGCCGCGTGCGCCGTACGCCGTCGTGCCGGAGGCTTCCGAGTGACCCGTGTGCTCGTGGTGGAGGACGAGGAGTCCTTCAGCGACGCGCTGTCGTACATGCTCCGCAAGGAAGGCTTCGAGGTCGCGGTGACGGCCGACGGGCCGGCGGCGCTCGAGGACTTCGACCGCTCAGGCGCCGACCTCGTCCTGCTCGACCTGATGCTGCCCGGCCTGCCGGGCACCGAGGTCTGCCGCCGGCTGCGGCAGCGCTCCGGTGTGCCGGTCATCATGCTGACCGCCAAGGACTCCGAGGTCGACAAGGTCGTGGGGCTCGAGCTGGGAGCTGACGACTACGTCACCAAGCCGTTCTCCTCGCGCGAGCTGCTCGCCCGGGTCCGGGCCGTGCTGCGCCGCGGCGGCGACCCCGCCGACCTCCTGCCCGGCGTGATCGAGGTCGGTCCGGTCCGGATGGACGTGGAGCGCCACGTGGTCACCGTCGACGGCGAGGCGGTCCGGCTGCCGCTCAAGGAATTCGAGCTCCTCGAGCTGCTGTTGCGCAATGCCGGGCGGGTGCTCACGCGCGGCCAGCTCATCGACCGGATCTGGGGCGCGGACTACGTCGGTGACACCAAGACGCTCGACGTCCACGTCAAGCGGCTGCGCGCGAAGATCGAACCCGACCCGGCGCGGCCGCGCCACCTGCTCACCGTGCGCGGCCTGGGCTACAAACTGGAGGTGTGACCGGTCGGGCTCCCGGTCAAAGGCCCCCGTCGGGCCCCCGTCAGCCCCCGTCAGCCCCCGTCGGCCCCCCGTCAGGCTCCGTTCCCGGGTCAGGACAGCGTGTCCTCGGCCACCGTGGCCTCGTTCATGACCAGCACCCGGGCCTTGGTCTCCGGGGCTCCGTCGAAGGTCAGCACGACCTCGGTGACGAGCCCCGGCTCCAACGACGCGGCCGGCGCGGTGATCCGGACGCCGGACGGTCCGAGGAGCGTCTGCGTCGCGGGCGGCAGGACCGCCTCGCCCACCGTGGTCGCCGGGCTGCCGGCGACCGTCACCGAGGCGATCCGGTCGGCCTTGCGCGAGGTGTTGTACACGGCGCCGGTCACCTGGGCGTCTCCCGCGCGGTCCACCCGCACGAGCAGGTTGCGGACCTGGAGCCTTCCGGCGTCGACGTTGGCGCCGGAGGTCGTCTGCTCCTGATTGGTGTTGGTGGTCTGCGGCTGGGTGTTGAAGCACCCGCTGAGGGTCAGGACGACGGCGACGGCGGCGGCGGCGGAGCGGACGACCGGGCCGAGCACGAGGCGCATGGCGCGTAGCGTAGCGAGCGCGCTCAGCCGGTCGGTGCCGGAAGCGTCATCAACAGCATGACCGCGACCGCGGCCGCGGCGATGGTGGCGCGGAACGCGCCGCGGTCCCCGGGCCGCAGTCCCGGACGCACGCCGAGGACACCGAGGGCCACGACACCCGCGAGAGCGAGGACGTCGAACGCAGAGGGAGTCCCGGGCGGCGCTATCACGAGCAGAGCGACGGCCGCGGTCAGCCCGCCCACCGACAGCAGACGGGTCCCCGCGGCGCCTAGCCGGTGCGGCAGGCCGCGTACGCCGGTCGCCGCGTCGTCTCCGAGGTCGGGCAGGACGTTGGCGCCGTGCACGCCGACGCCGAGCAGCGCTCCGGCGCCGATCAGCCACCAGGCGGGCGCCGGGGTACCGGGCAGCCCGAGCACGACGAAGGAGGGCAGCGCAGCGAACCCGATCGCATAGGGCAGCCAGGACCAGGCCGTGGCCTTGACCCCGAGGTCGTACGCGAGCGCCCCGAGCACCCCGGCCAGGTGCACCGTGCCGGCTAGGAGGCCGCTGGCCAGCGACAGCGGCACGCAGGCCAGCCCGGCGGCGGTCGCCGCGGACGCGGTCGCCCGCCGGGACACCGCGCCGGTGGCCCCCGGCTTGTCGGAGCGGCCCGCGAGACGGTCGCGGTCGGCGTCGACAGCGTCGTTGCACCATCCGACGGCGAGCTGGCCGCTCAGCACTGCCAGCACGACGAGCAGGACACCGGCCGGCCCACGCCCCCAGGCAACGGCGAGCGCCCCGACCAGTGCGGTGACCACCGCGCTGGGCAGCGGGTGGCACGCGCGCAGGAGGTGACCCAGCGGCTGCAGCACGCAGCCAGTATCTCGGTCGAGACCATGATCGCCCATGCATGGCACGGGCCGAGTTGTCAAGCCCCCTAGCGCTCTGACCTGCGCAAACGGTGCCGTGGCGACTCTCGCCCCGTGTTATCCTTGGTTGTCGGAAAGGGGAAACCACCGCATGGTCTTCACCGTCGGCGAGACCGTCGTCTACCCGCACCATGGCGCGGCGCGCATCGAAGCGATCGAACAGCGCCTGATCAAGGGGGAAGAGAAGACCTATCTCGTCCTCAAGGTCGCCCAGGGCGATCTGACCGTCCGGGTCCCCGCCGACAACGTCGACCTCGTCGGTGTGCGCGACGTGGTCAACCAGGAGGGGCTCGACCGGGTCTTCGACGTACTGCGTGCTCCGCACACCGAGGAGCCCACCAACTGGTCCCGCCGCTACAAGGCCAACCTCGAGAAGCTCGCCTCCGGCGACCCGATCAAGGTGGCTGAGGTGGTCCGTGACCTGTGGCGCCGCGAGCGCGACCGGGGGTTGTCCGCCGGGGAGAAGCGCATGCTGGCCAAGGCCCGCCACATCCTGGTGTCCGAGCTCGCCCTCGCCGAGCGGACCAACGAGGACAAGGCCGAGGCAATCCTCGACGAGGTGCTCGCCAGCTGATCGCGGGCGACCCCTTGCCACGTCGGCCCCTGCCGCTCCGGCGGCGGGGGCCGTCGGCGTCTCTGCGACGATCCGGGTCGTGACCACCGCGTGCGTCGTCGTCGCCGGCGGACGGGGCGAGCGGTTGGCGGCCGGCCTGCCGAAGGCGTTCGTGGAGCTGGCCGGGCGCACGCTGCTCGACCTCGCGATCGAGCGGGTCCTTGCGTGCCACGCCGTCGAAGCCGTCGTCGTTGTGGTCCCCGCCGACCGGGTCGACGCCGTGTCGTCACCGGGCACCGTGGTGGCCGGCGGGACCAGCCGGCGCGAGTCGGTGGCCCGCGGCCTGGCCGCGGTCCCCGCGCACTGTGACGTCGTCCTCGTCCACGACGCCGCCCGCTGTCTCGCCCCGCCGTCGCTCGTGGCCCGGGTGGTGGCTGCGGTACGCGGCGGCGCGCCTGCCGTCGTACCGGTCATGCCGATCCCCGACACCCTCAAGCACGTCGAGGGTGACCGGGTGCTCGAGACGGTCGACCGGTGGCGGCTGCGCGCGGTGCAGACACCGCAGGGCTTCGCCCGCGATGTCCTGTGTCGCGCGCACGCCGAGGTCCCGGCCGGCCATCCCGCCACCGACGACGCGTCGCTGGTCGAGTCGCTCGGGGTGGCGGTGACCGCTGTGGAGGGCGACCAGATGGCGTTCAAGATCACGACGCCGTTGGACCTCGACGTCGCCCGCGCTCTGCTGGTCCGTGGACGATGAAGACCGTGGACGGGCGGCTGCCGCGGGTTGGTACCGGGGTCGACGTGCACCCGCTGGAGGCCGGCCGGCCCTGCCATCTCGCCGGCCTGCACTGGCCGGACGAGCCGGCTGGGTGTGTTGGTCACTCCGACGGCGACGTCGCCGCCCACGCCGCCTGCGACGCGCTCCTCGCCGCGGCCGGTCTCGGTGACCTGGGCCAGCACTTCGGGACCGCCGAGCCGCGGTGGGCCGGCGCGTCCGGTGCTGCGCTGCTCGCCGAGACCGCCCGGCGCGTGCGGGCCGTCGGTTTCGAGATCGGCAACATCTCGGTGCAGGTCGTCGGCAATCGGCCGCACATCGGCGCCCGGCGGGCCGAGGCGGAGGCGGCGCTCTCGGCGGCCTGCGGCGCGCAGGTCAGCCTCGGTGGGACCAGCACCGATGGGCTGGGCCTCACCGGCCGCGGCGAGGGCCTCGCCGCGATCGCCACCGCCCTCGTCGTGTCAGGCTCACGCGGGGCCGGGGCCGCGTGAGGCCCTGACACATCCGGGTGGGTGCTGGCCGGCAGGTCTGGAGAGCAGGATGGGGCGATGCGCGTGCACCTGCAGACGGCCCGGTTGGTGCTGCGCGAGTTCACCCGCGACGACGTCGACGTGCTCGTCGAGCTCGACAGCGATCCCGAGGTCGTGCACTTCATCACCGGCGGACAGGCGACACCACGCGAGGAGATCGAGCACGACGTCCTGCCGCGCTGGCTGCGCTTCTACACCGAGTCCCCCGGCTTCGGGTTCTGGGCGGCTCAGGAGCGTGCAGCAGGCGGCTTCGTCGGCTGGTTCCACCTGCGGCCCGGTGAGGGGCACGGGCCCGACGAGCCGGAGCTGGGCTACCGGCTGCGCCGGTCCGCGTGGGGCAAGGGGTACGCGACGGAAGGCTGCACCGCATTGATCGACCGGGCCTTCCAGGACCCCGGCGTACGCCGGGTGCTCGCCGAGACGATGGTGGTCCACGCCGCCTCGCGCCGGGTCATGGAGAAGAGCGGCCTGCGCGCCGTACGCCACTTCCGTGCCGACTGGCCGGTCAGCATCCCCGGCGACGAGCACGGCGACGTGGAGTACGCCATCGAGCGGGCCGACTGGGAGCGATCCATCGCCGACCGGATGCGCTGAGCGACATGTGCCGCCTGTTCGGCCTCACCACCGGATCCGTCCCGGTGCACGCGTCGTTCTGGCTGCTCGACGCCCCGGACAGCCTCGAGGTGGAGAGCCGGCGCAACCGCGACGGCAGCGGCATCGGCTGGTTCGGCGACGACGACTCGCCCGTCCTGGACAAGCAGCCCGAGGCGGCGTACTCAAACGCCGAGTGGATCGGCGCGGCCCAGCACGCGGAGTCCTCCACGTTCGTCGCGCACGTGCGCCTGGCCACAACCGGCGCCAGGTCAGTGGAGAACACCCACCCGTTCGCGATGAGCGGGCGGATCATGGCGCACAACGGTGGCATCGGCGACATCGAGCGGCTCGAGGCGAGGCTCGGCGCGGAAACCCGCGCGCTCGTACACGGCCAGACCGACTCCGAACGCTACGCTGCGCTGATCACGCAGGAGGTCGCGGCGCATGACGGAGACGTGGTGGCCGGCATCACCGCGGCTGCCGGCTGGATCGCCGAGCACCTGCCGCTGTCCTCGATCAACCTCGTGCTCGCCGTCCCCGGCGAGCTCTTCGCGTTGCGCTACCCCGCCACGCGCGCGCTGCACGTCATCGAGCGGCCGTCTGGCGGCGCCTCCGGCGCGCAGCCGCTCGACACAGTGACGTCGACGCAGCAGCGGATCGCAGTGCCACGCCTCTCCCACGTCCCCTCGGTGGTCGTGGCCTCCGAGCGGCTGGACGACGAGCCAGGCTGGCGGATGCTCGACGCCGGTGAGCTCGTGCACGTCCACCGCGACCTCACCGTGACGTCGCACCTCGTCCTGGCGGACCCGCCACGCCACCCGGCGGCCGTCAGCGGTGCCGACCCCAACATCGACACGTGATCGGTTGCCGCGGGGACCGATAGCCTTGGGCCGCGTGAGCCTGCGCCTGTACGACACGATGACCCGCGAGGTCCGGGACTTCGTCCCGCTCGTACCGGGCCAGGTCGGCATCTACCACTGCGGGCTCACCCTTCAGGGCGCGCCGCACGTCGGGCACATCCGCAAGGAAGTCGTCTTCGACGTACTGCGTCGCTGGCTTGAGCGCGCCGGCTACGCCGTGACGACGATCGCCAACCTCACCGACATCGAGGACAAGATCCTCGCGAGGTCCGCTGACTCGGGTCGACCCTGGTGGGCGCTGGCGTACGCCAACGAGCGTGCGCTGCACGCCGCGTACGACGTCCTGGGCTGCGCGCCGCCCAGCTACGAGCCGCGGGCCACCGGGCACGTACCCGAGATGGTCGAGCTGATGGCGACGCTCGTCGGCAAGGGACACGCCTACCCGGCCGCCGACGGCTCCGGCGACGTGTATTTCGACGTCCGGTCCTGGCCGGCGTACGGCGAGCTGTCCCGTCAGCGCCTGGAGGACATGGAGCCAGCCGCGGATGCCGACCCGCGCGGCAAGCGCGACCCGCGTGACTTCGCGCTGTGGAAGGGGCACAAGCCGGCCGAGCCGCTGACCGCGTCGTGGCCGACGCCGTACGGCCGTGGACGCCCTGGTTGGCACCTGGAGTGCTCGGCGATGGCGGCGAAGTACCTCGGCCCGGAGTTCGACATCCACGGCGGCGGCATCGACCTGCGTTTCCCGCACCACGAGAACGAGCTCGCCCAGTCACGCGCCGCCGGGCAGCCGTTTGCCCGCTGGTGGATGCACAACGCCTGGATCACCACCTCGGGCGAGAAGATGAGCAAGTCGCTGGGCAACTCGCTGCTGGTGAGCGAGGTCGTCAAGCGGGTGCGCCCGATCGAGCTGCGCTACTACCTCGTCGCGGCGCACTACCGCAGCCACGTCGAGTTCTCCTTCGACTCCCTCGACGAGGCGGCGACTGCCTATCGCCGGATCGAGGCGTACGTGCTCCGCGCCGGCGAGCTCGTCGGCGAGGTGGACGTGGCCGCGGCACCTCTGTGCAGCGGTTTCACTGCTGCGATGGACGACGACCTGTCGGTGCCGGCCGCCCTTGCCGCGCTGCAGGACACGATCCGCGAGGGTCAGCGCCTGCTGCCGGCCGGTCACTCGCCGGCACTGCGCGGCAACCTGGCCTCGGTCCGCTCCATGCTCCACGTGCTCGGGCTCGACCCGCTAGGCGAGCCGTGGGCGTCGCGGGCCGACGGCGGCGACACTCGTACGCGGGCGGTGCTCGACGGCCTCGTGCAGGCCGAGCTCGCCGCGCGCCAGGAAGCCCGCGCCAGCAGGGATTTCGGGACCGCCGACGCCGTCCGCGACCGGCTGGCCGCGGTCGGGATCGTCGTGGAGGACACGCCCACCGGCGCGCGCTGGACGCTTGCCGACCCCACTGCACCGGAGGCTTGACGTGGCCGGCAATTCCGAGCGCCGCGGCGCCAAGCGCAAGGCGGGCTCGAAGAAGGGCGCCGTCGTCGGCTCCGGCGGGCAGCGCCGCAAGCAGCTCAAGGGCAAGGGGCCAACGCCCAAGGCCGAGCACCGCACCGGGCACGTCGCATCGCGGCGCGCGGCGCCGACGGGGCGGCAGGCGGGACGCGGCGGCGCGGCGGCTCGCGGTGACAGCGCGCGTGGCGGCGGAGTCGCCCGTGGCAGGGGCCCGGCCGGTGGCAAAAGCCCGGCCCGCGGCAAGGGTCCGGCCCGCGGCAAGGGTCCGGCCCGCGGCAAGGGTCCGGCCCGCGGCAGCGGAGCCGGGCGGGGCAGCGCTGGAGGCCGTACCGGTCGTCCCTCCACCGAGGTCGTCGCGGGCCGCAACGCCGTCGTCGAGGCGCTGCGCGCCGGGGTCCCGGTGCGCACCCTCTACGTCGCCGAGCGGGCGGACCTCGACGATCGGATGCGCGAGGCACTGCAGATCGCGCGGGAGCGGCATCTGCCGCTGCTCGAGGCGCCACGCCCGGAGCTCGACCGGGTGACCGGCGGGGCGGTGCACCAGGGGATCGCGCTGCAGGTGCCGCCGTACGACTACGCCCATCCCGACGACCTGCTCGCCCGGGCCGCCGAGGCGGGCACGCCGGCGCTCGTCGTTGCCCTCGACGGCGTCACCGACCCGCGCAACCTCGGTGCGGTGGTGCGCTCGGGCGCTGCGTTCGGCGTGCACGGCGTCGTCGTGCCCGAACGGCGGGCGGCGGGCATGACGGCAGCGGCGTGGAAGTCCTCGGCCGGTGCGGCGGCCCGCGTCCCGGTCGCGCAGGCGACGAACCTGGCGCGGACGCTGCGGTCCTACGCCGAGGCGGGCCTGTTCGTCATCGGTCTGGCCGCCGACGGCACGGACGAGCTCAGCCGGCTCGAGCTCGCCGACGGACCGGTCGTCGTGGTGGTCGGTTCCGAGGGGCGTGGGTTGTCCCGCGTCGTCGAGCAGGCGTGCGACGTACGCGTGGCGATCCCGATGTCCGGCGGCGTCGAGTCGCTGAACGCTGGGGTAGCGGTTGGGATCGTGCTGTACGCGGTGGCGGAGCGGCGTCGACTGCAGCGCTGAGAACCATCAGCGGCGGCCCGCGAGCCACGCAGTGGTCGCATCCCGATCGACGTGCGCCGGGGTCGACGACATGCCAGGCGAGCCGGCTTCATCCCAGGGGCGGGATCGAACGATGAAGGCATTGCCGCCAGTGCAGGGATCGGAGGGCCCGACAGACGTGGACAGAGCCGCCGATGCCGCAATCTCCGTCGTGCCTGCGAACGAGGCGTCCTGGGAGGAGGTCCAGGCCGTCTTCGGCGCCCGCGGCGACCCGCACCGATGCCAGTGCCAGCGCTACAAGATGCGGCGAGGAGAGTCATGGGCCTCGGTCGGTGCCGAGGAGTTGGCATTCCGGCTCCGCGCACAGACCGACTGTGGCCAACCGGAGTCGGGCGCGACGACTGGCCTCGTCGCGTACCTGGACCGCGAGCCGGCCGGCTGGTGTGCGGTCGAGCCTCGCACCGGCTACCCGCGCCTGCTGCGGAGCACCCGCGTCCCCTGGGAGGCGCGAGCCGAGGACAAGACCGACGACAGCGTGTGGGCAGTGACCTGCTTCGTCACCCGCGTTGGCTTCCGGCGCCGCGGCGTCAGCCGAGCGCTCGCTCGCGCCGCCGTCGATTTCGCCCGCGAGCGCGGCGCCCGAGCCATCGAGGGTTACCCGATGACCACGACGAACGTCATCGTGGGAGAGCTCCACGTCGGCACCCGGGGCACCTTCGTCGCCGCTGGCTTCACCGAGGTCAGCAGGCCCACGCCGAGGCGGGCCGTGATGCGGATCGTCTTCTAGAGAGCGCGCAGTGGGGTTCGCCGGCGAGGTTGGCCCGCCGACCGACGGCTTGGGCCCTAGGGGGCTGGGACGTGGCGCTACGAACTGAGCGTCTCCAGGACGTCCAGGTCCCGCTCGGCGTAGAGCCGGTGCTGCCATTCCTCGTTGAGGATGATGAGCAGGCACTCGCGCACCGGGTTCGGCTCCGCTGGCACGGGGGCCGTGGATACAGCGCACGACCGCGCTTGCAGAGCGCAAGGGGCACGCGTTGGCGCCGCCTGCAGCGAGCGGTAGCCCGCACGGCTGCACGGTCGGGCGCAGACCGCACTGCGACATGACCGGTCACGCGAGGAAGCTCCGCGCGTTTGTCTCCGCCAGCGGGGAGATGGCGGTCGGCGCCGAGCGGCGGTTCTGACGGCCGATGCGCGTGCGCTCAGCAGTAGCTGAAGAAGTGGCGACCGAACACCCGGACGCCACGGAAGTAGATCTCGGCCAGCGTCGGATGGCCGGTCTGACGGATGCAGACGCGAAGCCGTTCGTCACACAGCTCGCGGTCCGCTTCCGTGCAGCCCTGGCAGTAGCAGAGGTCGTGCCGGTTGCAGCAGTCGACGAAGTCGAAGTCGGGGGTCAGCGTGCATCCGTTCTCGCGGCACCGTTGCTGCAGCTCGACGGTGGACCGGATGCCGAGCTTGTTGCTCAGGACGTCGGCCAGCTCCGACAGTGCGACGGTCGTGCGCTGCCGCTCGAGGCTTTGCTCCGCGTGCGGCGCGGGCGGCGTCTTCCACAGACCGCCGACGTGGGCCAGCCCGCCGCGGAGGAAGTCCAGCCAGTCATCGGTGGCGACCAGCTCGTCGACGGAGAAGGGACTGCGTCCGCGCAGCCGCAGCGAGACGGGGTCCGGATCCGCCTGGAGCAGGTCAGAGCGCCAGGCCGAGATGATCGGCTCTGAGGCAGATCGGATCTCGACGCGTTGGTTCCCGGTCGCATCGGCGTACTCGCCGACGGAGTGCTCCCCGACCCGCCACGAGTCGGCTGTCCGAGGCGCTGACTCGTGGCTCTTGAGCCGGGTGCCGAGCAAGCTGATGTCTCGGTCGAGCCGGTCCTCGTCTGCATGTCGGATCGCCAGCGAGATGGCTGCCTCAACGGTCTGCGGCTTCTGCGCTGAGATCGCCTGCCTCGTCGCCTCGCTCACGTCCAGGCCGGCCAAGGAATCCACGTCGTCCTCCCGCATGCCGTGCTCGCGGTGCGCCGCGAGACGCACCGTACCGGACCGGGGAACTCGGGTCGACCTCCATGAGCGACAGTCCGCGGTGGGCGCGTCAGCCCCTTCGACCTGAACCTCGAGCAGACAGTGCGTCTTACCGGGAGCGCGTTCCGGCTCCGCCCACCCGGCGACGAGGTCGGGCGCGGGTCCGCAGAGCGGCTACAAGCCGGCCGCGGCCACCCTCTCGCGAGTGCCGCGACACGAGGACCCGGGAGCGCCCGACCAACGCACCTCGCGCATGGTCGGGCGCAGCCCGCACGGCGGCATGGTCGGGCGCAGCTCGCAGGGCGGCACGAGAGGATGCAGGTCGAGCTAAGGCCGGTTGGGGAGTCGGCGGTCGATGGCAGGGATCCGGCGGATCAGGTCCTGCAAAGAGGCGTGTGACCGGGCGGGCTCCCCGGCGGTCATGAGGTTCGCCATGCCGGCGTCCCCGGCGGCCGCGGAGGCAGGGATCCCGTCGAGCATGAGCTGGATCCGCTCAGGAACGGCGTGCAGGATCGTCCGGGCGTCGGTCTGGCCGTAGCTGGCAGCGAGCAGCCCGAGGCGATCGGCGGCCGCCTGGGCGCCGATATCGCGCCACAGCGGCACACAGTTCCAGGCCATGAAGGCGAGCTCGAGCAGTGGAGTGGTGGGCCCTGCGAAGTCCCAGTCGAACACGCCGGTCAGCCGGTCACCGTCGAAGCAGACGTTGTACGGGGCGATGTCGTTGTGCCCGATCAGGGTCGGTTGGCTGACCGGGAAGAACCGCCAAGGCCCGGGATGGGTGAAGTCCGCGACCGCATCGTGCAGGGTCTTGGCCCAGGTGCCCATCGACTGGATCTGGCCTTCGGTCAGCGGTTCGGTGTTAGTGTCCACCACCCGACCGGGCAGGTAGGTCAGGCTCTCTCGACCGAGATGGTCGAAGCCGAGCACCTCAGGAACGTAGGGCACCCGCCCGTGCAGATGGGCCAGCAGCGCGTGAACTGCCGGAGTCCACGGCCCGGTCGCCCGCCGGACGCTCTCCCCGACCCGGACTGCGCCACCGACGTTGCCACCCGCAAGGACGATCTCCTCCTCTGTCACAGGGCCACCCTCCCAGACATCCCCAGCACCGCCACGATGGACAGACCACTTCCCGGCTCCAGCCGGGAACCATGTACAAGCAGCGCCACGAACGTCTGCCCCGCGCCGTCCGCGGCAGATCCGTCCGTGAGCGGCAGGTCTCATGACCAGGATCCAAGCAATGCCTGGGCATGTTCTCGGAACCCCCGCAGCCGCCTCATCCTGGCAGGGCCTAGCCGATGTCAACAGCGGCTGAAGGCTGACCCCCTGGCTGCGGTCGAAAACTGACCCCCTGTTCGGTCATCTCGGGCTTTTCGTCGGGTTGCTGGGTGGCGGTCACGGCGATGTGCGCCATGGCTTGCTGGGCGCTGTCGAGGGCGCCGCCGAGGTGGTGGGCGAGCTGGCCGGCGCGGTGCAGGTTCGAGGTCACGGCGGCGAGCAGGGCGACGGGGTCGCGGACGGGTGCCCAGTCGTCGACGCGCAGCCGGGCGGGTCGAGGTCGGTGTCGAGTCGGTGGTTGATCTGGTTGAGCGTTGAAGTCGGCCGGGGACGTGAAGGTGCGGCCGGGCAGGAACGCCCGCTCGAGGTAGTCGTGCGCCCGCTCGATGATCCCCTTCGCCTCCGGATCGCGGGGGCGCAGCACCAGCACCTTCGCCCCCAGCAAGCCGCGGAACCCCTGGCACTCGCCGGTCGCCTTGTTCCGCCCGCCGGCGTACTCGCCGACCGCGCCCTCGCCGTCCCAGACCAGCACCCGCGGCACCGCGCCGAGCCGTGCCAGCCCTCGCCACCAGCCGGCGTAGAGATCCTCGCCATGGCGGTTCGGGATCAGCAGCGCAAACAGCATCCGCGAGTACGCGCTCACCATCGTCAACACCGGCAGCTGCTTCGCGGTGCGGGTATGCCCGAACTCGACCGGCAGCGTGATGTCGGGGAACCAGAAATCGTTCTGCGCGACCTCCCCGGCCACATACGCCGTCCGCGACGACGGGTCCGGCGGCAGATACACCGGCCGCAACTCCCGCACCCGCGCGCTGAGCACCGTCATCCCCCGCCTCCACCCGATCCGCTCAGCGATCACCGTCGCCGGCATCGTCGGACAGCCCTGAAGCAGCTCCCGGATCCGCGGCTCGACCTCGTCCACCACAGACCCGACCGGGGCCCGCTGGTACCTCGGCGGAGCATCGGCCGCCAGCTTGGCCTTCACCGTGTTCTTCGAGATCCCCAACTGCCGAGCGATCTGCTTGATCGGCAGCCCCTCGGCGAAGTGCAGCCGGCGGATCTCAGCCCAGTCCTCCACGTGCAGCATCCCCTTCGTCCTCCTGGCTCGGTTGGTAGCCAGGCTCGATGGAGGGGGTCAGATTTCAGGTGAAGCCCGAGGTCAGTCTTCACGCGTCGCCGACAGGGGAGGTGCTCGCCGTAGTGCGGCAGATCCGTGACGGACGCGGCGGGTCGAACGCTCATGGGTGCACCCCGTGGTGCCGGAGTCGGCGGTGGCGGTGAGGCGATGGCTCGACGAGGTGCTCGCCGTCGTGCGGGGCTGCGGCGAGATCCGCCAGGACCTCCCTTCGGCGCGGCAGGCGACGCTCGTGGTGGACATCGTGCAGAGCCTCGATCGCTGGGCCGCGGAGGTGCACGCGGGAACACCGCGACGCCCGCGGCGGCACATCGACCTGGAGACCGCGTTCACGAAGCGATCCCAGGACCTCCCGACCGCCGTCAAGCTGCTGGTGGACGCGTCCCATGCTCAGCACCGTTCGCTGGCCGCTTTCCTCGACGAGTTGGCACCACCACCACGGTCTCGACGCCGTGTTCATCCGCACGCTCCACTCACTGCTGGTCCTGCACCGGGACCTCGAAAGCCGGATCCTGGACGCTCTGGTCAGGCAGGCTCTGCCCAACCAGGAGCGGGCCCGGGACTAGGTACGGCCCCACCCTCCTGGCTGGTGGAGACCCTCGGCATCGGCCGGCCGTCGACGTCGCAGTTCAGCGTCATGGACCGCCGAGCTGGTCCCCAGCCGGGGAAGCCGCCGTCTCGACTCGCTCGCGCAGGGTCAGCAGCATCTTCCGCATCATCCACACGTCGGCGAACTCGATCAGCGCGGAGAAGGCGATGGATGGCGAGAGCCACCGGTACCGCGAGCGCACCCGGCTGATCAGCCTCGTCGACCCGTCGGCGGTGCGGTCGAGCTGCCAGGCCCAGGTCGTGTCCCCGGGCGTTCCCCACACCATCGACCGCGGAGGATCGATGGAGTGGACCGGCATGCCGTGCTTTCCGTCCGGGCTCATCGGTACGACGTCCCCGGCCGCCAGGCCTTGCAGCTCCGGGATGATGCGCCGCGCGCTGGGCCGGCCCAGGTTGTCGAGGAGGTCGTAGCTGTACCAACCGGCCCGGGTCAGCCCGGCCTGGACGAGCCACGGCCACACCTGCTCCGGGGGAGCCGCGATGGTGATCGCTCGCGTGGCGTTGAACGTCGGACGCGGGACGAGCTCGTCGCTGGGCAGCGGGCGGGCCACCTCGTCCGCGGTGGCACCCCAGGTGAGCTGCCAGGGGCGAACGTGACGGACGTAGATCATCGTGGCGGCGGCGACTGCCGCCAGCGACCCCCATCGACCAGACCGCATGTCCGCAGGGTCCTCCACGCGGCCCGACACCCCTGCGCGGGGGGGAGACGGCGATGTCGTTCGCCCGTCGAGGATGGCCTGGGCCTGGTTCTCGACGTCGTCGACGAGCGGCGATCCGTCGCGATTCGCGCTGTACGGACGGTTCGGCTGGCGAGACGTCGGGCACCGCCGGCCGGACTGGGTCGCCCCGAGCGACCGCCGCCCGCGGCTGCGCCCGTACGCGTCGCCGGAGCGCCCACCCCGACGGTGACCGCACCGCCAGTGGATCGTTCAGCGATGACCGCGGCATCAGGATGACGGGCCTCGGTGCAGCACCGAGGTGAGGACGTCTTTGACGTCGGTAGCGGGCAGATACCCGAGGAGCACGAGAGTGGCCAGGCCGTGTACCTGTGACCACAGAGCGACACCGACCGTCTCGCTGCGGCCGCTGACCACGCCGGCCGCCGCCGCCGCAGCGACGGTATCTCGGAGCAGGGTGGCGTGCTCGCGGACCAACTCGGCGAACGCGGGCGTCGGCGGATGGCCGGGTCGGTTGATCGCCGGGTCGAAAAGGATCAGAAACCGCGACGGGTGGGCGATGGCGTAGCCGACGTAGGCGCTACCCAGTGCCAGCAGGTCCTGACCTGGGTCGGACGAGCCGAGGGCGGCGGCCTGCGCCGCGACGAACTCGCGCATCCACCGCTCGTCCAGGGCGACGATCAGCTGGTGGCGGTCGGCGAAGTGCTTGTACGGCGCCGCGTGGCTGACCTCGGCTTCCCGGGCCAGCTCGCGCAGGCTGAAGGTGCGGGAGACGTCGGCGTCGATCATGCGCTCGGCGGCCCCCAGCAAGGTCTCCCGCAGGTCGCCGTGGTGGTAGCGAGCACTCGATGTTGGCATCGCCTACATCTTGGGCTATCGTTGGCGGCGTCGCAAGTAGACATCGCCTACATCAGAGGGTTCCGTGTCCCGGCTGTCCAGGCTCGCCAACGCCGTCCCCGCCGCCGTGCTGGCCTCGCCTGCGCACCGGCTGCTCAGCCGCCGATACGCCCTGCTGGAGTTCACCGGCCGACGCTCGGGCCGCACCTACCGCACCCCCGTCGCCTACCTCCGCGACGGCTCCCGGGTGGTGCTGTCCACCGACTCACCGTGGTGGCGCAACCTGCCCGACCGGCCCGCGGTGCGACTGCGCCTGGCCGGCCGCGGGGTCACCGGGCTCGCGCGGGTGGTCACCGAGGACCGCGAGGCCGCCGACCTGCTCGTCGCCCTGGTCCAAGCCGTGCCCGGCTACGCACGCCCGGCCGGGCTGTCCAGCCGCGGCGGAGCGGTGTCCGACGACGAGCTGCTGCGTGCGGTCACCACCGGCGGCCGCCGCTCGATCGAGGTCACGCTGGACACCCCAGAATGACCGGCGCCCAATGGCTGACCTTCGCCGCCCTGGCCATCACCGGCTTCACCGCCTGCGCCGAATTCGGCTCCTACGCGTTCGTGCACCCGGTACTCCGCCGACTCGAGACCTCCGCGCACATCCAGGCCGAGCAGGGCCTGGTCCGCACGTTCGGCCGGGTGATGCCGGTGCTGATGACGCTCTCCCTGGCGCTCACCATCGCCTGGGCCACCACCACCGCGGCCGCGCCGCTCCCGCTGCGGATCCTGGTGATCGGCTCCTGGGCATTCGGCCTGGCCACCACCATCCTGGTCAACGTGGGGATCAACATCCGCACCGCCGCCTGGGACGCCGGGCAGCGACCCGACCACTGGCAAGCCATGCGACGGCGTTGGGAGGCCTTCCAAGGCATCCGCTCCTGGGCGTACCTCGCCTCGTTCCTGCTGCTCGCCGCCACCATCGCCGGCCAAACCGGACACCCCCTCTGACAATGCGCACCGGACACGGAACCCATTGCGGAACAGCCCACGGTCAGCACCGGCACCCGCGTGTTCGGACGTCCCGCACCACCCGCCCGGTGGGGCCGACCACGGCGGCGCCGCAGTGGACCGGGCCACGCGCGGCCGTCACGGTCGGTACGTGTCACGGTCCATGAGGTAGGCCGCCGCCCACCTCGGCCAGGGACATGCTCGGCTCCACCGCGCAGGCGTCGCCGATCCCGGCGACGAAAGCGAGGATCAGCCGATCCGGCGGCGGGCCCGTCCCGCGGTCGCCCTTGTTCCACGCGGCCGTCAGCATGTCGGCCGCGGCAGCGAACCGCTGCCGGTTCGCCATCGCCGACTGCCACTGCTCGCATGTCGTGTCGCCGTAGGACGTGGTCCTCGTCCGCTGATACCTCGACACCGCGGTCCGTTCGCCCGCATCCGTGCTCGCGTCCCCGCCGCATCCGGTCAGTGCGACCACGGCGGCGCCGCCGCTGGCCATGGCCTGCGTCGCGCTCGGCATGCGCATCGTCTCCACCCCAGTCGAGGGTGTCGGGCCGTCCCAGCGGGCCTGAGATGGTCATCAGGCTGAGAGCGCCCGAACCGTGCAGGCGACGTAGCGGAACCCGACGATCGCCGTCGCGGACCTTGCCCTGGTGAGCAGCGCGCGCCGTCGTCGGTCCCGGGTGTCCTTCACGCGCTTTCCTCCTCGGCGCTGCGGGTCCTCCGGTGGAGTTCCACCGCCATCAAGCCACCGGCGGTGACCACCACGAGCCAGTACACGGAGATGGCCGCCAGTTCGAATCGGTACTCGAGCTCGGCTCCGTAGCCGGCGGCCAGCCCGGCCAGAGCGATCCAGGTGAGCACACCGCCGGCCAGGAACACCCACCGGGCGATGCGCAGCAGGCCGGATCGGCCGGCCAGCACCGCGGCGAGGAAGACGAAGCCGACCGCCAGCGCCGCGTACCCGAGGTTCTCCAACCCGATGAAGAGCCCGTGCGGGTTGTACTGCGACAGCAGGCTCAGCCCGTCGGCCTCCCCCGCCACCAGACTCGGCTGGACCACGAACAGCTGCAGCCCGTAGTCGGAGACGAGCAGACCGGCCCCGAGAACCGTGAAACTCATCGCGGCGCCCCAGCGCCGACCGCAAGGTGACCCGTCAGCCCCATCGTGGTCGTCTCAACATCGCCCGCTTGCCGGGCTGACCTGCGTGAGCGGCTCGCCGCCGACCCCGGTGTCGCGGCGGTCAGCGCGCCACGGGTCTCGGAAGACGGCGCGGTCGAGGTCGTCGGTGTGATCCCTCCACCGGGCCCCAGGACGAGCGCACGGCGCAGCTCGTAGAGCGTCTGCGCACCATCGTGCTCACCCCCGACGAACGTCTCACCGGACCCACCGCGGCCGTGCTCGACCTGAGCGACACCCTGGCCGACAACCTCTGGCGCGCGTCGTCACCGCGGTGCTCACCGTGACCTTCGTGTTCCTTCTGCTCGTCTTCCGCTCGCTGGTGCTGGCCGGCAAGGCGGTCATCGTCAACCTGCTCTCGATCGGGGCCGCGTACGGCCTCATGACGCTCGCCTTCCAGACCGAGCTCGGCTCCCGCCTCATCGGCCTATCGCAGCCAGTACCGATCGTCGCGTGGGCCCCCGTGGTGCTCTTCGCGATCCTCTTCGGACTGTCGATGGACTACGAGATGTTCCTGCTCGACGACCATCGACGAACGCCACCGGGCGGGGAGAGCCGGTCACGGATGCCGTCGTGCACGGCCTCGCCTCGACCGCCCGGTCATCGTGTCAGCGGCCGCGGTCATGGTCGCGGTCGCCGCCGGGTTCGCCCTCGACCCCGGCGTCATGATCAGGAGCATCGGCGTCGGCATGGCCGCCGCCATCGTGCTCGACGTCACGGTCGTGCGCCTCGTGCTCGTCCCAGCCGCGATGACCGCCATGGGAGAGGCGAACTGGTGGCTGCGGCGCTGGCTGGACCGTCTGTTGCCCCGGCGCCGGAAGATCGACCTCAAAACCCACGATGTATCCGGTACGGATGTGTCCGGCATCCGCGAAGAGTCGCCCGAACCCGCGGCCGTGTGAGGTCCAGCGGCCGGATGCTCATGAGCGGTCAAAGGGTTCCCAGGCGAAGTCGCGCAGTGTCGCCGTCACCGCAGCTGCAGCATTGCACTGACGCCATACCTTCACCGCCTCCGACGGCAAATGGCCCGGCAGCGGCGGCATCCCGATCACCGTAACGGCCGCGTCGCGGGTCACGCGCTGTATTTCGTCGCAGATCTGCACCACCCGGGCGTGCACGTAGCTTTCGTCGAAGCCGTCGAGCACGTCTGCGTAGCCGAGCTGCAGGATCACACCAGACAGATCAAGGGTGGCGAGTCGAGGCACCTGAACGGCGGCGATCTCAGCGGTGGAGGCTGCGGGGGAGGCCAAGACGACGAGCGACTGTCCAGAGGTGACTCTCGGCAACGTCGACGCAGAATCACGAAGGTGGTGGGCCGACAGGTCCCCGAGGACGGCAACCACCCGATCCGGCGAACCTGTACTCACCCTCCGATGATCTACCCGAATCAGGGAACCTGTGGGACGGCGTGTGGAGTGGACCAGCGGTCATGCCCGTCAACATCGTCGCGCCCTACATCTTGACAGCGCTGCTCCCGCTCCCGCAGCGGCTGATCTACCTCAGCAGCAGCTCCCACTTCGGTGGCCAAACCATCCCTCGCCGAGGTCGACTGGGCGGGCCGAAACGCCGGTTCGTACTCCGACAGCCAACTGTTCGTCGCGACTCTCGCTACCGCCATCGCCCGACTGCACCCCGACGCACTGAGCAACAGTCCCGACACAACCTCGACCGCCGCACCACCTACGCCGCCACCTCCTACCTCGCCGCCGAGGGAGACGCCCCGTGATCTCGGCAGCACCGCAGGAGCTGGTCAGCCCCGCCACCCGGCGGGCCTTCCGCGAACTCGCGCCGGGCAGCCTCACCCTGGCAGAGATCGACGGCATCTGGCAGGACCAGCGCTTCGCGCCCGGCCCAGAGAACAGCCAGAGCGGCGCACAGCGCAGCCGCTACCAGCAGTACCTCGATGCCGTCGACTGGGTCCAGCCCCACCCACGCCCGCCGCGCGCTGCGCGCATTCGAGTCCACGGCCCGCGGGATTGACCAGCAGCACCTGACCATCGCCTACGATGAGTTCCGCGGCGACGGCTACGTGGTCGGCGAGGACGGCCGGATCCCCGGCGGCCCCCGCCTCGGCACGACGCGGCCGCCATCTTCGCCGGTCGCTACGACCCGTCGTTCACCCTTGACCTCTGCCTCAAAGACCTCGACCTGATCGAACGACCAGCGTTGTGGATCTCCCTGTTCGGCATCGTCGTCGCCCCGGTCCTGCTCATCCGCGTCAACCGGGCCCCTTGGCAGAGCCGCCATACTCGCTGACCCGCACATGGCAGCGTAGGCACGCGCTCCGCTCACGGATCACGTCGGCGGTCTGCCTCGAGTGGCTGCAGATCGGTGATCTGGTACCGGAAGAACTCGCCGCCCTCCCAACGGTCGGTTCCGTAGTGCAAACCGAGCCGGCCGACGCTGGGGATGGTCAGGCCGGCGAAGGTGCGCTGGGTGGTGAAGGTGCCGCCGAAGCTGTGCCAGTCCCACTGTCCGGTCTGGCCGGGGTCGCCCCACCGGTCGAGGGCGACGGAGACGATGTCCCCGCCCGGCCCCAACTGGCACCGAGCCTCGATCGGGGTGTCCCCGACCAGGTGGCGGGCGGTGATGTGACTGCTGTCCTGGGCTGACCAGCGCAACCCGAAGCGCGGGAGCATGGCGGTCGGTAGCCAGATCGCCTCGGCGCCGCAGCGGCCGGCGGCGCTCCGAGAGACGTCGGGCCCGTCTGCGTGCGCCACCCGGAACAGTCCGGCGAGCTTCCAGTCCATCCCGCCGACACCGTCCCGGTAGCGGTCGGATCCGCTGATGAGACCCGCGACGCGGGCCGCCCAGATGAAGCCGTCATGGGGCCGCAGAATCTGCCGCGCCCGGAACGGCAGCCACCGCCCGATCTTGACGCTGCCGCGCATCGTGATCTGGGCGCACCGCGTCAAGGGTGTGCCCTCAGCGATCGCCTGGCCCAGGTGCCGTCGGACTGGGTCGTCGAGCCCGTCCAGCTCGGCGCCGGTGAACACGCTCTCGGTGGGGGGTTCACCCGTCGCGGGTTCGTTGCGCAGCCGGTGCCTCCAGTCGGCCAGGCTCCACCCGGCGGGGTCATGGTCTGCGGGTGTCATCGGCGGCGCTGCCGCGGGTCGCGGGCCGGCGCGACGTCTGCATGGCCCAGCAGCCAGGCCAATGCAGCAAGACAGGCCAGCAGGATCGCCCCGATCGGGACGGTGACCGCCCAGTCGGGCCGGTTCCCCCGGGCGCCCGCGACCAGCGGCGTGACCAGGATCGGCAGGCTGGTCAGCGCGAGCCAGGTCAGCTGGCCGGGGGCGGTGGTGTACCCCAGCCGGTGGCGGCGCAGCAGCAGGACCCCGCTGGTCGCCGTCGCGGGCAGGAAGAACGCCAGGTCCAGGACATGCACGGGGTTGGTGGGCACTCGCAAGGCGTTCGCGCTGCGCGATGGCCCGCCCGAGAGCAGGTCGGGGACGATCTCGCTGAGCCACAGCAGCGCGAACAGGACGGCGATGGCGATGAGGAGCCAGGCGGGCCACCGCAGGGCGCCGCCGGCGAAGGACTCCCTGACGGCGCTCATGTCCACCGTGGCGAGCCCGCCGATGAGGGCGAACGTGGCCAGGCCAAGGACGGCGACCCACACCAGGAACAGCGGCCCGAAGTGGACGGAGAACGCGTAGATCGCGTAGTTGTAGACGGTGAAGGCGAGACACCCCAACCAGACGAGGTAGGCGCGCAGGTGTCCGCGGTGCGCTTGCCAGCCGAGGATGACGAGCAGGGGGGCCACGAGCAGCAGGCCGACCAGGTCCTGCGCCGTCGCAGCATCGGCCAGAGCCGTGGTCTCACGGCCGTAGATGTCGGCGGGCGCCACCAGCCCCACCACACTGCCCGCCGCGGAGAGCAACGCGGCGGCAACCGCCAGCCAGAACCACCGCCCGGACAGCCGGTCCGGCCGAGGCTCCTCGCTCAACTCACCCACCGGGTTCACGATGCACATCTACTGGCGCATCTGGGCTCGAGCCTTAGCGATCGATCGGACAGTCAGCAGGGCGACCCTGTGCGTCAGGCTGAGGTGAGACACCCCGGGTAGGGTCTGCTCCCTTCAAGAACAGGGCGAGAACAGGGTTGATCACGTTGACGATGACCAGTACGGACCTGCACCCGGTGGTGCCGGTCGATGATGGGGCCGTGG
>JBBRVP010000024.1:0-47156 GCA_038246785.1 Jiangellales bacterium
CCCCCTTAAACCCGGGTATCCGCGGCCCGCCCCTGACTTGCCGCCCCCGATGTCGAGCGGGGGGGGGGCGCGCTCGCTGCGGCGCCCCCGCTACCCGGATCTCGAAGGCGATGTGGTGCGCGACGGCGTCCGCATCCACTACGAGGTGTACGGCGCGGGCGAGCCGACGTTCCTGCTGCTGCCGACGTGGTCGATCGTGCACTCCCGCCACTGGAAGGCCCAGCTGGCCTACCTCGCCCGGCACGCCCGCGTCATCACGTTCGACGGGCGCGGCAACGGTCGCTCGGACCGGCCGCAGGACGCGATGGCTTACGCTCAGCCGGAGTTCGCGTCCGACGCGATCGCCGTTCTCGACTCGACGGGCACCGACCGCGCGATCCTCGTCTCGCTCTCTCTCGGGGCCCAGGCTGCACTGCTGATAGCCGCCCACCACCCGGCGCGCGTGGCCGGCAGCGTCTTCATCGCCCCGACCGTGCCTCTGGTCCCACCTCGGACCGACCGCCCGGTGTACTCCTTCGAGGACGCGCTCGACACCGACGCCGGGTGGGCGAAGTTCAACGTGCACTACTGGCGCCGGGAGTACCGCGGCTTCCTCGAGTTCTTCTTCGCCCAGTGCTTTCCCGAGCCGCACTCCACCAAGCAGGTCGAGGACTGCGTCGGCTGGGGTCTGGACACCGACGTCGACACCCTCTGCGCCACTGTTCGCGCCCCGTGGCTGTCTGCAGAGGAGGTCCACGGACTGTGTCCCCAGGTCCGCTGCCCCGTGCTCGTCGTGCACGGGGACGAGGACGACATCGTGCCGCTCGGTGCCGGCGCCGCGCTCGCCGAGCTGACCGGAGGCACGCTGGTGACCATGGCGGGCAGCGGCCACCTGCCGCATGCCCGCGACCCGGTCACGGTCAACCTGCTGCTGCGGCAGTTCGCCGGCGAGCCCCCGCCCCGCCGCTGGAGCCGGGGCCGGCACCGCCGTAGGCGCGCGCTCTACGTCTCCTCCCCCATCGGACTCGGCCACGCGCAGCGCGACATCGCCATCGCCGACGAGCTGCGCAAGCACCACCCTGACCTCGAGATCGACTGGCTGGCACAGCACCCGGTCACGACCGTGCTGCAGGCGCAGGGCGAGCGGATCCACCCGGCGAGCGCTCAGCTCGCGAGCGAGTCGGGCCACATCGAGTCCGAGTCGGCCGAGCACGACCTGCACTGCTTCCAGGCGTGGCGCCGGATGGACGAGATCCTCGTCGCCAACTTCATGGTGTTCCACGACCTCGTGCGGGACGAGCCGTACGACCTCTGGATCGGCGACGAGGCGTGGGAGCTCGACCACTACCTGCACGAGAACCCCGAGCTGAAGTCGGCGCCGTACGCGTGGCTCACCGACTTCGTGGGCTGGCTCCCGATGCCCGGCGGCGGTGACCGGGAGGCGAGGACCGCTGCCGACTACAACGCGGAGATGATCGAGCACATCGCGCGCTTCTCGCGACTGCGCGACCGCGCGATCTTCGTCGGTGAGCCGGACGACATCGTCCCCCAGCGCTTCGGCGCCGACCTGCCGAGCATTCGCCCCTGGACGCAGGACAACTACGACTTCGCCGGCTACGTCACGGGCTTCGATCCCGCAGATCTCGCCGACCGCGACGCGCTCCGGGCCGAACTCGGCTACCGGGCCGACGAGGCGGTGTGCATCGTCACCGTCGGCGGGTCCGGCGTCGGCGGCCACCTCCTGCGCCGGGTGGCGCAGGCGTTCCCGGCCGCCAAGCGCCTGGTGCCCGAGCTGCGGATGGTCGTGGTGACCGGGCCGCGCATCGAGCCGGCGAGCATCGACGCCCACGACGGCCTCGAGGTGCGCAGCTACGTCCACGGTCTCTACCGGCACCTTGCCGCGTGTGACCTGGCCGTCGTCCAGGGCGGTCTCACGACAGCCATGGAGCTGACCGCGAACCGGCGTCCGTTCCTGTACTTCCCGCTGCGCCACCACTTCGAGCAACAGGTCCACGTCCGCCACCGGTTGCAGCGCTACGGCGCGGGGCGGGCGATGGACTTCGAGCGCGACGGCCCGGCGGAGATCGCAGCCGCGATCGCCGCGGAGATCGGCCGGGCGGTCGACTACCGACCCGTCGAACCCGGTGGCGCGGCCCGGGCGGCGCGGCTCATCGCCGAGCTGCTGTGAAGCACCGCTCGCCGGCGTGGCGCGCACGGTAACGGGCCGTGCGGCCCGTTACGCCGCTTCGGGATCGGGCTGGTGTATCCCGAACGTGTTGCCCTCCGTGTCGAGGTAGTAGCCCTGCCAGGCCATCCCGGTCAGGGCAGCCTTGGGCAGGGCGACCTGGCCTCCGGCATCGAGGATGCGGCGCTCGGTCGCGTCGTGGTCGTCGACGCCGACCGTGCACACGAAACCGTTCGTGCCATAGTCGGCACCGGGCGCGGGGGCGGGACGTTCCTGCAGCCCCCCGTTGATGCCGAGTTCGTCCTGCGGTCCGGTGGTGATACCCCAGTACGGGGAACCGGTGGCCTGGCTCCAATCCTCGAAGCCCCAGTCGAACACAGTGGCGTAGAACGCCTTCGCCCGTTGCAGGTCGTCAGCCTGGATCTCGAAGTGCACCACGCGCGACACGTCAACCTCCTCGGTCCGGGTCAGCTGCACCCACTGGTCGAGCCGCAGCCCTCGCAGACGTAGCAGGAGCCGGCCGGCCGCATCTTGGTCCCGCAAGTGAAGCACAGCGGGGCGTCGGTGTGGGTCCCGGTCAGCGCCTCCACCAGCTCCGTCGAGGTGTGTGCCTCGGCCGGCGCCGGCCTCGCCGCCGTCCCTTCGGGTAGGTTCGCCGGCGGCTCCTTGACCGGCGCGCTCTGGCGCATCTGCTCGACCTCGGCCGCCTCGTCGGCCGGGGCGTACGCCCCGGTGTCCAGCGCCTGCGCACGCTCGGCCGCGCTGTGGATCCCCAGCGCGGAACGGGACTCGAAGGGCAGGTAGTCCAGCGCGAGCCGGCGGAATATGTAGTCCACGACGCTCGCCGCCATCCGGACGTCCGGATCGTCGGTCATGCCGGACGGCTCGAACCGCATGTTGGTGAACTTCTCGACATAGGTCTCCAGCGGGACGCCGTACTGCAACGCGATCGAGATGGCGATGGAGAAGGCGTCCATCATCCCGGCGAGCGTCGAGCCCTGCTTGCCCAGCTTGAGGAACACCTCGCCGAGGCCGTCGTCCGGGTAGGAGCCGGCGGTGAGGTAGCCCTCTGCGCCGCCCACCGCGTACGACGTCGTCTTGCTCGGCCGCGACTTCGGCAGCCGCCGGCGCGTCGGGCGGTACTCGAGGCGCTCCGCCTCCGCCGGCGTGTCGGCCTGCTTGGCCGTGGCGTCGGCGAGCGGCTGGCCGACCTTGCAGTTGTCGCGGTAGACCGCGAGCGCCTTGAGGCCGAGCTTCCAACCCTGGAAGTAGATGTCCTCGATCTCCTCCACGGTCGCCGTCTCCGGCGTGTTCACGGTCTTCGAGATGGCGCCGGAAAGAAACGGCTGCACGGCGGCCATCATCGTGACGTGGCCCATCGGCGCGATGGCCCGCGCGCCCATCGCGGTGTCGAACACCTCGTAGTGCTCGGGCCGGAGCCCCGGTGCGTCGATGACGTGGCCGTGCTCGGCGATGTACTCGACGATCGCCTCGATCGTCTCGCCGGTGTAGCCGAGCTTGCGCAGTGCGCGCGGGACGGTCTGGTTGACGATCTGCATCGAGCCGCCACCGACGAGCTTCTTGAACTTCACCAGCGAGAAGTCCGGCTCGATGCCCGTGGTGTCGCAGTCGAGCATGAAGGAGATCGTCCCGGTCGGCGCCAACACACTGGCCTGGGCGTTGCGCCAGCCATGCTGCTTGCCCAGCTCGTTGCCCTGCTCCCACACGGCCGTGGCGAGGTCGTGGATCTGCTTGTCCATCGTCGCGAGCGGGCGGACGGCGTCGTTGGCGGCGGCGTGCTTGCGCATCACCCGCTGGTGCGCGGCGGCGTTGCGGACGTAGCCGTCGTACGGGCCCACCGCTCGCCCCAGCTCGGCGGAGCGCCGGTAGGCGGCACCGGTCATCAGCGACGTGATCGCGGCGGCCAACGTACGGCCGCCCTCGGAGTCGTAGCCATATCCGGTGGCCATAAGCAGTGCGCCGAGGTTGGCGTAGCCGATCCCCAGCTGGCGGAAGGCCCGGGTCGTCGCGCCGATCGCCTCGGTCGGGAAGTCGGCGAAGCAGATGGAGATGTCCATCGCGGTGATGACGAGCTCGACGGCCTTCTCGAACGTGGCCGCGTCGAAGCTGTCGTCGTCGCGCAGGAACCTCATGAGGTTGAGCGAGGCGAGGTTGCAGCTGGAGTTGTCCAGGTGCATGTACTCCGAGCATGGGTTGGATGCGCTGATGCGTCCGGACTCCGGCGCGGTGTGCCAGTCGTTGATCGTGTCGTCGTACTGGATGCCCGGGTCGGCACACGCCCAGGCCGCCTGGGCCATCGTGTGGAACAGCGCGCGGGCATCGACGGTGTCGATGACGCGTCCGTCCAGTCGCCCGCGCAGACCGAACTCGTCACCCTGCTCGACGGCGCGCATGAACTCGTCGGTGACCCGGACGGAGTTGTTGGCGTTCTGGTACTGCACCGAGACGATGTCGCGCCCGCCCAGGTCCATGTCGAAGCCGGCGTCGCGCAGTGCGCGGATCTTGTGCTCCTCGCGCGCCTTCGTCTCGACGAACTCCTCGATGTCGGGGTGGTCGACGTCGAGCACGACCATCTTGGCGGCGCGGCGGGTGGCGCCGCCGGACTTGATGGTGCCGGCGGAGGCGTCGGCGCCGCGCATGAAGGAAACCGGGCCGGAGGCGGTGCCGCCTGATGAGCGCAGGAGCTCCTTGCTCCCCCGGATGCGGCTGATGTTGAGCCCGGCGCCCGAGCCGCCCTTGAAGATCAGCCCCTCCTCCTTGTACCAGTTGAGGATCGAGTCCATCGAGTCGTCGACGGCGAGGATGAAGCAGTTGTGCACGCGCAGGTTCTGCGACAAGTACTCACCGGACTCGGTCTGGATGTCGTAGACCTCCATCGCGCCGCGCTGCTCTATCCGGGCGATCTGGAGCTCCTTGGAGGGTTTCGCGGCTCGACCCGGCACCTCGAAGCTGCGCTCGAGCCGTTCCGCCTTGACGGGGTCGACGAAACCGATCTCTTCGGCGAACATCCGGCGGTCCCCGGCGTTCTGGATCCGCACATTCCAGATGCCGCCTTGGCGATTGGCGCGCCGGTCCCGCTTAAAGCTGACGCGGGCGAAGATGCCGAAGCGTGAGAGCAACGCCTGCACCCCCCGCACGAGATCCTCCGAGACGAGATCGAGCCCGACCAATGCCGATGTCTTGCGCACGGAGACGTAGCCGTCGGCCTGGAACATGCTCCGCAGATACGCCGCCACGACGGGCAGCGGAGCGGAGCGCAACTGCTCGGGGACCCGCATGGAACGACCCCTGGCCAGCAGATCCCAACGCTCCACGAAGGGCCGCAGAACCTCGCCGTACAAGCGGGTGCGCCGGCAGTCAAGGGTCGCGTTCTGTGTGGGCACGCGCGTCTGCTTGCGGTGCACACCCGGGAACACGGCGTCGATCGCCTCGGCGACCCATGTCAGCTCGCCATCGGTGACGGTCATGGCCTCGATGGTCAGCGAACGATTCGTGCCAGTGCCGTACTGGCCGACGAAACCGTCGGACTGCAGCCACCCCGCCAGCGCTGCTTCGGCGATCTCGGCCGCGTCGATCTCCCGCTCGCCGAACGATCGCCGCCGGTGCCACGCGAGCCGGTCCCCGGGTCGGAGCTCCCCAGCGGGCACGAAACGACCGGAGCCTTTCCCGGAGCCCCGCCAGACGAGGTGGTCTGCTGTGACATCCAGTGCCTGACCCGACCTCAGGTGCACGCGGAGCACCTGCTTGACGCCGTTGGCCTTCGCAGCCACGAGACGAGTGATGCCGTGCGCGTCATGCACCTTCGCGCCGAGCGCGTCACCGTGCACCAGCTCACCGATCGGGACCATCCCGCCGGGGGTACTGACGAGCGCGTCGTAGGGCTGGCACGCAGACACCTGAGCGGGACTCGACGTGCCGACGTTGAACCACACCGGAGAGTTGAAGCTGAACACCTGGTGCAGCAGCATCCAGGTGAGTTCGTGCTCGAACGCCTCCGCGTCGTCGTCGGTGGCGAAGTAGCCGTACTGCTTTCCGGCGGCGGTGTAGGTGAGCACGACCCGGTCGATGAGCTGCTTGAGCGAGCGCTCGCGCGAGTCCGAGCCGAGCGCGCCGCGGAAGTACTTGGTCGTCACGATGGACGTGGCGTTCATCGACCAGTCGGCCGGGAACTCCACGGCGCGCTGCTCGAAGATGGTCTCGCCGGTCTTCCAGTTGGTCTGGACGACGTCGCGGCTCTCCCAGTGCACCTCGTCGTAGGGGTGCACCCCGGGCCGCGTGAAGATCCGCTCGATCCGCAGGCCGCCAGACGTCGTGTCGCGGGCGGCCGTGCGGGCGGCACCCTCGTCGGCGCCGCCGCGGTTGGGTCCGCTCACCGTCTCCGTCATGCTTCCTCCGTCGTTCGGTGCTGTCGTCGTTCGGTGCTGTCGTCGTTCGGTGCTGTCCGGTGCCTGGTCGCGCCGGGCCGGGTCCGCTGTCGCCCTGCGAGACGCGCTCGCCTGCTGGGGAAGCCGCGTGGCGGACGGGTGGTGCGGCCGGTCGGCCAGGGCTTCCCCTCCCCGGCCGACCGGCCGGTCTAGGGGGCGGGCTCGCCGCCGGTGGCGACGACCTCTCGCTCCGCCCGGAGCAGGGCGATCGCGGCCTCGAAGTCGGCCAGGGAGTCGAAGCCCTGGTAGACGCTGGCGAACCGGAGGTAGGCCACCTCGTCGAGCTCGCGGAGCGGACCGAGAATGGCCAGCCCGACCTCCGGGCTGGGCACCTCGGGGGTGCCGAGGGCGCGGACGGCGTCCTCGACACACTGGGCCAGCAACGCCAGATCGTCCTCGGGCACCGGCCGTCCCTGGCAGGCCTTGCGGACGCCGGCCAGCACCTTGTCGCGGCTGAAGGGTTCCGTGACGCCGGAACGCTTGACAACGGCAAGGGTCATCGCTTCGACGGTGGTGAACCGTCGCTCGCACGCGGGGCACTGCCGACGGCGCCGGACCGCGCCGCCGTCGTCGGACGTGCGGGAGTCGACGACGCGGCTGTCGTCGTGGCGGCAGAACGGGCACCGCACGCAGGTCGCCTCCTCCCGGGGACGCGGCTGTGGGGAAACTGAGCACAAGGTGTGGACGCTCACCCACAACTTGTGGAGGAACCACAGCGATGTAACTACTAGATGTGGGGGTAACGCTAGACACAACGCCGCGCCGCTGGCAAGCCCTTCCCGCGAAGTCGTCGGCGTGTCGCGGCAGCGTGCGGTCGCTAGAGGTCGCGCGGCACCACCAGCTGCTGGCCGCTCACGAGCGATCCCGCCGACGCGAGCGAGTTGGCCCGCATCAACGCGTCCACGGCAGCTCTCCGCTCTGTCGTGGGGGCGACCTCGGCGGCCACCTGCCAGAGGGTCTGTCCCGGCTGCACGACCACGGTCGCTGGACGCAGCGGGGTCGCTGGGCCGGCAGCGCCGCCCGTGCCGCCCGGGCCGCCCGGGCCGCCCGGACCCCCTGACAGCAGCGAGGCCATCGTCGCCACTGCGCCGACGACAAGCACCAGCAGCACCTGGCCGCGACGGGTCAGCCGGACCTCCGGGGCGGATTGCGTCGCGGGTGAGCGCCTACGCGGCGTCGGGAGGGCCCTGATCGGTCCACCCGGACGATGGCGCCGGGCCGCCCGGCGGACCGGACGACTTCGCACCGTTGCCCCGGGCGCGTGCTCCGGTGCCCGCGGCCTCGGACCACGATCCGGCGCGTTCGGCTGGGTCCGACCGCCCGGCTCGACTGGGCTCGGATCTGCCTCTGGCGCCGCCGGGGCGCGGAGCAGGAGCATCGTCATCGCGGACCTCCCTGACAGGTCATGTGCACGTACAGGTGTTCGATCGAACGTCTGTACGGTTGTTCTACACCGACCCCCCGACAAAGTCGAGACACTGTCGAACAGGTGTTTGAATCGTGACCCGGCGGCGGCTAGCGTCACAGCCAGCCGGCCAGCCTGGCCAGCGCAACGCCGAACAGGAGAGCCCGTGGACGAGCGGCAGGACGCGCCGACCGGCACCGTGCACGACTTCCCCGACGTCACGGACTCCGCCAGCGGGCTGACCGCCCGCCAGCGCCGGGTGCTCGAGGTGATCCGCGACGCTGTCGAGCGCCGCGGCTACCCGCCCAGCATCCGCGAGATCGGAGAGGCCGCCGGCTTGGCCAGTCCGTCGAGCGTCGCCTACCAGCTCAAGGCGCTGGAGCACCAGGGGTTCATCCGGCGTGACGCGCACCGCCCGCGCGCGCTCGAGGTCCTTCCTCCCGCCGCAGAGTCCGGCGTGTCGTCGCCGGCCAGCACCGACGAGGACCACCCGCGCGACGAGACCGGCGAGGGCGACGAGCGCCCGGCCCCCTCCTACGTCCCCCTTGTCGGACGGATCGCGGCCGGCGGACCCGTTCTGGCCGAGCAGGCGGTGGAGGAGGTGTTCCCGCTGCCCCGCCAGCTCGTCGGAGAGGGGCAGCTCTTCCTGCTCACGGTCGCGGGCGACTCGATGGTCGACGCGGCCATCTGTGACGGGGACTGGGTCGTGGTGCGCCAGCAGCCGGTCGCCGAGAACGGCGAGGTGGTGGCCGCCATGATCGACGGGGAGGCGACTGTCAAGTCGTTCAAGCGCCAGGACGGTCACGTCTGGCTGATGCCGCACAACCCGGCCTACGAGCCGATCCCGGGGGACGACGCCACCGTGCTGGGCCGGGTGGTCGCCGTGCTGCGCCGGGTCTGACCGCCTCCGGCGACGCGCGTCGGGGCTAGGCCAGGGCTAGGCAGGGCAGGCCACCCTAGGCCGAGGCTAGGCCGGCTCGGCGCCGGCCAGCCGCCGCAGGGCCGCGAACACGGTGTCTCGCGACGTCGTCCGCCACATCGGCGGCAACGACGCGACGAGGTACGGACCGTAGCGAGCGGTCACCAGCCGCGGATCGAGCACCGCGACGACCCCGCGGTCCTCCGAGCGCCGGACCAGCCGGCCGACCCCCTGCGCCAGCAGAAGCGCGGCGTGGGCGGCTGCCACAGTCATGAAGGCGTTGCCTCCGGCCGCCTCCACCGCCCGCTGGCGGGCCGACATCAGCGGGTCGTCGGGGCGCGGGAACGGGATGCGATCCACGACGACGAGCCGGCATGCCTCACCCGGCACGTCGACGCCCTGCCACAGCGACAGGGTGCCGAACAGACAGGTCGGCGTGTCCTCGGCGAAGCTGCGCACGAGCCTGCCGGTCAGGTCGTCGCCCTGGCAGAGCACCGGGACGTCGAGCCGCTCGCGCATCGCGGCGGCTGCCACCTCGGCGGCCCGGCGCGAGGAGAACAGGCCGAGGGTGGCCCCGCCGGCCGCCCGTACCAGCGCCTCGAGCTCGTCCAGCTGTGGCGCCGCGAGCCCGTCGCGCGTCGGTGGCGGCAGGTGGCGGGCCACGTAGAGGATCGCCTGGCGCTGGTAGTCGAACGGCGAGCCAACATCGACCCCGGACCATGACGCGCCGGTGCGACCGGTCAGCCCCAGCGTCGCGGCGACTGCATCGAACGAGCCGCCGAGGGCGAGCGTCGCCGAGGTCACCACGACACTGCGCTCGCTGAACAGCCGTTCCCCGAGCAGTTCGGCCACGCTCATCGGCGCCACGTGGAGCACGCGGCCGCGCCGCTCGGACTCCGAGATCCAGACGACGTCGAGCGGTCGGCCGGCGATCAGCCGTTCGCAGACGTCGAAAACCTCGCCGACCGCTGCCCGGGCCACCTGACGGGCGCCCTCGCTGCCCTCGCCGTCCTTGAGCCCCGACACGAGGGCTCGGGCGGTGTCGCGGACGCCGGTAAGCGCCGCCGCCAGCGCCTCGGGCGGAGCCTCCGCCAACCGCCCGACCGGAGCCGCGGCGAGCGAGTCGGCGAGCTGGGCTGCCGCCTCCTGCAGGTCGTCGGGCTCTGCGCCCGCCCGGGCCGCCCGCCGGGCGGCCGCCTCCACCAAGCCGACCGTGAGCTCGTCGGTGATCACCGAGGTGACCCGGTCGGCCAGCTCGTGCCCCTCGTCCACGACGACGAGGTCGTGCTCGGGGAGCATCGCCCGGCCCTCGAACGCGTCGATGGCGAGGAAGGCATGATTGGTGACGACGACATCGACCGTGCGGGCGCGTGCCCGCGAAAGCTCCGCGAAGCAGGCCGACGCCTCCGGGCATCGCTGCGTGCCGAGGCACTCGTGGGCGGTCACCGACACCTGCCGCCACGCGCGATCGCCCACCCCCGGCACCAGATCGGCCCGCTCCCCGGTGGCCGTCCGCTCCGCCCACTCGCGCAGCCGGACGACCTCCTTCCCGACGGCCGATGTCGGCCCGGCCGGCTCGAACAGCCCGGCCGGCTCGTCGTCGGGGAAGCCACCCGCCAGCTTGTGGCGGCACAGGTAGTTCGCCCGGCCCATGACCCGCTCGTAGGTCGGGCGCCGTCCGAGTGCGGGCTCCAACGCGTCGGCGAGCAGCGGCAGGTCGCGCTCGACGAGCTGGGCCTGCAACGCCAGCGTCGCGGTGGAGACCACGACCGGCTCGTCGCTGTCGACGGCGTGGCGGATCGCCGGCACGAGGTAGCCCAACGACTTGCCGGTCCCGGTCCCCGCCTGCACGAGCAGGTGCCTGCCGTCCTCGACGACGCGGGCCACGGCTTCGGCCATCGCGACCTGCCCAGGCCGCTCCACTCCATCGATCCGCTCGACCGCGAGGTCGAGCAGGCGCCGCACGCCGACCAGCGTGCGGGGGGAGGCGGCGGGCACCGCGCCACGCTAACCCCTTGTCCGGCCACGACGACGCGCCTGCCGGGCGGGGGTGTGCACGGCGCTTGCTGCGACCGCCTGCGACCCCTGTGGTGGGATGCGCCCCGTGACCTACGACGCCGTGCCCCTCGTCCCCCGCTCTGTGTTGTTCGGCAACCCGGAGCGGATGGCGCCGGCGGTCTCGCCCGACGGCACCCGGCTGGGTTTCGTCGCCCCGCACGAGGGTGTCCTCAACGTCTGGGTCGGGCCGCTCGACGACCTGTCGGCGACGCGACCGGTCACGTTCGACCGGGGGCGCGGCGTGCGGACGTTCCTGTTCTGCCACGACGACAGCACCGTGCTCTATCTGCAGGACCGCGACGGCGACGAGAACTGGCGGCTCAGCACGCTCGACCTGGAGTCGGGCGAGCAGCGGCTGGTCACCCCGCAGGACGGAGTGCAGGCCCAGATCCTCGCCCACAACCGCTGGCACCCCAGGCGGGTGGTGGTCGCCCTCAACGACCGCGACCCGCGCTGGCACGACGTGTGGGAGCTCGACCTCGCCACGGGGGGATTCGAGCGCCGCGAGCAGAACCCCGGTTATGCCGGATGGCTCGTCGACTCCGAACTTCGCGTGCGCGGCGGTGAGTCGATGACACCGGAGGCCGGCGCCATCATCCATCTGCGCGACCTCGACACCGGCGAGGACCGCTCGTGGCGTCAGGTCGGCCCCGACGACGTCGCCGGAGAGTCGGTGGTCGGGTTCCCGCGCTCCGGCGGCTCGCTCGTCCTGCTGTCCAGCCGCGACGCCAACGCGACCCGGCTGCTGCGGGTCGACCTCGCCTCCGGTGCGGAGACCGTGCTCGCGAGTGACGACCGGTACGACGTGGGCTCGGCCGTCCTCGACCCGGAGACCCTCGAGCCGCAGGCTGCTCTCGTCGCCAAGCAACGTCTGACGTGGGACTACCTCGACGAGCACCTGCGCGCCGAGGTCGAGCCGCTGCGCGAGCGGCTACGCGGCGAGGTCGGCATCGACCGGCGCGAGCGGAGCGGGCGCTACTGGCTCGTCACCGACGCGCCGAGCGACGGCGCCGTGCACTACAGCCTGCTCGACCGCAGCACCGGTGACCTACGCCTGCTCTTCAGCCACCAGCCGGCGCTCGAGGACTACGTGCTCGCGCCGATGGAGCCGTTCTCGCTCACAGCTCGGGACGGATTACCCCTCGAGGGCTACGTCACGTTTCCGCCCGGCGCCGAGCACAGCGTTCTACCGGCGGTGCTGGTGGTGCACGGCGGACCCTGGGTGCGCGACAGCTGGGGGTTCGTCCCGGAGGTGCAATGGCTGGCCAACCGGGGCTACGCCGTCGTCCAGGTCAACTACCGCGGCTCCACCGGCTACGGCAAGGCCTTCACCAACGCCGGCGACAAGCAGTGGGGCCGCGCGATGCACGACGACTTGGTCGACACCGTCGAGCACGTCGTGGCGCAAGGCTGGGTCGACCGCGCACGGGTCGGCGTCTACGGCGGCTCCTACGGCGGCTACGCAGCGCTGGCCGCGGCCGCGTTCACCCCGGATATGTTCCGCTGCGCGGTGGACCTGTGCGGGCCCAGCAACCTGCTCACCCTGCTGGCCTCGGTGCCGGAGTACTGGAAGCCCCAGATGGCGTTCATGCACGCCAAGGTCGGCCATCCGGACGACGAGCGCGACCTGCTCTGGGCGGCCTCGCCACTGTCGCGGGTCGATGACATCCGCATCCCGGTCCTCGTCGGTCAGGGGGCCAACGACCCGCGCGTCAAGCAGGCCGAGGCCGAGCAGATCGTCGCCGCACTGCGCGGCAAGGGACTGCCCTGCGACTACCTGCTCTTCGCGGACGAGGGACACGGTCTGGCCCGGCCGGAGAACCGCGAGCGCTTCTGCGCCGCGAGCGAGGTATTCCTGGCCGAGAACCTGGGCGGCCGCCACGAGGGCGCAGCCGGGGTCGGCTCGGGGTTGTCTCAGGATCAATCCGGATGACTCCTCCCCGGTGAGGCGCCCAGACTTCTCGGCGTCCCACCGCGACGAGGAGTCCCCGCATGCGCACGCAGGAGCTGGAGCGCACCGGTGCCGCGCGCCAGCGGCAGGCCCCGTCGCGGGTGCCGGCGCAACGCGCGCCGGTTCGAGCGGCGACCCGCTCAGCGCTGACGGCTGCCGCCACGACCTCCGCGCCGCTCCCCCGTCCGCGGGGACGCTGGCGCCGTCCCGTCCAGGCCACTGCGTCCGTCGCTGCGGCGCTGGCGCTGCTCGCGCTGGCGCTGCCCCGGGTGACCGGCACGAGCTGGTCCAGCGTCGCGGAGACCGTCGGCCTGGTCTCCGCCTGGCAGCTTGGTGCGCTCACCCTGCTCTGGCTGGTGGGGCTGTGGGCCTACTGCTTCGTCCTGGCCGCCGCGCTGCCGGGGCTGCGTCGCTCGCAGGGCTTCGTGATCAACCTGGTCGGCAGCGGCGCGTCCAACCTGACCCCCTGCGGCGGGGCCGTCGGGGTCGGCGTCACCTGGGCGATGCTGCGCCAGTACGGCTTCGGCACCGCCTCGATCAGCCGGTTCACGGTGGTCACCGGCGTCTGGAACGTGCTCGCCCGGCTGCTGCTGCCGGCGCTCGGGCTGACCGCGCTGCTGCTCGCCGGCAGCCGCGTGCCGGCGCCCGTGCTCACCGCCGCCGGAATCGGCGCGGCTGTCTCGGTGGCCATGGTCGCGGCGATCGCGCTGGCGCTGTGCAGCGAGCGGGCGGCCTTCCGGGTCGCCGGCTGGGTGGGCGCGGCGGCGCGGGCGGCCCAGCGCCTCGTCCGACGTACGCCATCGGCCGGCTGGGAGGCGCGCGCGCTGGAGCTGCGGGCCGGCACCGCCGAGCTGGTCCGACGCCGCCGGGCGCCGCTGCTGCTCGGCATGCTCGCCTATGTGGTGCTGCAGGGAGTCCTCCAGTGGGCGTGCCTGGCCGCCGTCGGCAGCACGCTCGGCTGGGCGCAGGTCGCCTGTGGCTACGCATGCGGTCGCATGCTCACCGCCGTCGTGCTGACCCCGGGCGGCACCGGCTTCGCCGAGACCGGCGCCGCAGCGGTGCTCGTCGCGCTCGGCGGCGACCCGGCGACGACGGTCGCGGGCGTGCTGCTGTTCAGCCTTTTCACCTACGTGCTCGAGGTGCCCGGCGGCGCGTTGGCGTACGGCTGGCACCTGGCCACCCGGCGGTGGCGTTCGCCGGCCGCGGTCGCCGAGCCCGCCTGAGGGCCGACGCTCAGCGCTGGACGGCCGCCACGGCGTACGGCGCCAGCGCCGCCGCCAGGCCCGACGGGACCCGCGCCTGCAGGCGGGTGCCGCCGGCGTCGTGGTCGAGCGCCAGCAGCTCCCCCCGCTCGTGCACCTGCGACACGAGGTCGCCGCGGTCGTACGGCACGAGCGCGTCGACCTCGACGGAAGGGCGGGGCAGCTCGCTTTCCACGTGGGCGCGCAGCTCGTCGATCCCTGCCCCGGTCCGCGCCGAGACGACGGTGGCGTGCGGTTCGTGGCGGCACAGCCGGGCCAGCACGAGCGGGTCGGCGGCGTCGGCCTTGTTGACGACCACGACCTCGGGCACGTCGCCGGCACCGATGTCGGCCAGCACCCCCCGTACGGCGCTGAGCTGACCCTCCGGGTCGGCGTGTGCACCGTCGACGACGTGCAGCAGCAGGTCGGCGTCGGCGGTCTCCTCCAGCGTCGAACGGAACGACTCGACGAGCTGGTGCGGCAGGTGGCGGACGAAGCCTACGGTGTCCGAGAAGGTGTAGACCCGGCCGTCGGCGGTGGTCGAACGACGGGTGGCCGGGTCGAGCGTCGCGAACAGCGCGTCCTCGACGAGGACGCCGGCGCCGGTGAGGCGGTTGAGCAGCGAGGACTTTCCGGCGTTGGTGTAGCCGACGATCGCCACCGAGGGAACCTCACGGCGCCGCCGCTCCCGTCGCTTGGTGTCGCGGGTGGTGCGTAGGTGGGCCAGCTCGCGCCGCAGCCGGGCCATCCGGGCGCCGATGCGCCGACGGTCGGTCTCGAGCTTGGTCTCGCCGGGTCCACGGCCGCCGATGCCGCCGCCCTGCGCGCCGACCCGACCGCCGGCCTGCCGGGACAGGCTGCTGCCCCAGCCGCGCAGCCGCTGGGAGAGGTAGTCGAGCTGAGCGAGCTCGACCTGCGCCTTGCCCTCCCTGCTCTTGGCGTGCTGGGCGAAGATGTCGAGGATCAACGCCACCCGGTCGACGACCTTGACCTTGACCTTGTCCTCGAGGTTGCGCAGCTGGGAGCCGGACAGCTCGCCGTCGCAGATGACCGTGTCGGCACCGGTCGCCACGACCACCTCGCGCAGCTCGGCGACCTTGCCCGAGCCCACGAACGTCGCCGGGTCCGGCGTGGTGCGCCGCTGCACGAGTGCCTCGAGGACCTGCGAGCCGGCAGTCTCGGCCAGCGCCGCCAGCTCGGCCAGGGAGTTCGTGGCGTCGGCGGCGCTGCCCTCGGTCCAGACGCCGACCAGCACGACGCGCTCCAGCCGCAGCCGGCGGTACTCGACCTCGGAGACGTCCTCCAGCTCGGTGGACAGCCCCGCGACGCGGCGCAGCGACAGCCGGTCAGCCAGATCGAGCGCTCCGGTCGTGAGGCTGGCATCGTCGACGGGGGATTCCGCGCGAGGTTCGACGGGGCGCTCCGACGCGGACTGCATCATGTGCTCTGCCATGTCGTGGGTGTCAACGCCTTCCGTTCTGCGATCCATCCCGACAACAGGGTCGCACGGCCCTCGCTGCGGCGGCACCTGCGTTTCGCCGGGCAGGCCCCGCTCAACGCGGCGGCGGGCCGGCGGGCTCGGGCTCGCGGTGGCGGCAGGGCTCCTCCCGCAGCCAGGTCTGGTCGAGCACGCCGCTCGCCACGAGCACAGCGGGGCCGGTCAGCTCGACCTCGCCGTCGGCACGCTCGACGACCCGCAGCCGTCCGCCGGGGGCGTCCACGGTGTACGGCGTCCCGGCCGGCGCGCCGTCCGCCCGCATCGCCACCACCGCGACCGCGCAGGCGCCGGTGCCGCACGAGCGGGTCTCTCCGGACCCGCGCTCGTGCACGCGCATCGCGACCTGCGCCGGGACGCCGTGCACGACGAACTCCACGTTGGCCCCGTCGGGGAACGTGTCGGCCGGTCCAAGGCCCGGGGGGGCCAGCAGCGGACCCGCGTCGGACAGGTCGTCGACGAACGTCACCGCGTGCGGGTTGGGGACTCGCACGCCGACCGCCGGCCAGGCACGGGATCCGACCGTCACCGTCACCGGGCGCTCGAGCAGCTCGGCGCGGCCCATGGTGGACGTCCATTGGCCGTCGGCCTCGGGGCGAACGACGCGCACGCCGCCGCGGGTGCCGATCGGGACCGGCCGGCCTGTCGCCGCGAGTCCCGCCTCGACGAGGTAGCGGGCGAACACGCGTACGCCGTTGCCGCACATCTGCGCGGTCGAGCCGTCGGCGTTGCGGTAGTCCATGAACCACTCAGCCTCGCCGCCGAGCTCGGCAACTGGGGTGAACGAGGCGCTGCGGACCACACGGAGCACGCCGTCGCCGCCGATGCCGCGCCGCCGGTCGCACAGCGCGCGGACCAGCGCCGGATCCAGGTCGCCGTGGACGTCGCCGTCGAGGTCGGGCAGCAGGACGAAGTCGTTCTCGGTGCCGTGCCCCTTGACCCACCCGAACGTCACGCCGGTGATTGTCCCGCACCGGCACCGGCCGCGGCGGCGTCGACCAGCCGCAGGACGCGATCGAGGCGATCGAGAGCGTCGTACGGCAGCCAGCGCACCCGCTCGTCGCGCCGGAACCAGGTGTCCTGCCGGCGTGCGAAACGCCGGGTGGCCCGCACGGTGTCGGCGCGCGCCTCGGCGGCGGTGCAGTCGCCGTCGAGGAGACGTAGCACCTGGGAGTACCCGAGTGCCCGCGACGCCGTCAACCCCTCCCGCAGTCCGGCCGCGGCCAATCGCCGGACCTCCTCAACGAGCCCGCCGGCCCACATGCGGTCGACCCGGTCCGCGATCCGCGCGTCGAGCACCTCGCGCGGCACGTCGAGGCCGACCTGGACCGTGAGCGGCTCGGCGTAGTCGCGTCGCGGCAGCGTCGCGGTGAACGGCCGCCCGGTGAGCGTCACGACCTCCAGCGCGCGCACCACCCGCCGACCGTTGCTCGCCGCGATGGCGGCCGCCGCCGCGGGGTCGACCGCCGCCAGCCTGCGGTGCAGCCGGGCAGGCCCCGCCTCGGCGAGCTCGGCCTCCAGCCGCGACCGCACGGCCGGATCGGTGCCGGGGAACTCGAAGCGGTCGAGCACCGCCCGCACGTAGAGCGCGCTGCCCCCGACGAGCACCGGGACCTTCTTCCGCGCCCGGATGTCGGCGATCGCGGCTCGTGCAGACTCCTGGAACCGCGCCACGCTGGCCGTCTCCTGCACGTCGAGTACGCCGAGCAGGTGGTGCCGGACACCCCGTCGCTGGTCGACCGACAGTTTGGCCGTCCCCACGTCCATGCCGCGGTAGAGCTGCATCGCATCGGCGTTGACGACCTCCCCGCGCAGGGCCAGCGCCAGCTCGACCGCGACGTCGGACTTGCCCGCAGCCGTCGGCCCGACGACCGCGACCACGGGAGGTGCCACGGTGCCGATCGTCCCAGCCGCCGCTCCTGCGCGGCCGGCCGGCCAGTCGGCGGCCAGGCGGCGGCCAGGCGGCCGAATGGTCGACCGGCTCAGCGGCGGCGCACCACGCCGGCGTCGCCACCGCCGCGCCGGACCGGCTCGGCCGCGGCGAGCAGCCGGCCGCCGGGCAGCACCTCGACCGCCTCCACCGCACCGATCTCCGGCATCTGCGTGAACGTGTGCCCGCGCGCGCGCAGGGCCGCGCCGTAGGTGGCGATGAAAGCCGGCTCGGCGGTCACGGAGGGGGTGTTGCGCTGGGAGGCGCGCGGCGCGGCGATGGCGAACGGCAGGCTCAGCCGCAGGTCGATGCGGTTGACCAGCACCTGCAGCACGGTGGTGATGATCGTCGACCCGCCCGGCGAGCCCAGCGCGAGCCGCAGGTGACCGTGGTCCAGCACCACCGTGGGGCTCATCGAGGAGCGGGGCCGCTTGCCCGGCGCGGGCAGGTTGGGGTCGGGCGCGTCACCCTGGGTGGGCGCGAAGTTGAAGTCCGTGAGCTCGTTGTTGAGCAGGAAGCCGCGGCCGGGCACGGTGATCCCGGAGCCACCGATCTGCTCTATCGTCAGCGTGTAGGAGACCGCGTCGCCCCGCCGGTCGACCACGGTGAGGTGGGTGGTCGACTGGCCCTTGGTGTCCGGCGCGCCGCCCGCCGCGGCCGCGCCGCATGCGGAGTAGTCGCCGTCGGGCACGCCGGGAGCCACCGGCTTGACGGCGGCGCGCGGGCCGATCTGGCACGCCCGCTCGTCGGCGAACCCTTGGGACAGCAGCTGGCGCAGCGGCACCGGCACGTAGTCGATGTCGCCGACGTAGCGGTTGCGGTCGGCGTAGGCGAGAGCGCTTGCCTCGAGGTAGCGGTGCAGGGACAGCGCGGGTCGGTAGGCCGGCAGCCGCTGGGTGTCGAGGATGTTGAGCGCCTCGCCGACCGTGCTGCCACCTGATGACGGCGGCCCCATGCCGTAGACGTCGAGGCCGCGGTAGCGGATGTGCGTCGGCGCTCGCAGCGGCGCGTCGTAGGTCGCCAGGTCGCGCAGGCGCATCAGCCCAGGCCGGACGTCCGCCGGGGTCCCGGGGGCGACCGGCGGGGTGCGCACGGCGTGGACGATGTCGCGGGCCAGCTGACCGCGGTAGAGCTCGTGTACGCCGTCGCGGCCCAGCAGCCGGTAGGTGGCGGCGAGATCGGGGTTGCGGAAGGCGCTTCCGACCGCGGGCGGCGCCCCTCCCGGCAGGAACAACTCGCTGCTTGGCGTGAAGGTCGCGAACTTCGCGGCGTTGTCCACCACCTGCTGGTGGAACGTGTCGTCGACGACGAAGCCACGGCGGGCCAGCCGCTCGGCTGGGGCCAGCGCCTGCCGCAGGTCGTAGGTGCCCCAGCGGCGCAGCGCCTCGGCCCAGGTCTGCGGCGTCCCCGGGACGCCGACCGACAGGCCGCTCACCACGGCTTCGGCGAAGGGGATCGGCACGCCGTTCTCGGTGAACGCCGTTGGACCCATACGGCGGGGGGCGGTCTCCCGCCCGTCGATCGTGCGCACCCGGCCAGTCCGGTGGTCGTAGTAGACGAAGAAGCCGCCGCCACCGATGCCGGAGCTGAACGGCTCCGTCACCCCCAGCGCGGCCGCGGTCGCGACGGCGGCGTCGACCGCGTTGCCCCCGGCCCGCAGCACCCGCAGGCCGACCTCGGTGGCGTATGGATCGACGCTGGAGACCGCACCGCCGCGGCCCACGGCCACGGCCTGCTTGGGCGGCTCGGGGATGGCAGCCGGCGCGGACGCCTGCGCCAGCGGGACGCTGGCGAGCGCGGCGACGAGCGACGCGACGAGTCCGGTGACGGCGAGGCGGCGGGTCATGTGGGCCTCCGGTGGGGAGAGCTGCACCGAGGCCGCCACGCTAGCCCCGCACGACCGGCGCTGGAAAGTGCCGAACCGGGGCACAGTCCCCGCACCGGGGCCCGCACCGGGGCCCGCACCGGGGCCCGCACCGGGGCCCGCACCGCGGCCCGCACCGGGCAGTCAGCCTCGAACCGGGTCGCCGGCGGCTCCGGCCGCCGCCGGGCCACGCCCGGGCAGGCCCAGCGCGATCGGGCGGACCGGCCGTGGCCTTGTGGCGTGTCCGCCGGCGTTGTCCCAGGCATCGCCGGCACGGGTGCGGCGCAGCACGTAGCCCGGCCCGTCGGCCACCAGGTGGTGCGGTGCCCCGTAGGAGACCGTCACCTCCACCACGTCGCCGGGACGCGGCTGCTCGGCGCCGGCGGGCAGCGCGAAGTGCACCAGGCGGTTGTCGCGGGCCCGTCCGGACAGCCGTGCCGTCGCGTCGTCCTTGCGCCCCTCGCCCTCGGCGACGAGCACCTCCACCCGCCGCCCCTCCAGGCGCCGGTTCTCCGCCCAGCTGATCTCGTCCTGCAGCGCGACCAGCCGCGAGTACCGCTCCTGCACGACTGCCCGGGGCAGCTGGTCGGGCAGGTCGGCCGCCGGCGTGCCGGGGCGGCGGGAGTACTGGAACGTGAACGCGGAGGCAAAGCGAGCCGCCCTCACCACGTCCAGCGTTTCCACGAAGTCGGCCTCGGTCTCTCCCGGGAAGCCCACGATGACGTCCGTGGTGATGGCGGCGTCGGGGATCTGCGCACGCACCCGCTGGAGGATGCCCAGGAAACGCTCGGCGCGGTATGAGCGCCGCATCGCCTTGAGCACCCGGTCCGAGCCGGACTGCAGCGGCATGTGCAGGCTCGGCATGACGGTGGGGGTCTCCGCCATCGCGGCGACCACGTCGTCGGTGAACGCGGCCGGGTGCGGGCTGGTGAAGCGGACCCGTTCCAGCCCCTCCACATCGCCGCAGGCACGAAGCAGCTTGCCGAAGGCCATTCGGTCGCCGAGCTCCACGCCGTAGCTGTTGACGTTCTGCCCGAGCAGGGTGATCTCGACGACGCCGTCGGCGACCAGCGCCTCCACCTCGGCGAGGACCTCGCCCGGGCGCCGGTCCCGCTCCCGGCCGCGCAGGCTGGGCACGATACAGAACGTGCACGTGTTGTTGCACCCGACGCTGATGGAGACCCAGGCCGAGTACGCCGACGCTCGCCGCACCGGCAGCGTCGACGGGAACACCTCGAGCGACTCGAGGATCTCCAGCTGGGCCTCGGCATTGTGGCGGGCCCGCTCCAGCAGCACCGGCAGTGAGCCGAGGTTGTGGGTGCCGACGACGACGTCGACCCACGGGGCACGCCGCAGGATCGCGCCACGGTCCTTCTGCGCGAGACAGCCGGATACGGCGATCTGCATCCCGGGACGCGCCCGCTTGGCGGACCGCAGATGGCCGAGGTTGCCGTAGAGCTTGTTGTCCGCGTTCTCCCGCACCGCGCAGGTGTTGAGCACAACCACGTCGGCCACGCCGCCGGCCTCCACGCGCTCGTAGCCCGCCTGCTCGAGGACTCCCGCAAGGCGTTCGGAGTCGTGGACGTTCATCTGGCACCCGTATGTGCGCACCTCATAGGTGCGTGGTGCCTTCCAGGTCACTGGTGGATCCTACGCATGGCGATCCGGTGCTCACGATCCCGCGACGCAACCGATCGCGCCGGAATGCCTTGCTCGTCCGAGTTGGGCACGGTGACCAGCGGGCCAGACCACGTTAGGTTGTTTCGCTATGGCCGACGCTGACGTCGCTGCAGCACGCACCGCCGCACCGGTGGTGGTGATGGAGGACGTCAACAAGCACTTCGGTGACCTGCATGTTCTCAAGGACATCGACCTGAGGGTCGAGCGCGGCGAGGTCATGGTGGTCATCGGTCCGTCGGGTTCGGGCAAGTCGACGCTGTGCCGCACCATCAACCGGCTGGAGGCGGTCGACTCGGGGCGCATCCTCATCGACGGCGAGGAGCTGCCCGCCGAGGGCAAAGGTCTGGCCCGCCTGCGGGCGGAGGTGGGCATGGTCTTCCAGTCGTTCAATTTGTTCGCCCACAAGACGATCTTGGACAACGTCACCCTCGGTCCCACCCGGGTCAAGGGCGTCGGCAAGGCCGAGGCGGCTCGCAAGGGCACCGAGCTGCTCGAACGGGTGGGGGTCGCCGACCAGGCGCAGAAGTATCCCGCCCAGTTGTCCGGCGGGCAGCAGCAGCGGGTGGCCATCGCGCGGGCCTTGGCCATGGACCCCAAAGTCATCCTCTTCGACGAGCCCACCTCCGCCCTCGACCCCGAGATGATCAACGAGGTGCTCGACGTCATGGTCGGGCTGGCTGCGGACGGCATGACCATGGTCGTCGTCACGCACGAGATGGGCTTCGCCCGGCGGGCGGCCAAGAGCCTCGTCTTCATGTCCGACGGGGAGATCGTCGAGCGGGGCAGCCCGGAGGAGTTCTTCACCAACCCGACCAGCAACCGCGCCAAGGACTTCCTGTCCAAGATCCTCTCGCATTGAGATCACCGCGAGCCGATATCGATCGAAGGAGCACCGATGAGATCCCGCCGTACGACGACCCTCGTGCTGGGGGCGGCCCTCGCGCTCGCCCTCGCCGGCTGCGGCAGCAGCAACGACACCCCCGAGGTCAAGGTCAGCTCGGGGGCCTCGTTCCCCGCCGGCAGCACGATGGCCAAGCTCAAGGACGCCGACAAGGTCACGATCGGGGTGAAGTTCGACCAGCCGGGCATCGGGTTCAAGAAGCCCGGCACGGACGAGCCGCAGGGCTTCGACATCGAGATCGCTAAGATCATCGCCGCTGACCTCGGCATCGACGCTTCCAAGATCGAGTGGAAGGAGACAGTGTCGAAGAACCGCGAGCCCTTCCTGCAGAACGGCACCGTCGACATGGTCCTCGCCTCCTATTCGATCACCGACGAGCGGCGCCAGGTCGTCGGTCAGGCCGGGCCGTACTACGTGACCGGCCAGCAGCTGCTCGTCGCCAAGGACGACGACTCCATCAAGGGGCCGGAGGACCTCAAGGGCAAGAAGGTGTGCTCGGTCACCGGCTCGACGTCGATCAAGACGGTGGAGGAGAAGTACGGGGCCCAGCCGGCACCCTTCTCGACCTACAGCGAGTGCGTGCAGCAGCTGCTCGGCGGATCCGTCGATGCGGTCACCACCGATGGCGCGATCCTGCTGGGCTACGCCGCCGAGAACCCCGACAAGCTCAAGGTGGTCGGGGACCCGTTCAGCGACGAGCGCTACGGGATCGGGTTCAAGAAGGGCGACGCCCAGATGTGCACGTTCCTCACCGACAGCATCAAGAAGATGGAGGACGACGGCACCTGGCAGAAGGCCTTCGAGGCCACCTTGGGCAAGGCCGACGTCGAGACGCCGGACCCGCCGACGCCGGACGCGGACTGCGCCGCCAGCAGCAGCTGACCCGACGCCTGGCTGAGCCGAACGGCCGGGGCCCCCGCTGGTGACGGCGGCCCCGGACGTCAGGCCCGCATCGGAGGGAGGGACCGCCCGCCTTGAACGTGCTCGTCGACAACCTGCCGCGCATCATCGACGGCTTCGTGCTGACGTTGCAGCTGCTCCTCGCTTCGGCCGTCGTCGCTACGGTGCTGGGCACGGTGCTGGCCTCGATGCGGGTCTCGCCGGTGCCGGCCCTGCGGTGGTTCGGTACCGCGTACGTCAACGTCTTCCGCAACACGCCACTGGTCGTGCTCTTCATCCTGTTCAGCGCCGGGCTGCCCGAGACGGGCGTGCGGGTCTCGTTCTTCTGGCGGGCAGTGGTCGCGCTGTCGGTCTACACCGCAGCCTTCGTCTGCGAGGCGCTGCGCTCGGGCATCAACGCGGTGGGCCCCGGCCAAGCCGAGGCGGCGCGCGCCGTCGGCATGACGTTCGGGCAGACGATGACCCAGGTCGTGCTGCCACAGGCGACCCGTTCGGTGCTCCCGCCGCTCGGGAGCATCCTCATCGCGCTGACCAAGAACACCGCCATCGCCGAGGCGTTCGGGGTCACCGAGGCGACCTACCAGCTGGACAGCCTCGTGCGCGACAACCCCGGCTCGCTCTACGCACTGTTCTTCGGCATCTCGGCCGGCTACATCATCATCGTCCTCGCGATATCCGGGGTGTTCCAGGTGCTCGAGCGCCGGCTGGAGGTGCTTCGATGAGCATCGCTGTCCTGTTCGACGAGCCGGGCCCGGTCGCCCGTCGGCGCCAGCGCATCGGCGGGATCATCGGCAGCATCGTCGTGCTCGCCATCCTCGGCTTCATCGCCTGGCGGCTGTGGAGCAAGGGACAGATCACCGGCGACAAGTGGCAGCCGTTCAGCGATCCGGACATCGTTCGCGGGCTGTGGCTCGGCCTGCTGGCCACCCTGCGGGCAGCGCTGTTCTCCGTCGTGCTGGCGGTGGCGCTCGGGGCTGTGCTCGCGTCCGGGCGGTTGTCCGAGCACGGGATCGTTCGGTGGCCGGCGGTCGTCGTCATCGAGTTCTTCCGCGCGATCCCGCTGCTGCTGCTGATCCTGTTCATCTTCCTGGGCTTCGGCTCGACCATCGGCACGTTCTGGTCGCTGGTCTCTGCGCTCGTGCTCTACAACGGCTCCGTGCTGGCCGAGATCTTCCGGGCGGGCATCCACGCCGTACCCAAGGGCCAATCGGAGGCGGCGTACGCACTGGGCATGCGCAAGTCCCAGGTCATGACCATTGTGTTGATCCCGCAGGCCGTTCGCACGATGCTGCCCGCCATCGTCAGCCAGTGCGTCGTGGCCCTCAAGGACACCAGCTTGGGCTTCGTCATCGGCTACGAGGAGCTCGTGCGCACCGGACGCCTGGTCTACGACGGCTACTTCAACATCATCGCCGTCGGGCTCGTACTGATGGCGATCTACGTGACGATCAACTACTCGCTGTCCCGGCTGGCGGTCTGGCTCGAGGGCCGGCAGCGGCGCTCCGGCGGCACGGTCCTGGAGCCTGACTTCGGGACCGAGTCGGCTACTCTGTGAGGCCGCCTGAGCGCTCGCTGCGACAGGTCGGCCGGGCGCTTCCACGGGTTCCCACCGCGGCGTACCGTCTGTACGAGCGCCGGGTCGCGGGAGCGCAGTTGCGCGGGGGATGTCCGCGTCGCGCCTCATCTCCCCCCGCCAGCCGGCCCGCGCCCCCCTGCCCTCCGCCCCCGGTCTACCCCCCGCCGGGGGCGGAGGCTACCGGGCGATCTCGCTGGCCCGGCTCTCCCGAACGACGGTGATGCGGATCTGGCCCGGGTAGGTCAGCTCCTCTTCGACCTGCTTGGCGATGTCACGTGCCAGCACCTGAGCCTGGATGTCGTCGACCGCATCCGGTTGCACCATGACCCGCACCTCACGGCCGGCCTGCATGGCGAACACCTTCTCGACACCCTCGCGAGCCGAAGCGATCTCCTCGAGGCGCTGGAGCCGGGCGACATAGACCTCGAGGGACTCCCGCCGGGCTCCCGGTCGGCCGCCGGACATGGCGTCGGCCGCCTGGGTGAGCACAGCCTCCACGGTGCGCGGCTCCACCTCGTTGTGGTGGGCTTCGATGGCGTGCACCACGTCCTCGTGCTCGCCGAAACGACGGGCGTGCTCGGCGCCGACGGCGGCGTGGCTGCCCTCGGCCTCGTGGGTGAGCGCCTTGCCGATGTCGTGCAACAGCGCGCAGCGCATGCACAGCTCGCGGTCGAGCCCGAGCTCGGCGGCCATGAGTCCGGCGAGGTGAGCGGACTCCACGAGATGCTTGAGGACGTTCTGGCCGTAGGAGGTGCGGTAGCGCAGCCGCCCGAGGAGCGTGACGAGCTCGGGGTGCAGGTCGGTGACGCCGACGTCGAGGAGCGCGTCGCGCGCCGCGCGCTGGCACAGCTGCTCGACCTCTGCGCGGCTGCGCTCGTACTGCTCCTCGATCCGGTGCGGGTGAATGCGACCGTCGAGGACGAGTGCCTCGAGCGTGAGCCGGCCCGCCTCGCGACGGACCGGGTCGAAGCAGGACAGCAGCACGGCCTCCGGCGTGTCGTCGATGATGAGGTTGACACCGGTGACCTGCTCGAAGGCGCGGATGTTGCGTCCCTCACGGCCGATGATGCGCCCCTTCATCTCGTCTCCGGGCAGGTGCAGGACCGAGACGACCGACTCCGCGGTCTGCTCGCCGGCGAGCCGCTGGATCGCACCGGTGATGATCTGGCGGGCGCGCTGTTCGGCCTCTTGCTGGGCCGTCCGCTCCAGGTCACGGACGAGGAGGGCGGCGTCGCGTTTGGCTGAGTGCTCGATCGAGGCGATCAGCTCGGCCCGTGCGCTCTCGGCACTGAGCCCAGCCACGCGCTCCAGCGCCTCCAACTGCTCGGCTTCGTGTTCGGCCAGCGCACGACGCTGGCTGTCGAGCTCGGCGCTGCGCTCGTCGAGCCCCCGGGTGGAGGCATCGATGCGCTGCTCCTGCTCGACGAGGCGCTGCTCACGGCGTTCGAGGTCGGCCCTGCGCTCGCGCAGCTCGTCACGGACGCGCTCGGTTTGCGCCTGCGCCTCCTCACGGGTGGCCGCGGCCGACGCGACGGCGGCATCGGCCTCGCGGCGCAGCGCGGCCGCCTCCTCCCGGGCCTGAGCGAGCGCGGCCCCCTCCGCGCGGGCCTGGGTCAGCGCTGCCGCAGCGGCGGCGGGCTGCTCCTCGGGCACCGGGGCCGGCCGCACATCGGTGAGCCCGGCGGAGCCGGTCGGTCGGCGCAGCAGGACGACGACGGCAGCGCCGAGGGCGAGGACAGCGACGGCCAGCACGGCGAGGACCAGGACCTCCGAGGTTGGCACGGCTCGCTCCCCTCGTCCGGCGCCGCACGGCGGCGCGTCCGTCCGAGGATCTCCGCGAAGCGGCGTCACGACGGCGACGAGCGGCCCACTGTCCACAGACCGCGGAGCCGCCGCCCGTCGCCGGCCTTTCGCCGGAACGGCGTCGACGGGTGCAGCGGCCCGCGGAGCGGGAGCCCCGGCGCAACGTCGATGAGGCAGCGTCAGTCAGGACTCGTTCGCCGCGTGGGACGAACCGGGTGTTCGCGTCGGTCGAAGGACGTGCTGTCGGGTCGTACGGGTCGTGCACTCTATGGCGAACCCGCTGGCGCGGGCGATCCTTGGATGACCATGAGGCTACGAGCAGGTCACGAGGGGGTCAAGCGACCCTCCGGGGACCTGCCCGGCTGGTCGCCGGGCGGTTCGCCCCCGGCCAGCTCATCTCGGACCACTCGCGCCGCGAGCCCGAAGGGATAGCCCTTGCGGGCGAGCATGGCGAGCAACCGCCGGACCCGGACCTCGGGCGCGTGCCGTCGCAGAGCGCCCAGCCGGTTGCGCACGAGCTGGTGGGCCATCGCGACCTCCTGCTCGGGCGGCAGCTCCGCGACCGCGGCATCGACCAGCTCCCCGGTCACCCCGCGCTGTCGCAGCTCGTGGGCGAGGGCGCGCCGGGCCAGGCCCCGACCCAGGTGCCGGGATTGCACCCACGCCTTGGCATAGGCCTCGTCATCGACCAGCCCCACCTCGCCCAGCCGGTCGAGCACGTCGTGCGCCGGCGGGTCGGGCACGCCGCGGCGCCGCAGGGCGGCTTCTAGCTGCGCCCTCGTCTGCGGCGCCCGACCGAGCCGATCGAGCGCCACGGCCCGCGCGACGGCCCGCGCCTCAGTGTCGGCCTCGGCGTCGGCCCCAGCGTCGGCCTCAGCGTCGGCCTCAGCGTCGGCCTCGGCGTCGGCCTCGGCGTCGGCCGCGGCGTCGGCCTCGGCGTCGGCCGCGGCGCCGGTCTCGATCTCCGTCTCGATCTCGATCTCGGTGTCGGAGTCCGGCCGGCCCGCCGCCGGCGGGCCGGCAGCGGGCGGGCCGGCGGCGCCCACCCTCAGAAATCGACCGGCGGGTCGACTGGCAGGTCGATCGGTGCGTCGAGCATCGGGCCGAGGCCGAGCTTTTCCTTGATCTTCTTCTCGATGCCGTCGGCGACCTCGGGGTTGTCGCGCAGGAACTGCCGGGCGTTCTCCTTGCCCTGCCCGAGCTGGTCTCCGTCGTAGGTGTACCAGGCGCCCGCCTTGCGGACGATGCCCTGCTCGACGCCCAGGTCGATGAGGCTGCCCTCCCGGCTGATCCCGTGGCCGTAGAGGATGTCGAACTCGGCCTGCCGGAACGGCGGCGCCACCTTGTTCTTGGCGACTTTCACGCGAGTGCGGTTGCCGACTGCCTCGGTGCCGTCCTTGAGCGTCTCGATCCGGCGGACGTCCAAGCGTACGGAGGCGTAGAACTTCAGCGCCCGACCGCCCGTGGTCGTCTCCGGCGAACCGAACATCACCCCGATCTTTTCGCGCAGCTGGTTGATGAAGATCGCCGTGGTGTTGGAGCCGTTGAGGGCACCGGTCATCTTCCGCAGCGCCTGGCTCATCAGCCGAGCCTGCAGGCCGACGTGGCTGTCTCCCATCTCGCCCTCGATCTCTGCCCGCGGCACGAGAGCAGCGACCGAGTCGATGACGATGATGTCCAGGGCACCGGACCGAACGAGCATGTCGGCGATCTCCAGGGCCTGCTCGCCGGTGTCGGGCTGCGAGACGAGCAACGCGTCGGTGTCGACGCCGAGCCTGCCGGCGTAGTCGGGGTCGAGGGCATGCTCGGCGTCGATGAAAGCCGCGATCCCCCCCGCCCGCTGGGCGTTGGCCACCGCGTGCAGCGCCACGGTCGTCTTGCCGGAGGACTCCGGGCCGTAGATCTCCACCACCCGCCCCCGCGGCAGGCCACCGATGCCGAGTGCGACATCGAGCGCGATCGAGCCGGTAGGGATGACGTCGACGGGCGCGCGCGTCTCGTCGCCGAGGCGCATCACCGAGCCCTTGCCGAAGGAGCGCTCGATCTGGGCGAGCGCGGTGTCCAGAGCCTTGTCGCGGTCGGCGGGAGCGGGCATGGGGTCCACCTGTCGGGTCGGGGTGCGGAACCTGACGCCGGTCCGGGGGTGCGGATCGGCGGTGCGGGTCGGACTGGTGCTCTTCGTCGTCGCCGACGCTACGCCGGACCCCGGACACGAATCCGGCACCGACGCGAGAGTGTGGACGAGCGGCTGGTGCGCTGGAGCACTGTGGACAGTAGGCCGAACAGGTGTTCGAATCCAGCGACACGCCGTCACCGCAGCAGCAGCCGCTCGATGCGCCGCCCGACGACCGCCAGGCCCACCGCCCCCAGCACGAGGAGCACCGCGGCGTGCCCCAGCAGGGCCCACGACAGGTCGCCGAGCATCAGCCCGCGTTCGAGCGCCACCCCCTGATAGAGCGGGGAGAGCCGGACCAGCCACTGCAACTGCTCGGGGTAGCTGGCCAGCGGGAAGAAGGTCGCCGAGAGCAGGAACAGCGGGAGCACAGTCAGCTCGACGTAGTCGAAGTCCCGGAAGTCGCGCATGAACGTCGTGGCCGCCATGCCCACCGTGCAGAAGGCGAAGGACACCAACAGCGCGGCCGGCACAGCGAGCAGTCCCCACGCGCTCGCGACCAGGCCCATGGCGGCCGCGACGAGGAAGAACCCGACGACGTACAGGCCGCCCCGGGCCAGCGACCACAGGGTCTCCCCCACCGCCACGTCACGCGGCCCCACCGGCGTGGCCAGGATCGCCTCGTACGTGCGGGCGTAGCGCAGCTTGAAGAACAGATTGAACGTTGCGTCGAAGACAGCGCCGTTCATCGCCGATGCCGCGAGCAGGGCCGGCGCCACGAACTGCGCGTACGGCACCGGCCCGACCGGCGTCGCGATGTCGCCGACGAGCGCGCCGATGCCAACGCCGAGCGAGAACAGGTAGAACACCGGCTCGAAGAAGCCGGTGACGAGCGCGACCCACTCGCGCCGATAGCTGACCAGGTTGCGCTCGAAGACCGTGCCGGCACGGCCCGTCACGATGACATGACCGCCGGGCACGTCACACCACCATCCGGCGGGCGAGCGTGCGCAGCGCCACGGCGAGGCCGACGGCGGCCCAGACGGCCAGATAGGCCACATGGAGCGCTGTCGGGATGGCGGCCAGTTGTCCCAGGGTGGCGGCGCGGCACAGCTCGACGCCGTGCCACAACGGGGTGAGCCAGGCCACCGGCTGGATGAGCGCCGGAAGCTGGCTCACCGGGAAGAACGTCCCGGAGAACAGGAACATCGGGATGATGCCGAGCCGGAACAGCAGCGAGAACCCGGTCGGCCGGTCCTGCGTGGCAGCAAAGGCATAGATCGGGGTCGCGAACGCGAGCCCGGTCAGCAGCGCGAACGGCACGGCGGCGATGCCGGCCCACGACAGCACCGCGCCGAGCAGCACCGCGACGACGAAGAAGCAGACCACGCCGGCCAGGATGCGCAGCGCGACGAAGGCCAGGTGGCCGAGGACGATGTCCACAGTGCCCACCGGCGTGGCCAGCATGGCGTAGTAGGTCCGCTGCCAGCGGACCGCACCGAGCACCGGCCAGGTCGTCTCGCTGGCGGCTGTCTGCATCGCTGTGGCTGCGAGGACGCCGGGGGCGACGTACGCGACGTACGTCGTCCCCGCCACTCCGCGACCGCCGGCGTCGACGAGCGAGCCCAGCCCGTACCCGATCGCCGCGAGGTAGAGCAGCGGCGAGAGGAAGCCGCTGAACGCCGTGCCGCGCCAGGTCCGCCGCCAGAGCAGCAGGTAGTAGTCGAGCACCCGCCGCGCAGGCGAGGGGAGGCCCGCCCTCGCCAAGGTCCGGGCTCGCGTCGTGGTCGTCATCAGCCCCTCAATCGTCGACCAGCGAGCGACCGGTGAGGCGGAGGAAGACGTCCTCCAGCGTGCTGCGGCGGACCAGGGACGACACCGGGCTCAGCCCGTCGCGGTGCGCGGCCTCCGCGGCGGCCTCGCCGTCGTCGGTGTAGACGAGCACCCGGTCGGGCAGCACCTCGACCCGCGCGGCGAGCCGCTGCAGCGGACCGGCTACCCGCTCGTGGGCGTCGTCGGGGAACCGCAGCTCCAGCACCTCGCGGGTGCTGTAGCGCCGGATGAGCTCGAGCGGGCTGCCCGCGGCGACGATGCGGCCGGCGTCCATGACGACGAGGCGGTCGCAGAGCTGCTCGGCCTCGTCCATGTAGTGCGTCGTGAGCACCAGCGTGGTGCCGGCACGCTTGAGCCGGAGCAGCCGTTCCCAGAGCAGGTGACGCGCCTGCGGGTCCAGGCCGGTGGTCGGCTCGTCGAGCAGCAACAGCTCCGGGCGGTTGACCAGCGAACGCGCGATGGTGAGCCGGCGCTTCATGCCGCCCGAGAGCGGCTCGACGAGGCTGTCGGCGCGATCGGTGAGCTGGGCGAACTCGAGCAGCTCGTCGGCCCGGCGCCGGCACTCGGCGCGAGACAGCCCGAAGAAGCGGCCGTAGACCCGCAGGTTGTCGCGGACGGTCAGCTCGCCGTCGAGCGTGTCGTGCTGGGGTACGACGCCGAGCCGGGCCCGGATCTGCGCTCCCTGGCTGGACGGGTCGCGCCCGAGCACCGTGAGCGTGCCGGACGTCGGCGGCGACACGCAGGCGACCATGCGCATCACCGAGGTCTTGCCGGCGCCGTTGGGGCCGAGGAAGCCGAAAGCCTCCCCGGGCTGCACCTCGACGTCGATGCCGTCGACGGCCACCCGGTCGCCGAACTGCTTGCGGAGCGCGACCGCACTCACCATCGGACCGGGCGTCAGGGTGGGTGGCACGTGACGGCAGGCTAACCAGTGGCTCCGACGAGCACTACCGGGTATCGACTCGGCCCGACCGCCGGTGCGAGGCCGCCCGGGCCGCCCGCGCAACCACGGACGTCACTGCCCTCAGGGTCGAGAATCCCTGCGAAACGGCCCGATAAGCCACCACCAGGACAGTGACGTCGGGGAGAAGGGACGAGGTGGCGTTCCATCCGCGCCCAGCGCTCGCTGTGCCGCACGGCGGGAGTGTGCCGCGGCCGCTCGGCGCAGGGGTCGCTGCCGGGTGTCGGTTGCAGCGGGGACGATGAGCCGGTGAGCGAGGCCCTCGATGCATTCTCCCCGGCCACCCGCGCCTGGTTCAGCGGGGCGTTCGCGGCGCCGACCCCGGCACAGGTCGGGGCGTGGCGGGCGGTCTCGGCGGGGCGGAGCACGCTCGTCGTCGCGCCCACCGGGTCGGGCAAGACGCTCGCCGCCTTCCTCTGGGCGCTCGACCGGCTGGCCGCCGAGCCGCCGCCCGACGACCCGCTCCGACGATGCCGCGTCCTCTACGTGTCGCCGCTCAAGGCGCTCGCCGTCGACGTCGAGCGCAACCTGCGCGCCCCGTTGTCCGGCATCCGGCAGGCGGCCAGGCGGCTGGGGCTGGAAGAGCCCGAGGTCGCCGTGTCGCTGCGCAGTGGCGACACGCCGCCGGAGGAGCGGCGCCGGTTCGTACGTCACCCCGGCGACGTGCTCATCACGACCCCCGAGTCGCTGTTCCTCCTGCTCACCTCGGCGGCCCGGGAGTCCCTGCGCGGTGTCCGCACCGTCATCGTCGACGAGATCCACGCCGTCGCGGGCACCAAGCGCGGCGCGCACCTCGCGCTCAGCCTCGAACGGCTGGACGCCCTGCTCGACACCCCGGCCCAGCGGATCGGGCTGTCGGCCACCGTCCGCCCGGTCGACGAGGTGGGGCTCTTCCTCGGCGGCCCGCACCCGGTCGAGGTGGTGGCCCCGGAGGCCGGCAAGCAGCTCACCCTCGAGGTCGTCGTGCCGGTCGAGGACATGGCGGCCATCGGCGAGGACACCGGCGAGGTCGAGGGATCGGCGGCCGGCGGCAGCCGGCGTACGTCGCTGTGGCCGCACGTCGAGGAGCGGGTCGTCGACCTCGTCGAGTCGCACCGCTCCACCATCGTCTTCGCCAACTCGCGCCGGCTCGCCGAGCGGCTCACCGCACGGCTCAACGAGATCGCCGCCCGGCGCACCGGCGTCGAGCTGGGCGCGCCTGGTGAGCAGGTGCCCGCCGGCCTGATGGCGCAGGCCGGGTCGACCAGTGGCGCACCGCCGGGCGGGGAGATCGCGCGCGCCCATCACGGCTCGGTGAGCAAGGAGCAGCGCGGCCTCATCGAGGAGGCGCTGAAGTCCGGCCGGCTGCCCGCCGTGGTGGCCACCAGCTCCCTCGAGCTCGGCGTCGACATGGGCGCCGTCGACCTGGTGGTGCAGGTCGAGTCACCACCCTCGGTGGCCAGCGGGCTGCAACGGGTCGGCCGGGCCGGGCACCAGGTCGGCGCGGCCTCCCGCGGGGTCGTGTTCCCCAAGCACCGCGGCGACCTGCTGCAGACGGCAGTGGTCGTCGAGCGCATGCGCGACGGCCTCATCGAGGCGCTGTCGGTGCCGCGCAACCCGCTGGACGTCCTCGCCCAGCAGGTGGTGGCGATGGTCTCCGCCGACACGTGGGACGTCGACGACCTGCTTGCCCTCGTCCGCCGCGCCTACCCGTTCCGGACGCTGCCGCAGTCCGCCTACAACGCTGTCCTCGACATGCTCTCCGGCCGGTACCCGTCCGACGAGTTCGCCGAGCTGCGTCCACGCCTGGTCTGGGACCGCATCGCCGGCACGGTCACCGGACGGCCCGGCGCCCAGCGACTCGCGGTCACCAGCGGGGGCACCATTCCCGACCGCGGGTTGTTCGGGGTCTACCTCGTCGGCTCCGACCGCGGCGCACGCGTCGGCGAGCTCGACGAGGAGATGGTCTACGAGTCCCGGGTCGGTGACGTCTTCGCGCTCGGGGCGACCAGCTGGCGCATCGAGGACATCACGCACGACCGCGTGCTCGTGTCTCCGGCACCCGGTCAGCCGGGCAAGCTGCCGTTCTGGCACGGTGACAGCCTGGGGCGTCCCGCCGAGCTGGGGGCGGCGCTCGGCGCCTTCGTCCGCGGCCTGACCGCTGCGCCGGCAGACACCGCCCGCGCCCGGCTGAGCGCGACCGGGCTCGACGAGTGGGCCGCCGGCAACCTCGTGGACTACCTGCAGGACCAGCGGGCGGCCACTGGTCACCTGCCCGACGACCGCACGGTGCTCGTCGAGCGCTTCCGCGACGAGCTCGGCGACTGGCGGCTCGTCGTGCACTCGCCGTACGGCGCGCCGGTGCACGCCCCGTGGGCGCTGGCCGTCGGGGCGCGCTTGCGTGAGCGCTACGGCGTCGACGTACAGGCGGCGCACTCCGACGACGGCATGGTGTTCCGCATCCCCGATACCTGGTCGGCGCTGTCTGGCTCACCGGACGCCGATGCCGGCTCCGAGGCACCCGGAGCAGACCTCGTCGTCCTCGACGCCGACGAGATCGAGGACGTCGTCACCGCCGAGGTGGGGGGTTCCGCACTGTTCGCTGCGCGTTTCCGGGAGTGCGCGGCCAGGGCGCTGCTGCTGCCCCGCCGCGACCCGCGCCGGCGTACGCCGCTGTGGCAGCAGCGGCAGCGCTCCGCCCAGCTGCTCTCCGTGGCGGCTCGCTACGGGTCGTTCCCGGTCGTGCTCGAAACCCTGCGCGAGTGCCTACAGGACGTCTACGACCTGCCGGCCCTGGTCGCGTTGATGCGCTCGGTGGCCGCCCGCACCGTCCGAGTCGTGGAGGTCGAGACCCAGGAGCCGTCTCCGTTCGCCCGGTCGTTGCTGTTCGGCTACGTCGCCGCGTTCATGTACGAGGGCGACGCGCCGCTCGCCGAACGGCGCGCCCAAGCGCTCGCGCTCGACTCCACCGTGCTGGCCGAGCTCCTGGGCCGGGCCGAGCTGCGCGAGCTGCTCGATGCGACAGTCCTCGAGCGCATCGAGCAGGAGCTGCAGCGGCTGGCCGGGGACCGAGCGGCCCGCGACCTCGAAGGGGTCGCGGACCTGCTGCGCGTGCTCGGGCCGCTGACGACGTCGGAGGTAGCTGCCCGGTCCACCCAGCCGTCAGCGGTCGGCGGCTGGCTCAACGAGTTGGTCGACGCCCGCCGGGCGGTCCCGCTCCGGGTGGGCGGCGAGGCGCGGTGGGTCGCCATCGAGGACATCGGACGACTGCGTGACGCGCTCGGTGCCCCGCCTCCGGTGGGGGTCCCAGAGGCGTTCCTCGAGCCGGTGGCCGATCCGCTCGGCGATCTGGTGTCCCGTTACGCACGCACCCACGGGCCCTTCCGTGCCGCCGACGTCGCCAGCCGGCTGGGGCTCGGTGTCGCCGTGGTCCTCGACGTGCTGCGTCGGCTCTCGTCGCTCGGTCGCGTCGTCGAGGGCGAGTTCCGCCCCGGCGGCACCGGCAGCGAGTGGTGCGAGGCCGAGGTGCTCCGCAGGCTGCGCCGCCGCTCGCTCGCTGCGCTGCGCCAGGAGGCCGAGCCGGTCGAGCCGGCCGTGCTGGCCAGCTTCCTCCCGAGCTGGCAGCACGTCGGCGGGGCGCTTCGCGGTGTCGAGGGCCTGCTGCGCGTGGTCGAGCAGCTTGCCGGTGCCCCGGTGCTGGCCAGCGCCCTGGAGCGCCTCGTTCTGCCGGTCCGCGTGGGCGGCTACACCCCCGCGTGGCTCGACGAGCTGACCTCGTCGGGCGAGGTGATCTGGGCCGGGCATGGGCCGCTGCCGGGTGGCGACGGCTGGGTGTCGCTGCACGTGGCCGACACCGCGGCAGCGACGCTGCCCGAGCCCGCTCCGCTGGAGCTCGCAACCTTGCACACGCGCGTGCTCGAGGTCCTCGACCGGGGTGGGGCCTTCTTCTTCCGCCAGCTGTCCGACGCCCTGGGGGCCGGTGACGCCGCTGCCGATCGTGAGCTGGTCGAGGCGCTGTGGGACCTGGCCTGGGCGGGCCTGGTCGGCAACGACACGCTGGCCCCGCTGCGGGCACGGGTATCCGGCGGTCGGGGTGGGCCCGCCGGTGGTGGTCGGCGAGGGACGTTGCCCGGGCGGTCGCGTTACGCCACTCGGCGCCGGCCGTCGATGCCGTCGCGGACCGGCCCGCCGGCGGCGGCCGGCCGGTGGGCCCGGCTGCCGGAGCGCGACCCGGACCCCACGAGGCGCGCGCACGGCCTCGCGGAGTCACTGCTCGACCGGCACGGTGTGCTCACCCGCGGAGCGGTGACCGCCGAGCGCGTCCCCGGCGGGTTCGCGGCGGCCTACCGCGTGCTATCCAGTCTGGAGGAGGTCGGACGCGTCCGCCGCGGCTACTTCGTCGCCGGTCTGGGAGCAGCGCAGTTCGCCGTCCCGGGGGCGGTCGACCGGCTGCGCGCCCCGGTGGCGGGGATGTCGACGGACCCCCCGCGGCAGCAACAACCGGCGCCACGCGGGCGCCCAGCGGCGAGCGAGCCGGCCGCCCGCACCGTCGTGCTCGCCGCCACCGACCCGGCCAACGCCTACGGCGCGGCACTGCCGTGGCCGCAGAGCGCAGCCGGCGGAAGCCACCGCGCCGGACGCAAGGCCGGGGCCGTCGTCGTCCTGGTCGAGGGCGAGCTCGTGCTCTACGTCGAACGCGGCGGCAGGACTCTGCTCTCGTTCGGCGACGACCCGCAGAGACTCCGCCCGGCGGCCGACGCGCTGGCGCTGGCGGTCCGCGAGGGAGCGCTCGGGCGGCTCACCGTTGAACGCGCCGACGGCGCCTCGGTGCTGGGAAGCGCCCTGGCCGACGTGCTCGCCGAGGCCGGCTTCGCGGCGACACCCCGCGGACTCCGGCTGCGGGCATAGCCGCCACGCGGACGACACCACCGGACGAATCAGTCCCCATCCTCGCGGCCCCCCCGCCCCCGATCGCCACCCTCGGCGCGGTAGCGGCGGTCGACGTAGAGCAGGGGAGCGCGGTCGGGCACGACCTCGACACCGACGGCGCGCCCCACGACGATGAGGTGGTCGCCGCCCTCGTACTCGGCGTAGCGGACGCACTCGACCAGGCTCACGCCTCCGGTGAGCACCACGGCGCCCCCGATGCCGCGCCGGTGCGGCCAGCGGCCGAAGTCGTCCCGGCTGCCCGGATGCCGGTGGCGGGCGGCATAGCGCGCCAATCCCACCTGGTCCTCAGCCAGCATGCTCACCGCCCACCCGTCGCTGACCGCCAAGGCGTCGGCGATGAAGCGGTCGCACCGGACGCACACCAGGACCAGTGGCGGATCCAGGGACACGGCGGCGAACGAGGTGACCGTCACCCCCACGTCGCGGCCCACTGCGTCGCACGTGGTGAGAACCGACACACCGGACGCGAGCCGGGCCATTGCGTCGCGGAAATCGGCGTCGCCGGCGCTCGGCGGATCCTGCAGCGGCCCCGTGTGGTCCGCCGGTCCGCTCACAGGTTCGGTTCCTCCACTCGGCTTCTGCGGTACGCCTCCCCACGGGTGCGCCTTCCCATGGAGCGCGTTCCAGGATGCGCCCTCGACGGTGCGCACGTCCCCGGGCAGGATGCCTGGGTGCCCGAGGGAGACACGGTATGGCTGGCCGGCCGGCGGATGCACAGTGCCCTGGCCGGCGCCGAGCTGCTCCGCAGCGACTTCCGGGTCCCTCGCTACGCCACGGTCGACCTGTCCGGCCGCCGGGTGAGTGAGGTGGTCAGCGCAGGCAAGCACCTGCTGATCCGCATCGACGACGACCTGACGCTGCACACGCACTTTCGGATGGACGGCTCGTGGCACCTGTACCGGCCGGGCCGCCCCTGGCACGGCGGACCCGACTTCTCCGTGCGGGCGGTTCTCCAGACGGCCGGGTGGGACGCGGTCGGCTACCGGCTTCCCGTCATCGACCTCGTCGAACGTGCCGAGGAGCCCCGTCTGGTCGGCCATCTCGGCCCGGACCTGCTGGCCGAGGACTGGGACCCGGCCGAGGCGGTACGCCGGTTGGCCGCCGACCCCGGTCGAGAGCTGGGCCCGGCCCTGCTCGATCAAAGAAACCTCGCCGGCATCGGGAACCTCTACAAGACCGAGGTGTGCTTCCTCGCCGGTCACACGCCGTGGACCCCGGTGGGCGAGGTCGACCTTCACCGGGTGGTCGGGCTGGCGCACCGGTTGCTGGTGAGCAACCGCGACCGGCCGGAACAGGTCACCACGGGGGACCGGCGGCCACACCGGCAGCACTGGGTCTTCGAGCGCCGGACCTGCGCACGCTGTGGATCGCAGATCCATATCGCCGATCAGGGAGATCCGCCGTATTCGCGCATCTGCTCGTGGTGCCCGCGCTGCCAGCGCGGGCCGGCGGGCTCGGACTTCCCGGACCGCCCGTGATGGGGTGGGCTCAGGGGGAAGGTGGCTCGTAGCGTCCGTCGATCGCAGTCCAGCCTCCGTCGACGAACAGCTGGCTTCCGGTCACGAACGAGGCCGCGTCGGAGGCCAGGTAGACCACCGCGCCGGCCAGCTCGTCGGCACGGGCCCAGCGCCCCAGGGCGCTCTTGGCCGCGTAGGCGTCCGCCCACTCCGGCACTGCGCGGATCTGCGCGGTCAGTGGCGTTTCCACGATCCCCGGCGCGATGGCGTTCACGCGCACGCCGGAGGGGCCCAGCTCGGCGGCCGCCGTCCGCAACAATTGCACCAGGCCGGCCTTCGTCGCGGCGTACACACCTTGGCCGGGCTCCACCGCAACCGCGCGGATCGAGCTGAAGCCGATGATGCTCCCGCGGCCGCGCCGGGCCATCCCGGCACCGAATGCCCGCACCAGGTCGAACGAGGCGCGCAGGTTCAGCGACACAACTCGGTCGAACTCCGCGGCGGTGTAGTCCAGCAGCCGCTTGCGGACGTTGGTGGCCGTGGTGAAGACCAGGACGTCGACGTCGCCGATCTCCTGCACGGCGTGCGAGATCGCCGGCGGGTCCAGGACGTCCAGCCGGTACGCCGCAAGGCCGGCCGCCATCGCGGCGGTGGCCTCCGCGCTGGGCAGGTCACGGTCGGCACACACCACCTCGGCGCCGTGGGCGGCCAGCGCGATGGCGCTCTCCCGTCCGATCCCGCTGCCTCCTCCGACCACGACGGCAAGCCGGCCGTCGAGCCGGAACAGCCGCGTGTAGTCCCGCGACCCGCCCCGTCGGCGGGCCGACGCGGTGGCGCCGGCAGCGCTCTCACTCATCCGGCGTCCCTCCCCGTCGCCGGCCTCGTCGCCGGCCGGATGACGGCCATCCGCGTCACGGTCAGCTCCTCGATCGCGAACCGCGGGCCCTCTCGGCCCGCCCCGGAGTCCTTGACCCCGCCGTACGGCATGACGTCGGAGCGGAACCCGGGCACCTCGTTGACCACCACGCCGCCAGCCTCGATCCGCTCGATCGCCGCGAAGGCGGTCTCCAACGAGGAGGTGTAGACACTCGCGTGCAGGCCGTAGCGGGAGGCGTTGACCACGTCGAACGCCGCGCCGACGTCGGGTACCGACTGCACGGCCACCACCGGCCCGAAGACCTCCTCGTCCCAGACCGCCGTCCGAGCCGGCACGTCGAGCAGCACCGTGGGCTCGAGCACGCCATCGACGACCTCGCCGCCGCAGACCTGCCGCGCCCCGGCGTGGACCGCCTCTGCGATCCACTCGCGCACCCGGCGCGTCGACCGCGCGTCGATGAGCGCGGACACCCGCGTCGCCGGATCGCGCGGGTCCCCGGCGACGACCTGGCACATCCGGACGGAGAGCCGGGCCAGGAAGTCCTCGCGGACCGGCTCCACCACGACCACCCGCTGAACGCTGATGCACGCCTGCCCGGACGCGTAGTAGCCGCCACGCACGACCGCGTCGGCCGCCGCGTCGAGATCCGCATCGCCCGCGACCACGAGCGCGGAGTTCGATCCCAGCTCGAGCAGCACTTTCGTCGGAGCCGCGTCCCGGGCGATCTGGTGCCCGACCGCCGCCGAGCCGGTGAAGGACACCGCCCCGATCCGCCGGTCCGTCGTGAGCGCGGCGCCCACCTCCGGCCCCCCGGTGACCAGCTGTACCGCGGCCGCCGGACCGCCGGCTGCGACCAGCGCCTCCCGCACCAGGTGCACCAGCCACAGCGTCGCCAGGGGCGTCTGCGGTGCCGGCTTGGCGATCACCGGGCACCCCGCTGCGAGTGCGGGCGCGATCTTGTGCGCGGCCAGCAGCAACGGGTAGTTGAAGCCCGCGATCGCCACGACGACGCCGATCGGCCTGCGCACCCAGAAGCCGAGCAGCCCCTCACCGCTCGCCAGCAGGTCCAACGGCACCGTCTCACCATGCAGCCGGGCCACCTCTTCGGCCGCCGTCTGCATCGTCAGCAGTGACCGCGTGACCTCGACCCGGCAGTCGACCAGAGGCTTCCCTGTCTCCAGCACGAGCAGCCGCTCGACGTCGCCTCGCCTGTCATCGATCGCGTTGTGCGCTGCCAACAGCGCGGCTCGACGCACGTGGGAGGGAAGCCGTCCGACCTCCTCCCGCACCCCAAGCGCCGCCGCAACGGCATGCTCGGCGAGCGGCCGGTCACCGCGCGGGGCACGCGCGACCAACGATCCGTCGTAGGGGAACCGCACGTCGTCGTACGCCGGGGCAGTCACCCAGCCCCCGCCCACCGGAAGGCCCTCGGGGAACTCGGGTCGGAACAGAGGCGCAGTCACCGGGATCCCTCGCTCTGAACGTGGTCGGCACCGGCCGCCGCCAGCTCGGCGGCCGCCAGGTCGGTCGTCGTCACACCGGCCAGTGCCCGTCGCAGGCTCGGCACCGACGCGATCAGCCGCTTGGTGTAAGGATGCTGCGGGTCGGCGTAGATCTGCGACGTCATGCCCAGCTCGACGATCTGGCCGTCGTTCATCACCGCCACCCGATCGCAGACGTGCCTGACGACAGACAGGTCATGGGAGACGAAGACGAGCGTCAGGGACAGCTCGTCGACGAGGTCGGTGATGAGGTTGAGCACTTGCGCACGCACCGAGACATCGAGCGCACTCACCGGCTCGTCCGCGACGAGGATGTCCGGCCGCGGTGCCAGGGCCCGGGCGATGGAGATGCGCTGACGCTGGCCGCCGGAGAACTGGTGGGGGTAGCGCTCGGCCACCTCGGCCCGCAGCCCGACCTCCCCGAGCACCTCGAGCACCCGCTGCGCCCGGCCCGCCTGGCCCTGGGCGACGAGCGGTTCGGCCACGATGTCGCGCACCCTCATCCGGGGGTCCAGCGAGCTCATCGGATCCTGCAGGACGAGTTGCAGCCGCCGGCGCAGCCAGCGCAGCCCTCGCTCGGATCGACCAGCGAGGTCGGTGCCCTCGATGGTCACGCTGCCGCTGGTCGGTCGCTCGAGGCCGGAGAGGATGCGCAGCAGCGTCGACTTGCCGCATCCGGACTCCCCCACGATCCCGAACCGTTCGCCGGGGGCCACGTCGAAGCTCACGCCGCGAAGGGCCTGGACCAGCGGCCCTGGCCGCGTCAAGGACGTACGGGGGCGCCGGTAATCCCGGGTAACCTCCCGCACCCGAATAGCAGCGGTCGGCGCCTGTGTCATGCGGCGTCCTGCGGGCCCGCACCGAGTGGCGCGGGGTGGAAGCAGGCGAAGCCCACCGCGCGGGAGGGGCCCGACCACTGCGGGACGCTCGCGCACTCCGCCGTCGCGTGTGGGCATCGGTTGCGGAAGACGCAGCCCGCGGGGAAGCGGCCGGCGGACGGCACCGACCCGGCGATGGTCGCGAGTCGCCCTCGATGGTCGACGGCATCCAGGTCGGACGCGGCGAGCAGTCCCTCGGTGTACCGGTGGCGCGGCCGGGTGAAGACGTCCTGCACGGACCCGGCCTCGACGACCCGGCCGCCGTACATGACGAGCACTCGCTCGCAGGTCGTCGCCACCACGGCGAGGTCGTGGGTGATGAACAACAGCGCGGCGTCGCGGGCCTGCACGCCGCGCACGACGAGATCGAGCAAGAGGGCCTGGACGGTCACATCGAGCGCGGTCGTCGGTTCGTCACAGACCAGCAGAGCCGGGTCGTTTGCCAGGGCGATCGCCACGACGACCCGCTGCCGCTGGCCGCCGGAGAGCTGATGCGGGTACGCCCGGGCCGCGTCGGCGGGATCCGGCAGGCGCACCTGGGCGAGCAGCTCCACCGCGGCCCGGGCGGCGCTGCGCCGGTCAGGGCGGGTGCGGTGGACGAGCATCGCCTCGGCGACCTGGTCGCCCACCCGCATGGTGGGATTCAGGGCCGTCATCGGCTCCTGGAAGACCATGGCGATGTCACGCCCCCGGACCCGCGAGAGCCCTCGCTCGTCGGCGCCGACCAGGTCGAAGCCGACGCCGGCGAGGCGCACCGAGCCGGAAGCGCGCAGGCCCTCGGGGAGCAACCCCATGATCGCGAAGGCGGTGAGCGACTTGCCCGAGCCGGACTCCCCGATCAGGCCGACCCGCTCGCCCTCGCCGATTCTCAGGTCGACGTCGTGCACGAGTGCGAGCTCGCGGACCTGGACACCGAGTCCGCGCACGTCGAGGACCGGCGCGGTCTGCGCGAGGGCGACTCCACCCTCGACGCCGAGCGGGGTCGTCACCGGCGGTCCTCCAGCTTGGGGTCGAGGTAGTCGCGCAGGCCGTCGCCGAGCAGGTTGAACCCCAACACCGCGACCGCGATCGCGACGGCAGGAACGATCGCCAGCCGCGGCGCCGACCAGAGCAGCTCCTGGCTCTCCTGCAGCATCCGGCCCCACGAGGGCGTCGGCGGCGGGGTGCCGTACCCGAGGAAGGACAGGGCGGCTTCGGCGAGCACCGCGATGGCGAAGGACACCGAGGCCTGCACGATCACCAGGCTGCTGACGTTGGGCAGCACGTGATGCACCGCGATCGCGAACGGTCCTCGCCCGGCGGCGCGGGCAGCCATGACGTACTCGGTGTCCATCACCTGTAGGGCGCCGCTGCGGATGAGTCGGGCGAAGCTGGGGATGCTGGCGACGCCGATGGCGATCATCGCCACCAGCGTGCTGCCGCCGTAGACGGCACTGAACATGATCGCCAGCAGCAGCGCCGGAAAGGCGAGGACGAGGTCGTTGCCGCGCATGAGCGGTTCTCCGAACCAGCGCGGCGCCATCGCGGCAAGGATCCCGAGGGGCACGCCGATCACCGCGGCCACACCGACCGCCACGACGCCGACGAACAGCGTCGTCCGCGACCCCATGAGGATCTGGCTGAAGACGTCTCGGCCGAACTTGTCGGTCCCGAGCCAGTAGTCCCCGCCCGGCGGGAGCAGCCGTTTGCTGGCGTCGACGAGCGTGGGGTCATGCGGCATCCACACGAAGGACAGCAAGGCGATCGCGATGACCGCGCCGACGATGACGGCGCCGACGACGAGGCTGGGATTGACGGCACGGCGGGCACCCCGCCCGACCGGGACCTCCGACGTCGGCGGCTGGTACCCCGGGGACTCCGGCCGGCTCACCGCACGTCCCTCATCCGGGGGTCGATCACCAGGTACAACAGGTCGACGAGGAAGTTCACCAGGAGGACAGCCAAGACAAGGATCATCACGACGTCCTGCACCACGATGAGGTCGCGGTTGGACACCGAGTCGAGCAGCAGGCTGCCCAGCCCCGGGATGACGAAAACGCGCTCCACTACCACCGCCCCGATGAGCAGCGTCGCCAGCTGCAGGGCGAGCACCGTGACGACGGGAACGGCGGCATTGCGCAGGCCGTGCCTCCACAGGGCCGGTAACGGTCGCAGGCCCTTTGCCCGGGCGGTGCGCAGGTAGTCCTCGCGCAGCACGTCAAGCACGGCACTGCGCACGTAACGGGTGAGCACCGCGGCCTGGACCAGCCCCAAGGACAGCACCGGCAGGACCAGCTGCCGGACGAACATGCGGGGATCCTGCGCCGGGGGGGTCCACCCGTTCGCCGGCAGCCACCCGAGCCTGACCGCGAAGACCGTGATCAGCAGGATGCCGGCCAGGAACGCCGGCACGGCCACCCCAATCTGGGAGATCGCCGAGAGAGCGAGCCCGGAGAGCTGCCGGTGCCGCAGGGCCATGATCGTGCCCATCGGTACAGCCATCACGATCGCGAGGATCGTCGCAGTGATGACGAGCCAGAGCGTGACCTGCAGCCGGTCGGCGATCTGCGGCGCGATCTGCGCCTGCGAGACGTAGGACTGCCCGAGGTCGAACCGCAGCAGCCCGCCGATCCACTGCAGGTACTGCTGCGCCAGCGGCTGGTCCAGGCCGAACTGCTGGCGCAGCTCGGCGACCGCCGCCGGAGAGGCGTTGACCCCCAGGGCCACCCGCGCCGGGTCACCCGGGAGCACCGCCATGAATGCGAACACGACGACCGAGCTCACGGCAAGGCTGGCCACGAGGACCAGGATTCGCCGCAGGACACGAAGGGCCATGGGTGGTCGGCGACGACCGTCAGGTCAGGACCGGCCGAGCTGGGACAGGTCGAAGGACTCCGAGATCGCGTTCTGCGGCAGGCCGGTGATGTCCTTGTCGGCGACGATGAGATTGGGCAGCAGGAACAAGAAGTCAGCGGCCGCGTCCTCGCAGATCAGCCGCGCGGCCTTCTTCATCTCGGCGACCTGCTGTTGCTCGCTGCCCTCGTCGGCGAGCAGCAGGGCCTTCTGCACCGCCTTGTTGTCGTAGCGCAGGTAGTAGTCCGGGTTGCCGAAGACCGCCCCCAGGTCGCGCGGCTCGACGTGCGCCACGATCGACATGTCGTAGTCGGCGTTGGTGAACACCGTGGTCAGCCATGCGGCGGGGAACTCCAGCTGGTCCAGCTTGACGGTGAAGCCGGCCTGCTCCAGCTGGCTCTTCACCACAGTGCCGCACGACACCGCATAGGGCAGGGCAGGCACCCGCAGGCGCAGTGTCGGGTGGGGGTGCCCGGCGGCCTTGAGCAGGGCCTTCGCCTTGGCGACGTCGTACGGGTACATCCCGGTGAGGTCCTCGTACCACGGGTCGGTCGGCGGCACCATGCTGCCGATGAGGGTGCCGCGACCGGCCCAGCAGGTGTCCAGCAGCGCCTTGTGGTCGATCGCGTAGCGGATCGCCTGGCGCACCCGCTTGTCGGTCAGCGGAGGCCGGCTGTTGTTGAAGGACAGGACCACCTCGCCGTTGGTGGTGCCCTCGATGACCTGGTACTTGGGGTTGCCGGTGAACTGGCCGAGGGACTCCGGCGCCTGGACCGTGCCGACGACGTCGATGGTGCCGCTCAGCAAGGCGTTGTTGAGCGCTGTCGGGTCCTGGAAGTACTTGAGGGTGACCGTCTTGTAGTGCGGCTTGTCCCCCCAGTAGTTGTCGTTGCGCTCGAGCGTGATGGAGTCGCCGCGCTTCCAGTCGCCGAACGTGTAGGGGCCGGTGCCGACCGGGTCGGTCGCCAGCTTGCTCACGCCGTCCTTGGTCATCATGGCACCGATGCGCGTGGTCATCCGGTAGAGCCAGTCGTTGCTGGGGTGGCTGAGGGTCACCTGCAGCCGCGTCGGGGAGAGCGCCTTGGCCATCTTGACGACGTCCATCGCGGACTTCAGCGAGATCGTCCAGTCGTGTTTCACCCGCTCGATCGAGAACACGGCATCGTCGGCGGTGAATGTGTGGCCGTTGCTGAACTTCGCGTCGTCGACGAGGTCGAACGTGTAGGTCTTGCGGTCCGCGGACACCGTCATGGATGTGGCCAGGGCGGGCTGGATGTCGCCCTGCTGATCGAGCTTAACGAGCGTTTCGTAGACGTTGTAGAGCAGGGCCTGCGGGATGGCCGCGCCGTCCTTGGTGGTGAAGTCGAGGCTGACCGGCTCGGCGGCCAGGCCGATGGTCAACGCCTGGCTGGACTGGCTGCCACCGCCGGACTGGCTGCCTGTCGGCTGCCCTTGACCCGCATCCGCGCCGGAGCCCGCGGAGCAGGCAGCGGTGCCGAGCAGGCAGACCGCGGCGACAAGCACCCCGACGGTGCGGGTCAGTCGGTGGGTCATGGTGTCTCCATTCAGTGCTGGACCGCCGCGCGAGGTCAGTGGTGCCGGCGCCACGTTCGTCCGCATCGCCGCGGATGACCGCAAGCCGTCCCGTACTGCCGTGCGCCGCGGTCCACGGGTCCCCCCGCTGAGTCCGTGCTGCGCAAGCCTATTCCGTGACGGTGGAGTGCACCGGGCGCGCCGGCCAGTCAGGTTGGGACGCGTGCGCTGGCACGCCCCAGCGCTACCCTGGCGGCCCGGCTACGGGTGGAATGAGCACGAGGATGACTGACGATGGCAGGTTGTTACGACTGACCGCGCTGGAGCTCCTCGCGGGTTACGCCGACCGCACGCTGTCGCCGGTCGAGGTCCACGACGCGGTCCAAGCCGTGATCGAGCATCGGGAGCCGGTGCTCAACGCGCTCTCGGTCCGCGACGCGGACGCCTCCCGGGCACAGGCCCTCGCCAGCGAGGCACGCTGGCTGGCGGGCCAGCCGTTGGGACCGATCGACGGGGTGCCGCTCACCCTGAAGGAGAACATCGCCCGCGCGGGCGTCCCCATGTCCTCGGGCAACGCCGGTGTGGAGCCGGTAACGCCCGAGCGTGATGCCCCAGTCACCGAGCGGGTGCGCGAGTCCGGCGGGGTCGTGATCGGCTCCACCGTGATGCCGGACTGGGGGATGCTCTCCTCCGGGGTGTCCAGCCGGCACGGCGTTACCCGCAGTCCGTGGGACCCGTCCCTCACCACCGGCGGGTCGAGCTCGGGGGCGGGGGCCGCCGCCGCTGCCGGCTATGGCCCCTTGCACGTGGGCACCGACATCGGCGGCTCGATCCGGCTGCCCGGGACCTGGCTCGGCCTTACCACGCTCAAGCCCAGCTACGGACGGGTGCCGCTGGACGCCCCCTACTTCGGCCGCTGTGCCGGCCCGATGGGAAGGTCAGCCGGGGACCTCGCGCTGTTCATGCGCGTGCTGAGCCGCCCCGATGCCCGGGACTGGACCGCGCTGCCGCCGGCCAAGATCGCCTGGGCGGAGCTGGATCTCGACCCGAGCGGGTTGCGGGTGGGGCTTCAGCTCGATGCGGGTTGCGGCATGACCGTCGAGCCGGCGATCGTGCAGGCAGTGAGCGCGGCGGCGGACACGTTTGCGGCGGCGGGCGCGGTCGTCGAGCCGCTGGCGGCCTTCGTGACCCCGCAGATGCTGACCGACCTCGACCTGTTCTGGCGCGTGCGGTCGTGGAAGGACTACCGCGCGCTGCCGATGGACCGCAAGCAGCGGGTCTTGCCGTTCATCGTGGCGTGGTGCCTCGGCGGCGCCGACGTGTCGGGGGCGCGGGTCCTCGAGGGCTACCAGCGGATCCTGTCCCTGCAGGCTGCGGCCGTAGCGGCCACCCAGCCGTTCGACCTGGTTCTGTCACCGGTGGCCCCGGTCTCGGCGTTTCCGGCGCAGTGGCCGATGCCGTTCGGGTCGCAGGATCGGGGTATGGCACACATCGGCTTCACCGCGCCCTCGAGCATGTCGGGCCAGCCGGCCTCGACGGTCAACTGCGGGTTCACCGCCGACGGGCGCACGATCGGTGTGCAGATCGTCGGACGGCGCTTCGACGATCTTACAGTTTTGCGGGCGACGCACTGGTACGAGCGGCATCGCCCGCTCAGCGCTGTGCCGGACTGGCCGATCGGGCGGGCCGCCGGCACCCCGGTCACGCGAGCTGGTGAGGCGGCCGGGCGGCCATGACTGGGGAGCCCGTTTGGTGGCCGGGGTGCAGAAAGGGCCACCTGGTGGGGTGGCCTTTTCTGTGGTGGGTCCCGGCGGTGTCCTACTCTCCCACTCCCTGTCGGGGGCAGTACCATCGGCGCTGGAGGGCTTAGCTTCCGGGTTCGGGATGGGTCCGGGCGTTTCCCCTTCGC
>JBBRVP010000025.1:0-46899 GCA_038246785.1 Jiangellales bacterium
GGCCAACCCGGCCCGGTTCCGTCACCGCCGGCCCGAGCCGCCGCGACTGCCCACCGCAGCGTGGATCAACCAGCCCAGCATGGAGGCCCTCATCCAGAACAACTAGCGCGATCTTGTCTCAGCCGGCTTGACATCTTCCGAGGCCCCGAACCGGGACGGGTTTGCGCTGGCCGTCCATGGCCTGAACAAGCGCTTTGGCGCCCGCCTCGCCTTCGACGACGTCTCGTTCGAGATCGGCTACGGCGAGGTCTTCGGCTTTCTCGGGCCGAACGGTGCCGGCAAGACCACAACGGTGCGGACGCTTGGGACTCTGATCGCACCGACCTCGGGTTCGGCGACTGTCGTCGGGATCCCGCTCACGCCGGAGAACGGAGTCGAGATCCGCCGGAGAATCGCGATCATGCCCGAGTCGCCTGGCCTGTACCTGCGCCTGAACGTGATCGAAAACCTCGAGTGCTTCGCCGAACTCTACGAGGTGCCCCACTCCGAAGATCGCATCGACCGTGCCCTGCGTGCCGTCAACCTGGCCGACCGCGCCCACGATGCCTGCGGCACCCTTTCCAAGGGCCTGCGCCAGCGGGTCGCCCTGGCGCGGGCACTGCTGAGCGACCCAGAGGTCTTGTTCCTCGACGAGCCAACCGCGGGCCTCGACCCGGTGGCTACCCGCGAAGTCCACGGGCTGATCGAAGAGCTGCGCCAGCGTGAGGTGACGGTCTTTCTCACCACACACCGACTCGACGAAGCAGAACGCCTCTGCGACCGCGTCGCGATCCTGAACACGACCCTGCGCACGATCGGCCGGCCCCATGAGCTGCGCGACAGGTTGTTCGCCAAGGTCCTCACGGTCAACACCGTGGCCCCGCTGCCTGACCCCGGGCGCGTCTTTGATGGGCTCCCGGCTGTCGACAGCTGGCGTCCGGACGGTCCGACCACCTATGTGCTCTCCGTGTCCGACTCCGCGGCCTCTGCACCGGCGGCGACACGTGCGCTCGTGGCGGACGGCGCCGACGTGCTGTCGATCAGCGAGTCGCACCACTCGCTCGAGGATGTCTACTTCGAGCTCATCGATCAGGACGAGCCAGTGCAGTGAGATGAGCTTCAGCGAGAGACGGGTTCGAGCGATCCTCCGTAAGGAACTGCGCGAGTTCCGGCGCAACCGATCCCTCATCGCCGGCATGGCGATCATCCCCGCGATCTTCAGCATCCAGCCGCTGGTCAGCGTCTTCGCGCTGCAGTCCTCGGCCTCGACACCGCTCAGCCACGAACATGTTCTGCTGTACATGCTCGGCATCCCCGCCCTCGTGCCGTCCCTTGTCGCTGCCTACTCGGTGGTCGGCGAGCGTCAGCAAGGCACGCTCGAGCCGGTACTCGCGACCCCGATCCGCCGCGAAGAGCTGCTCCTCGGCAAGGCGCTGGCCGTGTTCCTCCCCTCGGTTGCCGTCGCCTACGCCGTCTACGCCCTGTTCCTGGCAGCCGTCGAGCTCTTCGCCGTACCCAGTGTCGCATCCGCACTCATTCGTTCCTCAGACCTCCTCGCCCAGCTCTGCTTCACGCCGCTGCTAGCCGGATGGTCCATCTGGATCGCCATCTTGATTTCCACCCGGTCAAGCGACGTCCGCGTCGCGCAGCAGCTCGCCACGCTCGCCAGCCTTCCGTCGATCGCGCTGACAACGCTCGTTGCCTTGAACGTCATCCAGGCATCTCTCGCCTTCGCCTTGGTCGCGGCGGTGGCCCTCGTGCTCCTCAACAGCCTTGGATGGAGGGTCGCGTCGGCGGCGTTCGACCGCGAAAGGCTCATCACCGGCACGAAGTCATGACTCATACCGCCCGGAGGCTTCAACTGTCTCGGCACTGATCACCGCAATCGGGGACTACCTGGCCGTCAGCAACGACAGACCGAAGCCGCTCGTGAGCACCGCAACCGTCGACTCCAGCCTCGAGAAGGTGCGACGCGGCCGAGTCGTACTGCAGCAGCAAGCCGTCGGTCAATGACGGGACGCACCGCTACAGCCCGTACTCCTCCAGCAGCCGCAGCCACACCTCGCTCATCGTCGGGTAGCTCGGCACGGCGTGCCAGAGCCGGTGCAGCGGAACCTCCCCGACGACCGCGACGGTGGCCGCGTGCACCATCTCGGCGACGTCCTGGCCGACGAACGTGGCGCCGACGAGCCGTGCGCGCGACTCGTCGACCACCATGCGGGCCCGGCCGGCGTAGCCGTCGGCGTGCAGTGAGGCCCCGGCGACGTCGCCGAGCGCGTAGTCGACCACCCGCACGTCGATCCCGGCTTCGCGGGCCTGCTGCTCGGTGCGCCCGACCCAGGCGACCTCCGGATCGGTGAAGACGACCTGCGGGACGGCGGTGTGATCGGCGGTGGCGGCGTACGCCGACCAGGGCGCCACCTCGTCGCCGAGCCGCCCCTGGGCGCGCGCGGCGATCGCGTCGCCGGTCGCCCGCGCCGCGTACTTGCCCTGATGGGTCAGCGGCGCTCGTCCGGTGACGTCGCATGCGGCGTACAGCCAGCCGCCATCAACTCCGGTGACACGTCCGGAGTCGTCGGTGACGAGCGCCTTCCCGGGCTGCAGCCCGAGCGTTTCCAGGCCGAGGTCGTCGGTGGCCGGGCGCCGGCCGGTGGCGACGAGCAACCGGTCACCGCGTATCTCGCGCCCGTCGACCAGCAGGACGAAGTCGCCGCCGTCCTGCCAGGCCCTCGTCGTGCGCGCGTCGGTGAGCACCTCGACCCCTTCGGAGCGCAGCGCCTCGGTGACCAGTTCGCCGGCGAACGGCTCGGCGCGCTTGAGCACCGAGTCGCTGACGAGGACGACCTCCGAGCCGAGCCGACGCCAGGCCTGCGACAGCTCTGCGCCCACGACGCCGCCGCCGAGCACGACGAGGCGCCGCGGTACCTCGCGGGCGGACGTGGCGTCGCGGCTGGTCCAGTACGGCACGGAGTCGAGGCCGTCGATCGGCGGCGCGGTCGGCGTCGAGCCGGTGCAGGCGGCGACGGCGTGGCGGGCCTCGAGCAGCTCGTCCGCGCCGCCCTTCGTCGCGACGGCGACCCGGCGCTCGCCGGTGATCTGCGCCCGGCCACGCAGCACCTCGATCCCGGCGCCGTCCGCCCAGCGGACCTGGCTGCTGTCGTCCCAGTTGTGGGTGAACGACGTACGCCGGTCGAGCACTGCCCGGGCCTCGAGCGAGCCGGTGACCGCCTGCTTGGCCCCGTCGACCCGCTGGGCCGCGGCGAGCACGTGCCCGGAGCGCAGGAGCGCCTTGCTGGGCATGCAGGCCCAGTAGGAGCACTCCCCGCCGACGAGCTCGTCCTCGACGAGCACCACGCCGAGCCCGGCGCGGGCCACGCGGGCGGCGACGTTCTCCCCCACCGCCCCCGCTCCGATGACCACCACGTCGACCGTCCGGGGTTCCGCCATGATCGGCACCGTAGGCGTGTTGGCGCGCCGTCGCCAGCGCGGAGGAGGCTGGTCCGGTGGACGCCATCATCTCGACAGATCTGTCGCCCAGCCACACCGAGGTCAACGCCGCGTACGCCTGGCCCGGCTGGCCGCAGCGCGAAGACTGGCGCCTCGACGCGGTGGCCGCCTCCTGCACGTGGGTCAGCGCCCGAGCGCCCGACGGGAGCCTGGTCGGGCTGTGCCGCGTGCTCGACGACGGCGGGATCCACGCGTCCCTGTGGGACCTGCTCGTGGCGCCCGACGCGCGGAGGCAGGGCATCGGGACCCGGCTGGTGCAGCACGCGCTCGAGCTCGTGCGCGACCGCTCGCTGGTCGTCCTCGTCGCGACCCCCGAGTCGGTAGGCCTGTTCACCCGGCTCGGGTTGGTGGCCGAGTCGCACGGGCACACCGCGCTCTACGCCCGTCCGTTCAAGCACCCCTGAGTGGCCTGCGTGCGCGAGACCTCAACCGCGCATGGCCGCCGCCACGTCCGAGGGTGCACGCGTCTGTCCGCGGCCGAGTTGCGCCCTGTCACGTCGTACCTAGTCCGGCACGTAGTCGAAGCGGTCGGGGTGAGGGCCGGTCCTTCCCGACTCTCCGCGGTCGAGAGCACTGATCGCGTCCATGGCAGTCTCGTCGAGCTCGAACTCGAAGATGCGATCCGCTCCGGCGTCGTGGGACTTCGGGAACACGATGTCACCGCGCTGGACGTGCCAACGGAGCACCACCTCGGCCGCATTCCGATCGACCGCGATACCGTGCTCTGGGCAGTGGTCACGCGACCCACCCCTCACCACCTCAGCCGCCGTTCACGCCTGCCGGTCAGGCCGGCAGCACGTTGATCGCGCGCGCCAGCACCAGCAGCGCCACCAGCAGGGACACCGCGGACTCGGCCAAGAGCAGCAACTTGGACCAGGGCCGGATGGCAGACACGTCGGTCGGGCTGAACGCGGTGGCGGTGTTGAAGGACAGCGTCAGGTAGTCGAGGAAGCGGGGGAACCAGTCAGCGCCGACCCGCTCGGGCATCGACATCTCCGGGAAGACGAACCCGGCGGGGGTCTTCTGGTCGCCTCGGGCGCGCGCCGCCGCGCCGCCGCTGTCGACATCCCAGTACCACAGCGCGAAGGTGATGACGTTGACCACCCAGACGATGCCGCCGATCAGCAGCAGCTGGTTGGCGGTGCTGAAGCGGGCGTTCCCGAGGATGCCGTCGACCAGGCGCGTGGCGGCCGCGGCGTTCACCACGGCGATCACACCCACCATGACCCCTGTGGTGATGTGGAGAGCATGGCTTTCCCGGTCGATACGGCCCGGGTCGCCGACCACGAGGACGACGAGGAAAGCGACGAGGACCATTTGGAAGACGAAGGCCGGCATCACCCGGAAGTCCGCGGGGAGCATCGCGTGAAGCACGCCGATCGTCACGACCGCGAGGGCCATCGGCCATCGGGACTCGCCCTGTCGTCGGATCGGAGTCGCGCGCGCGTCTGCTTGCGATCTCGGGGTCTCCACCATGGAGCTCATGCTCGGCCAACCGGGGGCCGACGTCCTCCCCCGTGGCAGACGACTGGGCCTCAGCGGCGTTCCGCGCGCTGCCCGGCTACCGATTCGCCGCACAAGATCGAGTGGAACGCCAGGCAGACACGCCGTGGGGGCGAGGCGGCCTGGCGTTCCACTCGATCTTGGGGGAGGCGGAGGTCACGCGGCGTACGCCTGGCCCGACGGCTTCGACTCCGATCAGCAGAGCGCTACGACGTCGCGGACGGCGTCGTCGTACGAGCGCGCGGCTACCCATGCCCCGCCGACGGGCAGCATGTCGGCGACGATGTCGGCCGCCGCCGAGAGATCCGCGCGGGAGAGCCGGCTGGCCAGCGTCACGTGCGGCGCCCACCGGCCCGGCGCCAGGTGCGGCCGCGGCGAAGCCCCGATGGCTACGAGGCACTCCCAGACCGCGGTGTGGAGAGACACCAGCCCAGGGGCGGGCACCACGACGAGGTGCAGCACGAGGCCGCGCCGAGCGAACACACCCATCGCCATGAGGTCGGTGGGCACCGGCAGCCGCCCCGCCACCGCCTCCCCGACCGCTGCCCGGCCGGCGTCGTCCAGCTCCTCGGCCTCGGCCAGCGTGAGGTGGGGCCGGTTGGTGGGATGTCGGTGGCCGGCCAGGCTGGGCAGGCCGGCTTCGGCGAGCCGCCGCCAGGCGCCGCGTACGACGCTCTCGAGGCGTTCGTCGGGCAGCAGCTCGACGGTCCGCACTGCTCAGCCGAAGGCCGTGCCGGTGAGGCGCTCGTACGCCTCGACGTACTTCTCCCGTGTCCGCTCGACGACGTGCGGCGGCAGCGGCGGAGGCGGCTCCTCCGACGCGCGGTCCCAGCCGGAGGCGGCCGAGGTGAGCCAGTCGCGGACGTACTGCTTGTCGAAGCTCGGCTGCGCCCGACCCGGCTGCCAGCCGTCGAGCGGCCAGAAGCGCGAGGAGTCCGGCGTGAGCACCTCGTCGCCCAGGACCAGGGTGCCGTCGCGACGGTGACCGAGCTCCAGCTTGGTGTCGGCGAGCACGATGCCGCGCTCGCGTGCGATGCCCTCGCCGCGCTCGTAGACGCGCAGCGTGATGTCGCGTAGCTGCTCCGCAAGCCCGTTGCCGACAGTGGCGGAGATGTCGGCGAAGGAGACGTTCTCGTCGTGCTCACCGCGCGGCGCCTTGGTGGCCGGGGTGAAGAGCGGCTCGGGCAGCTGCGAGCCGTCGACGAGGCCCGGCGGCAGCGTCAGACCGCACACGGCGCCCGTACGCCGGTAGTCGGCGAGCCCCGAGCCGGTGAGATAGCCGCGGGCCACACACTCGACCGGCGCCATCGCCAGCCGCTCGCACAGCACAGCCCGGCCAGCCACCTCCGCCGGCACGTCGGTCGACACGACGTGGTGGTCGACGATGTCGGCGAGCTGGTCGAACCACCAGAGCGACAGCTGCGTCAGCACCCGCCCCTTGTCGGGGATCGGGGTGGGCAGCACGTGGTCGAACGCGGACATCCGGTCGCTGGCCACCAGCAGCACGCGGTCGTCGCGGTCGTCGGGTACGTAGAGGTCGCGCACCTTGCCGGCGTAGACGTGGCGGTAGCCGGCGAGCTCCGGCGCGGCGGTCGACGGCGTGTCCATGGGCGCCGATCCTGGCACGCGTCCTGGGACGGGCCGACGCTGTGATCTGTCAGGCCGTCGCGGGGTCCTAACCGCGCGACGACCTGGCAGACCCGCCCGGTCAGAAGATGACGCCCGGCGCGTACGCCGCCGCCTCCGGATGCCGAGCGCACACCTGCTCCACCCGGCGGACCACCTCATCGACTTGCGCCCCGGCAGCTCCGGTAAACGAAGCCCGGTCGGCGACGAGCGCGTCGAGGTCGGCGCGCGAGAGACCGAGCCGCGGGTCGGCGGCGAGTCGGTCGAGCAGGTCGTTGCGCTCGGTACCGCGCTGACGCATGTCGAGCGCGACCGCGACGGCGTGCTCCCTGGTCGCCTCGTGCGCGATCTCCCGGCCGACGCCCTGCTTGACCGCAGCCATGAGGACTTTGGTGGTGGCGAGGAACGGCAGGTAGCGGTCGAGTTCGCGCGCCACCACGGCCGGGTAGGCGCCGAACTCGTCGAGCACGGTGAGGAAGGTCTCGAACAGCCCGTCAAGGGCGAAGAACGCGTCCGGCAGTGCGACCCGCCGCACGACCGAGCAAGACACGTCGCCCTCGTTCCACTGACCGCCCGCCAGCTCAGCGGTCATCGACGCGTAGCCGCGCAGCACCACGGCCAACCCGTTGACCCGCTCGCAGGAGCGCGTGTTCATCTTGTGCGGCATCGCCGAGGATCCGACCTGCCCGGCACGGAAGCCCTCGGTGACCAGCTCCTGTCCGGCCATGAGCCGGATCGTCGTCGCCAGCGACGACGGCGCGGCGGCCAGCTGCACCAGCGCGGACAGCACGTCGTGGTCCAGCGAGCGCGGATAGACCTGACCGACGGAGGCGAGGACCCGCTCGAAGCCGAGATAGGACGCCACCCGCCGCTCGAGCTCGGCGAGCCGCGCGGGGTCGCCCCCGAGCAGGTCGAGCATGTCCTGCGCAGTACCGACCGGCCCCTTGATGCCGCGCAGCGGGTACCGGGCGAGCAGCTCCTCGACCCGCTCGTACGCGACGAGCAGCTCCTCCGCCGCCGACGCGATGCGCTTGCCGAGCGTCGTAGCCTGCGCCGCAACGTTGTGCGTGCGACCCGTCATGACGAGCTCGGAGTGCTCCACCGCGAGCCGGGCCAGCCGGGCCAGCGCGGCCACCGCCTTGTCGCGCACGATGCCGAGGGCCGTGCGCACCTGCAGCTGCTCGACGTTCTCGGTGAGGTCGCGGCTGGTCATGCCCTTGTGGACGTGCTCGTGGCCGGCGAGGGCGTTGAACTCCTCGATCCGCGCCTTGACGTCGTGCCGGGTCACCCGCTCCCGCGCGGCGATCGAGTCGAGATCGACTCGTTCGACCACCGCCTCGTACGCCGCCAGCGCCCCTTCCGGCAGCACCCCCAGGTCCCGCTGGGCGCGGAGGACCTCGACCCAGAGTCGGCGCTCGAGCACCACCTTCGACTTCGGGCTCCACAGTCGGGCCATGGGCTCGGACGCGTAACGGGTCGCCAGGATGTCGGGCACGACGGGGGCGGACACGGCGCGATTGTCCCGTACGCGGTGCAGCGCTCACTCGCACCGAGCTCGACCGCGGCGGCGACCCCCTCCTGGTGCTCCCGACGCGCGTCGCGGTGAGCATGCTCGGCCAGGTCCGCGCCGACCTGCGTGCCTGGCAGCGGTCCCAAGGTGGTGTGGGTCACCGGCCGCTGCGGAACTGAAGCCTTGACAACAGCCTCATCGAGGCCCAAGCTCCTAATCATGTTAGGAGCTCCGAAGCGAGATAGAATAGCCGAACGCCGTGAGGCTACCCGGCTGGAAATCGTTGACGCTGCCTGGGCCCTGACGGAGGAGCACGGGCTGGCGGAGTTCACTCTGCGCGATGTCGCGGAGCGGGTGGGCATGCGGGCGCCGTCGCTCTACACCCACTTCGCATCGAAGCACGCGATCTACGATGCGATGTTCGGGCAGGGGTGGACCGACTACGAACAGGTGGCCCTGGCCGAGCTTCGGTTGCTTCCGTCGGCTCCCCGAGCCGCGGTGCGTCGAGTGGCGCGGGTGTTCTTCGACTTCGCGGTCGCCAACCCGGCGCGTCATCAGCTCCTGAACCAGCGCACCATCCCTGGTTTCGCGCCGACCCCGGAGTCCTATGCCCCCGCGGTCCGCGTGTTGGAACAAGGACGACGACTCTTCTGCGACCTTGGCATGAGCGACTCGGCCGAGTACGACATTTGGGTCGCGTTGATCGGTGGTCTGATCAACCAGCAGCTGGCCAACGACCCCGGCGGCACGCGATGGTCGGCGTTGCTGGACCGCGCCGTTGACATCTGGGCCGATGGCGTCGGCCTTCCCCCAGACCCCCCGGCGCAAAGCCGGCGGACAACCCAACCCCAGGGCCCGCGTCGGCGAAGCCCTGCCACGAGGAGCACCGAATGAAGACCACCATCACGACCTGGCCGGGCCACGACACCGTCCAGCCCGCGATCGAGCGGTCGACCGCGATGCGGCTCGCCGAGACGGAGTACGAGCGGGTAGCAAACGCCGTCGACGCACTCCAACCAGAGGACTGGACCCAGCCCACCGATTGCCCTGCGTGGGACGTCCGCCAGCTGGTCGCCCACATCGCCGGCATGGCGAGGTTCATCTCCACCCCGCTGGAGATGGCACGCCAGCTGCGCGCGGCCAAGCGCCGCCAGCAGGACCATCAGGCACTCATCGACGCCCAGACCGCCGTGCAGGTCGAGGAGCGCGAACACCTCGGGCCCGAAGAGGTCCGTGTCGAACTGCGGCGCGTCGGCCCCCGCGCGGCCAAGGGCCGCCGCCGTGCCCCCGGCTTCGTACGCCGCCGGCGCATGCCCGAACCGCAGGTGGTCAACGGCGCCCAAGAGACATGGAGCATCGGCTACCTCACCGACGTGATCCTCACGCGCGACCCTTGGATGCACCGCCTGGACCTCGCCCGGGCGACCGGTAGAGCCCCGGTGCTCACCGCCGATCACGACGGCGTCCTCGTCGCCGATGTCGTGAACGAGTGGGCCCGCCGGCACGGCCGGCCCTACCGATTGGAGCTCACCGGTCCAGCCGGCGGGAGCTGGATCTCCGGCACCGGCGGTGAAGAGATCGTCATGGACGCCGCCGAGTTCTGCCGTGTCATCTCGGGTCGTCCCGGTCCCGACCGTGGCAGGCCCGCGGGGCTGCTTGCCACCCAGGTCCCCTTCTAGACCGTATCCGCCGACGTACGCGCGGGCGGCGACGCGATCCGCGACCTCCAGCTCATGTGGGCTTCGGTCGACAGCGCCCGGGTGCACCAGGTTGACCCGATCCATGCCAAGGTGGCTGTGGTGAGTGCGGCCTGGACCCCGCTCCGCACCACGGCATGCGACGCGTCCTCAACGAACAAGACAAGATCAACGCAGCGGCCGTTTGACCCAGGGCTCTCAGCCGGGCACGGCGAGCTCGACCGCGGGCGCGACCCCCACCCGATGCCCACCGTGGCTGTCGAAGAGCACTCCGGAGCGCTCCGGCAGTCCGAGCACCCGCGCGGCCGCCGGCAGCACGCCGCGGGCAGAATCCAGCCAGGACGCCGACCCGCTGTAGTGCGGCAGCACGAGGTCGACCGGCGCGAGTCCCAGGCCCGGCACGACGCGCACCTTCGAGCCCGGCAGCACCGTCCACCGGCACATCACCATCGCCCCAGCGCTGGCGCCGCTGACGGCCACGCCGTCGGCGAGCAGCCGCGCCAGCAGGTCGCGGTGCGGCTGCAGCGCCGAGAGCAGCCGGGCCGGCGACCCGCCGAGCAGCACCAGCAGGTCGGCTGAGGCGAGCAGGTCCGCGTCGGCGACCTCGTCGAAGGCGACCCGGCCGCGGTCGGCCCCCAGCCCCTCGTACCAGCGCACCGCGTTGGCCCCGGCGACCTCGCGCTCGCGGCCGGGCGCCCCCGCGTACGGCGCCACGATCACCAGCGGCCCTGGAGCGGCCGCGAGCATCGCGGCGTCCATGCCCTCGCACCCGGGTTGCAGCTCCGCGCCACCCTGCAGGCACAGCGTCCCGGTGCTCTGGGCCCCGGTGACCGATGTGGGGGTCACCGCCGCGTTGCCAGCCACGGCCCGAGCCGGGCGACCGCCTCCTCCAGGTCACGTCGCGAGCCCGCGAAGCACAGCCGCACCCAGTGCCGCCCCTCCGCCGGGTCGAAGTCGGTACCGGGGGTGAGCGCGACTCCGGTCTCGTCGAGCAGCTGCCGCCAGAAGGTGTCGCTGTCGTCGGTCCAGGCCGAGACGTCGGCGTAGAGGTAGAACGCGCCGTCCGGCGGCGCGACGCGGTGGACGCCGATAGCCGGCAGCGCCTCGAGCAGGTAGGCCCGGTTGTCGGCGTAGCGGCGCACGTGCCCGTCGAGCTCGTCGTAGGCGTCGAACGCCGCTCCTGCGGCGGCCTGCGCCGGCGCCGGCGGGCAGATCGACAGGTTGCCGGTCAGCCGCCGCACCGGCGAGCGCAGGTCGGCCGGCACGAGCATCCAGCCCAGCCGCCAGCCGGTCATCGAGAAGTACTTCGAGAAGGAGTTGACGACGATTGCGGTGCGGCTGGTCTCCCACGCCGAGGCGCCGCGGCCGCCGTAGGTGATGCCGTGGTAGATCTCGTCGGAGACCACGCGGACGCCGTGCTCGTCGGCCCAGCCCAGGACCGCGGCCAGCTCATGCTCCTCGAGCATCGTGCCGGTCGGGTTGGCGGGCGAGGCGACGACGAGGCCGTCGAGCTCTGCTCCGTGTGCCTCGAGCACCTCCAACGTCGGCTGGAACCGGGTCTGCGGGCCGGTCGGCAGGATGACGACCTCGAGGCCGAGGGCGGTCATGAGGTTGCGGTACGCCGGGTAGGCCGGGCGCCCCATCCCGATCCGGTCGCCGGGCTCGAACGCGGTGAGGAAGGCCAGCAGGAACGCACCCGAGGAACCGGTGGTGGCCACGACGTCGTCGGGGTCGACCGCGAAGCCGTACCAGTCACGGCAGTGCTGGGCGATCCGCTCCCGAAGGTCGAGCCGGCCGACGGCCTCGGTGTAGCCGAGGGGGTCGGCGTCGAGCACCCGGTGCAGCGCCTCCACGACGGGTTTGGGAGCGCCGGTGGACGGCTGGCCGGCGCCGAGGAAGACGAGGTCGCCGTGGGTGATGCGACGCCGCTCGGCCGCGGCGATGACGTCCATGACCTTGAACGGCGGGACGTCACCGCGCCGTGCCACCCGGAGCACCACGTCGGGCAGGCTACGGGACGGGCAGGCTGACCCGGTCCTCCGCGGCGGCAAGCGCGATGTCGCTGCGGAAGTGGGAGCCGCGCAGACGGATGCGTGACACGGCGTCGTACACCCGCCCGCGCGCCTCCGCGAGATCAGCACCGGAGGCGGTGACCGACAGCACCCGCCCCCCGCTAGACGTCGGCCGGCCCGCGTGGTCGGCCGAGGTACCGGCGTGCAGCACCTCCACTCCCACGACGGCCGCCGCCGCGTCGAGTCCCTCGACCGGGTCGCCGGTGCGTGGCGAGGCCGGGTAGCCCTCGGCCGCGACGACCACGGTGACCGCCGAGCCCGACCGCCACACCAGCGGCGGTACCTGGTCGAGCTGCCCGGTGGCGGCCGCGTGAAGGATCTCGCCGAGCGGCGTACGCAGCAGCGCCAGCACGGGCTGCGTCTCCGGGTCGCCGAACCGTGCGTTGAACTCCACGACACGCAACCCGCGCGAAGTGAGCGCGAGGCCGGCATAGAGCAGACCAGCGAACGGCGTCCCCCGGTGTGCCAGCTCGTCGACCACCGGCTGGGCGACCCGCGCGACGACGTCGTCGACCAGGTCGGGCGGCGCCCACGGCAGCGGTGTGTAGGCGCCCATGCCGCCGGTGTTGGGTCCGGCGTCGCCGTCGTACGCGCGCTTGAAGTCCTGCGCGGGAAGCAGCGGCACGACGGTGCGACCGTCGCTGACGCAGAACAGGCTGACCTCGGGCCCGTCGAGGTACTCCTCCACGACGACGGTCCCGCAGGCCCGCCCGTGCGCCAGCGCGGCCGCTCGGTCGTCGGTGACGACGACGCCCTTGCCGGCCGCGAGTCCGTCGTCCTTGACGACGTACGGCGGGCCGAACGCGTCCAGCGCGACCGCGACCTCCGGCTCGCTCGTGCACACGTGCGACATCGCCGTGGGCACCTCGGCGACGGCCATCACCTGCTTGGCGAAGGCCTTGCTGCCCTCGAGGCGCGCAGCGGCTGCGGAGGGGCCGAAGCAGGCGATGCCGGAGGCACGCACGGCGTCGGCGACGCCGTGGACCAGCGGCAGCTCGGGCCCGACGACGACCAGGTCGACGCCGAGGTCGGTGGCGAGGCGGCTGACGGCGTCGGGATCGGCGACGTCGAGCGGGCGGGCGGAGTCGACGTCCGCGGCGATGCCGGCGTTGCCGGGCGCGGCGTGCAGCGCGCCGACGTACGGGTCACGCCGCAGCGTTCGGACGATGGCGTGCTCACGGGCGCCGGAGCCGACGACGAGGACGTCCACGGCGGGCAGCCTAGGGCGGAGGAGGACCGGCCGTGGACGTCGTGTCCATCGCCGACGTCGTGCCGACGCGGGCCGGGTGTCACTACGGTTGGGTGCGCGAGGTGAGCGCCGATGCCGGAGGACTCCCATGTCGTGCTCGAGACCGCCGACGGCCAGTCCTACGCCTCGCTGCGTCGCCGGCCGGTTCCCCGCACGGAGCGCTACGCCATCGGCCGGGCGCTGCGCCAGCAGGTCCCGCGCAAGTCCCTCGGCCGGTGGAGCCCGGCGGCTGACCGGCAGGATCCCGTCGCGCAGGTGATCGAGGCGCACACCGACCGGCTGGAGTGGCTGGTCCCCGTCCGGGTCGGGCGGATGGTCTCCTCGCCGTACTCGTTCCTGCGCGGCACGGCCGGCATCATGGCGGCCGACTTCGCCCAGCTGCCGGCGACCGGGATCAGGCCGGTGATCTGCGGTGACGCGCACCTGGGCAACTTCGGCTTCTACGCCTCGCCCGAGCGAGACCTGGTCTTCGACCTCAACGACTTCGACGAGGCGCATCCCGGCTGCTGGGAGTGGGACGTGCGGCGGCTCGTCGCGAGCGTCTGGGTGGCCGGTCGGCAGAACGGCGCAGCCGAGTCGGAGTGCGAGGTCGCCGTCAGGTCCTGCGTCGCCGCCTACCGCCGGCAGGTCCGTGCGCTCGCCCGGGAGCCGCTGCTGCAGCGGCGGTACGAACGGCTCGACCTCGACCGGCTCAGCACCACCGTGTCGGACAAGGCCCTGCGGGCAGAGATCAAGAGGTCGGCCCGCCGCGCTCGGATTCGTACCAGCGACCGGGCGTTGCCCCGCTACACCGAGCGGCGCAACGGCGAGCGCCGGATCGTCGAGGAGCCTCCGCTGATCACCCGGCTCGCCGAAGCCGAAGCCGACCAGCTGGCCCACGCCCTCGACCGCTACCTCGTCACGTTGCCCGAGCAGTGGCGGCGGCTCCTTGCCGGGTACACGCTGCTGGACACCGCCCACAAGGTGGTCGGTGTCGGCAGCGTTGGGCTGCGCGCGTACGTCGGGCTCTGCGAGGGCAGCAGTCCCGACGACGTGGTCTTCCTGCAGGTCAAACAGGCCAGGCGGTCGGTGGTCGCCCGCTACGTGCACGGCGACTCGGCGCTGCATGAGCACCAGGGCAAGCGCGTCGTCGAGTACCAGCAAGCACTGCAGACGGTCAGCGACCCGATGCTCGGCTGGACGACGTTCGACGACCGCCAGTACTACGTGCGCCAGTTCCGCGACATGAAGGGCGCGATCCCGATCGACCGCATCGGCGCCAGCGCGCTGGCCGACTACGCCGGGGTGTGCGGGCACCTGCTGGCGAAGGGGCATGCCCGCACCAGTGGCGCGTCGATGATCGCCGGGTACGTCGGCAGGTCGGACAAGGTCGACGTGGCCATGTCCCGGTTCGCCCAGGCCTACGCCGACCAGACAGAGCGCGACCACCAGGCGCTCGTCGACGCCGTCGACGCCGGCAGGCTGCCGGTCGAGCACGGGGTGTGACCGGCCCCGGCTCTGGTCGGTGGTTCGTCGCGGGTGTGGCCGACCGTGCCCCGCCGACTGCTAGGTGCCGACATGGTCGGTGCGGGCGTAGTCGTCGAGCCCGCGGCGCACGCCTGCCGACCGCGGTGGTCACCAAGACCTGGACGTGCGTGGCGAGCTGCTCGCCGTGGATGCCGGCCAGGACAGCGGCCCGGGTGCCGGCCAGCACGACGCGGTGCACGCCCATGACCGCATGCGCCGCGACGTGCGGCGCCACGTCGGCCGGGTCGGCGTCCGTCTGCTCGGCGAGCAACCGGGCGAGCTCCTCGGTCGACTCGTGGATGATCTCCAGCTCGCGCAGGCGCAGGGTGCGGCTGCCGGCCACCATGCGGGCGCCGCGACCTCAGCCACCGTTGCGTGGTCGAAGCCGCGCTCGACGAACAGGGTCCACGCGGACTGCGCGATCAGCCCGAGTGTCCTCAGCTTCTTGCGCACCCGGAGTCCGAGACCGGCCATGCCGTTGATGATGCACGGGATTCCAGATGTCGCACGCGGGGCAGGTGAGTGTCCATGGCCCTGCCGATCGAGGACTACGCCGTGCTCGGCGACACGCAGACCGCAGCGCTGGTGGGCCGGGACGGCTCGGTCGACTGGCTGTGCCTGCCGCGCTTCGACTCCGCTGCCGTGTTCGCCGGCCTGCTCGGCACCGAGCGGCACGGACGGTGGCTGCTCCGGCCGGCGGGGGAGATCCAGGCGGTCCGCCGACGCTACCGCGGCGACACCCTGGTGCTGGAGACCGAGTACGACACCGACGAGGGATCGGTACGCGTCATCGACTTCATGCCGCCGCGGGACGAGGCGCCGGACCTCGTCCGGATCGTCGAGGGCCTGCACGGGCGGGTGCCGTTGCGCATGGAGCTGCGGCTGCGCTTCGACTACGGGCGGGTCGTGCCCTGGGTCTACCGCGAGGGCGACGACCTCGTCGCGGTGGCGGGTCCGGATGCGGTCTACCTGCGCACGCCCGTACGGGTGGAGGGTCGCGATCTGGCGACAGTGGCCGAGTTCAGCGTCAGCGCCGGCGAGCGGGTGCCGTTCGTGCTGACCTGGCAGGCCTCCCACCTGCCCGCCCCGACACCGGTGGAGCCGGAGCCGGCGCTGCGCGACACCGAGGACTACTGGACCGAGTGGGTCAGCCACTGCACGTACCAGGGGAAGTGGCGCGAGGCGGTGGTGCGCTCCCTGCTGACGCTCAAGGCGCTGACGTACGGCCCGACCGGCGGCATCGTGGCCGCCGCGACGACGTCGCTGCCCGAGCAGCTCGGCGGCGTCCGCAACTGGGACTACCGCTTCTGCTGGCTCCGCGACGCCACGATCACGTTGCAGGCCCTCATGTTCTGCGGCTTCCACGACGAGGCGGCGGCCTGGCGCAAGTGGCTGCTCCGGGCGATCGCCGGTGACCCCGCCGAGATGCAGATCATGTACGGGGTGGCCGGCGAGCGGCGGCTCGAGGAGTTCCGCATCGACTGGCTGCCCGGGTACGACGGCAACCCGGTGCGGATCGGCAACGCGGCGGTCCACCAGTTCCAGCTCGACGTCTACGGCGAGGTCATGGACGCCATGCACCGGGCACGCGACCTGGGCCTCAAGCGCGACGACCCGTCGTGGGCGCTGCAGGCCGACCTCATGGATTTCGTGGCCGAGCACTGGCGAGACCCGGACGAGGGCATCTGGGAAGTCCGGGGCGAGCCACAGCACTTCACGCACTCCAAGCTGATGGCCTGGGTGGCGTTCGACCGAGCCGTCAAGGCCGTCGAGCGACACGGGCTGCCGGGACCGCTCGGTCCGTGGAAGCAGCTGCGTGAGGAGATCCGCGCGGAGATCCTCACCCGGGGCTGGGACGACGAGCGCGCCACGTTCACCCAGCACTACGGCTCGAGCGAGCTCGACGCCGCTCTCCTGATGATCCCTCAGGTCGGCTTCCTGCCCGCCGACGACCCACGGGTGCTCGGCACCGTGGCCGCCATCGAGCGCGAGCTGATGTCCGACGGCTTCGTGCAGCGCTACACCCAGCACCCGGACAGCGATGTCGACGGACTGCCTCCCGGGGAGGGCGCCTTCCTCGCCTGCACGTTCTGGCTCGCCGACAACTACGCGCTCGCCGGCCGACGCGACGAGGCGCTGAGGTCTTCGAGCGGCTGCTGGAGCTGCGCAACGACGTCGGCCTGCTGTCAGAGGAGTACGACACGAAGGCCGGACGGCTGGTCGGCAACTTCCCGCAGGCGTTCAGCCACGTGCCGCTCATCGACACCGCCCGGGTGTTGGACTCAGCGCCCAGCCCGACCGAGGAGCGGCATCAGGAGGCGTTCGACGCGCCGTAGCGGTCGCGTCAGGTGCGCGAGGAGTACCAGCGGCTGAAGGCGAACGCGATTGCGAACACGACGATGGCGATGAGCAGGCCGACGCCGACCGCCGACCAGAAGCCGGCGCCCGTCGCCGCGGCGATGAGGACGTAGATGGCTCCGGCGACGACCGCTGCGATCACGGTGGCATTCAGCGAGGTGTTCATCCTCATGGCGCTCCCCTGCCCACTCCAGGATGTTCTCAAGCCAGCACGGACCGTGACAGTGACGAGGCCAGGAACGGCGTGAGGGACGATCGGGTGTGGCCGACGGAGGCAGCGACGGGCTCGGCGAGGTCTGGCGGCAGGTGCTGGCGGTCCAGCCCGCGCCCTCGCGCGAGGTCGTGCTGGGATGTGCGCTGGTCGCGCTGCTGCTCGTCGCCATCCGTCCGGTGTGGCGGCGTACCCGGCACGTCGTGACGATCGCGCACGAGGCCTCGCACGCCGCCGTCGCGCGGCTGAGCGGTCGGCGGCTGGCCGGCATCCGGCTGCACTCCGACACCTCCGGGATCATGGTGTCGGTGGGGCGCCGCACCGGCCCCGGGATGGTGCTCACCGTCGCCGCCGGCTACCCCGGTCCGTCGCTGCTGGGGCTGGCCGCGGCAGCGGTGCTCTCCGCCGGGCACGCGCTGGCGGTGCTGTGGGGGCTGCTCGTGCTGCTCGCCGGGGTGCTGCTGCTGGTCCGCAACCTGTTCGGCCTGTGGTCGGTGCTCGTGGCCGGGGCTGTCGTGTTCGCCGTGTCGTGGGAGCTGCCGGGGACCTGGCAGTCGGCGTTCGCATACGTCGTCACGTGGTTCCTGCTGCTGGCCGGACCTCGCGCGGTGGTGGACCTGCAACGCGAACGGCGGCGGGGTCGTGGCGTCGGATCCGATGCCGACCAGCTGGCCCGCCTCACCCGCGTGCCCGCCCTGATCTGGGTGGGCGGGTTCCTCGGCGTCACGCTCGGCTGCCTCGGCGCGGGCTCATGGGCCTTGCTTCCCATCTGACCCGAGGCCGCGCCACCGGGCCGCTGGTCCGCCCTCCGCGCAAGATCGAGTGGAACGCCAGGCCGACACGCCGTCGACGTGTCGTGCCTGGCGTTCCACTCGATCTTGGAGGGACGGCTACGACCCCGAGCCCGCGATGTTGACCAGCCAGCTGACGCCGAACTTGTCCACGCACATGCCGAAGGCGTCGCCCCAGGGTGCCTTCTCGAGCGGCATCGTGACCGTGCCGCCGTCGGACAGCTTGTCCCAGTAGCCGCGCAGCTCAGCCTCGTCCTCGCCGCTGAGCGAGACGGCGTAGTTGGTGCCGGGCGTCAGCTCCATCGCGTTGGGGGTGTCGGACGCCATCAGCGTCAGCCCGCCGTCCGTGCTCAGCTGCGAGTGCATGATCTTGTCCTGCTCAGCCGGGTCCTCGCTGGCATGCATCTCGGCGAACGTGCTGGTGGTCAGCTCGCCGCCGAACACCGAATGGTAGAAGTCCATCGCCTCGCGAGCGGTGTCGCGGAAGCTCAGGTACGGGTTGAGTCGTGTGGTCATGGGGGCTCCTCGCCTCGTTGGGGTGTTGCCAGTGTGGACCGTCGGGCTCGGGCAGATCCATCGGTCCGGCCGAGCGGACTTGGGAACCCGGCCGTCTTGGTCAGCGCGCGCACGGGGGAGGATGATCGCAGAGGGAGACGAAGGGGTTGCCATGCTGCGTGCGGTGCGGATCCGGCTGGGGGGCGTCGCGACCGCCGCGCTGTGCCTGGCAGCCGTGATGGGGATCGCGCTCCTTGTCTTGGGGTTCGCCCCGCTGTACGAAAACGAGGGCGCCTCCTCCTCGGATGCCCAGGGTCAGTCGCAGGACAGCCTGGTCGCCGTCAACGGACCCGGCGTCCTCGTCGTCCTCGTCGTGCCGCTGCTCGTGACCGCCGCGGTCTCGTGGGCGCTCTGGCAGGGCGCACGCCGACTGGCCTGGGCGCTCATCGGACTGCTCGGTCTCGGCGCCGCGCTGGCGTTGCTGTCGATCGGTGTGCTCGTCCTGCCCATCGTCACCGCGCTGGTCGTCGCCTCCGTGTCGGCCGGCACGTCAACGGTCGACGCGCCGGACGCCCAGACCGTGGCCTGATCGACGGGGACCGATCGAGCCGTACGGATTGCCCCTCGCCGAGAGGCATCTCAGCGGCTCCTCACGGCTCTTGCCCTCGAGGGATCGGGGACAGCCATGGACCACCACGTTTCGACAATGCGGCACGGCCACCTGGACGCCGCGGGACTCGACGACGCCGAGCGGCTCCACGAGCACCTGGTGCGCGACCACCACCGCGCGCGGCACGAGCTCGACGGGCTGCCGCTGGACGCCGTGCACGAGCTCGAGCACTTCGACCAGTCGCTGGGCATGCTGGCTCTGCAGCACGCGCACGCAGCTCCGGTCGGCTGGGCGGCCGGCTACTCCCGCCAGGCCCGGGTGGCCTGAGCGAGCGCATCGACCTCGTCACGGGCGAGGCCGAACGACAGCGCTTGCGCGTTGGCGGCGGCCTGCCGGCCGTTCTTGGCCCCGGGGATGGGCAGCACGACATCGTCCTCGACCAGCCAGCGCAGGGCCACCTGCGCGGGGCCGCGATCGTGCCGCTCGCCGATCTCCCGCAGCAGCTCGACCACCGGCCGCACGGCGTCCGGCGCTCCGCCCCGGAAGGAGCGCGTGAAGCGGCGCAATCCCCTGGGCCGGACGTCCGCGAGGTACTTCCCGCTGAGGGCACCGCTGGCCAACGGCTGGTAGGCGATGAGGGTCACCCCCAGCTCGCGGCAGGTGTCCAGCACACCGTCGGTCTCCGGCTGCCGGTGCAGCAGCGAGTACTGCACCTGGTTGGACGCCAGCGGTACGCCGCGGTCGGCGAGGGCGGCGGCCGCCGTGCGCATCTGCTCGGCCGAGTAGTTGCTCACGCCGATCGCGCGGACCTTGCCGGCGGCGACGGCGTCGGCGAGCAAACCCATCAGCTGGGCGATGTCAACCCACCGTGTCGGGTAGTGGTGCTGGTACAGGTCGACCGAGCCTCGTCGCAGCCGGGCCAGGCTCGCCTCGAGCGCCCGTGGCAGGTCCCTGGCGCGCGACCGCAGGGCGGGCGGGAACTTCGTTGCGATCAGCGCGGCGGTGCCCGCGGCCAGCTCGCCCAGTCGACGCTCGGAGGCACCGCCGCTGTACATCGCCGCGGTGTCGAACAGCGTCACGCCGGCCGCGAGGCTGACCTCGAAGGCGCGGGCCTCCTCGGCGGCACTGTCCGCGCCGCCGTACGACAGCTTCGCCGGGCTCAGCCTCGACAGCCCGGACGCCTCGCCCCAGGTCATGGTGCCGACTCCGAGGCGCGGCACCTGCAGGTCGGACCGGCCCAGCGACTGCATACCGCTCATCAGCTCCTCCTCGGTCCCGCACCCGTGCCAGCCATGGTGCCTGAGCCGTGTGAGCGGGCGTGGACGCCGACGCGCAGCGGTACCACGATCGTCGCTATGACCGACGACCCCGCTGCCCCGCCGCCCGTCGCAACGTCGCCCGTCTGGCCGGTCCCGCGGGCGACGGTGACCCCGCGGCACGGCGACGAGCGGGCGATGCTCAACGGCTACCTCGACCACTACCGCGAGACGCTGGCCCTCAAGTGCGCGGGCGTGCCGCCCGAGCGGCTGTCCGAGCGCAGCGCGCCGCCGTCGACGATGAGCCTGCACGGGCTGGTGCGCCACCTCGCCGGGGTCGAGCGCTGGTGGTTCGCGATCAACTTCGCCGGGCAGCCGCTGCCGATGCTGCATTACTCCGACGACGACCCGGATCAGGACTTCGATCGCCTGGACGGCGACCCGCTGGCGGCGCTCGACGTGTGGCGGGGGGAGTGCGATCGCTCCCGGCGGATCGTCGAGTCCGCCGACTCGCTGGACCAGGTAGGGGCCGTCGAGCGCGGCGGGACGTACTCGTTGCGCTGGCTCATGCTCCGCATGATCACCGAGTACGCCCAGCACGACGGTCACGCCGATCTCCTGCGTGAGGGCATCGACGGCGCCGTGGGTGCCTGAGCGGCGAACGCACCCTGGCAGCGCTGCATAGGCTGCGTCGTCGTGACCCTGTCGGAGAATGCCCGCGAGTTCCTGGCCGCGCAGCACGCGGCGGCCATGATCACCCTCGGCCCGGGGGACGTGCCCAAGGTCGCGCGGGTGGGGGTCGCCCACGTCGACGGCCGGCTGTGGAGCAGCGGCACGCGGGGACGCGTGCGCACCCAGCGGCTGCGCAGAGACCCGCGCTGCACGCTCTACGTTCACGCCTCGACATGGGACTGGCTGGCGCTGGAGACCAGGGTCACCATCCGCGACGGCGACGATGCCCCGGCGCTCAACCTGCGCTGTTCCGTGCCATGCAGGCCCGCCCAGACGGGCCTGTGCTGTGGTACGGGGAGGAGCTCGACGAAGCCGCGTTCCTGACGCGCATGGCGGAGGAGGAGCGGCTCGTCTACGAGTTCGAGGTGCTGCGCGGCTACGGGACCGCCGCCACATAGCGCTCAACGCAGCAGCGGGCCGGCGTCGAGGTCGGCGAGCAGGTCGCGCAGCGAGTCGTAGACCTTGGCCGCGCCGGCGCTGGTGAGGTCGCCGACGGAGAAGCCGCCGGTGCGCAGCCCGACCCCCCCGCATCCCCGCCCGCTCGGCCGCCTCCATGTCCCAGCTGGCGTCGCCGGCCAGGGCGCCGATGCGGCCGCCGCCCAGCCGCATGGCCGCCGCCACGACGTCCGGGTGCGGTTTGGTCGCCTCGACGTCCTCCGCGGACGTCCAGCCGGCGATCAGGTCGCCGATGCCGAGCAGCTCGACGTAGTGCTCGGTCTCGCCCGGCTTGCCGGAGGTGGCCAGCACCACCGTGAGCCCGCGCCGGGCGAGCTCGACGACGAGGTCGGCGGCGCCGTCCAGCGGCCGTACCTCGGTGATGAGCTCACGGAACGCCTCGTCGTGGGCCGCGCGCAGGTCGTCGCCGCAGTCACGCTCGACGTCGTCGCCGAACACGGCCGGGACCAGCTGGTCGCCGCCCATGCCGACGGCGCGGTGCAGCCGCCACACCGGGACGTCGAGGTCGCGCCCGTGGGCGGCCCGGGCCTAGGCGACGGCGTGGTGGTAGGTCGAGTCGACGAGCGTGCCGTCGACATCGAGCAGAACGGTGTCCGGAGCCTGCGCAATCTCGCTCATCCCGTGTAGTGCCGGTCGGCGACCGCGAGCGCCTCGTCCAGGATCGCCAGCCCGTCCCGGGCCTCGTCGTCGCTGATCGTGCACGGCGGGACGACATGCACGCGGTTGTCGCTGCTGAACGGCAGCAGGCCGCCCTCCGTGCAGGCCGCGACGAGGGCCTTCATGGCCGGCGAGGTGCCGCCGTACGGTGCCAGCGGCTGCTTGCTCGCCCGGTCGGACACCAGTTCCAGCGCCCAGAAGACCCCCAGCCCGCGGACCTCGCCGACTACCGGGTGCCGCTCGGCCAGCGCGCGCAGGCCAGGCCCCAGCACCGATTCGCCGATCCGCCGAGCGTTGGCGACGATGCCCTCGGCGCGCATCGCCGTGATCGTGGCGACGGCGGCGGCGCAGGCGAGGGGGTGGCCGGAGTACGTCAGCCCACCGGGGTAGGGCCGCTCATCGAAGGTCGCCGCGACGTGATCGCCGAGGACCACGCCGCCGAGCGGCACGTAGCCGGAGGTGACCCCCTTCGCGAACGTCATGAGGTCGGGCACCACGTCGGGGACGTGGTCGCGGGCCCACCACTGTCCCGTCCGCCCGAAGCCGGCCATCACCTCGTCGAGGACGAGCAGGATGCCGTGCTCGTCGCAGAGCCGGCGTACGCCGGTGAGGTAGCCCGGCGGCGGCACCATGATCCCTGCGGTGCCAGGGACCGTCTCGAGGACGACGGCCGCGATGGTGGCCGGCCCCTCCATGCGGATGACGTGCTCGAGGTGGCGCAGCGCGCGCTCGCACTCCTCCTCCTCGGTCTGCGCGGCGAACTCGCTGCGGTAGCGGAACGGTCCGGAGAAGTGGACGACGCCAGCCCCCCAGGGGTCGCTGGCCCAGCGCCGCGGGTCGCCGGTCATGGTGATCGCCGTCTGGGTGCCGCCGTGGTAGGAGCGGTAGCGGGTGAGGACCTTGTAGCGGCCGGTGTGCAGGCGCGCCATGCGCACGGCGTTCTCGACCGCCTCCGCACCGCCGTTGGTGAAGAACACCTTGCTCATCCCGTCCGGGGCGAGCTCGCTGATGAGGCGGGCAGCCTCCCCGCGTACCCCGACGGCGAACTGCGGTGCGGCCGTGCTCAGCCTGCCGACTTGCTCCTGGATCGCGGCGACGACCGCGGGGTGCTGGTGGCCGATGTTGGTGAAGACGAGCTGGCTGGAGAAGTCGAGGTAGCGCTTGCCGTCGGGGTCCCAGACGTAGCTGCCCGCCGCGCCGTCGATCACGAGCGCCGTGCGTCGCGCCTGAGCGCTCCAAGAGTGGAAGACGTGGGTGCGGTCGAGCTCGAGGGCGCGCTCGCCGGTGGCCGAGGGCAGCACGGAGGTCACGGGCTGACGCTAGTGCGTGGACCGCTCCCCAACGCGCGCCGTCCCCGCCCCCGTACCTCTTCTCGCCCCGTTGATCAAGGAGAAGACCACCTTCCCAGCGGCTCGGAACGTGTTCTTCTCCTTGATCAACAGGGTCGGGGGGTGGGGAGCGGGGAACGGCGGTGCCGAGCTCTCGGCGTTAGGTTGCCCTGCGTGGACAGGCCGGCGCCGACCCCGGGACCGGTCGCCCTGGTCGGCAGCGGCGAATACCTGCCGGTGATGACCGAGGTGGAGGGCGCGCTCATCGCAGGGCGGCCGCCGCGCTTCGTCCAGCTGGCGACCGCGGCGGCGCCGGAGGGGCCGGCCTCGCTGGGCCGCTGGCACGCGCTCGGACGCGCGTCTGCGGAGCGGCTCGGCGTCGAGCAGGTCGTCGTCCCGGTCGTCGACCGGGTCAGCGCGGACGACCCCGGGATCGCCGGACTCGTCGCGGAGGCGGGCATGGTCTACCTCTCCGGAGGCAACCCGTCTTTCCTGACCGAGACACTGCGCGGTACGGCGGTCTGGGCCGCCATCGAGGCGGCGTGGCGCGCCGGGGCGGCGCTCGCCGGCTGCAGCGCCGGCGCGATGGCGCTCGGCGCCCGGGTGCTGGGGCTGCGGGCGCCCTGGCACGAGCCGCTGCACGGGCTCGGCGTCGTACCCGGCGTCGAGGTCGTGCCGCACTTCGACCGCTTCGCCGGCCGGCTGCCCGACGCGCTCCTGCGCGGGATGGCCGGCCCGCCGCGGGGCACCACGGTCGTCGGCATCGACGAGGACACCGCGCTCGTCCACGAGGCGGGAACGTGGACCGTCCGCGGCCGCCAGTCGGTGTGGTTGCTCACCGACGACGGACGCGTCGAGCACCCGAGCGGGTCGACGGTCGACCTGCCGGTTCCGCACTGACGGTCGCGCAGGGCCAGGTCCGCCGACGGGATCGCGCACGGCCCGAGGACCTGGTCGTGCCAGCCGCTCAGCTCGCAGCGAGCCGCGACGCCAGACTCGCGCGCACGGCCGGCCACTCGGCCGCCAGCACGGAGTAGTAGACGGTGTCTCGCCACGTGCCGTCGGGCCGGCGCATGTGATGGCGCAGGACGCCCTCGCGTACGGCACCGAGCCGCTCGATCGCCCGCTGCGAGCGCGCGTTGCCAGCGTCGGTCTTCAGCGCCACGCGCTCCACAGCAAGCTTGTCGAAGGCGTGGCCGAGGAGCAGCAGCTTGGTGGCCGGGTTGACGACGGTGCCCCACACCGAGCGCGCGTACCAAGTCGAACCCACCTCGAGCCGGCCGTCGGGTACGCAGACGTCCAGGTAGGACGTCGAGCCGAGCACGCGCCCCTCGACGGCGTCGCACACGACCCAGACGTACGCCGCCCCACAGGCTGCCGCCGACAGCAGCCCGTCGACGACCCGCGACGTGCTGGCCGCGTCGACGGCCGGCTGCCAGCCGACAACCCAGCGGAAGACCTCGGCGGTGCGGTCGGCCGCAGCCGCCCACAGTCCTGGGACGTGACCGCGCTCCAGTGGCTCGAGCCGGACGTGCCGGTCGGCGAGGACAACGGGGTACGGGGCGCGCATCGGACGGACCTGCGGATCAGACCAGCGGGTGGCGGCGGATCGTTGCGGCGCGGTCCTGACCGACACCGATCACCGAGATCCGCGCGCCGGACATCTCTTCCAGCGCCAGCACGTAGTCGCGGGCCGTCCGCGGCAGGTCCTCCAGCCGCCGGGCGGCGGAGATGTCCTCGTCCCAGCCGTCGAAGTGCTCGTAGACCGGGCGGGCGTGGTGGAAGTCGGTCTGCGTCATCGGCATCTCCTCGACGCGCCTGCCGTCGACGTCGTACGCCACGCAGACCGGCACCTTCGCCCACCCGGTGAGCACGTCGAGCTTGGTGAGCACGAAGTCGGTCACCCCGTTGACCCGAGCGGCGTAGCGCGCGATCGGAGCGTCGTACCAGCCGCACCTCCGCGGCCGCCCGGTCGTCGTGCCGTACTCGTCGCCCGCCTCGCGCAGCCGCTCGCCGTCCGCGTCCAGCAGCTCGGTCGGGAACGGCCCCTCGCCGACCCGGGTGGTGTAGGCCTTGACGACCGCGACGACCCGGTCGACGCGCATCGGCGGGATGCCCGAGCCGGTGCAGGCGCCGCCGGCGGTGGCGCTGGAGGAGGTGACGAAGGGGTACGTGCCATGGTCGACGTCCAGCAGCGTCGCCTGGCCGCCTTCGAGGAGCACCGTGCGCCCGTCGTCGAGCGCCTTCGACAGCAGCAGGCCGGTGTCGGCGACCAGTGGCCGCAGCCGCTCGGCGTAGCCCAGCAGCTCGGCGACGACCTCGTCGACGTCGGAAGCCCGACGGTTGTAGACCTTGACGAGCACCTGGTTCTTGAGGTCGAGCGCCGCCTCGACCTTCTGCCGCAGGATCCGCTGGTCGAACAGGTCCTGGACGCGGATGCCGACCCGGTTCATCTTGTCGGCGTACGTCGGCCCGATGCCACGCCCGGTGGTGCCGATCCGGCGCTTGCCGAGGAAGCGCTCGGTCACCTTGTCCAGCGTCCGGTTGTAGGGCGGGATGACGTGCGCGCTCGCGCTGACGAGCAGCCGCGACGTGTCGACGCCGCGCTGGCCCAGCGCGTCGACCTCGTCGAAGAGCACAGCCAGGTCGATGACGACACCGTTGCCGATGATGGGCACTACGCCGGGGGTGAGGATGCCGCTGGGCAGCAGGTGCAGCGCATAGGTCTCCCCGCCGACGACGACGGTGTGCCCGGCGTTGTTGCCGCCGTTGAACTTCACGACGTAGTCGACCGAGTCGCCCAGCAGGTCGGTCGCCTTGCCCTTGCCTTCGTCTCCCCACTGCGCGCCGACCAGGACGATCGCCGGCATCCGCGGTACACCTTCTCCCTGCGCTCCACCGGCCCGTCGGGCCGTTCGACCGCGGAGAGGCTATCCGACCTGTGGGCGATCCCCAGCTCGTCGTCGTCGCCAGCGCCGCGGCGGGCTCCGCCTCGGACGAGGCCGTGCCAACCGCCGTCGAGGTCCTCGCTCAGGTGAGCGATCGGACGTGGATGCTGCGGGCCGCGGCGTCGTCGGTCGTGGTGCCGTGACCGACGGCGGGACCGGCGTCACCCCAGCCGGCGGACCAGCTGCTCGCCGAGCGCCCGCCCCGACCCGTAGGCGCCCTCGATCCGCGGGCGGCCTCCCCAACCGTCACCGCACGCACCGATGAGTCGGTCGGAGAGGTAATAGGGCTCCTCGCGCGGGGCGAGCGGTGTCGCCAGGGACCAGCGCCTGACCTCGACCCAGCGCGGCTCGGGCTCGATGCCGAGCAGGCCACGCAGCTCGCCGAGCATCGCCGGCAGCGCCGAGTCAGGAGCGTCGAGGTGCCCCGCAGCAAGGACCGGGCTGGAGTGCGCGACAAGCACCGGCGCGCCGTCGCCACGGCGGCGGCCGTCATCGGCGACCCACGTGAGGACCGGGCTGTCCTGCACGAACGCCCCGTCCAGGTCGGGCCAGCAGCGCTCCGCCCAACCGGCCGCCAGGACGAGGACCGGCTCCCAGTCACGCGTCAGCGTGGCGCGCTCGTCGACCATCGCCAGCGAGAGCAGGTCCAGCGCCTGCGGATCGGGCATGGCCAGCACGACCGCGGCCGCCGGCTCGCCGTCGACGGCGGTGCCCGGCCCGATGCCGGCGACGTCGTGCGGGTGACGCAGCGGCAGGCCGCCGGCGAGGTCCTCGATCAGCGAGCGCAAGCCGCCGGGCGCCGCCCAGCGAAGCGGCCCGGTAGTCGTGCCGGACAGGCCGTCGGGGCCGAGGAGGTGGAACGTGTCCGTCCACGGCCGGGCGAGGCCGCGAGCATGCCAGTCCTCCACGACCGCGCGGAACGCGGCGCCACGCGCCGTGAGGTAGGAGGCGCCCACGTCGACGGCGCGCCCGTCGACCGTGCGACGGGCCATCCGGCCGCCGATCCGCCACCCTCGGTCGAGCACGACGACGTCGACGCCGCCGTCGCGCAGGGCGCGGGCGCAGGCGACGCCCGCGATGCCGGCACCGACGACGACCACGGGGGCGCTCACCCGCGCCACCCTGCCGGTCGGACGGGTCGGGTGCACGCCGGATCGGCGGCGTACCGCGGTGTCCGTGCCGCGCGCTGGACGGCCCGTCGGCGCACCCCGTCGCGGGGCCTGCGCCGCCCACGGACCGCGGTCGTCACACCATCCCCCGCCGGGCCGCCTCGACCCCGGCCGCGAAGCGCGTCGTCACGTCCAGGTCGTCCATGACCTCGGCGATCCGCCGACGGACCGTGCGCAGCGACAGCCCGAGCTGGCGGGCGATGGTCTCGTCCTTGGCGCCTCCGGCGAGCAGCCGGAGAACGGCGGACCGGTCGTCGCGCCCAGGCCGGATCAGCGGCGTCGACCGGGCCCACACGCTGTCGAAGAGGGCGCTCAGCGCCGCGACGACGCCGCGGCTGCGGACCACCACGCGGTGCGTGGGAAGCTGCCCCCACTGGACCGGCACCAGCGCCGCCTGGTCACCGAAGACCGCAAGCCGGGAGGGCGGCCCGGGGTGCAGGCGGACGAGCTCACCGTCGGCGGCGTACGCCCGCAGCGACGCGGCGACTCGCGGGATCTCCAGCGCGGCGTGCGGGTAGACGGCGCGTACCTCGCGTCCGCTCCGCTCCTCGTCGCCGATCGTGAGGTCGGCACGGGTGGTACCGGCGTCGTTCGCCAGCCACTCGGGCGAGTGCAGGAAGCGCATGACGCCGGTGGTCCCGCGTACGAGCTCGTCGAGGACCGGGACCAGCTGGTCCTCGGTGTAGACGACGAGCTCGCCGCGCAGGGCCTCCGCGGTCTGGGCGCCCTCCTCGGCCAGGAACGCCGGGATCGACTGGCGCAGCTCGTTGAGCTCGGTCTCGCGGTGCAGCAGGCGTCGCGCCTCCTCGTCGAGGAGGCGGCCGAGCGCGAGCCGGGGCGGTCGAGGGACGGCGGCACCCGCCGTGAGGTGCACCAGTCCCAGGTCGGCCAGCTGTCGTACGCGGGCCACGACAGCAGAGCGGTCGGCCCCGGCGAGCCCGCACAGCGGCTCGAGCGGTGTGGAGCCGGCGCGGAGCAGCGCGCGGTAGACGCGGTGCCCCAGGGCGTCGACGCCGAAGGCCCGCAGCGCCCCGGCGGCATGATCGGTGCCCGCAGCGTCATCAGCCCCCATGGCTGGCAGGTTAGGGCCAGTGGCCGGTACTGGCCACCGCGCGGTCACCCGAACGTGGCATGGTGAGCACAGGCGGTGGTCGTCGGAGCCGATGCAGGGGACGGTTCCGGACGAGCACCGCCGCTCGCTTGTCCTCGGCGGCTGCCCGGGCAGTGCGGGCGGCGGATTGTCGCGCCGGCGGATCGTCGCGCCGGCGGATCGTCGCGCCGCGGATTGTCGCGCCGCGGATTGTCGCGCCGGCGGATCGCCGCGCCGCGGTCAGGAGGGGCGGGGCGTCAGCCGGCGGGCGGGGCCAGCGCAGCGACCGCCGCCGGGCTCGCGTCCGCGAGGAACTGCTCGACCCGCTGCGCCTCGTCCTGCTCGCCGATCGCGGTGGCTGCCCGGCCCAGCGCCGACAGCGCGCGCAGGAAGCCGCGGTTGGGCTCGTGCTCCCAGGGCACCGGCCCGGACCCGCGCCACCCCGCCCGCCGTAGCGCGTCCAGGCCGCGGTGGTAGCCGGTGCGGGCGAAGGCGTACGCCTCGACCGCCCGGCCTTCGTCCAGCGCCTCTTCGGCGAGCGCCGCCCAAGCGAGGCTGGAGGTCGGATGCGCGGCGGCCAAGGCTTCCAGGTCAGGCCCGGACTCCCCACCGGCCGCCTCGGCGCCACTCTCCGCGGCGACCGCCGCCAGCGAACCGCCCGCAGCCTCCCCCCCGCCCTTGAGCAGTTCTGCCACCGGATCCGGCGGAAGCCGCGTGGGCTCGGGCTCCCCCAGCAGGTTCGTCGGCGCCATGCCCGCAGCCTGCCACCCCCGTTCGGCCCGACGTCACTGCACTGGTGGTCGAGAATCCCATCGATGAGGCCCGATAGACCGCCACCAGGACAGTGACGTCGGGGGGCGGGGCGCGGCCCTGTGGATGACGCCAGCGGGCGCCGGCGGCGCTGGTGCAGGGTCCGGCCATGTCGCGCCCACGCGGATCGCCCACCGCGCTGTCCCGCCTGGATTCGGCGTACGGCACCCGGCCGTTCCGGCTCGGCAGCGTCGTCACCGGCGGGGAGGCCACGCGCGCGGAGCTACGGAGCTGTCTCGGCGCGGGGCAGCTGCTGCGCGTACGCCCCGGCGTGGCCGCGACCCGCTCGGCGCTGGAGCGGCTCGCGGCCGACCCACGTCAGTACCACCTCAGCCAGTTGCGCGCCGTCCTGCTCGCCCTCGGCCGAGCGGGGTGGGCGTCCCTTGAGTCCGCGGCGCTCGTCCACGAGCTGCCCCGGCGGCTGGGCGCCGCGCCTCCCCGCGCGGTGCACGTCGACGTACCCGGCCTCCCCGACGCCGTGCTCCCACCCACCGAGACGCCGAACGACCTCCCAGCCTTCCTTCCCGTGCATCTGCACGGCACAGGGCTGGCGACCGACGACCGCGACCGGATCGACGACATCGCCACGACGTCGCTGGCCCGTACCGCCGTCGAGCTGACCAGGTCGCGACCACTCCACATCGCCTTGGTGCCGGCCGACGCGGCACTGCGCCGGCTCGCACTCGCCGACGTACCGCACGGTGCCGACCGGCGCGCGTACCTCTCGCGGAATCCACAGTCGATCACGCACGCACGGGCACAGCTGTCCGCCGTGACCGCCCGGATGCGCGGCTGGCCGGGCGTGGTCGGAGCACGTGCTGCCGTGGCGGCAGCCGAGGCGAGCGCAGAGTCGCCCCTGGAGTCGTGTAGCCGTGGCCGGGTCATCGCGTGGGAACTGCCCCGTCCGGAGGTGGGCGCCGCGATCGTCGGCGAGGACGGCCGTACGTACTACGGCGACCTGGTCTGGCGAGGGCTGCGCGTCATCGGGGAGGCCGACGGCTGGTCGAAGTACGAGATGGGCGGCGACCCGATGGAGCGGCTCCGGGCCGAGAAGCGCCGGGAGGACGCGCTGCGTCGGGCGGGTTGGATCATCGTCCGCTGGACCGCCGACGAGCTGCGCGACGACCCGGCCGCGGTCATGGCACGGATCGCCCACGCCCTATCGGAGGCTCGCCGCCGGCTGGCCGCCTGACCCTCCCGACGTCACTGTCCTGGTGGTCGAGAATCCAGCCGGAACGTGGTGATAGACGGCCACCAGGACAGTGACGTTGGGGTCGGGCGGGGTGGGGCGGTCAGGCGGGGTGGGGGGGCTCCCTGGCCACCACCTCGCACTCGATCTCGCACTCGACCTCGACCTCGACCTCGTCGCGCAGTTTCAGCGCGCCCAGGAAGGCCGAGTATGGCTTGATCCCGAACGCGCTCTGAGCGACGGTGCCAGTCGCGCTCCAGCTGTTCGCCGCGAGCTCCCTCACCTGGAGCACGACCGGCGCCGACGTGCCCCGCAGCACCAGAGTGCCGCTGATCGTCGCTCCCGTCGCGGTGAGAGTGACCTGGTCTGCGCCGAAGGACGCCGTGCGGTGGTGGTCGACGTCGAGGACCCGACGGCTGTTGCCCTCGATCTCGCGTCGATCCCGGTCGGTGAGTGGCCCTGCGCCACCGGTGCCTTCCCGCACCACGAGCGAGGACAGGTCCATCGTGGCCTCGACGCCCCCACTGCCGGGATCGGCAGCGTCGGGGACGTCGACGTCGGCGGACCAGGCGGTCACCTCGATGGTGAGATCGTGGCCGATCCGCGATGCGAAGCCGGCTCGGTGGGTCCGCAGGGCGAGCGTGCCGTTCTGCGGCCCGAACCGCAGCCGGCGGCTGTGGACCTCCACGGAGGCGACCATAGTCGTCGAGGCAGGAGGGGTACGGCCGGACGCGGGCGCTCGGTCGCCGCCTGACCTGAAGCCGACGTCACGGTCCTGGTGGTCGAGAATCCGGGCGGAACGCGCCGATAGACCGCCACCAGGACAGTGACGTCGGGGGTCAGGCCTGCGTACGTCGGGGCCGACCGGATAGCCCTCCACGACCGCCGCCCCCGCCGACCGGGCGAGCGTGGCCGCCCCATCCAGCAGCCGGCTGCTGAGCCCCTGCCGCCGGGCCGCGACGCGTACGACGAAACAGGTCACCGCCCACACCGAGGGGTCGGCCAGCGCTCGGCCGCCGAGGTACCGCGCGGCACCTGGGCACGGGCGAGCCGCGCGTACGCCGGGCGCGGCGCCACCGCGCACCAGCCCTGCGGCTCGCCGTCGACGTACGCCAGCACGCCCGGAGGTGGGTCACCGGCTGCCTGTGCGCGCAGCGCCCCGCGGTTGGCGGCGACCCGCGCCGTACGCCACTGCGCCCCGGTCAGCCGGAACCACTGGCACCAGCAGCGCGCCGGTCGCCACGCGTGCCGAACACCGTGACCGCGTCGGCCCAGCGCTCGGCCGTCAGTGGCACGACCTCGATGTCGCTCATCCCGACTCCGCCCCCAACCCGGCCAGCGCGTGCTGCCGCACCCACGCGTGCATCGCGATCGCGGCCGCGGCGCCCGCGTTGATCGACCGGGTCGAGCCGAACTGCGCGATGGACAGGACGTCGCGGCAGGACTCGCGCGCGGCCGCCGAGAGCCCGGGACCTTCCTGTCCCAGCACCAGCACGCACGCCCGCGGCAGCGCGTAGGTCTCCAGCGGCACCGAACCGGGGACGTTGTCGACGCCGAGCAGCGGCAGCCCCGCCGACGCCGCCCACGACACCAGCACGCCCACGTCGGCGTGGTGCCGCAGATGCTGGTAGCGGTCGGTCACCATCGCGCCGCGGCGGTTCCACCGCCGCCGCCCCACCACGTGCACCTCCGCGGCGAGGAAGGCGTTGGCGCTGCGGACGACCGAGCCGATGTTGAAGTCGTGCGCGAAGTTCTCGACGGCGACGTGGAACGGGTGCCGCCGCGCATCGAGGTCGGCGACGATCGCCTCGACCCGCCAGTACCGGTAGCGGTCGACGACGTTGCGCCGGTCGCCGGACGCCAGCAGCCGCGGGTCGTAGCGCGGGTCGTCCGGCCAGGGCCCCCGCCAGGGGCCTAGGCCGACCGGATCGTCGCCGCCGGACGTCGCCACAGCGCCGACTCTAGGCAGCCGCCGCCCAGGGAACCCACAGCATCCGCCCGTACCCTGGCCCCGTGATCCTCGCGTGATCTCCGCTCTCGGCCCGGACTGGCTCGACCCCCAGGTGCTCCTCGACCGGCTCGGCCAGGTCGCGCTGTGGGGCGCCGCCGGCATCGTCTTCGCCGAGTGCGGCCTGCTCGTCGGCTTCTTCCTGCCCGGCGACTCGCTGCTGTTCACCGTGGGGCTGCTCGTCGGCTCCGCCGACATCCCGCAGCCGCTGTGGCTGGCCTGCATTGTGCTGTCGGTCGCGGCGTTCGCGGGCAACGTCGTCGGCTATGAGATCGGCCGCCGCGCCGGGCCGCCCATCTTCAGCCGGCCGGACAGCCGGCTGTTCAAGCAGGAGTACGTCGACAAGACGTTCGCCTTCTTCGACCGGTACGGCGCCCGCGCGATCGTCCTCGCTCGGTTCGTGCCCATCGTGCGGACCTTCATCACGGTGATGGCCGGCGTCGGGCGGATGGACCGTCGGCGTTACCTCACCTTCTCCGCCGTCGGAGCGGTGCTCTGGGCAACCGGCGTGACGGTGCTGGGCTACTGGCTCGGCTCCGTCGCCTTCGTCCGGGATCACGTCGAGGCGATCCTCATCCTCGTCGTCGCCGTGTCGTTCGTGCCGATCGGTGTCGAGCTGCTGCGAGCGCGGGGGCGGGGGCGCGACGAGCGCTACGACGACCCCAAAGAGCGCAGCCGCGTCATCCGCGAGGACATCGCCGGCGAGGACTGACCCGACCGCCTCAGGTCGTCGTCGGCGGAAGGGGGCGGGTGTCGCCGCCCGGTTCGACCGCCGGCGGGGCCTGCGCGGGCGGCGGTGCCTGCGGGGCCTGCGCGGGCGGCCGTGCCTGCGGGGCCTGCGCGGGCGGCGAGACCGTTGGCGTCCCGCGACCGAAGTCCACGCGCGGCGCCTGCCGACCGGCGTCCTCGACCTCGAAGTAATCGGCCCGCTGGAAGCCGAACGGCCCGGCGACCAGGTTGGTCGGCACGGACTCGACGGCGGTGTTGTAGGAGCGAACGTTGGCGTTGTAGTAGCGGCGGGAGCCGGCGACGCGGTCCTCGGTCTCGGTGAGCTCGCCCTGCAGCTGTTGGAACAGCGCGTCGGCCTTGAGCTCGGGGTAGGCCTCGGACACGGCGAGCAGCTGGCGCAACGCTCCGGTGAGAGCGTTCTCGGCCTGGGCCAGCTCGGCACGGGAGAGGTCCGGCGACGTGGCCGCTGCCCGCGCCCGGGTGACCGCCTCGAGGGTTTCCCGCTCGTGCCCGGCGTACCCCTTCACCGTCTCCACGAGGTTGCCCACCAGATCGTGGCGGCGCTGCAGCTCCACGTCGACCTGCCGCCAGGACTCCTCGACGAGGTTGCGGAGGCGGACCAGCCGGTTGTAGACGAGCACGCCGCCGAGCGCGAGCAGCACGAGGACGGCGATCACGACGACGAGGGCGGTCACGGCGACCCCTTCCGGTCCGGTGGTGGCAGCCTAGGCCGCGCCTAGGCCGCCACGGTCAGGCAGATCAGTGTCAGGCAGATCATCGTCAGGCCAAGCCGAGCTCGACCGAACCGATAGCCGAGCGGTACGCCAGCCCGGCCGCCTCCACGCGCTCCCGGGCCCCGGTGCCGCGGTCGACGATCACCGCGACCGCCAGCACCTCGGCGCCGATGTCGCGCAGCGCCTCCACGGCGGTGAGCACGGATCCGCCGGTCGTGGAGGTGTCCTCGACGGCGACCACGCGGCGTCCGGCGACGTCAGGACCCTCGATCCGCCGCTGCAGCCCGTGCTGCTTCTCTGCCTTGCGCACGACGAACGCGTCGAGCCGGCGCCCGCGGGCGGCGGCCCGGTGCAGCATCGCCGTCGCCACCGGGTCGGCCCCGAGCGTCAGCCCGCCCACCGCGTCGACGTCCAGGTCGGCGACCAGGTCGAGCATCACCTCGCCGACCAGCGGCGCCGCCTCGGCGTCGAGGGTGATCCGGCGCAGGTCCACGTAGTAGTCGGCCTCCCGGCCGCTGGACAGCGTCACCGCGCCGTGCACGACGGCCTTGCTGCGGATCTGCTCGACGAGGTCCTCGCGCGCGTGGGTCACGGGCGGGCAGGGTACGGGAGCGGGCTCGCGGCGGCGGGCAGGGTACGGGAGCGGGACCGCGGCGGCGCCGCGGCTCAGCCGTAGCGCCGGCGGGCCACGCCGGCGCGCAGCCGCAACGGGCCGTGCCGGAAGGCCGTGGCGGCAACTCGGAAGCGCAGGCTCGGCACCGACACCACCCGCCCGCGGCGCAGGTCCCGCAGGGCGCCGTCGACGAGGTCATCGGGGTCCATCCAAGCCCACGACGGGGCGAGCCGAGAGCGGTCGAGCCCGATCCGCTCGTGCATCTCGGTGCGGACGTAGCCGGGGCAGACGGCCATGACGCGTACGCCGCTGTCGGCGACTTGGGCGGCCAGCGACTCGCTGAACGTCGTGACCCACGCCTTCGCCGCGCTGTAGGTCCCGCGGGCCAGCCACCCGGCGACCGAGCTGACGTTGACCACGGCGCCGCGGCGGCGTTCGACCATGCCGGGCAGCGCTGCGTGGGTGAGCCGCAGCGGCGCCCGCACGAGCACGTCGAGCAGCCGCTCCTCCTCGTCGATGTCCGTGGCGAGGAAGGGCCGGCGCAGCCCGAAGCCCGCGTTGTTGACGAGCACGTCGACCGGCCGGTCGGGATCGGCGAGCCGGTGCTCGACGGCAGCGCAGGCGGCCCGGTCGGCAAGGTCGGCGGAGAGCATTTCGGCCCGGCGGCCGGTTGCGGCTTCCAGCTCGGACGCGGACCCCTCCAGCCGCTCGACGTCGCGCGCCACGAGCACCAGGTCGTGACACTCGGCGGCCAGCCGGCGGGCGAAGGCGGCGCCGATCCCGGCGGTAGCTCCGGTGACGAGAGCGGTCGGCATGGGCCGAAGGCTAGGCCGGCACCGCGCGTAGGCTCGCCGGGTGGCGGAGCGCACGGCACGGCAGCGCATGGCGGGTCGGCTCGACGGGCTCGGCACGACGGTGTTCGCCGAGATGACCGCGCTGGCCGTGCGGACCGGGTCGGTGAACCTCGGCCAGGGCTTCCCCGATGTCGACGGGCCGCTCGAGGTCCGCGAGGTCGCCGTCGACGCGGTGCGCGACGGCTACAACCAGTACGCCCCCGGGCCGGGCTACCCCGTGCTGCGCCAGGCGGTGGCCCGGCACCGGGAGCGGCGGTACGGGACGGCGTACGACGTCGACACAGAGGTGCTGGTCACGACCGGTGCCACCGAGGGGATCGCCGCCGCGATGCTCGGGCTGGTCGAGCCCGGCGACGAGGTCGTCGCCCTCGAACCGTTCTACGACTCCTACGCGGCCACGGTGGCGATGGCCGGCGGGCGGCTGGTGCCGGTGACGCTGCGCCCGCCGGCGTACGCCCTCGACGTCGACGCGCTGCGCTCGGCGGTCATGCCGGCGACCCGCGTCCTGCTGGTCAACTCTCCGCACAACCCGACCGGTGCGGTGCTCTCGCGGACCGAGCTGGCTGCCATCGCCGAGGTGGCGATCGAGCACGATCTCGTCGTCGTCACCGACGAGGTCTACGAACACCTCGTCTTCGACGGCGCCGAGCACGTGACACTCGCGTCGCTGCCGGGCATGCGGGAGCGGACACTGGTGCTGTCCAGCGCCGGCAAGACGTTCTCGCTCACCGGCTGGAAGATCGGCTGGGCGTGCGGCCCGGCCGACCTGGTGAATGCCGTGCGGACCGCCAAGCAGTTCCTCACGTACGTGTCGGGTGGGCCGTTCCAGCCGGCCGTGGCCTCCGCGCTCGACACCTGCGAATCGTGGGTCGAGGGGCTGCGCACGTCGCTGCAGGCGCGGCGCGACCAGCTCTGCGACGGCCTCGCCGGGCTGGGCCTCACGGTGATGCGCCCGCGGGGCACCTACTTCGTCACCACCGACGTCCGGCCGCTCGGCTGGGACGACGACGTGGCCTTCTGCCGCGAGCTGCCACAGCGGGCCGGCGTGGTGGCGATCCCTTGCTCGGTCTTCTACGGCGACACTGCCTCCGACGGCGAAGCACGGCGGGGGCGCGGCCTGGTGCGATGGGCGTTCTGCAAGCGGCCGGATGTCCTCGACGAGGCGCTGTCCCGCCTCGCGGCCGGCCGCCTCGCCCGCTGACCCCCTCGAGTGGAACGCCAGGCCGACACGCCGAGTGGGCGTGTCGGCCTGCTGTTCCACTCGATCTTGGCGCCGTGTCGGCAGGCACCCGTACGGTGCGCCGCATGGCCTCCCCGCACGTGACGGCGGCGCAGCGCCGTGCCCGGCTGGTCACCCGCCACCGGCTCGGACCGGGCCTGCGCACCGACGACCCCGTCCGGCTCGTCGCCGACCTCGTCGCGCTGCACGCCACCGACCCGGCAACGGTGCACCTGTCGGCGTGGGCGCGGGGCGTGGCCGACCTGGAGCCAGCGCTGTACGAGCGGCGCTCGCTCGTGCGACTGCTCGGGATGCGGCGGACGGCGTTCGTCGTGACCCGGGAGGTGGCGCCGCTCGTCCTGGCCGGCGCCACACGCGCGATCAACCTGATCGAGCGGCGCCGCACCCTCGGTTTCCTCGCCGAGAACGGAATCGGCAGCGGAGACACCGCCGGATGGCTGGCTCGGGCGGAGGCCGCGGCCTTGGCCGCGGTGCACGAGCGCGGGCCGGTGCTGGCCAACGAGCTCAACGCCGAGGTGCCCCTGCTGGGTGAGCAGGTGGTCCTCGCGCGGGGGAGGTCCTACGAGGCGACACAGTCCGTCGGCAGCCGGGTGCTCCCGCTGCTGGCATCCGACGGGCACATCGTCCGGGCGCGGCCGCGCGGGACCTGGCTGAGCGGCCAGTACGCCTGGGTGGCGACCCGGGACTGGCTGGACGGGGACTTCGAGGTCCTCGACGACGCGGCCGCCCGAGTGGAGCTGGCGCGGCGGTGGCTGCTGGCGTTCGGCCCGGCGCCGGTGGCGGACCTGAAGTGGTGGTCGGGCTGGACGCTCGGCCAGACCCGTACGGCGCTCGCGGCGCTCGACACCGCGGAGGTCGACCTCGACCGGGTTCCCGGTGTCGTCCTGGCCGACGACCTCGACCCGGTGCCGACTCCTGCCCCGGCCGCCGCGCTGCTGCCCGCGCTCGACCCGACAGTCATGGGATGGGCGACCCGCGAGTGGTTCCTGGGCAGCCACCGCCCCCGGCTGTTCGACGCCTACGGCAACGCCGGCCCCACCGTGTGGTGGGAAGGCCGCGTCGTCGGCGGCTGGGGCCAGCGCCCCGACGGCGAGGTGGTGGTGCGGCTGCTCGAGGACGTCGGCACGGACGGCTGCGCTGCCATCGACGCGGAGGCGGCCCGGCTCACTGGGTGGCTGGCCGGAGTACGCGTCACTCCGCGCTTCCGAACCCCGCTGGAGCGTGAGCTGTCGGTCTGACCCCCTGCCGAGTCCGAACGCCCGCCGAGGCGAGCCGACCCGAACCGGAGGCTCGATCAGCCGGCGGGAACGGGGCGGCGGGGGGCCACGTCGAGGGCGTCGCGAGCGTCGTTGACGTCCACCACCACCTCATCACCGTCGCGCACCTCGCCGGCGAGGATGGCGCGGGCCAGCGAGTCGCCGATCGCCGACTGGACGAGCCGGCGCAGCGGCCGCGCCCCGTACACCGGGTCGAAACCGGTGAGCGCCAGCCACTCGCGCGCGCCGTCGGTGACGGTGAGCGTGAGCCGCCGGTCGGCGAGCCGGCGGGCGAGCAGCGCCACCTGCAGGTCGACGATGCGAGTGAGCTCCGCGGACCCCAGCGGCTCGAACAGCACGACCTCGTCGAGCCGGTTGAGGAACTCCGGCTTGAACGACGAGCGCACCATCGACATCACAGCCTCCCGCTTGGCCTTCTCGTCCAGCGCCTGGTCGGCGAGGTAGGTCGAGCCCAGGTTTGACGTCAGGATGAGGATCGCGTTGCGGAAGTCGACCGTGCGGCCCTGCCCGTCGGTGAGCCGCCCGTCGTCGAGCACTTGGAGCAGCACGTCGAAGACCTCCGGGTGCGCCTTCTCCACCTCGTCGAGCAGGATCACGGTGTACGGCCGGCGCCGCACCGCCTCGGTCAGCTGGCCGCCCTCCTCGTAGCCGACGTAGCCCGGCGGAGCCCCGACGAGCCGGGCGACGGAGTGCTTCTCGCCGTACTCGCTCATGTCGATGCGCACCATCGCGCGCTCGTCGTCGAACAGGAACGCCGCCAACGCCTTCGCCAGCTCGGTCTTCCCGACACCGGTGGGGCCGAGGAACAGGAACGAGCCGGTGGGCCGGTCGGGGTCGGCGACGCCGGCGCGGGCCCGGCGTACGGCGTCGGACACCGCACGTACGGCCGGCGCCTGACCCACCACGCGGGCGCCGAGCTCGTCCTCCATGCGCAGCAGCTTCGCGGTCTCGCCCTCGAGCAACCGCCCGGCGGGGATGCCCGTCCAGGCAGCGACCACCTCGGCCACGTCGTCGGGGCCGACCTCCTCCTTGACCATGAGATCGGCCGCGGCCTCGTCGGCCGTGCTCGACGCCGCAGCCAGCTCGGCTTCGAGGGCCGGGAGCCTGCCGTACTCGATCTCGCTCGCCTTGGCGAGGTCGCCGTCGCGCAGCGCGCGGTCCTTCTCCCCGCGCAGCTCGTCGATCTGCTCCTTGAGCGCGCCGACCCGGTTGAGCCCGGACTTCTCCTGCTCCCAGCGTGCCTCCAGCGCGGACAGCGACTCCTGGACGTCGGCCAGCTCTGCGCGCAGCTTGTCCAGCCGCTCCCGCGACGCGGCGTCGTCCTCCTTCGACAGCGCCAGCTCCTCCATGCGCAGCCGGTCGACCTGCCGGCGCAGCACGTCGATCTCAACCGGCGAGGAGTCGATCTCCATGCGCAGCCGGGACGCCGCCTCGTCGACGAGGTCGATCGCCTTGTCGGGCAGCTGGCGGCCGGTGATGTAGCGGTGCGACAGCGTCGCGGCGGCGACGAGCGCGGCGTCGGAGATCTGCACCTTGTGGTGCGCCTCGTAGCGCTCCTTGAGCCCGCGCAGGATCGCGATGGTGTCCTCGACGCTGGGCTCACCGACGTAGACCTGCTGGAAGCGGCGCTCCAGCGCGGGGTCCTTCTCGATGTGCTCGCGGTACTCGTCCAGCGTCGTCGCGCCGACCATCCGCAGCTCGCCGCGGGCGAGCATCGGCTTGAGCATGTTGCCGGCGTCCATCGCGGACTCGCCGGTCGCGCCGGCGCCGACAACGGTGTGCAGCTCGTCGATGAACGTGACGACCTGTCCCTCGCTGGCCTTGATCTCGTCGAGGACGGCCTTGAGCCGCTCCTCGAACTCGCCGCGGTACTTCGCGCCGGCCAGCATCGCCCCCAGGTCGAGCGCGACGAGGCGCTTGCCGCGCAGCGACTCCGGCACGTCGCCGGCGACGATGCGCTGGGCGAGGCCCTCCACGACGGCGGTCTTGCCGACGCCGGGCTCGCCGATGAGCACGGGGTTGTTCTTGGTGCGGCGGCTCAGCACCTGGACGACGCGGCGGATCTCCGAGTCGCGCCCGATCACCGGGTCGATCTTGCCCTCGCGGGCGCGCGCTGTGAGGTCGACGCTGTACTTGTCCAGCGCCTGGAACGTGCCCTCCGGGTCGGCGCTGGTCACCCGCTGGCCGCCGCGGACCTTGTCCAGCGCCTCGCCCAGCGCCTGCTCCGTGGCGCCGTGGCGGGCAAGGAGCTCGGCCGCCTCTCCGCTGGTCGCGGCGAGCGCGAGCAGCAGGTGCTCGGTCGAGAGGTACGCGTCGCCGCGGGCCTGCGCGCGCTCGCCGGCCGCGGCGAGAACCCGCGACATGGCGCCGGAGGCCTGCGGGGTCGACACCGTCGAGCCCGCGGCGCGAGGCAGCCGTCCGACGGCGTCCTCGGCGTCGGCCCGGACCGTGGCGCGCGCGGCGCCGAGCGCGTCGAGCAGCGCGGCGGGGATACCGGTGTCGTCCTGCAGCAGAGCCCAGAGCAGGTGCAGGGGCTCCAGCTGCGGGTTGCCGGCGGTGACCGCCCGCCGCTGCGCGGCGGCGAGCGCCTCCTGAGCCTTGGTCGTGAGCTGGTCGGGCATGGGCATCTCCGTTGATGACGGTGGGACTCTCGTCGTTCGCAACGCCAGCGAAGTTGAGTCTATTCCGCTCAACTCTCGCCGCCTGCCCCCGACGTTACTGTCCTGGTGGCGGTCTATCGGCCTCCTTCGGGGCGATTCTCGACCTTGAGGACAGTGACGTCGGGTGCGGGGCGGGTGCGTGGCGGCTTCGGGTACGGGGCGGCGTCGGGCGTTGGCGGCTACCGTGAGGGCATGGACCCGCGCCGCCGGCTCGCTGTGATCGCCCTCCCCGCCGTCCTGGCCGGGCTCCTCGCCGGTTGCAGCTCCAACGACGGGGTAGGTTCCTCGCTCAGCAGCGCATCGGCCGCCGCGCGCGGCGCCGCCAGCCAGGCATCCAAGGCGGCCGAGGACCTCGCGAGCCAGGCGTCCTCGGCGATCGAGGACGCCAAGAAATCGGCCGCGAGTCTTTCCCCCTCCGCTCAGGGGCAGCTCGACAGCGCACTCGACAGCGCTCGGACGGCAGCCGACGACGCACGGAGCGCGTTGACGGACAAGACCGACGCCGGCAAGCAGAAGCTGCAAGATGCCAAGGACGAGCTGGCCAAGGCTGACGACCAGCTCAAGGCGGCCGCCGAGGACGCAGGTGCGCCGATCTCCACCGTCATCGACGCGCTACGCAATCAGATCACCCAGCTGCGCGACCGCGTCGAGCAGGCGCTGTCCGGCTGAGCCGCGTACGGACGGCTTGTCCACCCCTTAGGTGCCGAGCACCGGCGGCCGGTGCGACCATGAGGACAGACGCGGGATCGGTGTGCGCCCCGCAGGAAAGGGAGCCATGACCGGTAACGCCGTCTTCCGCTCGTCCAACACCGCCGTCACGGCCGTCCGATCCGTGGACGCTCCGCGGGTGGTCACCTCCGCGGAGTTCGACGAGCGCCTCGCGTCCACGTACGCCCGGGTCGGGCTTCGGCCCGGACTGCTCGAGCGACTCGTCGGCATCCGGGAACGCCGCTGGTGGGGACCTCAGATGTCCTTCGTCGACGGCGCGGCGACCGCCGGCGCCAAGGCGCTGGCCGACGCCGGCATCGACGCCGCCGACATCGGGCTGCTGGTCAACACCTCGGTCAGCCGGGCTCACCTCGAGCCGTCAACCGCGGTCGAGGTGCACGACGCGCTGCGGCTTGCCCCGCACTGCCTCAACTTCGACGTGGCCAACGCCTGCCTCGGCTTCGTGAGCGGGATGCAGATCGCCGCCGCGATGATCGACACCGGCCAGATCGAGGCCGCGCTCATCGTCAACGGCGAGGACGCCCGCGCCGTGCAGGAGACGACGCTGCGGCGGCTGTCCGGTCCGGACGTCACCGCGGCCGACGTGATGGGCGAGTTCGCGACGCTGACCCTCGGGTCGGGGGCAGCAGCGATGGTGCTGGCCCGCGCCGACCAGCACGCCGGCGGTCACCGCGTCGTCGGCGGGGTGTCGCGGGCGGGCACCGAGCACCACCGGCTCTGCGTCGGCGACATCGAGATGATGCGTACGGACCACACCGGCCTCCTCAAGGCCGGTCTCGCCCTGTCGGCCGCGCTGTGGGAGGACGCCAGGGCCGACTTCGACTGGTCGCACGGGATCGCGCGCTACGTCATCCACCAGATCTCGCAGGTCCACACCGAGGCGCTGTGCCGCACGCTCTCCATCGACCCGGCGCTGGTGCCGCGCACCTTCCCCACCCGGGGCAACGTCGGGCCGGCGTCAGTGCCGATCACCCTGGCCAGTGAGTCGGCGGACCTCACCGCGGGCGACCGGGTGCTGCTCATGGGGATCGGATCGGGCCTGAACGCCACGGTGATGGAGATCCAGTGGTGATGGAGATCCAGTGGTGACCTGGCCCCGAACGTGACGGCAGCACCCGCCGAGCTCCCGCCCGACCTGCCCGGACTCGACCCGGCGTGGTCGCGCCTGGTCAGCGCCGTCGACGCCGACGGGACGAAGCGGTGCTGGCACGTGCTCGACCGTGGCCCCGCCGAGCCCCGCCTGACGCTGCTGTGCGTGCACGGCAACCCGACCTGGTCCTACCTGTGGCGCCGGCTGATCGCCAAGGCGCCTGACGACGTCCGCGTCGTCGCGCCGGATCAGCTCGGCATGGGCTGGTCCGAGCGACCGGCAGCGGCCCGAACGCTGGCCCAGCGCGTCGAGGACCTGTCCGGCCTCACCGACGCGCTGGAAATCACCGGCCCCGTGGTGACCGTCGGCCACGACTGGGGCGGCGCGATCTCCCTCGGCTGGGCGCAGCGGCACCGGTCCCAGCTGCGTGGCGTGGTGCTGACCAACACCGCCGTGCACCTGCCCGCAGGGTCGGCCGCCCCGCCGCTCATCCGGCTGGCCAGGCTGCCCGGCGTACGCCAGGTGGTCTGCGTGCGCACGCCGATCTTCGTGCGGGCCGCCACCGCCTTGAGCCGGCCCGCGCTGCCGGCCGAAACCCGCGATGCGTACGCCTCCCCGTACTCCTCGGCGGCCCGGCGCCGGGCGGTCGGTGACTTCGTCGGCGACATCCCGCTCTCTCCCGGCCACCACACCCGCAGCGCCGTCGACGACGTCGCCGAAGGCACCCGCCGCCTGGACGTTCCTGCCCTGCTGCTGTGGGGCCCGCGCGATCCGGTCTTCGGCGAACGCTTCCTGCGCGACCTGCAGGACCGGCTGCCGCACGCGCAGCTGCACCGGTACGCGGGGGCCTCGCACCTGCTGCCGGAGGACGCGCCCGGCTACGCCGACGCCGTCGTGCGGTGGCTCGCCGGGCTGGACGCGCCGGCTGGGCCGGCAGCCGCAGCCGTCCACGCCGTCCACGCCGCACCGCGGCCCGCGCTGTGGGCCCGGCTGGACGAGCGTGCGGACGACGAGGCTGCGGCCGTCGTGGAGGTCGGTCGACGCCGCGTGAGCTGGCGGATGCTCGCCGCCCGCGTCGAGGAGATCGCACGTGGGCTGGCCGCCGCAGGCGTACGACCCGGACAGCGGGTGGCGCTGCTGGTGCCGCCGTCGGCCGACCTGACGGCCGCCGTGTACGCGGTGTGGCGGGCCGGCGCCGTCGTCGTCGTGGCCGACCAGGGCTTGGGGCTGCGCGGCATGGGCCGCGCGTTGCGGGGCGCCCGGCTGGATGCCGTGATCGGTACCGCGCAGGGGCTCGCCGCGGCGCGGGCCATGCGGTTGCCGGGACTCCGGTTTGCGGCGGGAGCGCCCGCTCCTGCTCTCGCGCGGGCACTGGGCGCCGAGGCGCACCTGGCGGACCTGGCGCGACGTGGCCGCGCCGCCGCCGGCCACCTGCCCACTCCGTCGCCGGACGACGAGTGCGCCGTCGTGTTCACCTCGGGCGCCACCGGCCCGGCCAAGGGCGTCCGCTACCGGCACCGGCAGGTGCAGGCCCAGCTGGACCTGCTGCGCTCGACGTACGAACTGCGTGACGACGACCGCATCGTGGCAGCCTTCGCCCCCTTCGCGATCTACGGGCCGGCGCTGGGCATCGGCTCGGCCGTGCCTGACATGGACGTCACCGCGCCCGGCACGCTGACCGCGACGGCTCTCGCCGACGCCGTCGCCGCCGTCGACGCAACCGTCGTCTTCGCCTCACCGGCCGCGCTGCGCAGCCTCCTCGCCACGGCGCACGCGCTGTCCACCGTGCAGCGCACCGCACTCGGACGGGTGCGGCTGCTCATGTCGGCCGGCGCGCCCGTGCCGGTGCCCCTGCTGCGGTCGCTGCGAGAGGTGATGCCGGCCGCGGAGGCGCACACGCCGTACGGCATGACGGAGGTCCTGCCGGTCACCGACATCTCACTGGAGCAGGTCGAAGCGGCCGGCGACGGCGAGGGGGTCTGCGTCGGGTGGCCGCTGCCCGAAGTCGAGGTCGCCGTGAGCCCGTTGTCCCCGGCAGGGGCGGCCGACGGCCCGCTCACCACCGACCCGCACCGCACCGGCGAGGTGTGCGTGCAAGCCGAGCACGTCATGGACGGCTACGACGCGTTGTGGGTGACGCAGCAGGCGAGCGCCCGCGACCCGGGCTGGCACCGCACAGGTGACGTCGGGCACCTCGACGAGGCGGGGCGGCTGTGGATCGAGGGCCGGCTCCAGCACGTGCTCGTCACGGCCGGCGCGGTGCTCACCCCGGTCGGGACCGAGCGGCGGGTCGAGGTGCTGCCGCAGGTGCAGGCCGCCGCGGTCGTCGGGGTCGGCCCCGCCGGCACCGCGCAGGTCGTCGTCGTGGTCGTACCGGCGGGGGACCCCGTCCGGCGGTGGTCCTCGCCGGTGGCTCCCCCGGACCTTGCGGTGGCCGTCCGGGCAGCGGCCGGGGTCGACGTCGCCGCCGTGCTGCGGCGGCGGGCGCTGCCGGTCGACGTACGGCACGCATCCAAGGTCGACCGTACGGCGCTGGCCGGCTGGGCCGCGGGCGTGCTCGCTGGCAGCGGCGGGTGAGGCAGCTGCGGTGAGGGTGCTGGTCACCGGCGCCAGCGGACTGCTCGGCCGCGGCACCGCGCTCTCCCTGCTGGCCCGCGGAGACGACGTGACCGTCCTGCAGCGCCGTACCGCAGCCCTGCCCTGCCGGGAGGTGCTCGGTGACGTGGCCGACCCCGTGGCGGTGCGGACGGCCGCTGCCGGCCAGGACGCGGTGGTGCACCTGGCCGCGAAAGTCGACGTGGTCGGGCGGTGGGCGGAATACGCGCGCGCCAACGTCGTCGGCACCCGCGTGATCGTCGCGGCCTGCCGGGCGGCGGGGGTCCGCCGTCTGGTGCACGTCTCCTCGCCCTCGGTCGCGCACGCCGGGCAGCCGTTGGTCGGGGTGGGGGCCGAGCCGGCGGACCCCGGCGGGGCTCGTGGGCATTACTCGCGATCCAAGGCGCTGGCCGAGCTCATCGCGCTCGCCGCCGACGGATCCGAGCTCGAGGTGCTCGCCGTCCGTCCCCACCTGGTCTGGGGCCCGGGCGACACCCAGCTCGTCGAGCGAATCGTGACCCGGGCCCGCACCGGGCGGCTGCTGCTGCCCGGCTCCGGCGCGGCGCTGATCGACACGACGTACGTCGACAACGCCGTCGATGCCCTGCTCGCAGCGCTCGACGCGGCCGGCGTCCACGGCGAGGCGCTCGTCGTGTCCAACGGCGAGCCTCGTCCGGTCGCCGAGGTGATCGCGCGGCTGTGTGCGGCGGCAGGTGTGCGCGGCCCGCGGGGCCGGGTGCCGGTCAGCGCCGCCTGGCTGGTCGGCGCGCTGGTCGAGGGCGCCTGGGCGGGGCTTCGGCGGCGCGACACCCCGCCGCTCACCCGTTTCCTCGTCGAGCAGCTGAGTACGGCCCACTGGTTCGACCAGCGGCGCACGCGGGAGGTGCTGCGCTGGACGCCGCGGGTCGGCCTGGACGAGGGGTTCGCCCGGTTGGCGGCGGCGTACGCCGCGGGGTGACACACGGACTGCCCGGCACCTGCGCGTCCAAGCTGGCCGCCGGCGCGCCGCGGCGGGCCAGGCGCGACAGCCGCTGACGCGTTCCGCGGAGACGTTCCGGCGGGAACGCACCGCCAAAGCCGCCCCTCAGTCAGTCAGCTCGAGGAGGCGCGGCGGGGACGATCATCGTCACGGGCCGCACCTCCTTTCGCTCGACTTGATGTAGACAGATCAGGCCGCTGTCCAGATGGGACGTGTTCCGGCACGCTGACCGCCCCGGTCAGCGATCCATCAGCGGCACACGGGGCAACACCCACTCTGCGGCGCCACACCACCCCGCCCGGTTCAACTTCGAGGTCCGAACGACTCGCCGCTGTAGGTCGATGTCCCTCGCGGGAGTCGGCCACGTGCCGGGTGGTAGCCGTCTTCTCGTCCCTGCTTGTGCAGTCGGAGGAATGCGCCAACATGTGCAAAAAGCCGCCTGAGGGATTTCATCGCTCAACAGGTCAACCGAAGATAGAGGTTTTCTCACGGGAGTGACGTGTGTGACTCGTGAGGTCGCGGCGTGTCGGAGGCCGGGCGTGGGGTCCTGACCCGAAAGGGTCGGTTTCGACCAAGAACCCGGCCACGGGCAGGACCCCACGTGATCACCTATCGTGCCACCCTCGACGTTCCCGCCGACAC
>JBBRVP010000026.1:0-45115 GCA_038246785.1 Jiangellales bacterium
CGGCGCGATCAACGCCCACTGCTCATCGGTCAGATCGGAGGGATAGGGGCGCGGGGAAGTGGACGCCATACCGCCACACTGGCCACCTCAGTCACAACAGTCACGGAGGCTCGCCGAGTGCTTTCCCAACACGTTCTTAGGGTTGCGCCGCTGGCGCGTAGCGCACGTGCAGCACCCCCGTCGGCAGGGTGCTGCTCTCCCGCAGCTCCAGCGGCACGGTACCCGTGCCCTCGAACAGCCGCTGGCCCTTGCCCACCACGATCGGGTGCACGAGCAGGGCCAGCTCGTCGAGCAGCCCCTGGGACAGCAGCCAGCGCACCGTGGTGGCGCAGCCCGACATCGCGATGTCGCCGGTGCTCTGCTGCTTCAGGTCCTGCACCTGCGCGACCGGGTCGTCGCCGAGGACCGTGGAGTTGTTCCACAGCTCGGCCTCGAGCGGACGCGTGGTCAGCACGTACTTCGGGAGCGTGTTGATGTGCGACGCGAAGGGGACGTCGTCGCCTTGTCCGGGCCAGTAGGCCGACCACTCGTCATAGAGCCGGCGGCCCATGAGGAACGCCGTCTGGGTCTGCATCCCCGCGCCGACGACCCGTCCCATCGCCTCGTCGAAGTACGGGAAGTGCCACTCGTTGGGCGCCTCGACGACGCCGTCGAGGGAGATGAAGAAGTTCGCCACGATCCTGCCCATGCTCTGCTCCCTATCGTCGATCGGTCGGGGTGTCAGACCGCGGGCGGCCGCGAACTCATCGCCTCGGCGGCACCGCTACGCCTCGATCACGTCCCCTCCAGCAGCAGGGACTCCCGGCGCAGCGGCAGGTCGGAACGCCCGTCGGCGTGCTGGCGTACGGCGAGCACCTGGTCGACGCCGAGCCGGCCCAGCTCGAACGCCACGGCCGAGGCGACCATGTAGAGCCGCCATACCCGGGCCCGCCCGGGCGAGGTCGACTGGACTGCCTGCGGCCAGTGCCGCTCGAGGTTGCCGACCCACGAGCGCAGCGTGCGGCCGTAGTGCTCGCGCAGCGACTGCACGTCGCGCACCTCGAAACCGGCCTGCTCCAGAAGCCCCAGCGTGGTACTCAGCGGCATCAGCTCCCCGTCGGGGAACACGAACGCCTGGAGGAACGTCCGTGTCGGGTCCGACGGCGCCACCCGGCCGAGGTCGCGTTGCTCCGGGCGGCGGGAGATCTGGTGGTTGAGCAGGCGCCCTCCCGGCCGGAGCAGCGCGAACAGCTGGCTGGCGTAGTCGCGGTAGCGCTCAGGCCCGACGTGCTCGGCCATCCCGACGCTGGCGATCGCGTCGAAGGGGCCGTCGGCCACGTCGCGGTAGTCCTGCAGGCGGACCTCGACGCGGTCGCCGACCCCGGCGCGCCGCGCCTGCTCGCACGCCCAGCGCTGCTGCTCGGCGCTGACGGTGACCCCGACCGCCCGTACACCGCGGTGCAACGCGGCGTGCACGAGCAGCGAACCCCAGCCGCAGCCGACGTCCAGCAGCCGCTGGCCCGGCCGCAGCCCGAGCTTGCTGCACACCAGCTCGAGCTTGTCCACCTGGGCGTCCTCCAGGGTCGCGTCGGGTCGCTCGGGCCAGTAGGCGCACGAGTAGACCATCGACGGCCCGAGCACGAATCGGTAGAAGTCGTTGCCGACGTCATAGTGGGAGGACACGGCGGCGCGGTCGCGGTCGGCGCTGTGCAGTTCGCCGGACAGCGGCGGGACCTCCTCGGGCGGCGGGGCGGGCGGGCGGCCGACGGCGCCCAGCCGTACGGCGTCCCCGACCAGCCGCAGGCGGTCTCGGGTGCTCAGGCGTTTCGGCATCGTGCCGGCGGCGGTCGACACCGCGTGCATGAGCTCGAAGACGTCGCCCTCCACGTCGACCTCACCGGCGACGTACGCGCGGCCGAACCCCAGGTCGTTGGGCTCCCATACCAGACGCCGCAGGGCCCGCCGCGAGCCCAGGACGAGCACCGGTGCGCCCGCCGGCCCGGCCTGCGAGCCGTCCCACGCCCGCACGCGCAGCCGCGGAGGCTGCCCGAGGACGAGGGCGAGGTCGCTGCTCACCACGTCGGCGACCCGGACCACACCCGTGAGTCTGCCGTGCCGGCCCTGCCCTTGCCGCGGCCGGCCCGGCTGCGATGTCATCGGGGGGGTGCAGATCCGTGCGGAGGAGCCGGCAGACCGGGCAGCTGTACGCGGCGTGGTCGGCCGAGCCTTCGGCGATGGCGGATCCCGGGTCACTGAGCTCGTCGACGCGCTGCGGGACTCGACGGACGGCATCCGCGACCTCTCCCTGGTGGCTACGGAGCGGGCCGCCGTCGTCGGCTACGTGGCGCTCACCCGTTCCCTTCTGGACGCTCCGTGCCAGCTGGTGCAGGTGCTGGTGCTCAGCCCGCTGGCCGTGGCGCCCCCGCAGCAGCGGCGCGGGGTCGGGGCGGCGCTGGTCGGCCATGCCCTGCGGCGGGCTGCCGCGGCCGGGGAACCGCTGGTCTTCCTGGAGGGCTCGCCGACGTACTACCGGCGGTTCGGATTTGTCGCCGGGGGTGACCTGGAGTTCCGGCGACCGTCGCTGCGGATCCCACCGCCGGCCTTCCAGGTGCTGCGGCTGCCCGCCCACCGGCCCTGGATGACGGGCACTTTGGTCTACTCGAGGGTGTTTTGGGACCTGGACTGCGTCGGACTGCGTGAGTTGACCGCCTGAGCGGGCTACGTTCCCTCGGCTAGCGGCGGAGCACCGCCGTGGACTCGGGACCGAGGAGTATGCCGGTGCCGGCGACCTCGGCAACGCCCCAGGACAGCACCACGCGGGCGCCCGGCCGAGTGAGCGGCACGACGCGCTCGACGCCGCCGAGGTTGACCGCCACCTGGAACGCGCCGCGGGCCACGGCCAGCCACGCCGCGGCAGCGTCGTAGGAGACCTCCACCCGTCCCAGCCACGGGTCGCGCAGGTCGGGCTCGGCGGCGCGCAGCCGGATCAGCGCGACGTACCAGTCCAGCATCCGGCGGTGCGGCTCGGCCGTGAGCTCGTCCCAGTCGAGCCGCGAACGCTCGAACGTCGCCGGGTCCTGCGGGTCGGGCACCTCACCGGTCCACCCGTGCTCCCCGAACTCCCGGCGTCTGCCAGCCGTGACGGCTGCTCCGAGGTCGGCGTCGGGGTAGGAGGTGAAGAACAGCCACGGCGTCGAGGCCGCCCACTCCTCGCCCATGAAGAGCATCGGCGTGAACGGCGAGGTCAGCACGAGCGCCGCGCCGGCGGCCACCAGCCCGGAGGAGGCGAGGTGGCAGAGCCGTTCGCCGCGGGCCCGGTTGCCGACCTGGTCGTGGTTCTGCGTGTACGCCAGCAGCCGATTGCCCGGCAGCGTCGACGTGTCCAGCGGCCGCCCGTGCCGGCGCCCGCGGAAGCTCGACCAGGTATCGGCGTGGAAGAAGCCGCCGGTCAGAACCGTGGCGACGGCCCGCCACGGGTCGGCAGCGAAGTCGGCGTAATAGCCCTGCGCCTCCCCGGTCAGCAGCGCATGCACGGCGTGGTGGAAGTCGTCGCTCCACTGCACATGGACGCCGAGCCCGCCGGTGGCGCGGTGCGTCACCGTACGCGGGTCGTTGCGGTCGCTCTCGGCGACGAGCACGAGTGGGCGTCCGAGGTCGGCGGCGAGCGCGTCGACCGCTGTCGACAGCTGCTCCAGCAGGTGCACGGCCCGGTCGTCCCGCAGCTCGTGCACCGCGTCGAGACGCAGGCCGTCGAGGTGGAAGTCGCGCAGCCACGACAGGACCGAGCCGACGATCCAGTCGCGCACCTCGTCCGAGCCCGGAGCGTCGAGGTTGACCGCCGCACCCCAGGGCGTGGAGTGGGTGTCCGTGAAGTACGGGGCGAAGCGGGCCAGGTAGTTGCCGCTCGGGCCCAGGTGGTTGTGCACCACGTCGAGCAGCACGGCCAGGCCGCACGCGTGGCAGGCGTCGACGAGCCGCTTGAGCCCGTCGGGACCGCCGTACGCCTCGTGCACAGACCACAGGCCCGCGCCGTCGTAGCCCCAGCCCCGCGGGCCGTCCCACGACGCCACCGGCAGGAGCTCGACGTGGGTGACGCCGAGGGCGACGAGGTGGTCGAGGTGCTCGACGACGCCGTCGAGCGTGCCGGCCACGGAGAAGGTCCCGACGTGCAGTTCGTAGACGACGGCGCCGTCCCACGGGCGGCCCGCCCACCCGGAGTCGTTCCAGGCGTAGCCGTGGTGGTCGTAGATCGCGCTCGCGCGGTGTACGCCGTCGGGCAGCCACACCGCCCGCGGATCGGGCAGCGGCTCACCGCCGTCGATCGACCAGGCGTAGCGGTCCCCGTGCGCCAGCCTCGCGGCGGCCTCCCACCATCCGTCGTGCCCGGGCGACTCGAGCCGCCGCGCGGCCACGGCACCCGAGCCGGTGACCAGGCGCACCGACGACGCGTCCGGACTCCACACGCGCAGGGAGATCACGAGCCAGTAGTGTCGCTGACGGCCCTCGGGAACGCCGGGGGCCCCCGACGCCGGAGGTGTCGCCCGTGGGCAGCAAGAAGACCAAGCGCCGCAAGGCCGCCGTGACGCAGGCGCCTCGGCTGCGCCTCAGCGACCGGCTCCGGCTGCCCGAGGGCCCGGTCGACCTCGCCGCGCTGTCCACCAGCGAGACCGTCGGCTTCGACGGTGACAAGGCCGACGGCGTGGCGGCGCTGGCCGCTCTGGACGACGAGCTCTCCGAGCTGCAGGAGAAGCTGTTCGCGCACGGGCGCAGCGGCGGGCAGCGCAGCCTGCTGCTGGTGCTGCAAGGCATGGACACCGCTGGCAAGGGCGGCGCCGTACGCCACGCGGTCGCCCTCATGGACCCGCAGGGGCTCGCCCACACCGCGTTCAAGGCACCCACCCGCGAGGAGCTCGCGCACGACTTCCTGTGGAGGATCCGGCGCCGGCTGCCGCGCCCCGGCATGGTCGGGGTGTTCGACCGGTCGCACTACGAGGACGTGCTCGTCACCCGGGTCAAGTCGCTGTTCCCCGCCGCGACGATCGGACGGCGCTACGCCGCCATCAATCGGTTCGAGGAGCGGCTGGCCACGACCGGGACCACTGTCGTGAAGGTCATGCTCCACATCTCCAAGGAGGAGCAGCGGAACCGCCTGCTCACCAGGCTGGACCGACCGGACAAGTACTGGAAGTACCGCCGCGGTGACATCGACGACCGCGCGCTGTGGGAGGACTACCAGCGGGTGTACGAGATCGCGCTGGAGCGCTGCAACACCGACATCACGCCGTGGCACGTCGTCCCCGCAGATCACAAGTGGTACCGCAACTGGGCGGTGGCCATGCTGCTGCTCGAGGCGCTGCGGGAGATGGGCCTGGACTGGCCGTCGGCCGACTTCGACGTCGAGATCGAGCGCGGCAGGGTGCTCGCCAGCTGACCCCCGATCCCCCCCGGCCCCGCGCCCGCCGGCCCCGCGAATCAGTCAGGCTCTGCGGGGGCTCCAGCCACGTGAGGGCCTGACACATTCGGGGTGCGGGCGAGCATGGCGACCGGCAGCCGCCGGAGCAGGTCCGCGAGCGGTACCCGGCCTGAGTGGGTGCGCCGACCGAGCCGGTCGGCCCAGTCGCCGGCGGGGAGGTCGAGCGCGGCATCGCCCCATCCGCCGTTGCCGGCGAGCCGTAGAGGCAGCCGGGTGGCGACGGCGAGCACGTCGTCGCCGCGCAGCAAGCCGACCGCGTGCGGCGTCCCGGTCGGCCAAGGCCGGTACGCCCCGCCCGGCCCGAACGAGGCCGGCCGTTCGCGGCGCAGCCGCAGCGTCGTCGCAGTGACGAGCAGCTTCTCGTCGGCCAGGTCGCGCGGCGCGCCGCCCCGGTCGAGCGCGGCCAGCCGCTCCCGGCGGTCGGCGTAGTCGACGGCCCGCCGGTTGTCGGGGTCGACGAGGGTGAGAGCCAGTGCCTCGCAGCCCTGGTAGACGTCGGGGACGCCGGGCAGGGTCAGCTGCAGCAGCTTCTGCGAGAGCGTGTTGACGCGGGCGGCGGGCGCGAGCCCCTCGACATAGCCGGCCACCGAGGCCCGCAGGTCGGCGTCGCCCAGGACGTGCCGCGCGTACGCGCGCACCGCCCGGTCGTAGCCTTCGTCGGGGTCGGTCCACGACGTGCGCAGCTTGGCCTCGCGGGCGGCCTTCTCCAGGTAGGTCAGCAGCCGGTCTTCCTCGATCGGCCAGGCTCCGACGACGGTCTGCCAGACGAGGTACTCGGTGGCCGGGTCGAGCTCGGCGGCCCGGTACCCAGCGGCGGCGGCACGCCACGCGGTCAGGGCCCGACCCCACCCGGCCGAGTCCTCGGCGAGCACCGCGAGCCGGGCCCGGACGTCCTCGCTGCGCTTTGTGTCGTGCGTCGACAGCGTCGTCATGCCCATGGGCACCTCGGCCTGCTGGCGCCGGGCCCACCGGTGCAGGCCGTCGACGGCGTCGCCGCCGGGCGGGGTCTCCGGGAGGGTGCCCATCGGCGCCGGCCAGCCCCCGACCTCCGCGAGCGCGGTGAGCGGGAACCACCGGTAGAACGCCGTGTCTTCGACGCCCTTGGCCATGACCGGGCCGCAGGTCTGCTGGAAGCGTACGCAGAAGTCGTCGAGGTCGGGGCCTCGGCCGAGCCGGCCGAGGGCCAGCTCGGCGAGCAGCCGAGCCTCGTCGGCGAGGTCCTCGCGCTGCGCCACCGTGGCGGTAACGGCGGCGTCGAGCAGCGCCACGGTCTCCCCGTCGGCGGGCTCGCCCGGGACGACGTACGCCCGGTAGCGCCCGAAAGCCACCAGCATCTCGACGAGGGCGGAGGTGAGTCGGTGCCGGGTGAAGTCGCGCATCGCCAGGTCATCCGCGCAGACCGCGACGGCCAGGTCGACCAGCCGGGTCACCTCCGCCCGTAGGGAGGTCGCCAGGACCTGCCGCTTGCTCTCGGCGATGACGGCCCTGAGGTCGCGCGGGTCGCCGGTGACCGAGGTCCACAGCGCCCGCAACGGGTTCTCCCCGTCGGGGTCGACGAGGAGGTGGACGAGCCGGTTGAGCGTGTCGTAGCCGCTGCTGCCGGCGCACGCCCAGTCCGCCGGCAGCCGTTCGGCACCCTCCAGGATCTTCTCGACGACCACCCATGCCCCGCCGGTGACCTCGCGCAGCGCCGCCAGGTAGCCCCGAGGGTCGGCCAGACCGTCCGGGTGGTCGATCCGGTAGCCGTCGAGGACGCCGTCCTCACGCAGGCGCACCAGCAGGTCGTGGGTCGCCGAGAACACCTCCGGTAGCTCGACTCGGATGGCGGCGAGGGTGTCGACGTCGAAGAAGCGGCGGTAGTTGAGCTCCTCGTCGCCGACCCTCCAGTGCGCGAGTCGGTACCACTGCCGCTGCAGCAGCTCGGCCATCGCGAGCCGCTCGGTGCCGGGCCGGAGCGGGAAGACCCGTTCGTAGTAGCGCAGAACCGCCTCGCCGTCGACCTCCTCGACGCTGAGCTCGCCGGCGTCGAGCACCTGTCCGATCCGGCTGCCGAGCACGGGCACGAGCAGCGCACGGTCGGGGCCGCTCCAGTCGACGTCGAACCATCGGGCGTACGGCGACGCCGGCCCGTCGCGAAGCACCGACCACAGCTTGGCGTTGAGCGTCGCCGGTGTTGGCACGGCCATGTGGTTGGGCACGACGTCGACGACGAGGCCCATCCCGTGCCGGTGGGCCGTCCTCGCCAGGGCACGCAGCCCGTCCTCGCCGCCGAGGTCGGCCGACACGACGGTGTGGTCGACGACGTCGTAGCCGTGGGTCGAGTCGGGGGCAGCCTGCAGGATCGGCGAGAGGTAGAGGTGGGAGACGCCGAGGTCGGACAGGTACGGGACCACGGCCGCGGCATCGGCGAAGCCGAACTCCGCACGCAGCTGCAGCCGGTAGGTGCCGGTGAGCGCGGGCGGCACGATCAGACTGCCCGCCGCAGCACCAGCAGCGAGCGGCCCTCCACGGTGAGGTCCGTGGTTGCCTTGTAGGGCGCTCGGTCGACGATGACCGGGCTCGCGGTGTCCAGCGCCACCTCCCACAGCTGCCCGAAGTCGGTGTCGGGCAGGAGGAACTCCTGGTCGTCCCAATGCGCGTTGAACAGCAGCAGGAAGGAGTCGCCACGGACTCGCTGGCCGCGCGAGTCGAGCTCCCCGATGGCCTCACCGTTGAGGAACACCCCCAGGCTGAGGAACTCGCCGGAAACCCAGTCCTCCTCACGCATCGGCATGCCGGTCGGGCTGAACCAGGCGATGTCGTGCGTATCTTCGCTGCCGCGCACGGAGGCCCCGAGGAAGAACCGCCGCCGTCGGAAGACCGGCTGCTCGTGCCGCAGCTTCGCCACGGCAGCCGTGAAGTGGGTGAGCGCCCAGTGGTGGCGGGCGTCGCGCCAACTGATCCAGGACAGCTCGTTGTCCTGGCAGTAGACGTTGTTGTTGCCCAGCTGCGTGCGCCCTAGCTCGTCTCCGTGCAGCAGCATCGGCACCCCCTGCGAGAGCAGGAGTGTGGCGATGAAGTTGCGCTTCTGCTTCTCGCGCAGCGCCACGACGTCGGGGTCGTCGGTCGGTCCCTCGACGCCGCAGTTCCAGGAGCGGTTGTCGCTCTCGCCGTCGCGGTTTCCCTCGCCGTTGGCCTCGTTGTGCTTGTCGTTGTAGCTGACGAGGTCGTGCAGCGTGAAGCCGTCGTGCGCGGTCACGAAGTTGATGGAGGCGAACGGCAGCCGGCCGTCGTCCTGGTACAGGTCGCTCGACCCGGTCAGCCGGAAGGCGAACTCCCCGAGCGAGCGCGGGTCACCACGCCAGAAGTCCCGTACGCAGTCGCGGTACTTGCCGTTCCACTCGCTCCACAGCGGCGGGAATCCGCCGACCTGGTAGCCGCCGTCACCGACGTCCCAGGGCTCGGCGATGAGCTTCACCTGGCTAATGACCGGATCCTGCTGCACCAGGTCGAAGAATGCGGAGAGCCGGTCGACCTCGTGGAACTGGCGGGCCAGTGTGGCGGCGAGGTCGAAGCGGAAGCCGTCGACGTGCATGTCGAGGACCCAGTAGCGCAGTGAGTCCATGATGAGCTGCAGGACGTGCGGATGACGCATCAGCAGGCTGTTGCCGGTGCCCGTCGTGTCGAAGTAGTGGCTGCGGTCGGAGTCGACGAGGCGGTAGTAGGCGGCGTTGTCGATGCCCCGGAATCCCAGGGTCGGACCGAGGTGGTTGCCCTCAGCAGTGTGGTTGTAGACAACGTCGAGGATCACCTCGATCCCCGCCCCGTGCAGCGACTTCACCATCGCCTTGAACTCCTGGACCTGCTGGCCACGTTGGCCGGAGGAGGAGTATGCGTTGTGCGGGGCAAGGAAGCCGATTGTGTTGTAGCCCCAGTAGTTCGACAGTCCCTGGTCGATCAGGTGGGAGTCCTGCACGAACTGGTGGACCGGCATGAGTTCGACGGCAGTGACGCCGAGCTGCGTGAAGTGGTCGACCATCACGGGGTGGCCGAGGGCGGCGTACGTGCCACGGATCTCCCGCGGTATGTCGGGGTGGGTCCTGGTCATCCCCTTCACGTGCGCCTCGTAGACGAGGCTCTCGTGGTAGGGCCGGGTCGGGTGGCGGTCGTTGCCCCAGTCGAAGAACGGGTTGACCACCACCGACTTCATCGTGTGGCGCGCCGAGTCGTCGTCGTTGCTGCGCTGCGCATCGTCGAAGCGGTAGCCGTAGAGCGAGGGGTCAGCGTCCGGCTGACCCTCGATGGCCTTCGCGTAGGGGTCGACGAGCAGCTTTGCCGGGTTGCAGCGGCGACCCGAGGGGGGATCGTAGGGGCCGTGGACGCGGTATCCGTAGCGCTGGCCGGGCCCGACGCGCGGGAGGTAGACGTGCCAAACGAAGGCGTCCCGCTCGGTCATCGCGATCCGGCGCTCGCGCCCGCCGCCGTCGAACAGGCACAGCTCCACAGCTTCGGCCACCTCGCTGAACAGCGCGAAGTTGGTGCCGCTGCCGTCGAACGTGGCTCCCAGCGGGTACGGCGAACCGGGCGAGACCTCCATGCAGCACGACTCCTCTCTGTGGCCGGCTCTCGACGACCGGCCGTCCGCCATTGTCCCGGCCGCCACACGACCTCGCACTCGCCGGACCGTACGGCCGTTGTCCACAGCCTGGCTCGGGGAGTGGTGGACTCGCCGGCCGGGGCGTCCTCCATCTTCACTCGGGGCGGGCCCGTCGTGGCGGGCGCCGGGCGCCTGACCGGGCGGTTGGCGGCCGGGTCGTTACCGTAGAGCGGTGGCCGTCGACCGCCGGACGCTGCGCCGCCTGGCGGTGCAGACGGTCGCGGCGTGTTTCCGCTACCGCGTCACCGGACTGGCCGCCGAGGCGGCGTTCTTCGCGATCCTCTCGCTGCCGCCGCTCATCTTCGGCCTTGTCGGCAGCGTCGGGTACTTCACCGACCTGCTCACCGACCAGACAGTCGGCCAGATCAGCGACGGCGTCGTCGAGATCGCCTCGCGCGCGCTCACGGCGGACAGCATCGACCAGATCGTGCGCCCCACCATCGACGACGTCCTCTCAGGTGGTCGGGCCGACGTGATCTCCATCGGGTTTCTCATCGCGCTGTGGTCGGGCTCACGCGCCCTCAACGTCTTCATCGACACGATCACGATCATGTACGGGCTCGGTGGTCATCGCGGCATCGTCAAGACGCGGGCCCTGTCCTTCAGCCTCTACGCGGTGGCGCTGCTCGTCGGCATCATCCTGCTGCCGCTGGTACTGGCCGGCCCCAGCTTCATGGCCGACGTGATGCCGCCGCGACTGGACTTCTTCACCGACCTGTACTGGCCCCTGGTCATCGGGCTGTCCGTGCTGTTCCTGGCCCTGCTCTACCACCTGTCCGTCCCGGTGCGTACGCCGTTCCTCCGTGACCTGCCCGGCGCGGCACTGTGCCTGCTGATCTGGGTCCTGGGCAGCTCACTACTGCGCTGGTCGCTGTCCTCGGCGACCGGAGGTACGTCGATCTACGGCCCGCTGGCGGCGCCGATCGCCATCCTCGTGTGGCTCTACCTGATCTCGATCGCCGTCCTCATCGGGGCCGCTCTCAACGCCGCATGGGAACAGGTGTTCCCGCGCCGGGTGTCGGTGGCAAGCGAGCCGGCGGAGGACACCAGTGCCGCTCAGCCGCCGGCGGACTCGCCGCCGGCTGCGGCGTCAGCGGTGGAAAACCCGGTGCGCGAGCGTGCGCCGGGCGGCTAGCGTCGTCGCCACTCGACAGCGCCGGCAGCCCGTCGCCGGTCGCAGCGAACAGCGGAGGTGGGTCCCATGCGTGCCGTCGCGAGCCGTCGCGTACCCGACCTGTCCTCCCTCGCGGAGCGACCCGCCGGCTAACACCCGCGCCCCCGGCGCCGGGCGGGTCTCCGCACCCACCTCGAGGTGCCTGAGTTGAGCGTCCCACCTGTCCTTCCCGAAGCACTGCGCCACCTCGGCTACGACGAGCGGGTCGACGCCGCCTTCCTGCCGCACCTGGGCTGCTGCGTGCCCGCCCGCGTCTGCGCCGTCGAACGGGGCGGGGTCGACGTCCTCGCCGCCGACGGGCCGCGCCGCGCCACCTTCGGCGCCGACGTCCTGGCCGCTGCCGCGCGCGACCCGCTCGCCGCCCCCGGGGTGGGGGACTGGGTGGCACTGCGCTCGTGGCCCGACGGCCGCGAGACCGTCGACGCGGTGCTCGACCGGCGCGGACTCCTGGTCCGGCACGGAGCCGGCCGGGCCGCGCTGCCGCAGCTGCTCGCCGCGGGGGTCGACGTCGTCGGCATCGTCGAGCCGCTGTGGCCCGAGCCCGACCTGGCACGAATCGAGCGGCTCCTGGTCCTCGCCTGGAACAGCGGTGCCGTCCCGCTGGTCCTGCTCACGAAGTCCGACCTGGTCGGCGACGCGACCTGGCTGCTCGAGGACGTCTCCCGTGCCGCACCGGGAGCCGACGTCCTGCTGGTGAGCACCGTGTCCGGCGACGGGCTGGACGCGGTACGCGAGCGGCTCGGCCCTGGCCGCACTCTCGCGCTGCTCGGCCGCTCGGGAGCGGGCAAGTCCACGCTCGTCAACGCGTTGGCCGGCGAGGAGCTGCTGGCCACCGGCCCGGTGCGCCAAGACGGCAAGGGTCGGCACGTCTCAACCCGTCGCGAGCTCGTCGTCCTGCCCGGCGTCGGCGTCCTCGTCGACACGCCGGGCCTGCGCGGCGTGGGGCTCTCGACGGTGGACGAGGGACTCGGTGCCGCGTTCAGCGACGTCGAGTCGCTCTTCGAGGACTGCCGGTTCAACGACTGCCGGCACGAGAGCGAGCCCGGCTGCGCCGTCTTGGCCGCCGTGCAGGACGGGACTCTCGACGAGCGGCGACTCCTCAGCTGGCGCAAGCTGCAGCGCGAGGCGCGGTGGGTGGCCACCCGCACCGATGCGCGGGCCCGTGCCGAGCGGCGCAAGGAGTGGGTGCGGCGCAGCAGGGCGTCGCGCCGCCGGTGGCCGTGACCTGCCGGCCTCGTCGGTCAGGAGGCGACCGCTAGGCGGTGCGCGAGGTAGGCCAGGCCGCGCGGGTAGCGGTAGTCGATGCCGCCGTGGGAAGCGTCGAACAGCTCGCAGGCGACATCCGTGACGCCGATGTCGGCCAGCGCGTCCCGGAAGGCGAGGGCGCCGAGCTCGAGAAACCATTCGTCGCGCGTGCCGCCGTCGACGTAGACGGCACGCAGACTGCGTAGCGCGTCGGCGTGCGTCGCCACCATCCGTACCGGGTCCCACGCCAGCCAGCGCGCCCAGACTTCGTCGACGAGACGCCCCGTGCGCAGGTCGAACGGTAGGTGCACGGTGCCGTCCTCGTCAGCGGAGAACGCTGCAGCCACCCCGTAGGTGATGACGAGGTCGGCGTCGGTCTCCTTGCTCATCGGAGGCCGGGCGCCGAAGTCCTGCCAGAACCGCTCGTAGGAACCGTCGTAGTCGCGCAGCGCGCGGACGACCTTGCCGAAGCCGGCGACGTAGCACAACTCGTACAGCGCGTCGCCGGCGTGGCTGGCCAGCCCGCCGAAGAGATCCGGGCGCAGCATCGGGGTGATCATGGCTCCGAACCCGCCGCTGGACTTGCCGGCGATCCCTCGGTGGGCGGCGGAGGCGAGCGTCCGGTAGCGGGCGTCGACGAAGGGCACCACCTCCTCGCACAGGTAGGAGTGGTAGCGGCCGGTCCCCGGCGAATCGACGAACTGGCTGCCGCCGTACGCCGTCCAGGCGTCCACGAGCACCAAGACGCACGCGGGTGCACCACCCCCGGCGAACAGCGCGTCGGCCGACTCCGGGAATGTCGTCCGGAACGGCGAGCGGTTGTGCCACATCGGCTCGGCGCCCGTGTAGCCCTGGATGACGTAGATCGACGGGTAGCGCCGCTCAGGCTCGTCGTCGTAGCCGGGCGGGACGTAGACCTCGAGCGGTCGCTCGGCGGGATCGCCCAGCGAATTGCCTGCGAGCTCCTGGCTCGCGATCGTGTGCCGCTCGAGGCGGCCGGCGAGGGGCCGCGGATAGGCGTGGGGGTAGCTGGACCAGCGGATCAGGGGCTCGGGCACCGAAGCGACGCTACTCGTCGACGTGGCCGTCGGACGAGGGGTGGAGGGCTCGTCCGAGGTCCCCCGCGATCGACGCGGCACGAGCCGCACCTGGCGAGGTCGGTGGGCGATACTGGGTTCGAACCAGTGACCTCTTCCGTGTCAAGGAAGCGCGCTACCACTGCGCCAATCGCCCGAGCTTGGCGGCTCGAGGTGGAGACGGGATTCGAACCCGTGTACACGGCTTTGCAGGCCGTTGCCTCGCCTCTCGGCCACTCCACCGGGTGCTGACGAGGCCCTCGCTGCGCAGGCCCCCTTCGAGCGGACGACGGGATTCGAACCCGCGACCCTCACCTTGGCAAGGTGATGCGCTACCAGCTGCGCTACGTCCGCCTGTTCCGGTGAGAACACCCCCGGTGCGACGAGCACTGTAGCCGATGGCCCGTGGCCCCCGCCCCCCAACCGCCGGCCGCTCCGCCGGCGACCCGGCCGGGCCTACCCTCGACGGCCATGACCACCTGGCTCGACGGGGGGCTCGTGGACGACGCCGCGGCGCTGGTGTCGGCGTTCGACCACGGTCTGACCGTGGGCGACGGTGTCTTCGAGACACTCAAGGTCGTCGACGGGACACCGTTCGCGCTGAGCCGGCATCTGCGCCGGCTGCTGCGTTCGGCGGCGGGTCTCGGCCTGCCGCGGCCGGACCTGGATGCCGTACGGGAGGGCTGTGCGGCGGTTGTCGCGGCGGCGGGTCCGGGCCTGCACCGGCTGCGCATCACCTGCACCGCCGGGTTCGGTCCGCTCGGCTCCAAGCGTGGCACGGCGGCCCCCACCCTCGTGGTCGCCGTCGCACCGCTGGCGCCCTGGCCGGCGTCGGCGGCGCTGCACGTCGTACCGTGGCCGCGCAACGAGCGCGGCGCGACGGCGGGGCTGAAGACCACCTCGTACGCCGAGAACGTCGTCGCCCTCGCCGAGGCGCACCGCCACGGGGCAGCCGAGGCGCTGTTCGCCGACACCCAGGGCCGGCTGAGCGAAGGAACCGGCAGCAACGTCTTCGTCGTGCTCGACGGCCGGCTGGTGACGCCCACCACGGACACCGGCTGCCTCGCCGGCATCACCCGCGAGCTCGTGCTCGAGTGGACCGACGCCGTCGCCGCCGACCTTGCACTGGACGCGCTGGGCGACGCCGACGAGGTGTTCATCACCTCCTCGACGCGCGACGTGCAGCCGGTTCACGCGGTCGACGGGCGTCGGCTGCCCGGCGTCGACGGTGGACTGACCGCCGTGGTGGTGCGCGCCTTCGCCGAGCGCAGCACGGCCGACCGCGACCCTTGAGAGGGTCAGTGGTCGAGCAGCGCGTCGACGGTGTCGTCGATCTGCATGTGCTCGCCCTCGAGGCCCGCCGGGACGAGGTCGTAGGTCTTCGCGAGGAACTCCCCGAGGGTCTGCGCCGGTGCCTCGAGCACGGCCAGACCCTCAGGGGAGGACAGCTGGACGTGGACGACGCGGCGGCCCACCTCGTCCTGCGCCGGAGCGACGCACACGTCACCCTCGCCCGCGGACCCCACGAGCCCGCCCGCGAGCAGGTCGCGAGCGAAGACCCAGCGCACCCACTCGGTGTCACCGGTGTCGAACAGCGCCTCGACGGCGAACGGGTCGGCCGCGGCGTAGCGCAGCTCGGCGTCGACCGGGATCGTGCCCGCTGCGGCCAGCATGCGCAGGCGGACCGACCGGCTGACGGTGGCGAAGCGCTGCATCACTGGGTCCTCCGGTGTCGTCCCGTCGCGGGGTCGCGGTGGGCGCATGACCTGCCGTCTCGTTGCCCGTCGCCGTGCCACTCAAACAGTGCTCTCCTGTGCGGTCCCGTGCACGCTGGGGCGCGTCCCGGACACTGTGTGTCGAAGGGTACGAAACCTCCGGCCGGCTCTGCGCCGGGCAGGCCGGGCGCGGCGCCCGTACCCTCACCGCATGTCCCGGGGACCGACCGAGCACGAGCAGCCCCGCGACCAGCCGGCGCCCCCCGCCCGGCAGCTGTTCCTCGGTGCGGAGGCCGACCGCTTCGCATGGCGCGCCCGCATCAAGCGCAACCCGACGACGCGCCGGATCTACCGGGTCAGCGTCGGCGTCGTGGGCGGACTGCTCATCCTGCTCGCCGGCGCCACCGGCTGGCTGCCCGGACCGGGAGGCATCCCGCTGGCCCTGGTCGGTCTGGCGGTGCTCGCGAGCGAGTTCGAGTGGGCCGACCGGCTGCTCGGATGGGTCAAGGCGCAGGTGCAGGCCTGGGCCAGGTGGGTGGCCGGCAAACCGGTGTGGTTCCGCTGGCTCGGCGCCGTGCTCACCGCGGTCGTCGTGCTCGCCGCGGTGTGGCTCTACCTGAGGCTGCTCGGGGTGCCGACCTGGCTCCCGGGCTCCTCCGAGGTGTGGCTGCAGCAGAACATCCCCGGCCTGGGCTGAGCGGGACGGTCCGGTAGAGTCCTTCCGCGACGCATGGCCGTCCCCGGGCGATTGGCTCAGTGGTAGAGCGCCTCGTTCACACCGAGGAGGTCACTGGTTCGAACCCAGTATCGCCCACCGGATCGATCACCGCGCCCGCCACGACGCTGCGGAAATGCCCTCGGGCCAGCCGCGATGCGCTGGCTACCATCACCGGGGGCCGCCGGGGTCCCGCCTGGGAGGAGCTCCGTGGCCGAGCAGATCCGCGTCGTCGTGGCCGGGACCGCGCGCAGCGTCGACCCGGGCACGACGGCGGGCGACCTGGTCGGCGCCGACCGGTCAGTGGTCGTTGCGCGAGTGGGCGCGCAGCTGCGCGACCTCGACCACGTCCTCGCCGACGGTGACGTCGTCGAGCCGGTGCCCGTGAGCTCTCCCGACGGTCTGGCGGTGCTGCGCCACTCGTCCGCGCACGTGCTGGCGCAGGCGGTGCAGTCGCTGTTCCCGCAGGCCCGGCTCGGCATCGGACCGCCGATCCAGGACGGCTTCTTCTACGACTTCGACGTCGAGCGCCCGTTCGACCCGGACGACGTCAGGCGGCTGGAGAAGGCGATGCAGCGCATCGTCAACGAGGGGCAGGCGTTCTCCCGACGGGTCGTGAGCGAGGACGAGGCACGTGTCGAGCTCGCCGGCGAGCCGTACAAGCTCGAGCTCATCGACCTCAAGGGCGGGGCGGCCGAGGCCGCGGAGGGCGCCGACGCCGAGGTCGGCGCCGCCGAGCTGACGATCTACGACAACCGCCGGCGTGACGGGTCGCTGGCCTGGAAGGACCTCTGCCGCGGACCGCACGTGCCGAACACCAAGCTCATCGGGAACGGCTTCACGCTGATGCGCACCGCCGCCGCCTACTGGCGCGGCGACGAGGCCAACCCGCAGCTGCAGCGTGTCTACGGCACCGCCTGGGCGTCCAAGGACGACCTGCGGGCCCACCTCGACCGGCTGGCGGAGGCCGAGCGGCGTGACCACCGGCGCATCGGCGCCGAGCTCGACCTGTTCTCCTTCCCCGAGGAGATCGGCTCCGGGCTCGCGGTGTTCCACCCCAAGGGCGGCACGGTCCGCCGTGTCATGGAGGACTACTCACGGCGCCGGCACGAGGAGGCGGGCTACGAGTTCGTCTACTCCCCGCACATCTCCAAGGGCCACCTGTTCGAGACCTCCGGCCACCTCTCCTGGTTCGCCGACTCCATGTACCCCCCGATCCACACCGAGGGCGTGGACTACTACCTCAAACCGATGAACTGCCCGTTCCACTGCCTGATCTTCCGCTCGCGCGGTCGCTCCTACCGGGAGCTGCCGCTGCGGCTGTTCGAGTTCGGCACGGTCTACCGGTACGAGAAGTCCGGTGTCGTGCACGGCCTGACCCGCGTCCGCGGGCTCACGATGGACGACGCGCACATCTACGTGACCCGCGAGCAGCTGCCGGACGAGCTGCGCTCGCTCTTGCAGTTCGTGCTCGATCTGCTCCGCGACTACGGGCTGGACGACTTCTACCTCGAGCTGTCGACCCGCGACGACACCAAGTACGTCGGCAGCGACGAGACCTGGGCCGAGGCGACCGAGGCATTGCGTTCCGCGGCCGAGGCGTCCGGCCTCGAGCTGGTCCCCGACCCCGGGGGCGCGGCGTTCTATGGGCCGAAGATCTCGGTGCAGGCGCGCGATGCCATCGGGCGCAGCTGGCAGATGTCGACCGTGCAGGTCGACCTGAACACCCCGGAGCGCTTCGGGCTGCAGTATCAGGATGCCGACGGCTCCCGACAGCGCCCGGTGATGATCCACCGCGCGCTGTTCGGGTCGGTCGAGCGGTTCTTCGGTGTCCTCACCGAGCACTACGCCGGCGCCTTCCCGCCCTGGCTGGCGCCCGTGCAAGTGGTCGCCATCCCGGTGTCGGGCGAGCACGTCGGCTATCTGCGCGACGTCGCCGACCGGCTCCGCGGTCAGGGCGTTCGGGTCGAGGTCGACGACGGCGACGACAGGATGCAGAAGAAGATCCGTACCCACACCAAGGACAAGGTGCCGTTCCTGCTCATCGCGGGGGCGGAGGATGCGGCCAAGGGGGCGGTCAGCTTCCGCTTCCGCGACGGCCGGCAGGACAACGCCATCCCGGTCGACGAGGCGGTCGAGCGGGTGGTGACGGCGATCCGCGACCACGTGCAGGTCTAGCCGCGTGCGCTGCCTAGGATCTGGCGTACGGCCGCCGGACCCGCCCCGACCGACGCTGGAGGCCCGATGTCGCTGCCCCCTCCGGACCTTCGCCGCGTGCTTCGCGACGGGGTCGAGCTCGGTCGCGGGCGACTGCGGGCGACCACGCAGCTGCACGACATCGGAACGCTCGAGGTTCCCTCGGGGCGCCTGGTCATGGACGACCCGTTGGTCGATCCCGAGCCGCCGTTCCTCGTGATCGTGCCCGAGGGCGCGCACCGCGTCGGGCTGCTCGTCATGGCCGTGCGCGACACGGAGAGCGCGGAGCCCCCCGACGAGCGCGTCGCACTGGCGTACGTGCTCATCGACGGCACCCGGGTGACGGACCTGCTCGTCGACGGCCTCGAGGTCCAGCAGGTCGTGCCCGACGACGAGGAGTCCGCGAACGATCTCGGGGAGGACGAGTTCTTCGGCTACGGCGTGGACTCGGGCACCGGCTGCTTCGCCGATGCCGACCGGCTCATGACCGACGCCGGCTCCGAGGACTGGCAGGACGCGCTGCTCGACGAGCTGGACCGCACCGCGCGCGACACGTGGTCCACCGCCGTCGTGTCCGACGGTGGGGTCGTCGCGTTCTCCTCCGGCTGGGGGGACGGCGTCTACCCGTCCTGGGTGGTGTCCGAGGTCTCCGGGCGCATCCTGGCCGTGGTCACCGACTTCCTCGTGGCTCGTGACGTGGAGCACCACGAGGACACCGTGCCGGTGCCGAGCCCGGCGTGACCGATGCACCCGGCGAGCCTGCGGAGATCGTCGCGCAGGAGGGCGTCGGCGTCCCCGACCACCTGCAGCGGCTGTGGGCGCCGCACCGGATGGCCTACGTCCAGGGCGACCCGGACACCGGCCGTGACGAGGACGGCGGGTGCCCGTTCGACCGGATCCCGACCCTGGCCGACGCCGACGCCCTCGTGGTCGCCAGGGGCGAGCACTGTTATGCGGTGCTCAACCTGCACCCGTACAACCCCGGACACCTCATGATCGTGCCGTACCGGCACGTCGCCGAGCTGGAGGAGCTCGACGACGGGGAGCTGCGCGAGCTCAGCTCGATGACCCGGGACGCAGTCCGCGCTCTGCGTGCGGCGAGCCAGCCGCACGGCTTCAACGTGGGTCTGAACCTCGGCGGTGTCGCCGGCGGGTCCCTGTCGGACCACCTCCACCAGCACGTGGTCCCCCGCTGGGGCGGCGACGCCAACTACCTCACGGTCCTGGGGCAGACCAAGGTCATCCCGCAGCTGCTCGCCGAGACGCGGGAGATCGTCTCCGCGGCGTGGCCGCAGGGCTGAACTGACGCGGTTGCGTCGCGCCCGGCGAGCCTGGCGCGAGCGGAACGCGCCGCGACAGGGGCTCCGCGGAAGGCAGCGCACGGGTCTCTCGGGAGCCTCGGGTCACTCGTGGGATGCGCCCGCGGCCTTGACCCTGGCCGCCAGGTGCGCCGGCATCGGCTCGTAGCGGCCGAACCGGCGGGTGAAGGTGCCCGTGCCGTGGCTCATCGAGCGCAGGTCGATGGCGTAGCGCACGATCTCGGTCTGCGGCACCTCCGCTCGCACCACCGTGCGTCCGACCCCGACCGGCTCGGTGCCGAGGACGCGGCCACGGCGGGTCGACAGGTCGCTCATCACCGCACCGACGTAGTCGTCGGGGACCATGACCGCGATCTCGTCGACCGGCTCGAGCAGGTCCACGGCGGCGTTCGCGGCGGCGTCCCGGAGGGCCAGCTGGCCGGCGGTCTGGAAGGCCATGTCCGAGGAGTCGACGCTGTGCGCCTTGCCGTCGATCAGGGTGACCCGCAGGTCGACCATGGGGTAACCGGCGACCACGCCGCGCTCCATCTGGGCGCGTACCCCCTTTTCCACCGACGGGATGAACTGGCGCGGGACCGAGCCGCCGAAGACCTTGTCGACGAACTCGAACCCCTCACCGCGGTCGAGTGGCTCGACATCGATCTCGCAGACGCCGAACTGCCCGTGCCCGCCGGACTGCTTGACGTGGCGTCCACGCCCGTGGCCCTTGCTCGTGAAGGTCTCCCGCAGCGGCACCCGTAGGTCGACCTGGTCCACGGCGACGCCGTAGCGGTGCTCCAGCCGGTCCAGGAGCACGGAGGCGTGAGCCTCGCCCATCGTCCAGAGCACGATCTGGTGGGTCTCGGCGTTGTGCTCGACCCGCAGCGAGGGATCCTCGGCGGCCAGCCGGCCGAGGCCTTGCGAGAGCTTGTCCTCGTCGGCCTTCGAGCGGGCGGCCACGGCGATCGGCAGCAGCGGCTCGGGCATCGACCACGGCCGCATGAGCAGCGGATCGTCCTTGTCCGAGAGCGTGTCGCCGGTCTCGGCCCGGGAGAGCCGGGCCACGGCCACGAGGTCGCCGGCGATCGCGGCCGCGACTGTGCGCTGGGTGCGACCCAGCGGCGAGGACAGCGCGCCGACCCGCTCGTCCTCGTCGTGGTCCTCGTGACCGCTGCCCTCGCCGAGCAGCGAGCTGAGGTGGCCGGAGACGTGGACGACGCTGTCCGGGCGCAAGCTGCCGGAGAAGACGCGGACGAGCGAGATGCGCCCGACGTACGCGTCGGTCGTCGTCTTGACCACCTCGGCGAGCAGCGGACCGGCGGGGTCGCACGACAGGTCGGAGCGCGGCTTGCCGTCGAGAGCGGTGACCTCCGGCATCGGGTGCTCGGAGGGGGCGGGGAAGGCCCGAGTCATGACCTCGACCAGCTCCGCGGTGCCCAGCGGGTTGGGCGCGGCGGTGACCAGCAGCGGGTGGAAGTGCCCGCGTGCCACGGCCTGCTCGAGGTCGTCCACCAGCACGTCGAGGGAGATCTGCTCGCCGGCGAGGTAGCGGTCCATGAGGCTCTCGTCCTCGGACTCCTCGATGACGCCCTCGATGAGCGCCCCGCGCGCCTCGTCGAGCAGCGCGCGCTGGGCGTCATCGGGTTCGGCCTCACCGCGCGTGCCACCGGTGTAGTCGATGAACCGCTGCGAGAGCAGGGCCAGCAGGCCGGTAGGCACGCCGTCGTCGCCGCGCACCGGCAGGTAGAGCGGGACGACCTTGTCGCCGAAGGCGTCCTGGCAGGCGGCGACCGTCGCCTCGAAGTCGGCGCGCGGATGGTCGATCTTGGTGACGACAACGGCGCGCGGCATGCCGACCGCGGCGCACTCGTCCCACAGCATGCGGGTCGTGCCGTCCACGCCGTCGACGGCGGATACCACGAACAGCGCGCAGTCGGCGGCGCGCAAGCCGGCGCGCAGGTCGCCCACGAAGTCGGCGTACCCGGGGGCGTCGAGCAGATTGATCTTGGTCCCGTCGTGGCGGAACGGCGCGAGCGCCAGCCCGACCGAGCGCTGCTGGCGGACCTCGACCTCTTCGAAGTCGGACACCGTGGTGCCCTCCTCGACCCGTCCGGCCCGGAGGATCGTCCCGGACGCGACGAGGAGGGCCTCGACGAGCGTCGTCTTCCCGGCCCCGGTGTGGCCCACCAGCACGACGTTGCGGATCCCGTCGGGCCGGTCGGCCACCGGTGCTGTGCCGGCGGCTCCGGACGCCTGCCTGTCAGCCATGCCGTCTCGCCTCCTCGGCGCTCAGCGGGACGGCGGCGGCACCCTGGGTGGCGCCCCGGGGTGGCTCGGTGCCGTTCCGTCGGTGGGTCGCAGCCTGCTCTGCGGCGGCGACGCCGCACAAGACTCCCACGGCCACGGCTCCGCGCGGCAGGCCGGTGTCATCCGCGCCCGCGCGGCAGGCCGGTGTCATCCGCGCCCGCGCGGCTAGCATGACGGCGCCGCAGCCTCCAACACCCGGACGGGCATGTTCTCCCGACTCAAGCCGCTGATGACGCGGCTGCTGACACCACCGGCACGGGCGCTGCTGGACGCCGGCGTCAGTCCCGACGCGGTCACGGTGGTCGGCACGGTCGGCGTCGTCGCCGGCGCGCTGGTGTGCTACCCCCGCGGCCAGCTCTTCGCCGGGACGCTGATCGTCACCGCGTTCGTCTTCAGCGACACCCTCGACGGCACGATGGCCCGGCTGTCCGGGCGCACCTCCAGCTGGGGCGCCTTTCTCGACTCCGTCCTGGACAGGATCGCGGACGCGGCGGTCTTCGGCGGGCTCGTGCTCTGGTACGCCGGTGGTGGCGACGCCATGACGACCGCCGCCCTGGCGCTGCTCTGCCTGGCGCTCGGGGCGGTCGTGTCCTACGCCAAGGCGCGTGCCGAGGGGCTCGGCATGACGGCGGACGTCGGGATCGCCGCGCGCACCGACCGGCTGGTCGCCGTGCTCCTCGCGACCGGCCTGGTGGGGCTCGGGCTGCCCGATGTCGTGCTCACCGTCGTGCTGGGGCTCCTGGCACTGGCCAGCGCGTGGACGGTCTGGCAGCGGGTCGCCGAGGTGCGCCGGCAGGTGCTGGCCCGGCCGGCGTCGCCGTAGTCGTGGCCGACCGCGTCAGCTATCTCGTCTTCGCCGCCGGGTGGCGGCTGGTGCGGCTGCTACCCGAGCGGGTGGCGTACGCCCTCTTCCGAGTGGGTGCGGACCTCGCCTGGCGCCGGCGCGGCAAGGGCGTGCGCCGCCTGGAAGCCAACCTGTCCCGGGTCGCTCCGGCCGGCACCGACGTCCGGGCGCTGTCCCGGGAGGGCATGCGTTCCTACCTGCGCTACTGGTGCGACGCTTTCCGGCTGCCGGACTGGGACCGCGAGCGGCTCGTCGGCAGCATCCGGGTCGAGCACGAGGAGCGGATGCGCGACCCGCTCGCCGACGGGCGCGGGGTGATCGCCGCCCTCATGCACATGGGCAACTGGGACCACGCCGGCGCCTGGGCCTGCGCCACCGGGGCACCGGTGACGACGGTGGCGGAGCGGCTGCGCCCCGAGCGGTTGTTCGAGCGCTTCCTCGCCTTCCGGGTCGGCCTCGGCATGCGGATCGTGCCGCTCAGCGGTGGCGGCGAGACCTTCCGGGCGCTGGTGGCCGACCTGCGTGCCGGACGCCTCGTCCCGCTGCTGGCCGACCGCGACCTGTCCGCCAGCGGTGTCCCCGTGCAGCTGGCCGGCGCCGAGGCGCTGATGCCCGCCGGCCCGGCAGCGCTCGCGGTCCTCACCGGCGCGCCGCTGCACCCGGTGACGATCCGCTACGAGGGGCGGGAGCCGCACCACCGCACCGTGATCACCTTCCACGAGCCGGTCCCTGTCCCGCCTGGGCTGCGCCGCGGGGAGCAGCTCGCCACGATGACCCAGGACCTCGCCGACGCCTTCACCGCCTCGCTGCGCGAGCACGCGCACGACTGGCACATGCTGCAGCGGGTCTTCGTCGACGACCTCGACCCGGCCCGGCTGGCCTCGACGCGCGGGGGCTGACGTGCGCATCGGGATCGTCTGCCCGTACTCCTTCGACGTCCCCGGCGGGGTGCAGTTCCACGTCCGCGACCTCGCCCAGTGGCTGCTCGCCCGCGGCCACGCCGTCTCGGTCCTGGCGCCCGCCGACGACGGGACGCCGGTACCGGACTACGTGGTGCCCGCGGGGCGGGCGGTGCCGGTGCCCTACAACGGCTCGATCGCCCGGCTGACCTTCGGGCCGGTGTCCAACACCCGTGTCCGGCGTTGGCTCAGCGAGCACCCGTTCGACGTGGTGCACGTCCACGAGCCGGCGGCCCCGAGCCTGTCGCTGCTGGCCCTGTGGGCGGCGACCGGCCCGGTCGTGGCGACCTTCCACACCTCCACGTCACGGTCACGGGCGATGTCCGCGGCGTACCCGATGTTCTTTCGACCCGCGTTCGAGAAGGTCGCCGCCCGCATCGCCGTGTCGGAGGTGGCCCGTCGGACTACCGTCGAGCACGTCGGCGGCGACGCGGTGCTCATCCCGAACGGGGTCTACGTCCGCACCTTCGCCGAATCGAAGCCCCGTCCGCGCTGGCGTGGCACCGATGCCACGGTCGCCTTCATCGGCCGCACCGACGAGCCGCGCAAGGGGCTCCCCGTCTTGCTCGAGGCGGTCCCCGAGGTGCTGCGGCAGCGGCCCGGGACCCGGTTCCTCGTCGCTGGCCGCGGCGATGCCGCCGACGCGCGCGCCGCGCTGCCACGCGACCTGACCAAATCGGTGACGTTTCTCGGCAGCGTCAGCGAGGCCGACAAGGCCGCGCTGCTGCGCACGGCCGATGTCTACGTCGCCCCCAACACGGGCGGCGAGAGCTTCGGCATCGTGCTCATCGAGGCGATGGCGTCCGGGACGCCGGTGCTCGCCAGCGACCTCGAAGCCTTCCGCGCGGTACTCCGCGACGGCGCGGTGGGTCGGCTGTTCGCCACCGGCGACTCCCGCGGGCTCGCCGACGGCCTGCTTGCGCTGCTCGACGACCCGGTGGGCCGGACCAGCCTGGCCGCGCAGGGGCCGCACGAAGCCGCGCGCTACGACTGGGACGTCGTGGGGCGCGCGGTGCTCGACGTGTACGAGACCGTCGCGGGCACCTGACCGGGCCCGCCCGACCGCCGGCGCCGGCCGCCGGGCGCCGTCCCAGTGCCTACCCTGGCCGCGTGCACTGGGTCGCCTGGCTGCTGCTCGCGGTGGTCCTGCTCATGGTCGTCGGGTGGTACCTCTCCTTCGCCGCGGGACGGCTCGACCGGCTCCACCACCGCGTCGAGAGCTCTCGAGCGGTCCTGGACGCCCGGCTCGCGGAGCGCTCCGCTGCTGCCGGCGAGCTCGCGGCCAGCGGGCTTCTCGATCCGGCGAGCTCGCTGTTGCTGACCGAGGCCGCGCATGCGGCCCGGGAGGCGCGGCCGGAGGAGCGTGAGATGGCCGAGAGCGCGCTGACCGCGGCCGCCGCCGCGGTGCTCTCACCCGAAGCCACCCGGGAGCTGGAGCGCACCGAGGCCGGCCGGGCGTTGCTCGCCGACCTCGCCGCTGCCTGCACCCGCGCCGTGCTCGCCCGCCGGTTCCACAACGACGCGGTCGCCCAGGCGTTGCGCGTGCGGCGCAAGCGCGTGGTGCGGAGCTTCCGCCTCGCCGGTCACGCCGAGGCGCCGACGACGGTCGAGCTCGACGACGGGGTGCCCCCGTCGCTGGCGGGCTACAGCGCCGTGCGGGCCGGCTGAGCCCCGTACCATGGTTTCGTGCCAGCCGACCCCACCGCAGCCACCACCGCCCCGCCCCCGACGACCGGCACCGCGCGGGTGAAGCGCGGCATGGCCGAGATGCTCAAGGGCGGCGTGATCATGGACGTCGTCACGCCGGAGCAGGCGAAGATCGCCGAGGACGCCGGCGCGGTCGCGGTCATGGCCCTGGAGCGGGTGCCGGCCGACATCCGCGCGCAGGGCGGGGTGTCGCGGATGAGCGACCCCGACATGATCGACGCGATCATCGCCGCGGTCTCCATCCCGGTGATGGCCAAGGCGCGCATCGGGCACTTTGTCGAGGCGCAGGTGCTGCAGGCGCTCGGCGTCGACTACGTCGACGAGTCCGAAGTGCTGACCCCGGCCGACTACGCCCACCACATCGACAAGTGGCAGTTCACGGTGCCCTTCGTGTGCGGGGCCACCAACCTCGGGGAGGCGCTGCGCCGCATCACCGAGGGCGCCGCGATGATCCGCTCCAAGGGCGAGGCCGGCACCGGCGACGTCTCCAACGCCACCACGCACATGCGTTCGATCCGCGGGGAGATCAACAGGTTGCGCTCGATGTCGCCCGATGAGCGGTACCTGGCGGCCAAGGAGCTGGCCGCCCCGCAGGAGCTCGTCGCCGAGGTCACCGAGGCCGGCAAGCTGCCGGTGGTGCTCTTCACCGCCGGCGGCATCGCCACCCCCGCCGACGCGGCGATGATGATGCAGCTCGGCGCCGAGGGCGTGTTCGTCGGCTCGGGGATCTTCAAGTCCGGCGACCCCGCGCGGCGGGCCGAGGCCATCGTCAAGGCCACGACGTTCTACGACGACCCCGACGTACTCGCGAAGGTCTCCCGCGGGCTCGGCGAGGCGATGGTCGGCATCAACGTCGAGGACGTTCCGGCCCCGCACCGGCTCGCCGAGCGCGGCTGGTAGCGACCGTCCCCGCTCCCTCCCCCCGTCACCGTCCCCGCTCGCTCCCGACGTCACTGTCCTGGTGGCGGTCTATCGGCCGGTTCGGGCGGGATTCTCGACCACCGGGACAGTAACGCCGGTCGGCGGCGCGGGGCAGAGCGTGGCGCTCCTAGGCTGTGGCGTCGTGGCTGCCCCGACGATCGGCGTGCTCGCGTTGCAGGGGGACGTTCGCGAGCACCTGGCGGCGCTGGCCCGCGCCGGCGCTGAGGGTCGGCCGGTGCGGCGGGCGGAGGAGCTGGACGGTCTGGACGCCATCGTCCTGCCGGGCGGCGAGTCGACCACGATGGACAAGCTCGCCCGGGCGTTCGGCGTGCGGGACCCGTTGCGCCTCGCGCTGCAGACCGGCCTTCCCGCGTACGGCTCCTGCGCCGGGATGATCCTGCTCGCCGACCGGGTCCTCGACGGCCCGCCCGACCAGGAAACCCTCGGCGGCATCGACATGACGGTGCGGCGCAACGCGTTCGGCCGACAGGTCGCCTCCTTCGAAGGAGACGTCACACTCGCCGGGGTCGCCGGCGGTCCGGTGCATGGGGTCTTCATCCGCGCCCCGTGGGTCGAGGACGTCGGAGCCGGCGTGCAGGTGCTCGCCCGGGTCGCAGGCGGCCCGGCCGCGCATAGGATCGTCGCCGTACGCCAGGGCTCGATGCTGGCCACGTCCTTCCACCCCGAGATGACCGGCGACGGGCGGGTCCACGAGTTGTTCGTCCGGATCGTGAGGGCGGTGTCATGAGAGGGCAGCGATGAGCGGCCACTCCAAGTGGGCGACGACCAAGCACAAGAAGGCCGTCGTCGACGCTCGTCGGGGCAAGCTGTTCGCCAAGCTCATCAAGAACGTCGAGGTCGCCGCGCGGCAGGGCGGGGGCGACCCGGCCGGCAACCCGACTCTCTACGACGCCATCCAGAAGGCCAAGAAGTCCTCGGTCCCCAACGACAACATCGACCGTGCGGTCAAGCGCGGAGCCGGCGCCGAGGGCGGCGCCGCGGACTATCAGACGATCATGTACGAAGGCTACGGGCCGGCCGGCGTCGCGGTGCTCGTCGAGTGCCTCACCGACAACCGCAATCGCGCGGCGTCGGAGGTGCGCGTCGCCATGACCCGCAACGGCGGCTCGATGGCCGACCCCAACTCGGTGTCCTACCTGTTCGCCCGCAAGGGTGTCGTCGTCGTCCCCCAGGAACAGGGGACCCGCCGGCTAGCCGAGGACGACCTGCTCGAGGCGGTGCTGGACTCGGGCGCCGAGGAGGTCAACGACCTCGGCGAGTCGTTCGAGGTGGTCTGCGAGGCCACCGACCTGGTGGCGGTCCGCCAGGCGGTCGAGGCGGCCGGGCTGGACTACGAGTCGGCGGAGTCCTCCTTCCTGCCCTCGGTGAGCGTGCCCCTCGACGAGGACTCCGCGCCCAAGGTCTTCCGCCTCGTCGACGCACTCGAAGACAGCGACGACGTGCAGAACGTCTGGACCAACCTCGACGTCTCCGACGAGGTGCTCGCCGCCGTCGGTTGAGTGCCTTGGGCGGGCACTGTCCGGCGTGGCGGATGGCGAACTGGGTGGCGGTGTCCGACTCGCGCAGCCACTCCGGCGGCTCGCTGGGGTCGACGGTCGCCGCGGTCGGCGGAACCCGCTCGGGAAGCTCGTCGAACTCAGAGGGTGCAGTGGCCGCTCGCGCCACCAGCTCCTCGGCGCTGCGGGCACGGGCCGAACGGCGCATGCCGTCGGGTATGCGCCGCGGCACCCGCCGCCGCCAGGGAAGTCTCTTGCGGCGCGTCGTCCCGGCGGCGTCCGGGGCAGCCGGTAGCGTCGGTCCGAACACCTGTTCGGCCCGCTGCGTCCGGCCCGTAGGAGGCGTGTCCACGTGCGAGTCCTCGGGGTGGACCCCGGTCTGACCCGGTGCGGGCTTGGCGTGGTCGACGGCGGCCCGGGCCAGCCGCTGGTCCTCGTCGACGTCGCCGTCGTCCGCACGAGCGCCCAGCAGCCGGTGGCCGACCGGCTGCACGCCGTCGACTGGGCAGTCGGGGACTGGATCGCCCGGCTGCGCCCCGACGCGGTGGCCGTCGAGCGCACGTTCAGCCGGCACAACGTCCAGACCGTCATGGGCGCGGCGCAGGCCAGCGGCGTGGCCATCGCAGCGGCCGCTCGGCACGGCCTGCCGGTCGCCCTGCACACCCCGAGCGAGGTCAAAGCCGCCGTCACCGGGCAGGGGCGTGCCGACAAGACGCAGGTGGCCGCGATGGTCCAGCGCCTGCTCCGGCTCACCCAGCCGCCGCATCCTCCCGATGCCGCCGACGCGCTCGCGCTGGCCCTCTGCCACCTCTGGCGGGCACCGGCCACCAATCGCCTGGCCGCCGCCGCGGCCCGAGCAGGCCACCGATGATCTCCTTCGTGTCCGGCCCGGTGGCAGCACTGGCACCCGACTCCGCCGTCGTGCGCGTGGGAGGAGTGGGGGTGCTGGTGCAGTGCACGCCGGCCACGCTGGCCCGCCTGCGGGTGGGGGAGCCGGCGACGCTGTGCACGAGCCTCGTCGTACGCGAGGACTCGCTCACCCTCTACGGCTTCGCCGACGACGAGGAGCGCACGGTCTTCGAGCTCCTGCAGACCGCCAGCGGGGTGGGCCCGCGACTGGCCCAGGCCATGCTCGCCGTGCACGGACCCGACGAGCTGCGCCGGGCGGTCGCCACCGAGGACCTCACCGCACTGACCCGGGTGTCCGGCATCGGACGCAAGGGTGCCCAGCGGATCGTCCTCGAGCTGCGTGACCGGCTCGGTACGCCGACCAGCCTCGGCACCGGCGCAGCCGACAACGCCGCGTCGGCCGCCGGCCGCTCCGCGTCCGGCAGCTGGCAGGCGCAGGTCCACGCTGCGCTGCTCGGCCTCGGCTGGAGCACCCGGGAGGCCGACGAGGCCGTGTCCGCGGTTGCTCCCGCGGCGGCGGCGGGCGGCGGCGATCTCGACGTCGCTGCCCTGCTGCGGGCCGCCCTGCGCACGCTGAGCCGCACGTGAACGACCCGATCGCCGTCGACCGGCTCGTCGGGCAGGGCGCCGACGGCGACGAGCGCGCCCTCGAAGCGGCGCTGCGGCCACGCTCGCTGGCGGAGTTCGTGGGACAGGAGCGCGTGCGTGAGCAGCTCTCGCTGGTGCTGGAGGCCGCCCGCGGCCGCCGTTCGGTGGCCGACCATGTCCTGCTGTCCGGCCCGCCCGGGCTGGGCAAGACCACCCTGGCCATGATCGTCGCCAGCGAGATGGGCGCGCCGCTGCGGCTGACCAGCGGCCCGGCGGTCCAGCACGCCGGCGATCTCGCGGCGATCCTGTCGGCCCTCAACGAGGGCGACGTCCTGTTCTTCGACGAGATCCACCGGCTCGCCCGGCCGGCCGAGGAGCTGCTTTACAGCGCGATGGAGGACTTCCGGGTCGACGTGGTCGTCGGCAAGGGGCCCGGCGCGACCGCGATCCCGCTCGACCTGCCGCCGTTCACCCTGGTCGGCGCCACGACCCGCACCGGCCTGCTGCCCGGGCCGCTGCGCGACCGGTTCGGTTTCACCGGCCACCTCGACCTCTACGAGCCGGCCGAGCTCGAGCGGGTGCTCACCCGCTCGGCGGGTCTGCTCGACGTTCAGCTGCGCCGCGACGGCGGCGTCGAGATAGCGGGTCGCTCGCGCGGCACCCCGCGGGTGGCCAACCGGCTGCTCCGCCGGGTCCGGGACTTCGCCGAGGTACGCGCCGACCGGGTCGTCACCGCGCCGGTGGCCCGGGCCGCGCTCGAGGTGTTCGAGGTCGACGAGCGTGGCCTCGACCGGCTCGACCGGGCCGTCCTGGATGCCCTGTGCCGGCTCTTCGGCGGCGGCCCGGTGGGGCTGTCCACGCTGGCCGTCGCGGTGGGGGAGGAGCGCGAGACCGTCGAGGAGGTGGCCGAGCCGTTCCTCGTCCGAGCCGGGCTGCTGGCCCGCACGCCGCGCGGCCGGGTCGCCACGCCGGCGGCCTGGGCGCACCTCGGCCTGCGCGCCCCCGTCGGCGCACCAGGGAGGCACGAGCGTCCCGATCTCTTCGGTGGGGGCGACGGCCTCGACGGCGCGGGCGTCTAGACTCGGCCGACGCGCGGCCCCCGACCGGCGCCCGCTCGAGCGACCGCCCAACCCACCTGCCTCGACCACATGCCCCGCTGCCGGGCACGGAAGGACTTCCGCACCCATGGAGCAACTGGCCAGTCTCCTGCCGCTGCTGCTCATCGTGGTGGTGTTCTGGTTCGTGCTGCTGCGACCGGCGCGCAACCAGCAGCAGCGGGTCCGGGCGGTGCAGCGGTCGCTGCAGGTGGGGACCCGGGTCGTGACGAGCGCCGGGCTCCACGTCACCGTGGTCGAGGTCCGTGACCGCGAGCTGGTCGTCGCCGCCATGCCCAGCGGCGTCGAGCTGACGATCGAGCGGCAGGCGGTCGTGCGCGTCCTCGACGACGCCCCGGACCGACAAGGCGCGGACGAGGACACGCCCGGCGGTACGCGTGGGGCGGACGACCCGCCGGAGCCTCCGGGCACCTCCGGCTGACCCTCCTCGTTCGCTCATCCGAGCGAGCCGCGCCGTTCCTGATAGGAAGTAGCGTCACGTCGATGAAGCAACAGACCACGATGTCGCGCCCCTGGCGCTCGCTCGGGGTGCTCCTCGGGCTTTGCGTGGCGCTGCTCGCGGCCATGTGGGTCACCGGCGCGTGGACGCCACGGCTGGGTCTGGACCTCGCCGGCGGCACGAGCATCACGCTCACCGCCAAGACCCCCGACGGCGGGACGCCGTCCAACGACCAGATGACGCAGGCGCTGGCGATCATCTCCGACCGCGTCAACGGTGCTGGCGTGGCCGAGCCCGACATCGTCCGCTCCGGCAGCGACAACATCGTCGTCTCGGTGCCGACCCGCAACCCCGACCAGATCGTCGCCCTGGTCGGCCAGACCGCGCAGCTGCGCTTCCGCGACGTCCTGTCAGTCCTGCCCGGCGGCGCGCCGACGCCCACGTCCAGCCCGACAGCCAGCCCGTCCGGGTCGCCCACAGCCAGCCCGTCCGCGTCGCCCACGGGCAGTGCGAAGCCGAGCCCCTCCGCGTCGGCCACGCCGTCGCCGCAGGCCTCCGCCTCGGCGCAGCCAGCGGCCTCCCCCTCCCCCGCCTCCAGCCCCAACCGCACCAGCAGCCTCACCTCCGATCCGGCGAAGGCGCCGGCGGCCGCGACCCCGCAGCAGCTCGCCCAGCTGCAGGCACTCGACTGCTCCACCCTCAAGCTCGAGCAGCCCGACGACCCCAACGCGCCGCTGCTCACCTGCGACCGCGAGGGCAAGAACCGCTACCTCCTCGGCCCGGCCGTCATCGACGGGCGCGACCTCACCGGCGCCACGGCAGGCATCCCGCAGAACCAGGTGCAGTGGCAGGTCAACCTCGAGTTCAACGGCAACGGGGCCGACCGCTTCCGGGCGGCGACGACCCGGCTCGCCCAGGCCGGGCAGTACCCGCAGAACGCTTTCGCCATCGTCCTGGACGGCCGGGTGGTGTCCACACCGACGGTCAATGAGGTCATCCCCAACGGTCAGGCGCAGATCACCGGCAGCTTCACCCAGGCCGATGCCACCGACCTCGCCAATGTGCTCAAGTACGGCTCGCTGCCGCTGACGTTCGACACCAGCGAGGTCACGACGGTGTCCCCGCAGCTCGGCGCCGACCAGCTGCACAACGGCCTCATCGCCGGAGCCATCGGGCTGGTGCTCGTCGTGGTCGCCGCGTTCCTCTACTACCGCGCGCTCGGCATGGTCGTGGTGGCATCGCTGACGGTCGCCGGCGCGATCACGTACGGGCTCATCTGCCTACTCGGCGCCACTTTGGGCCTCGCTCTCGTACTCGCCGGCGTGGTCGGGCTCATCGTCGCCATCGGCATCACCGCCGATTCCTTCGTCATCCTCTTCGAGCGCGTCCGCGACGAGATCCGCGAGGGTCGCTCGATCCGGATGGCCGTCGAGACCGGCTGGCGGCGGGCCCGCCGCACGATCGTCGTCTCCGACGCGGTGTCGTTGGCGGCCGCGGTCTTCCTCTACATCTTCGCCGCCGGCAGCGTGAAGGGCTTCGCCTTCACGCTCGGCCTCACGACGCTGGTCGACGTGCTCGTCGTGTTCATGTTCACCAAGCCGCTGCTGACGCTGCTGGTGCGCTCGCGCTTCTTCGGCACCGGTCACCCGCTGTCCGGTCTGGACCCTGTACGAATCGGCGCGCCCGCCCCACTGCGAAAGACCAAGCGGCCGGTGGCCGCCCGGGAGGCTTGAGCGATGACCAGCCGTCCCAGCCTCGGCGCCCGGCTCTACCGCGGCGAGCAGTCGTTCGAGTTCGTCGGGCGCTTCCGCACCTGGGTGCTCGTGTCCGCCGCCGTGATCGTGGTCTCGGTCGGTGCCCTTGTGCTGCGCGGGCTCAACCTCGGCATCGAGTTCTCCGGCGGCGCCGAATTCATCGCCAGCGGCCCCAGCGTCGGCCAGGACGCCATCCCGGGCGTCCGCGACGCGGTCACCGGCTCCGGTGTGCCGGGGGTCGGAGAGCCGATCGTCACCGTCGTCGGCGGCGACCGCATGCAGGTGCGCACGGGAGCCGTGACTCCCGCCGAGGCCGCACAGGTCCGCGACGCGATCGCCGCCGACCTCGACGTCGACAAGACCGAGGTCGCCGTCCAGGTGGTCGGACCGTCGTGGGGCGGCGAGATCACGCGCAAGGCCCTCTACGGCCTGGGCGCGTTCCTGCTCTTCATCGTCGTCTACCTCTCGATCGCCTTCGAGTGGCGGATGGCGGTCAGTGCACTGGTCGCCCTGCTGCACGACATCGTCGCGACGATCGGCATATACGCCCTGGTCGGCTTCGACGTCACTCCGGCCACGGTCATCGGCCTGCTGACCATCCTCGGCTACTCCCTCTACGACACGGTCGTCGTCTTCGACAAGGTGCGCGAGAACACCCGGGGGGTCCTCGGGCAGTCGCAACGGACGTACGCCGAGGCCGCCAACCTGGCGGTGAACCAGACCGTCGTCCGGTCGGTCATCACGACCGTGGTGGCGCTGCTGCCCATCGGGGCCATCCTCTTCGTCGGCGCCGGCCTGCTCGGAGCCGGCACGCTGAAGGACTTCGCCCTCGTGCTGTTCGTCGGCGTCGCCGTCGGCACCTACTCCTCGATCTTCGTCGCGACGCCGCTGCTCGCCTGGCTGCACGGGCGCGACCCGCAGGTGCAGGCGCTCGAGCGGCGGGTAGCGGCGCGGCGGAGCAGCCGGACGCCCGTGACCGGCCGACCCAAGGGCGGCGGCACCGCCACCGGCACCGTGGTCAGCGCTGCGGAGCCGACGGCCGAGGCCGCCGACACGCTGGACGGCACTGCGGAGCCCACCGAGGAGCCGCGTCCGCAGCGCGTCGTGCGTCCGACCGGGGGACGCGCCCAGCCGCAGCGGCAGTCCCGCTCCCAGCGCAAGTCGGGGCCAGGCCGCCGATGAGCGCGATCGGGGCCGACCTCGCCGGCCGGCTGCGGCCGCTCGTGCGCGACGTCCCCGACTTCCCGTCCCCCGGGGTCGTCTTCCGCGACATCACCCCGCTGCTGGCCGACGCGGCGGCGTTCTCCGACACCATCGACGGCCTCGGCGACATCGGCGCCGAGGTCGACCTCGTGGCCGGCGTCGAGGCGCGCGGATTCATCCTTGGCGCGCCGGTCGCGCTGCGGCTCGGCGCGGGGTTCGTGCCGGTCCGCAAGCACGGAAAGCTGCCGGGGGACACCCACGCCGCGGCGTACGCGCTGGAGTACGGCGAGGCGGTCATCGAGGTGCATCAGGACGCCTTCCGGCCCGGCCAGCGCGTCCTGGTCGTCGACGACGTGCTCGCCACCGGCGGAACGCTCGCGGCCACGGTCGAGCTCGTCCGGCGTACCGGGGCCGAGGTAGTCGCCGCCAGCATCCTGGTCGAGATCGCGGCGCTCGGCGGGCGCGCCCACGTGGCGGACGTCGACCTGCGCACGGTGCTCGTCTATTGAGCGGATCTCGGGGATTCCGCCCCGGGGCGGCCGCACTGGTCGGCCCGTAGGATTGCGGGCACGGAGGATCGCCGCCCCGCCAGGAGGCTGCCGTGGCTGACGAGCACCAGACGCCCGCCACCGCCGCACCGCCGGCGGAGGCGCCGGGGGCCGCGGCGGTGGTCCCGGTGCGCCCGGCCGACGGGCCCGCAGCCGCGTCCAGCCTGCCGGCCAGTAGCGCACCCGGGCCTGCGATCCGCGTCCGGGCCAGGCTGGCCCGCCTCGCCACCCAGCGCGGCACGCCGGTCAACCCGGTGCTGGAGCCGCTGTTCCAGGTCGTGCGCACCACGCACCCGAAGGCTGACCTCTCGCTCGTGGCCCGGGCGTACGAGGCGGCGGCGAAAGCCCACGAGGGTCAGCGCCGCCGCAGCGGAGACCCCTACATCACCCACCCGCTCGCCGTCGCGACGATCCTCGCCGACCTCGGCATGACCCCGCCGACCCTGGCCGCCGCGCTGCTCCACGACACCGTCGAGGACACCGACTACAAGCTCGCCCAGCTGCGTGCCGACTTCGGCGACGAGATCGCCGACCTGGTCGACGGCGTCACGAAGCTCGACAAGGTCAAGTACGGCCAGGCCGCGCAGTCCGAGACGGTCCGCAAGATGGTGGTCGCGATGTCGAAGGACATCCGCGTCCTGGTCATCAAGCTCGCCGACCGGCTGCACAACGCCCGCACATGGCGCTACGTGAGCCGCGAGAGCGCGGAACGCAAGGCCCGGGAGACCCTGGAGATCTACGCACCCCTGGCACACCGGCTCGGCATGAACACGCTGAAGTGGGAGCTGGAGGACCTCTCGTTCGCGACCCTGCACCCCAAGGTCTACGACGAGGTCGTGCGGCTGGTCGCCGAGCGCGCGCCCGCCCGCGACGACTACCTCGCCACCGTCGTCGAGCAGGTGCAGGCCGACCTGCGCGCCGCCAAGGTCGACGCCGTCGTCACCGGCCGGCCCAAGCACTACTACTCCATCTACCAGAAGATGATCGTGCGGGGGCGCGACTTCGCCGACATCTACGACCTGGTGGGCATCCGCGTGCTCGTGGAGTCGGTCCGCGACTGCTACGGCGTGCTCGGTGTCGTGCATGCCCGGTGGAACCCCGTCCCCGGCCGCTTCAAGGACTTCGTGGCGATGCCGAAGTTCAACATGTACCAGTCGCTGCACACCACCGTGATCGGACCCGAGGGCAAGCCGGTGGAGCTGCAGATCCGCACGCACGGCATGCACCGGCGCGCCGAGTACGGCGTCGCGGCTCACTGGAAGTACAAGGAGAGCGGGCGCAAGGGCCTCGACGCCGACGACGGCGCCGCCACCGGCAAGGGTGCCAAGGGCGGCAAGGCCGCCAGGGGCGGGAAGGGCGGCCCGGTCGTCGAGGCGGGCGGCCCCAATGACATGACGTGGCTGCGCCAGCTGCTGGACTGGCAGCAGGAAACCGCCGACCCGGGCGAGTTCCTCGACTCGCTGCGGTTCGAGATCCACACCAACGAGGTCTACGTCTTCACGCCCAAGGGTGACGTGATGGCGCTTCCGGCAGGCGCCACGCCGGTCGACTTCGCCTACTCGGTGCACACCGAGGTGGGGCACCGCACCATCGGCGCCCGCGTCAACGGCCGCCTGGTGCCGCTGGAGTCGACGCTGGACAACGGCGATGTCGTCGAGGTGTTCACGTCGAAGGCGGAGAACGCCGGACCGAGCCGGGACTGGCTGGGCTTCGTCACAAGCGGCCGTGCCCGCAGCAAGATCCGCCAGTGGTTCTCCAAGGAGCGCCGCGAGGAGGCCATCGAGCACGGCAAGGACGCCATCGCGCGGGCCATGCGCAAGCAGGACCTGCCGATGCAGCGGCTGCTCAGCCTCGAGGCGCTCACCGCGCTCGCCAGCGACCTGCGCTACCCCGACATCCCCTCGCTCTACGCCGCGGTGGGGGAGGGCCACGTCTCGGCGCAGCACGTCGTCCAGCGCCTGATGGCTGCCCTCGGCGGCGAGGAAGGCACCACCGAGGACGCCGCCGAGGCGGCGACGCCCGGCGTCGGCTTCCGGCGTCCGCGGTCGATGGGCGACCCCGGCGTCGTGGTCACGGGCGCCTCCGACGTGTGGGTCAAGCTCGCCCGCTGCTGCACCCCGGTGCCCGGCGACGACATCGTGGGCTTCGTCACCCGGGGAGCCGGGGTCTCCGTGCACCGCGGCGACTGCGTCAACGCCAAGACGCTGCTCACCCAGCAGGGCGAGCGACGCGTCGACGTCGAGTGGGCACCGACCGCATCCAGCGTGTTCCTCGTCGCCATCCAGGTCGAGGCGCTCGACCGCTCCCGACTGCTCTCCGACATCACCCGCGTTCTGTCCGACCAGCACGTCAACATCCTGTCGGCCTCGGTGACGACCAGCCGGGATCGCATCGCCAAGAGCCGCTTCACGTTCGAGATGGGCGACCCCAAGCACCTCGGGCACGTGCTCAAGGCCGTGCGTACCGTGGACGGCGTCTTCGACGCCTATCGGATCACCAGCCCGCCCGTGCAGGCCTGACCGGCGACCTCAGGACAGGTCCGCCAGCACCCGCTCCGCTTGCTCTAGCCACGATCGGCGCGCCGCCAGCGCCGCCTCCGCGTCGTGGGCGCGCTGCTCGTCGTGCCGGTCACGGGCGGCCTCGAGCACGGCCTCCAGGTCCGCGATCGCGCTGCGCAGCTGGCCCACCGCGTCCTCGGCGCGGGCGCGCGCCGCCGGGTCGCTGCGCTGCCACGCCGAGCGCTCCGCCGCCCGCACCGCCTCCTCCACCGCCCGCAGCCGTCCTTCCACGCCGCGCGTGGCGTCGCGGGGCACCCGCCCCGCCGACTCCCAGCGCTCCTGGACCGAGCGCAGTGCAGCGCGTGCGGCGCGGACGTCGGTCACCGGCAGCATGGCCTCCGCCTCCGCCAGCAGGGCCGACTTGGCGTCCAGCGCCTGCTGCTCGCCCGCGTCACGGGCAGCGAACCGCTCCGCGCGCGCGGCGAAGAAGCGGTCCTGGGCGGCGCGAAAGCGCGCCCACAGCACGTCGTCGATGCCCTTGGGCGCCGGACCGACCGCCTTCCAGCGGGCCATGAGGTCGCGGTAGCGCCCGGCTGTGGCGCCCCACTCCGTCGACGTCGCGAGCTCCTCCGCCTCGGCGACCAGCCCCTCCTTGACCGCGCGCGCCTGCTCGCGCCGCTCACCGACCTCGGCGAAGTGTGTCTTGCGCGCGCGGGTGTAGGACGTGCGGGCGCCGGAGAAGCGCCGCCACAGCGCGTCGTCGCTGGCCCGGTCGAGCCGCGGCAGGCCCTTCCACGTCTCGAGCAGCGTCCGCAGCCGATCGGCGCCGTGGCGCCAGTCGTTGCCGCCGGCGATCCGCTCGGCCTCGGCGGCGATCTCCTCCTTGCGCGCCCGCGCCTCGTCGAGCGCCTTCGCCCGCTCGGCCCTACGCTGCGCGCGGCGCTCCTCGATCGTGCCGCGGACGCCCGCCAGCCGGCGCAGCAGGTCGTCGAGATCGCCCACGGCCTGGGCGCCGGCGACCTGTCCGGCGAGCCGCCCCACCGTCTGCGCGGCGTCCTCGGGGGAGACGGCTCCCGAGCCGACCCGCTGCTCCAGCAGGCTGACCTGGGTCTCCAGGTCGGCGTAGCGGCGGACGAAGAAGGCCAGCCCCGCCTCCGGTTCGGCGGCCTGCCAGTTGCCGACAGCGCGTTCGCCGTCGGCGGTGCGCACGTAGACCGTGCCCTCGGCGTCGACCCGGCCCCAGGCGTTCTCGGCCACCGTCGGCGAGGCGGAGCCCGCCGGCGGTGCCGCCGGGTCATGGTGCATGCCGGCGTCGGTCATGCCGGCGTCGTTCATGCCGGGGTCGGTCATGGGGACGCGGCGGCGGGGGTCGGTGACCCGGCGACGGGCGGGTCCACGCTCACCCGCTGGATGACCACCGGCTGTACCGGCTTGCCGTCGGTGCCACCACCCTGAACGCCCTTGGCCGCGACCTTCGCGACGACGTCGAGCCCCTTGGTCACCGTGCCGAGCACCGTGTAGTTGGGTTGCAGCTGGGAGTCGCCGTAGACGATGAAGAACTGGCTGCCGTTGGTGTCCGGTCCGCTGTTGGCCATGGCGACGGTGCCGGCCGGGTACTTCGCCCCCGCGATGCTCTCGTCGGCGAAGGAGTAGCCGGGGCCGCCCTGCCCGGTGCCGGACGGGTCGCCGCACTGGAGCACACGCAGGCTCTGGCTGGTGGAGAGGCGGTGGCACGCGGTGGAGTCGAAGTAGCCAGTCGAGGCGAGGTGCCGGAAGGACGTCACCGCGCACGGCGCCCGAGCGGCATCGAGCTGCAGCTCGACGGTGCCGAGGCCCTCGAGCGTGATCGTCGCCGTCGAGGTCCCGCGCGTTTCGGGCTTCGTCGGCGGCCGGGCGACGCGTTGGCCGCCCTGCGGCGGAGCGGGGCGCCACGTGCAGGTCGCCGGCAGCGCGGACGCGCTCGGCGGCGGAGTCCCGGTGGCACCGGCGGTCGCCGCCCGGCCACTGCCGGTGCTGCGGACCCAGGCGACGAGCCCCACGACGAGCAGGGCGGCCACGACGGCCGCGGTCACCGTCGCGATCGTGCGGCGGCGCTTGACCGCCCGCTCGTGGACGACCGCTCGGCGCTGCGCCTGGCGCTCGGCGTGCTCGCGGGCGAGCTGCCGTCGCCGCCGGCTCGTGGACGCCACGGGAGGCGAGTCTACGGATCGGTAGGCTGGCTCCCCGCCCGTCCCCGTACCGGAAGGTCCGCGTGCTCGTCGCCGGTTTCCCCGCGCCCGTGTTCGGCACCAACTGCTACGTCGTGGCGCCGGCGGCGGGCGAGGAGTGCGTCGTCGTCGACCCCGGCATCGGCGTCGAGGAGCAGCTGCGCCGGCTGCTGGTCGAGCACCGGCTGCGACCGGCAGCCGTCCTGCTCACCCACGGCCACCTCGACCACACGTTCGCGGTCACGCCGGTGTGCGGCGCCCACGGCGTCGCCGCGTACATCCACGGCGATGACCGCTATCGGCTGCGCGACCCGTACGGCAGTCTCGGCGAGCCGATGCGGGCCATGCTGGAGGCGCAGTTCGGGACCCTGGCCGCGTGGCGGGAGCCTGCCGACGTACGCCGCGTCGTCGACGCCGAGCTGCTGAGCCTCGCCGGCATGGACGTGCGGGTCAGTCACGCACCCGGGCACACGGAGGGCTCGGTGATGTTCGGGCTGCCCGGCGCACCGGACGGGCTGCGCGGGGTGGAGGTGAGTGCCACGCTGCTCAGCGGCGACGTGCTCTTCGCCGGCAGCATCGGCCGCACGGACCTGCCCGGCGGCGACCTGGCGACGATGATGCGCTCGCTGCGCGACAAGGTGCTGCCGCTGGCCGACGACACGCTGGTGCTGCCCGGCCACGAGGGCGTGACGACGATCGGCCGGGAGCGCGCGAGCAACCCGTACCTGCTCCAGGTCATGTCCTCGTGAGCGCCCGGGTCGCGCCGCTGTCCGGCTTCCCCGAGCAGCTGCCTGCCGAGCGGGCGGTCGAGCAGCACATGCTCGACCGGGTCCGGCGGACCTTCGAGCTGTGGGGCTTCGCCTCGATCGAGACCCGCGCCGTCGAGCCGCTGTCGGTGCTGCTCGCCAAGGGCGAGATCGACAAAGAGATCTACTCCGTCCGGCGGCTGCACGCCGATGCCGCGGCGGATGCCGACGATGACACGCTCGCGCTGCACTATGACCTGACGGTGCCGTTTGCGCGCTACGTGCTCGAGCACGCCGGCCGCCTGCACTTCCCGTTCCGCCGCTACCAGATCCAGAAGTGCTGGCGCGGCGAGCGGCCGCAGGAGGGTCGTTACCGCGAGTTCGTGCAGGCCGATGTCGACGTCGTCGACCGGGACCAGCTGGCGTTCCACCATGAGGTGGAGGTCGCCCAGGTGATGGCCGAGGCGCTGGCGGGACTGCCGCTGCCGCCGCTGCGGATGCAGGTCAACAACCGCAAGCTCATCGAGGGCTACTACCTCGGGATCGGGCTGGAGGACGTGCCGGCCGCGATGCGCGCGGTCGACAAGCTCGACCGGGCCGGTCCGGACGCGGTCGGCGAGCTGCTCGAGCGCGAGGCCGGGGCTGCGCCGGCGCAGGCGCGGGCCTGCCTCGCGCTCGCCGACGTCGTGGCCACCGACGCGTCCTTCGTCGACCGCGTACGCGCGCTCGGCGTCACCCACCCGCTGATCGACGAAGGGCTGGCGGAGCTCGTCCGGGTCGTCGACGGGGCGCGGGCCCTGGGGTCGGAGACGTTCACTCTGGTCGCCGACCTGGGGATCGCGCGCGGTCTTGACTACTACACCGGCACCGTCTACGAGACGCGGATGACCGGCTTCGAGTCGATCGGCTCGGTCTGCTCGGGCGGGCGCTATGACGCGCTGGCCAGCGACGGGCGAACGACCTACCCCGGCGTCGGCGTCTCCCTGGGGGTGACCCGGCTGCTCACGCCGCTGCTGGCCCGCGGTGTCCTGTCCGGCTCGCGCAGCGTGCCGTCGGCGGTGTTGGTCGCGTTGCCGTCCGAAGACGACCGGGCCCGTTGCGGCGCGGTGGCGCAGAGCCTTCGTGCGCGCGGGATCGCCTGCGAGGTCGCCCCTTCGGCGGCGAAGTACGGTCGGCAGATCCGTCACGCGGAGCGGCGCGGCATCCCGTACGTGTGGTTCCCCGGACCGGCGGCCGGCGATGGCACTGGCGACGGCGGGCACGGCGACGAGGTGAAGGACATCCGCAGCGGAGCGCAGGTGCCCGCCGACCCGACCTCCTGGACGCCTCCGGAGGAGGACCTCCGGGTGCAGGTCCACGCCCGCTGACCACCGACCCGCAGCGGGCACCCGCGCGCCGGCCCACCCGCCCCCTATCCGCCGCCCTTCGGTACACATTTGGGGCTCCTGCGACCTCAGCGGCTGCAGGGGCACCCCAGCAGCCTCCGCAACCCCGCAAGCCCCAAATGCGTACGGAAGCGCCGCGGCGGCGCCGGGCGGGCAGAGGTGGTCAGGGGGCGGCGCGCTCCTCGGGGGTGAGCGCGCGCAGGATGCAGAACTCGTTGCCCTCCGGGTCGGCAAGCACGACCCAGGTCTGCTCGCCCTGGCCGATGTCGACCCGGCGGGCGCCCAGCGCCAGGACGCGCTGCACCTCGGCGGCCTGGTCGTCGGGGCGCAGGTCGAGGTGCAGGCGGTTCTTGACCGTCCTCGGGTCCGGGACGGCGAGGAAGAGGAGGTCGGGCGACACCCCGTCGGCGGGGGTGCCGGCGGGTGGCTCCAGCACCACTTCCTCCGGGTCCTCGTACGTCACCCGCCATCCCAGCACCTCGGCCCACCAGCGGCCGAGGCGGACGGGGTCGGCGGCATCGACGGCGGTGCACTGCCACGCAAGCGTCACGGACGCCAGGGTTCCGGGTCGCGGGCGCGGTGTCGACCGTGTTTGCGTGGCGCTCACAACCGTGTCGCGGGGGGCGTGACCCGCTCCGTACGATGCCACCCGCGATCCCCGCCCCGAAAGGATCTTCGTGCTCCGCACCCACGAGGCCGGCACGCTGCGTGCCGGCTCGGCCGGCCAGACCGTCACCTTGACCGGGTGGGTGGCGCGCCGGCGCGATCACGGAGGCGTGGCATTTCTCGACCTGCGCGACGCATCCGGGGTGGTGCAGGTGGTCGTCCGCGACGAGCGGGTCGCCCACGACCTGCGCACCGAGTCGTGTCTTCGCGTCACCGGCGAGGTCGCGGTGCGGCCGGAGGGCAACGCCAACCCGTCGTTGCCGACCGGCGAGGTGGAGGTCGTCGCCTCCGCGGTCGAGGTGCTCGGCGAGGCGGCGGCGCTGCCGTTCCAGGTCGACGAGCACGTCGAGGTGGGCGAGGAGGTGCGGCTGCGCTACCGCTACCTCGACCTGCGGCGGCCGGCCCCCGCAGCGGCGATCCGGCTGCGCAGCGAGGTCAACCGGGTTGCCCGGGAGGTGCTGCACCGGCACGGTTTCGTCGAGGTCGAGACCCCGACGCTGACCCGCTCGACGCCCGAGGGCGCCCGCGACTTCCTCGTGCCGGCGCGGCTGCAGCCGGGCTCCTGGTACGCGTTGCCGCAGAGCCCGCAGCTGTTCAAGCAGCTGCTCATGGTCGCCGGCCTGGAACGCTACTACCAGATCGCCCGCTGCTACCGCGACGAGGACTTCCGCGCCGACCGGCAGCCGGAGTTCACCCAGCTCGACGTGGAGATGAGCTTCGCCGAGCAGGACGACGTCATCGCGCTGTCGGAGGAGGTGCTCGTCGCCCTGTGGCAGCTGGTCGGCCACGAGGTCGCGACCCCGATCCCGCGGATGACCTACGCGGAGGCGATGCGCCGCTTCGGCACCGACAAGCCCGACCTGCGCTTCGAGCGCGAGATCGTCGAGTGCACCGACTACTTCCGCGACACCGCCTTCCGAGTGTTCCAGGCGCCGTACGTCGGCGCGGTCGTGATGCCGGGTGGTGCGGCGGCGAGCCGCCGCGAGCTCGACGCCTGGCAGGAGTGGGCGAAGGCGCGGGGGGCGCGTGGGCTGGCGTACGCCCTCGTCGGCCCCGACGGCGGGCTGTCCGGCCCGATCGCCAAGAACCTCTCCGCCGCCGAACGTGACGGCCTCGCCGCCCACGTCGGCGCGAGCGCGGGCGACGCGGCATTCTTCGCCGCCGGCTTCGCCAAGCCCTCGCAGGCGCTGCTCGGCGCGGCGCGGCTGGAGATCGGCCGCCGCTGCGGGCTCGTCGACGCGTCGGCCTGGTCGTTCCTCTGGGTGGTCGACGCGCCGCTGTTCGAGCCGGTGTCGGAGACCCACGACGTCGCGGTCGGCTCCGGGGCGTGGACCGCGGTGCACCACGCGTTCACCTCGCCCAAGCCGGAGAGCATGCCGACGTTCGACAGCGATCCCGAGTCGGCGCTGGCCTACGCCTACGACATCGTCTGCAACGGCAACGAGATCGGCGGTGGCTCCATCCGCATCCACCGCCGCGACGTGCAGGAGCGGGTCTTCGCGGTGATGGGGCTGTCTGCGGCGGAGGCCCGGGAGAAGTTCGGCTTCCTGCTCGAGGCGCTGCGCTACGGCGCCCCGCCGCACGGTGGCATCGCCTTCGGCTGGGACCGCATCTGCGCCCTGCTGGCCCACACCGACTCGATCCGCGACGTCATTGCCTTCCCCAAGAGCGGCGGCGGCCAGGATCCGCTCACCGGCGCCCCGACGCCGATCACGCCGGCCCAGCGCAAGGAGGCCGGCGTCGACGTGCGCCCCGACGCGGCGTCGGGCTGAGCTGATGACCGCCTGCTGTCGAGCCCCCTGTCGCCGCGCGCCCGGGCATGCGCCGGCCTGACGTACGCTCGCCGCCGTGGCCGAGGGCACGCTGTTCGACGGCCCCGGACGCCCGGCCGCGATCCCGGTGTGGCCAGGCGGGGGCAGCCTCGCGGGCGCGGATGGTGCGCACACCGGTGCCCCGCTGGCCGTGCGGATGCGCCCGCGCACGCTCGATGAGATGGTCGGGCAGCGCCACCTGCTCGCCCCAGGGTCGCCGCTCCGCCGCCTCGTCGAGGGTGACGCCCCGATGTCGCTGCTGCTGTGGGGCCCCCCGGGGACGGGGAAGACGACGATCGCGTACGTCGTCTCGCGGGCCACCGTCCGGCGCTTCGTCGAGTTGTCGGCGGTGACGGCGGGCGTCAAGGAGGTGCGTGCCGTCATCGACGCGGCCCGCCGCGAACTGGTCCGCAGCGGCACCCAGACAGTCCTGTTCGTCGACGAGGTGCACCGCTTTTCCAAGACCCAGCAGGACGTCCTGCTGCCCGGCGTGGAGAACCGCTGGATCACCCTGGTCGCCGCCACCACGGAGAACCCGTTCTTCTCCATCGTCTCGCCGCTGCTCTCGCGCTCCCTCCTGCTCACCCTCGAGCCGCTGACCGACGCCGACGTCGGCGACGTCGTGCGCTCGGCGCTGGCCGACGAGCGGGGGTTGCGCGGGACGCTGGCGCTCGACGACGACGCGTACGAGCACATCGTGCGGCTCGCGGCGGGTGACGCACGCCGGGCGCTGAGCTACCTGGAGGCAGCCGCCGGAGCGGCCACGGCCCGGGAGGCGGCCGTGATCGACCTGCCGACGGTCGAAGCCGCGGTCGACCGGGCGGCGGTGCGCTACGACCGTGACGGCGACCAGCACTACGACGTGGCCAGCGCGTTCATCAAGTCGATGCGCGGTTCGGACGTCGACGCGGCGCTGCACTACCTGGCGCGGCTGCTCGAGGCGGGAGAGGACCCGCGCTTCGTCGCCCGCCGCATCGTCATCGCGGCCAGCGAGGACGTCGGCATGGCCGACCCGACAGCGCTGCAGACGGCCGTCGCCGCCGCCCAGGCGGTCGCGCTCATCGGGATGCCGGAGGCGCGGATCGTGCTGGCCCAGGCGGTGGTGCATCTCGCCCTGGCGCCGAAGTCCAACGCCGCGTACGTCGGCATCGAGCGGGCGAGCGCCGACGTACGCGCCGGCCTCGTCGGAGCGGTGCCCGCCCACCTGCGCGACGCGAACTACCCAGGGTCGAAGGCGCTCGGCCATGGCGTGGGGTACCGCTACGCCCACGACGACCCGCGCGGGGTGGTGGCGCAGCGCTATGCGCCTGGCGTCGTCGCCGGCCGGCGCTACTACGAGCCCACCGAGCGGGGGCAGGAGGGCGAGCTCGCCGAGCGGCTGCGCCGCATCCGTGAGCTCCTCGACGGGGCCTGAGCCACCCCCGGTGCCCGTCCCGCAGCCCGGAGGGCTCCTCGAGTGGAACGCCAGGCCGACACGCCGGGCC